>NZ_AQXS01000011.1:0-587190 GCF_000376905.1 Thioalkalivibrio sp. AKL6 | reverse complement strand
GTCCTCGTACGACTTCCCGGGTGACGACACCCCGGTCATCACCGGTTCCGCGCTGAAGGCGCTGGAAGGTGACGAGAGCGAAGTGGGCGCCCCGGCGATCTACAAGCTGGTCGAGGCGATGGACACCTGGATTCCGGAGCCGGAGCGTGCCGTGGACGGCGCGTACCTGATGCCGGTGGAAGACGTGTTTTCGATCTCCGGTCGCGGCACCGTGGTGACCGGTCGTATCGAGCGCGGCGTGGTGAAGGTCGGCGAAGAGATCGAGATCGTCGGCATTCGCGACACGCAGAAGACCACCGTCACCGGTGTCGAGATGTTCCGCAAGCTGCTGGATCAGGGCGAAGCGGGCGACAACGTCGGCATTCTGCTGCGCGGCACCAAGCGTGACGACGTCCAGCGTGGTCAGGTGCTGTGCAAGCCGGGTTCGATTACCCCGCACACGCACTTCGAGGCCGAGGTGTACATCCTGGGCAAGGAAGAGGGCGGTCGTCACACGCCGTTCTTCAACGGTTACCGTCCGCAGTTCTACTTCCGCACGACGGACGTGACGGGCTCGGTGGAGCTTCCGGAAGGCACCGAGATGGTGATGCCGGGTGACAACGTGAAGATGACGGTGTCCCTGATCAATCCGATCGCGATGGAAGACGGTCTGCGCTTTGCGATCCGCGAAGGCGGCCGCACTGTGGGCGCCGGCGTCGTCTCCAAGATTATTGAGTGAACCAGATGGCTAACCAGCGCATTCGAATTCGTCTGAAGGCCTTTGATCATCGACTGATCGACCGTTCCGCGGCCGAGATCGTCGAGACTGCGAAGCGGACCGGCGCCCGAGTCAAGGGCCCGATCCCCCTGCCGACCAAGAGCGAGGCGTATACCGTCCTGGTTTCGCCGCACGTCAACAAGGACGCGCGGGACCAGTACGAGCTGCGCACGCACAAGCGACTGATGGATATCCTCGATCCGACCGACAAGACCGTGGATGCCCTGATGAAGCTGGATCTGGCTGCAGGCGTAAATGTTCAGATCAGGCTTAACTAACGTTAAATTTTCTGCCATACTATTGGGCTTTCCGTGGCCCGGCGGAATTTTCGCCGGGCCACGGCTTTAGGGCGCTTGTTAGCGCCGTCTGATACGGAAGGGGTTTTGTAATGGCTCTTGGACTCATCGGTCGCAAGCTCGGCATGTCGCGCGTCTTTACGGACGATGGCGTCTCTGTGCCGGTTACGGTGCTACAGGTGGACAACAATCGCGTGGTCCAGATCAAGCGCACCGAAGGCGACGGCTACAACGCGGTCCAGGTGACGGCGGGCTCGCGCAAGCCGTCCCGGGTAAGCAAGCCGGAGGCTGGGCACTACGCCGCGGCGTCGGTGGAGCCCGGGCGCGGTCTGTGGGAGTTTCGCGTCGACGAGACCGACCTCGAAGGCCTGGCTGCCGGTGATGCAATCACCGTCGACCGGTTCGAGGAGGGGCAGATCGTGGATGTGACCGCTCAGAGCAAGGGCAAGGGCTTCCAGGGTGCCGTGAAGCGTCACAACTTCCGCACCCAGGACGCGACCCATGGCAACTCGCTGGCGCATCGCGCTCCGGGCTCCATCGGTCAGAACCAAAGCCCGGGCCGTGTGTTCAAGGGCAAGAAGATGGCCGGGCACATGGGCGCCGAGCGTAAAACCATCCAGAACCTCAAGGTGGTGCGCGTCGACGCTGATCGCAGCCTGGTCCTGGTTCAGGGTGCCGTGCCGGGCGCGCCGAGTACCGACGTGATGATTCGTCCGGCCGTGAAGGCGAAGGGTTAAAACAATGCAAGTTACGACTGCCGATACCGGGGCCAGCGTGGAGCTGTCCGCCACCTGCTTTGAGCGGGATTTCAATGAACCGCTGGTGCATCAGAGCGTCGTCGCTCAGCTGGCCGGCGCCCGCAGCGGGACCCGTGCCCAGAAGACCCGGGCCCAGGTCAGTGGCGGCGGCATCAAGCCGTTCCGCCAGAAAGGTACTGGGCGCGCTCGCGCTGGTACGATTCGCAGCCCGCTGTGGACGGGTGGCGGCAAGGTGTTCGCTGCGCGCACTCAGGATTTCTCGCAGAAGCTGAACAAGAAGATGTACCGCGCCGCTATGGCGTCGATCCTTTCCGAACTGCTGCGGCAGGATCGCCTGAAAGTGGTCGCTGCATTCTCCGTCGAGTCGGGCAAGACCCGTGACGGTATTGCCAAGCTCGGCGAGCTTGGCCTGGAGCGGGGGCTGGTGGTGCTGGCCGAGGATGACGCGATGACCGAACGTGCGTTGAGCAACGTCCCGCACGTGGATGTGATCGATGTGAGCGGTGTCAATCCCGCCAACCTGGTCGGGGCCGATACGGTCGTGATTACGGAAGGCGCCATCCGCAAGCTTGAGGAGTGGCTGGCATGAATTCGCGTCTGATGCAGATTATTCAGGGTCCGGTGGTGTCGGAGAAGTCGACCAACGCCGGCGAAGTGGGGCAATACGTGTTCCGTGTGCTGCCGGATGCGGACAAGGCCGAGATCAAGGCCGCGATCGAGAAGCTGTTCGAGGTTCGGGTGGAGCACGTGCGCACATTGAACCAGCAGGGCAAGAACAAGCGCTTCGGTCGCATGTTCGGGCGTCGCAACCACTGGAAAAAGGCCTATGTGGCCCTCGCTGAAGGCGAGAGCATCGACATGGGTGAAGGAGAACAGGTCTAGTCATGGCGATTATCAAGACCAATCCGACCTCTGCCGGGCGCCGTCACGCGGTGAAGATCCGTGGCGACGGTCTGCACAAGGGCGCGCCGCACGCGGCGCTGCTCGAAAAGCAGACTCGCTCGGGCGGCCGCAACAACGCTGGTCGCATTACTACGCGGCACGTCGGTGGTGGCCACAAGCAGCGCTACCGCATCGTGGACTTCAAGCGGAACAAGGACGGCGTGCCCGGCAAGGTCGAGCGGCTGGAGTATGATCCGAACCGCAGCGCTCATTTGGCGTTAGTACTGTACTCTGACGGCGAACGCCGGTACATTATTGCGCCCCGCGGGCTGAAACAGGGTGATGCCGTGACTAGCGGCTCGCAGGCCCCGATTCGCGTGGGTAACGCGATGCCGCTGCGCTCCATTCCGGTGGGCACGGTGATTCACTGCATCGAGATGAAGCCGGGGAAGGGCGCGCAGATTGCGCGGTCCGCCGGTGCCTCGGCCCAGGTCGTGGCACGTGAAGGCGCGCACGCGACGATTCGCCTGCGCTCCGGTGAGATGCGCCGCATCCAGTCCGAGTGCCGGGCCACGATCGGCGAAGTCGGTCACAGCGAGCACAGCCTCAAGAAATTCGGGAAGGCCGGTGCCAAACGCTGGATGGGTGTCCGCCCAACCGTGCGTGGTACTGCGATGAACCCGGTCGACCACCCGCATGGTGGTGGTGAAGGTCGCAACTTCGGGCGTCACCCGGTGACCCCGTGGGGCCGCCCGACCAAGGGTTACAAGACCCGCAACAACAAACGTACCGACGGCATGATCGTGCGTCGGCGCAAGAAGTAACGGAGTGCCAGCATGCCGCGTTCACTGAAGAAAGGCCCGTTCGTCGACCATCACCTTCGCAAGAAGGTGGATGAGGCGCTCGAGAAGAACGATCGGCGTCCGATCAAGACCTGGTCGCGCCGCTCGATGATCATCCCGCAGATGGTGGGTCTCACCCTCGCGGTACACAACGGGCGTCAGCATATTCCGGTGCTGGTCAACGAAAACATGGTCGGCCACAAGCTGGGCGAGTTTGCGTTGACGCGGACCTTCAAGGGTCACATCGCCAACAAGAAGTCGCGCTGAGGACGAACGATGGAGACGATTGCAAAACTGCGCTACGCGCGCATCTCGCCGCAGAAGACGCGGCTGGTCGCCGACCAGGTTCGTGGCATGCGGGTGGAAGAGGCTCTGAACGAGTTGACTTTCAGCCCCAAAAAGCCGGCAGCGATTGTAAAAAAGGTGCTGGAGTCCGCGATTGCCAATGCGGAGAACAATGACGGTGCAGACATCGACGAGCTGCGCATCTCGCGCATCCAGATCGACGAAGGCCCGGTTCTCAAGCGCATGCAGGCGCGAGCCAAGGGTCGCGGCAACCGCATCATGAAGCGCACCAGCCACATTGTAGTGGGCGTGAGCGAGAAGGGAGCGAACTAACCATGGGTCAGAAAGTACATCCAACCGGCATCCGGCTGGGCATTTCTCGCCCGTGGTCGGCGACCTGGTACGCGGACGGTCGCGAGTTTGGTGAAACGCTGAACAACGACATCAAGCTGCGCACGTTTCTGCAGAAGAAACTTGCCCACGCGTCGGTCAGCCGAATCACCATCGAGCGTCCCGCCAAGGCCGCGCACATCACGATTCACACGGCCCGTCCGGGGATTGTGATCGGGAAGAAGGGCGAGGACATCGAGAAGCTGCGCCGCGAAGTGGCAGCCGAGACGGGTCTGGAGCAGGGCAACGTCAAGATCAATATCGAAGAGGTGCGCAAGCCCGAGATCGAAGCCCAGCTGGTCGCGGAAGGCATCGCCCAGCAGCTTGAACGCCGCATTATGTTCCGTCGTGCGATGAAGCGCGCCGTGGGTAACGCGATGCGCCTGGGTGCCCAGGGCATCAAGGTGCACGTGGCCGGTCGCCTCAATGGCGCCGAGATCGCGCGTTCCGAGTGGTACCGCGAAGGCCGCGTACCGCTGCACACCCTGCGTGCGGACATCGATTACGGTTTCGCCGAGGCGCGTACGACCTACGGGATCATCGGCGTCAAGGTGTGGATCTTCAAGGGCGAAGTTTTCGGCCTGGAACCGGTCGAAGGGACGCGCGCTGCGGCCAACGCGAGCTAGGACATAGACCATGTTGCAGCCAAAAAGAACCAAATTCCGCAAGCAGTTCAAGGGCCGGAACCGGGGCATGGCCTCCACCGGCGCCAAGGTCAGCTTCGGCGAGTACGGCCTTCAGGCCGTGGAACGCGGTCGCATTACCGCGCGCCAGATCGAGGCGGCGCGGCGTGCGATGGTGCGTCACATCAAGCGTGGCGGGAAGATCTGGATCCGGGTGTTCCCGGACGTCCCGGTCACCAAGAAGCCGCTTGAAGTGCGCATGGGCAAGGGCAAGGGCGGTGTCGAGTACTGGGTCTGCAAGATCCAGCCCGGCCGCGTGCTCTACGAGATGGAAGGTGTGCATGAAGACGTTGCGCGTGAGGCAATGCGTCTGGCCGCCGCCAAGCTCCCGGTCAAGACGGTGTTTACCCGTCGGCAGGTGATGTGATGAAAGCAGAAGAGCTCAGAAAGAAGTTGGACGGCGATCTGGACCAGGAGCTGGAAGCGCTCTACAAGGAACAGTTCGGCCTTCGCATGCAGAAGTCGGTCGGGCAGCTTGCGCGCCCGGATCGTGTCGGCAAGGTGCGGCGCGAGATCGCGCAGATCAAGACGCTGATGAATGAACGTAGAAGGGCAGGTTAAGACAATGACCGAAGAAGGTTCCAGGACTCAGCGTTCCGTCGTCGGGCGCGTGATTAGCGACAAGACGGACAAGACCCGCACGGTTCTTGTCGAGCGTCGCGTCCGTCATCCGCTGTACGGGAAGTTCATTCGTCGCAGCACGAAACTGCACGTCCATGACGAAGAGAATGTCTCGCGCATGGGCGATCGGGTTCGTATCCGTGAATGCCGGCCGATTTCCAAGCAGAAGCATCATGCCCTGATCGAAGTGGTCGGGCAGGACGCTCTCTGAATCGGCTGCCAGGAGATAAGTCATGATTCAAATGCAGACCGTGCTCGAGGCCGCCGATAACAGCGGTGCCCGACGCATCCAGTGCATCAAGGTGCTGGGCGGGTCGCACCGCCGGTACGCCCGGGTGGGCGACGTCATCAAGGTGAGCGTCAAGGATGCGATCCCGCGTGGCAAGGTGAAGAAGGGCGATGTCTATGACGCCGTCGTGGTGCGCACGGCCGCGGGTGTGCGCCGTGCGGATGGATCGCTGATCCGTTTCGACCGCAACGCCGCGGTCCTGCTGAACAACCAGCACCAGCCGATCGGCACCCGTATCTTCGGGCCGGTGACGCGTGAACTGCGAGGGGAGAAGTACATGAAGATTATCTCCCTCGCCCCGGAAGTGCTGTGAGGACGTGATGAACAAGATTCGCAAAGGCGACGATGTCGTCGTGATTTCTGGCAAGGACAAGGGTCGCCGGGGCACCATTATCAAGGTCCTCGATGGCAAGGTTCTGGTTCAGAACATCAACATGGTGAAGAAGCATCAGAAGCCGAACCCGCAACAGGGCGTCGGCGGTGGGATCATCGAGAAGGAAATGCCGATCGATGTGTCCAACGTGATGGTCTTCAACCCAGCAACCGACAAGGGTGATCGCGTGTCGTTCAAGACCCTGGAAGACGGCCGTAAGGTGCGGGTCTTCCGCTCGAACGGCGAAGTCGTGGACGCATAACGCGGGACGGACGGTTTTATGGAACGCTTGAGAGAAGAATACGAATCCACGGTGAAGCAGGCCCTGCGCGAGCAGTTTAGCTATGCCAACGTGATGGAAATCCCGCGTGTCACCAAGGTGACCCTGAATATGGGTCTGGGTGATGCCGTTGCGGACAAGAAGGTGATCGAGCACGCGGTCAGCGACATGACGGCCATTGCCGGGCAGAAGCCGGTGGTGACCAAGGCGCGCAAGTCGATCGCCGGGTTCAAGATCCGCGATGACTATCCGATCGGCTGCAAGGTAACCTTGCGCCGGCGGCAGATGTACGAGTTCCTGGATCGCCTGATCAGCGTAGCGCTGCCGCGCGTGCGGGACTTCCGCGGGTTTTCCGCGAAAGCCTTCGATGGCCGTGGCAACTACAGCATGGGCATCAAGGAACAGATCATCTTCCCGGAGATCGATTACGACCGTGTCGACAAATTGCGCGGCATGGACATCACGATTACCACCAGTGCAAGAACGGACGCGGAAGCCAAGGCCCTTTTGGAGGCCTTCCGATTCCCGTTCCGGCAGTAACCGAGGTAGGCGCACATGGCAAAGACATCGATGCTCGAACGCGAGAAAAAGCGCGAGCGAATGGTCAACAAGTACGCGGCCAAGCGGGCCGAACTGAAGGCGATCCTGGTCGATGAGACCAAGTCGTCCGAAGAACGCCTGGCGGCCATGCATGCGCTGCAAAAGCTGCCGCGTGATTCGGCGCGCGTTCGGCAGACGAACCGCTGCGGCGTCACTGGTCGGCCGAAAGGTTATTACCGCCGGTTCGGCCTGGGGCGCAACAAGCTGCGCGAACACGCCATGAAGGGCGAGATTCCGGGCCTGCGCAAGGCGAGCTGGTAAGGAGATTTGAACCGATGATGACCGATCCGATTTCCGACATGCTCACCCGTGTTCGCAACGCCCAGCGTGCGAACAAGGAGCAGGTCGCCATTCCTTTCAGCAAGGCCAAGGAGCGTATCCTTAAGGTCTTCGCCGATGAGGGTTTCGTAGGCGACATCCAGGTCGAGGGCGAAGTTGCCCAGAAGAAACTGGTGGTGAAGCTGAAGTACTTCGAGGGACGGCCGGTCATCGAGACGGTCGAGCGGATCTCGCGTCCGGGCCTGCGGATTTATCGCGGCAAGGACGAGCTGCCGCGGATTAACGCCGGTCTCGGGGTCGCCGTGGTCTCCACGCCACAGGGTGTCATGAGTGACCGCGCTGCCCGGGCCGCAGGCCAGGGCGGCGAAGTCCTCTGCAAGATTTACTGAGGAATCAGCCATGTCGCGCATTGCAAATCTGCCGATCAAGCTGCCGAACGGCGTCTCCGTCGAGCAGTCGGACAGCGAGATCAAGATCAAGGGTCCGAAGGGCGAGCTTCAGCTCACCTGCCCCGAAGCCGTGATCGTTACCGTCGAGGACGGGGTGGTTCGAGTGAAGGCCACGGAGAACGCGAAGAACGTCGCGTTGGCGGGTACTATTCGGGCACTCTTGGGCAATCATGTCCACGGTGTGAGCGAAGGGTTCGTTCGGGCGCTGGAGTTGGTCGGCGTCGGCTATCGCGCCCAAATGCAGGGCGCGAAGCTGAACCTGACGCTCGGGTACTCGCATCCGATCGACTTCGACATTCCGGAAGGCGTGACGGTGGAGACGCCGACCCCGACCGAGGTCGTGGTCAAGGGAACGGATCGCCAGAAGGTGGGCCAGGTGGCAGCGAATATTCGCGCCTTCCGCCCGCCGGAGCCCTACAAGGGCAAGGGCGTGAAGTACAAAGACGAGCGCATCGTGCGCAAAGAAGCCAAGAAGAAGTAGGTAGGCACCAGTGGACAAGAAAGAGGCCAGACTTAAGAGGGCGCGGCGCGCACGGTTCAAGATCCGTGAGCTGGGGGTGCATCGTCTCTGTATCCACCGTACGCCGCGCCACATGTACGCGCAGATCATTGCCCCCTCGGGCGACGCGGTGCTTGCCGCGGCGTCGACCGTGGAAAAGGATCTGAAGGATGCCGGGGGTTCCAACGGCAACGCCGAGGCCGCTGCCCGCGTGGGCCAGGCCATCGCGGAGCGTGCGCGCAAAGCCGGGATCGAACAGGTCGCGTTTGACCGCGCGGGTTTTCGTTATCACGGACGGGTGAAGGCACTTGCCGACGCCGCCCGTGAAAGCGGCCTGCAGTTCTAGTCAAACGCGATCGAGCGGAGAGAGAAATGGCACGTAACGATGTAAGCGAAGCGCAGGACGGCCTCCAGGAAAAGCTGATTGGCGTCAACCGCGTTGCGAAGGTGGTCAAGGGCGGCCGGCAGTTCCGGTTTGCAGCACTGACCGTCGTCGGTGATGGCGAGGGACGAGTCGGCTACGGATATGCGAAGGCGCGCGAGGTGCCGGCGGCGATTCAGAAGGCAATGCAGCAGGCGCGCATGGAAATGCGCAATGTGTCGCTGAATGAAGGCACGCTGCACTATGCGGTGAACGGGCATCATGGCGCGGCCAATGTCTACATGCAGCCGGCCTCTGAGGGTACCGGGATCATCGCTGGTGGCGCGATGCGCGCAGTGCTCGAAGTAGCGGGCGTGCGTAACGTGCTGGCCAAGTGTGTCGGTTCGCGTAACCCCATCAACGTCGTGCAGGCGACCATCGACGGGCTCACCATGGTGAACTCGCCGGAACGGGTTGCGGCCAAGCGCGGCAAGTCCGTCGACGAAGTGAAGAGCTAAGCCATGAGCAAGCTGAAACTGACACTGGTACGCAGCACCGCCGGCCGTATCGCCACGCACAAGGCGTGCGTGCGTGGACTCGGGCTGCGCAAGACCCACAGCAGCGCGATCATTGAGGCCACGCCCGAGAACCTGGGCATGGTCAAGAAGGTCTCGTACCTGCTGAAGGTAGAGGAAGTCTAATCATGCGACTGAATAACATTTCCAGCCCCGACGGTGCCCGCAAGCCGGCCAAGCGCGTCGGTCGGGGAATTGGCTCCGGTCTGGGCAAGACCGGCGGCCGCGGCCACAAGGGCCAGAAGTCTCGCTCGGGTGGTTACACGAAGGTCGGCTTCGAAGGCGGCCAGATGCCGCTGCAGCGTCGCCTGCCGAAGGTTGGCTTCCGCTCGCGCAAGCAACAGTATTCTGCCGAAGTGCGTCTCAGCGAACTGGCCAAGGTCGATGGCGACGTGACCCTGGACACCCTGAAGGCTGCAGGCGTCGTGCGCAGCGACGCGCAGAGCGCCAAGATCTTTGCCTCCGGCGAAGTCTCGAAGGCCTGTGCCGTGAAGGGCGTGGGCGTCACCAAGGGCGCGCGGGCGGCGATCGAAGCCGCTGGCGGGAGCGTTGAGGCCTAAATAATGGCACGTGGAGCGACAGCACGTTCCGGTGGCGGGCTCACCGGTTTTACCGAGTTACGCCAACGCCTGCTGTTCGTTCTGGGTGCCCTGGTGGTGTACCGGATCGGTACATTCATTCCGGTGCCCGGTATCAACCCGGTGGCCGTCTCGCAGTTCTTCGAACAGCAAAGCGGGACCATCCTGGACATGTTCAACATGTTTTCCGGGGGGGCGCTGGAGCGCCTGTCGATCTTCGCCCTGGGGGTGATGCCGTACATCTCGGCCGCCATCATCATGCAGCTTCTGGCCGCGACCGTTCCGGCGCTCCAGCAGTTGAAGAAAGAGGGCGAACAGGGACGGCGCAAGATTACGCAGTACACGCGCTACGGGACCGTGGCGCTCGCGCTGTTCCAGAGTATCGGGATCGGGATTGCCTTGAATGGTCAGACCATCCAGGGGATGCCGATGGCCCTGAACCCGGGCCCGATCTTCATCTTCACCGTTGTGGTCTCGCTGGTGACGGGGACGCTGTTCCTGATGTGGCTGGGTGAACAGATTACGGAACGCGGCATTGGGAACGGGATCTCGATCATCATCTTCGCCGGTATCGTCGCAGGGCTCCCGGGTGCGATTGGCGGAACCCTGGAGCTGGCCCGTACCGGTGAACTGGCCGCGGCATTCGTGGTGATTCTGATCGTCCTGGCCCTGGCGGTGACTGCCTTCGTGGTGTTCGTCGAGCGCGGGCAACGCCGAGTGACGATCAATTACGCCAAGCGCCAGGTGGGCAGGAAAATGGTCGGTGGCCAGTCCTCGCACCTGCCGCTGAAGCTGAACATGGCCGGGGTGATCCCGCCGATCTTCGCGTCGAGTATCATTCTGTTCCCGTCGACGTTGGGGCAGTGGTTCGGCCAGGCTGAAGGGATGGACTGGCTGCGCGAGATCTCGACGACGCTGGCCCCGGGACAGCCGCTGTACGTGATGTTCTATGCGGCCGCGATTATTTTCTTCTGCTTCTTCTATACCGCGCTGGTGTTCAACTCACGCGATACGGCGGAAAATCTGAAGAAGCAGGGCGCCTTCATTCCGGGGATCCGGCCAGGTGTCCAGACCGAAAGATTCATTGACGGGGTCATGACGCGACTGACGGCGGTGGGGGCGGTGTACATCACCGCAGTGTGCCTGCTGCCGGAGTTCCTGATCCTGTATTGGAACGTGCCCTTCTACTTTGGCGGGACCTCGCTTCTGATCATCGTGATCGTGGTGATGGATTTCATGGCGCAGTTGCAGTCGCATCTGGTGTCCCACCAGTACGAAGGCTTGATGAAGAAAGCGAATCTGAAGGGTTTCGGCGGGACCGGGATCCGCTAGACCAGGAGAAAGACCATGAAGGTACGTGCATCTGTAAAGCCGATGTGCCGGAACTGCAAAGTCATTCGGCGTAATGGCGTGGTCCGGGTGATCTGTTCCGACGCCCGCCACAAGCAGCGTCAGGGCTGAAGCTTGGCGTAACGCATAATCATTGCTACTATAGCCGGCTTTGCCGGATTTTGATGGAGAAGTTGGATGGCTCGCGTCGCTGGAATCAATATTCCTGACCAGAAGCACACGGTAATCGCGCTGACCGCGATCTATGGCATTGGCCCGACTCGGGCCGGCCTGATCTGCGATGGGGCGGGTGTGCGTCGGGACATCAAGGTGCGGGATCTGACGGATGCCGAAGTGGATGCTCTGCGCGCCCAGATCGACAAGATCCCCGTGGAAGGGGATCTGCGCCGGGAAGTCAGCATGAACATCAAGCGATTGATGGATCTGGGCTGCTACCGAGGCGTGCGCCACCGTCGCGGCCTGCCGCTGCGCGGTCAGCAGACGCAGACGAATGCACGCACCCGAAAGGGCCCGCGTCGCCCGATTCGCAAGTAATCAGACTGGGATCTCAGGTACATGGCACAAGCGCAAACACGGACCAAGAAAAAGGTCCGCAAAAATATCGCCGAGGGCGTGGCTCATGTGTACGCCACGTTCAACAACACGATCATCACGATCACCGACCGGCAGGGGAACACGATCAGCTGGGCCACCTCCGGTGGTTCGGGCTTCCGTGGTTCCCGCAAGTCGACGCCGTTCGCCGCGCAGATCGCGGCCGAGCGCGCCGGGACGACTGCGGCCGAACACGGCGTGAAGAATCTCGACGTGATGGTGCGGGGCCCGGGTCCGGGTCGCGAGTCGGCGGTACGTGCGCTGAACAATGCCGGGTTCAAGATCACGAATATCAGTGATGTAACCCCGATCCCTCACAACGGCTGCCGGCCGCCCAAGAAACGCCGCGTTTAAGGCTGGAGTTGAAGAATGGCTCGTTACATTGGACCGAAATGCAAGTTGAGTCGCCGTGAAGGCGTGGACCTGGGCCTGAAGAGTGGGGTCCGTGCGCTGGAAACAAAGTGCAAGCTCGACAAGCCGCCGGGTCAGCACGGTGAACGCCGTACTCGCCTGTCGGACTACGCCGTGCAGCTGCGCGAGAAGCAGAAGCTTCGCCGCATCTATGGCGTGCTGGAAAAGCAGTTCCGCAACTATTACAAGAAGGCCGCTCAGCGCAAGGGCTCGACGGGTGAGAACCTGCTGAAGCTGCTGGAAGGTCGTCTGGATAACGTGGTGTATCGCATGGGCTTCGGGTCGACCCGCTCCGAAGCGCGTCAGCTGGTGGCGCATCGCGCGATTCAGGTGAACGGGCAGGTGGTCAACATCGCGGCCTACCAGGTGCAGCCGTCCGACGTGGTTACGGTCCGGGAGAAGGCGCGCAAGCAGGTGCGCATCCAGGACTCGATGACGCTGGCCGAGCAGACCGGGTTCCCGAGTTGGATCGAAGTCGACACCAGCAAGTTCGAGGGTACGTTCAAGGCGATCCCGGATCGTTCCGATCTGCCTGCGGACATCAACGAGTCGCTCGTCGTCGAGCTGTACTCGAAGTAATCGTTTTTCGGCCTGGCGCCAGGAGTCACAATGCAGTCGAACGAACTGGTCAAGAAACAGCAGATCGAGGTCGAGGCCGAGAATCGGAATCAGGCCAAGGTCGCCCTCGAGCCGCTGGAACGCGGCTTCGGCCACACCCTGGGCAATGCCCTGCGACGTGTGTTGCTGTCGTCCATCCCGGGTGCCGCCATTGTCGAGGCCCGGATTGAAGGCGTGCTGCACGAGTACACCACCATCGAAGGGGTGCAGGAAGATGTCGTCGACATCCTGCTGAACCTGAAGGGTGTTGCGCTGCGTATGCACAGCCGCGACGAGTCCACGCTGACCCTGAGGAAGAGGGGTCCGAGCGTGGTGACGGCCGGCGACATTCAGGTCGACCATGATGTCGAGGTGGTGAATCCGGAACACGTGATCGCGACGATCACCAAGAATGTGGATCTGGACATCACTCTGACGGCGCGCGCCGGTCGCGGGTACGAGCCCGTCAGCACGCGTCGGCAAGCCGAAGGTGGGGACGACACGGGTATCGGTCGGCTGTTGCTGGACGCCAGCTTCAGCCCGATTCGCCGCGTGTCCTATCGTGTCGAAAGTGCACGTCTGGCCCAGCGGACCGATATGGATCGCCTGGTGCTCGAGCTCGAAACCAATGGCGCGATCGCCCCGGATGACGCCGTGCGTCAAGCCGCGACCATCCTCCAGGGCCAGTTGGCCCCGTTTGTGGACTTGCAAGAAGAGTCGGGCGAAGTCGCGGGTGCCGTGGGTGGCGCGATCGACCCGGTGCTGCTGCGTCCGGTGGACGAGCTGGAACTGACGGTTCGCTCGGCCAACTGCCTCAAGGCCGAGAACCTGTACTACATTGGGGATCTCGTCCAGCGTACCGAGGTCGAGCTGCTGCGCGCGCCGAACCTCGGCAAGAAGTCGCTGACCGAAATCAAGGACACGCTGGCGACCCACGGGCTGTCGCTCGGCATGCGTCTCGAGAACTGGCCGCCGCCGGGTCTGCGCGACGACAACGAGTAATCACGGCGCCCCGCGCCCATCGTTTTTTAGAGGAAGCCTCTCATGCGTCATCGTCATTCCGGCCGTCAGCTTGGCCGCAACAGCTCGCACCGCAAGGCCACGTTTCAGGCCATGTCCGTGGCCCTGTTCCGGCACGAACTGATCAAGACCACGCTGCCCAAGGCGAAAGAGCTGCGTCGCGTGGCCGAACCGCTGATCACGCTGGCCAAGGAAGACAGCGTTCACGGTCGTCGGCTGGCGTTTGCCCGTCTTCGTGACAAGGAGATCGTGGGCAAGCTGTTCGCCGAACTGGGTCCGCGCTACCAGGCGCGGCCCGGTGGCTATCTGCGGATCCTGAAGTGCGGCAACCGTGCGGGTGATAATGCCCCGATGGCGTACGTTGAGCTCGTGGATCGTCCGGAACTGGATGCCGGAGAAGGCGAAGCCGCCTGAGGGTCCGTCGCCAGAGGAAAGCGCGCTCGCAGGTTGAGCGCTCGGAAAGCCGGCCTAGAGCCGGCTTTCTTGCGTTTGGGTAACCGCGAATTAAGAAAGAGAGAAGGTACGCGCGGTCTGTGGGGATGGTGCGCAGGCGCTCAGGTGTGCAGCACGTGGAGATGGAAAAGGCCGCAGGCCGTTAACCGTTGGCGGCGTGGGAAGGGCTTGCGGCGGGGAGCAGCGGTGCAAGGAACTGCCCGGTGTGGCTGTGGGCCGTGGCGGCCACCGCTTCTGGGGTGCCTGCCACGAGGAGTTCGCCGCCGCCGCTGCCGCCTTCCGGGCCGATATCGATCAGCCAGTCGGCGGTCTTGATGACGTCGAGGTTGTGCTCGATCACGACGATGGTATTGCCATGGTCGCGGAGGCGGTGGAGCACGCGCAGGAGCTGGGCGATATCCTCGAAATGCAGGCCGGTGGTCGGCTCGTCGAGGATGTAGAGCGTACGACCGGTATCGCGCTTGGAGAGCTCGCGGGCGAGCTTGATGCGCTGGGCCTCGCCACCGGAAAGGGTAGTGGCATTCTGCCCCAGCTGGATGTACGACAGGCCCACCTCCATCAGCATCTCGAGCTTGCGGTGGATCACCGGTACCGGCTGGAAGAAGTCGAGGGCCTCTTCGACGGTCATCTCCAGGACTTCGTGGATATTCTTGCCCTTGTAGCGCACGTCCAGGGTCTCGCGGTTATAGCGATGGCCCTTGCAGACGTCGCAGGGGACGAAGACGTCCGGCAGGAAGTGCATTTCCACCTTGATCACGCCATCGCCCTGGCAGGCCTCGCAGCGCCCGCCACGTACGTTGAACGAGAAGCGCCCGGGCTTGTAGCCGCGCGAACGGGCCTCGCCGGTTGCGGCAAACAGTTCGCGTATAGGCGTAAACAGGCCGGTATAGGTGGCCGGGTTGGAGCGCGGGGTACGCCCGATCGGGCTCTGGTCGATGTCGACCACTTTGTCGATCAACTCCATGCCGTCGATGCGGTCGTGATCCTCGATGTGGTGGCGCCCGCCATGGAGGGCGGTGGCGACGGCCGGGTACAGGGTGTTGTTGACCAGGGTGGACTTGCCGGAGCCGGAGACCCCGGTCACGCAGGTGAACAGCCCGGTGGGGAAGGCGAAATCACCGCCCTTCAGGTTGTTGCCACGCGCGCCGATTACGCGGATCTCGCGCTCCGGGTCGGGCTGCGTTCGCTGGTCCGGCACCGCGATGCAGCGGGTGCCGCGCAGGTATGCGCCGGTGAGGGAATCCGGATGATTCGCGACCGCCTCCGGGGTGCCCGACGCCACAATGTGGCCGCCGTGGCGACCCGCGCCGGGGCCGATGTCCACGACATAATCGGCTTGTCGGATGGCATCCTCGTCATGCTCCACCACGATGACTGTGTTGCCGAGGTCGCGCAGGTGGCTCAGGGTCTTCAGCAGGCGTGCGTTGTCGCGCTGGTGCAGCCCGATTGATGGCTCGTCGAGTATGTACATCACCCCGACCAGGGCCGAGCCGATCTGCGAGGCGAGGCGGATACGCTGGGCCTCGCCGCCGGAAAGCGTGTCGGCGGAGCGGTCCAGGGTCAGGTAGTCGAGGCCGACATCGTTGAGGAACCCCAGGCGCGCGGAGATCTCGCGCACGATCTTCTCGGCGATCTGGGCGAAGCGTCCCGGCAGGCGGAGGTCGTCGAAAAAGGCCTGCGCGTTGGCCACGCTCATGTGCGTGACCTCGGGCAGGGTCATGTCGCTGACAAAGACGTTGCGTGCGGCCGAGTTGAGGCGCGTGCCGTGGCAGTCGGGGCAGGGCTGTTCCGCCTGGTAGCGGCCCAGTTCCTCGCGCACTGCCGCGGAGTCGGTCTCGCGGTAGCGCCGCTCCAGGTTCGGGATCACACCCTCGAACACGCGTTCGTCGGTGCGCAGTTGGCCGTTGGCGGCCGGGGTCGACAGCTTGACCTTCTCCGTGCCCGAACCATGCAGGACCACCGCGCGGACCTCGGCCGGCAATTCCTGCCAAGGGGCCTCCACGTCGAAGTCGTAATGCCGGGCGAGACTGGTCAGCAGGCTGAAGTACCAGGCGTTGCGCCGATCCCAGCCCCGTACGGCCCCGCCACCAAGGCTTAGCTCGGGCTGCGACACGACCCGTTCGGGGTCGAAGAACTGGTGCACACCGAGGCCGTCGCAGGTGGGGCAGGCGCCTGCCGGGTTGTTGAACGAGAACAGCCGGGGCTCCAGCTCGCGCAGGGCATAGCCGCAAATCGGACAGGCGTAGCGCGCCGAGAAGATCATCGGCTCGCGTTCCGGCTCGTCCATCCACGCGATCAGCGCCAGGCCATCGGCCAGGTCGGTGGCGGTTTCGAAGGACTCGGCCAGGCGCTGGCGCAGGTCCTCGCGCACGCGGAAGCGGTCGATCACGATCTCGATGTTGTGCTTGCGCTTGGGGTCCAGCGCCGGCAGGGCGTCGAGGTCGTGGATCTCGCCATTGATACGCGCGCGCAGGTAGCCCTGGGAGCGCATGGCCTCGAGCATCTTGTGGTGTTCGCCCTTGCGGCCGCGGACCACCGGCGACAGCAACATGACCTTGTCGCCCTCTGGCAGATCGAGTACCTGGTCGACCATCTGCGAGATGGTCTGGGCGGCCAGGGTCTCGCCGTGTTCCGGGCAGCGCGGCTCGCCGGCGCGCGCGAACAGCAGGCGCAGGTAGTCGTAGATCTCGGTGATGGTCCCGACGGTGGAGCGCGGGTTGTGCGAGGTGCTCTTCTGCTCGATGGAGATCGCCGGCGACAGACCCTCGATCTGGTCGACGTCGGGCTTTTCCATCATCGACAGGAACTGCCGGGCGTAGGTCGACAGGCTCTCCACGTAGCGGCGCTGGCCCTCGGCGAACAGGGTGTCGAAGGCCAGCGAGGATTTGCCCGAACCGGAAACGCCGGTAATCACGATCAGCCGTTCGCGCGGCAGGTCGAGGTCCACGTTCTTCAGGTTATGGGTGCGGGCGCCGCGAATGCTGATGCTGTCCATGGGGCTGGATCGACTCCACTGGGTTACGTCGCGCGGCGCGCAAGCGAAAACACGGATCAGTGTTTCCATTGGGGCGCCGCAAACCATCCATGGTAACACCCGGGCCGCGCTCGCCATGGTTTCCCCGCCGCGCTTGCCGGTAAACTCCCCGGACATGAAGAGCTCTTCTTGCCCGCGTCGGTCCCGGACGCCATGAATCCCCGCGAGCTGCGCGCCACCACTGGTCTGGCGGCGATTTATGGCGTGCGCATGGCCGGCCTGTTCATGGTCCTGCCGGTGTTCATGCTGCATGCCGACCGTATCCCCGGCGCGACCCCGCTGCTGATGGGCCTGGCGCTCGGGATCTACGGACTCACCCAGGCCGTGCTGCAGATCCCATTCGGTCTCTTGTCGGACCGGGTCGGCCGCAAGCCGCTGATCCTCGCCGGGCTGTTGCTGTTCGTTGCTGGCAGTGTGCTGGCCGCGGTCGCCGAGACCATCCACGGCATCATCCTCGGGCGTGCCCTGCAGGGGGCGGGTGCGGTGGCAGCGGTGATCCTGGCCCTGACAGCGGACCTGGTCGGCGAGGAACGGCGCATGCGGGCGCTCGCCGTGATCGGGCTGACCATCGGCCTGACCTTCACCGCAGCGATGGCCCTGGGCCCGGTGGTGGACCAGGCGGCGGGATTGTCCGGGATCTTCGGCCTGTCGGCGCTGCTCGGGCTGGTCGCGATCGTGATCCTGTTCCTTTGGGTGCCAACCCCGGCACGGGCGCGGGCACACCCGGACATGGTGCCGGTCTGGTCGGCACTGCCCCGCGTGCTGCGCGCCCCGGACCTGTTGCGCCTGAACCTCGGCATCTTCGTGCTGCACCTGGTCCTGGCCGCGAACTTTCTGGTTATCCCGGTGCTGCTGGTGGAGACGCTCGGGCTAGCGGGTGCCAGCCACTGGAAGTTCTATGTGCCGGTGCTGCTGGCGGGGTTCGCGCTGATGCTCCCGGGGATCATCTTCGGGGAGCGCCGCCGGCGCGTGCATAGCGTGCTGCGCGGGGCGATCGCCCTGCTGGCCGGGGTGCAGATCCTGCTGGCGCTGCTGGTGCTGGACGGCGGCGGTCTGTGGACGCTGGCGGCGCTGATGGTCCTGTTCTTTGCCGCCTTCAACCTGCTTGAGGCGGGACTGCCGTCGCTGGTTGCGCGCGTGGCGCCGGTCGCCCACAAGGGCACGGCGATGGGCGGCTTTGCCACCGCGCAGTTCCTTGGGATCTTCGCCGGCGGCGTGCTGGGGGGTGTCCTGTTGACACTGGTCGGGCCGGTCGGGGTGTTCCTCGCCGGGGTGCCGTTGCTGCTGGCCTGGTGGTGGATCGCCCGCGGGATGCATCCGCGCTACCGGTCGAACCGGGTGGTTGCGGTACCCGACCACTGGTCCGGTCGTGACGCGGAACTGCTGCGGGAGCTTGCCGCATGGCCCGGTGTGCACGAGGCGGACCTGTCGCCGGATGCCGGTTCCTTGTACCTGAAGGTGGAGCCAGGAGGCCCGGACACCCCCGAGCTGACAGCCTGGTTGGCGCGCAAGCCAGGCGCGTAGAACGCGCGCAATGCCTCCCCGGCTGGCCGCGCGAATCTGTCCACATCCCGGACCGGTGCACTGTCGCGGCCGGGGTGGGCTGCTACACTATCGAATCTGTTTCTCCATGCTGGACACAAGGAGGCCCCATGGCCCGCGGCGTCAACAAAGTCATCCTGCTCGGCAACCTCGGGGCCGACCCGGAAAAGCGCGAGACCCCGAACGGGGTTACCGTCACCAATCTGCGTCTGGCGACGTCGGAGCAGTGGACCGACAAGAACTCCGGCGAGAAGCGCGAGAACACCGAATGGCACCGAGTGGTGATGTTCGGGCGTCTGGCGGACATCGCCGCGCAGTACCTGTCCAAGGGCTCGCAGGTCTATGTCGAAGGCAAGATCCAGACCCGCAAATGGCAGGACCAATCCGGTAATGATCGTTACAGCACCGAGGTCGTGGCCAACGAGATGCAGCTGATCGGCGGCCGCGGTGGCAGTGGCGGCGGTGGTGGCGGTTTCGACCAGGACCCGGGGTATGGCGGCGGCAATGCCTACGGCGGCGGTGGCCAGCAAGGCGGCAACCGCAGCAACGCGCCGGCCTCCGGCGGCGGCTTCGATGACGACGACGTCCCCTTCTAACGTCCATATAAGCCACTGTTCACCCACTAGCGAAGTACCGAGAGCATGATCCGCAAGGTCTACATCCAGACGCACGGCTGTCAGATGAACGAGTACGACTCCGATCGCATGCTCGACGCACTGCGTGAGCTGCACGGGGCGGAGCGTACCGATGATCCGGAGCAGGCCGACCTGCTGCTGATGAACACCTGCTCCATTCGCGAGAAGGCGCAGGAGAAGGTCTTCTCGCTACTGGGGCGCTGGCGGCAGATCAAGGAACGCCGGCCGGAGGTGATCATCGGTGTGGGCGGTTGTGTTGCCAGTCAGGAGGGCGATGCCCTGCGCGCCCGGGCCCCGTACGTGGATCTGGTGTTCGGCCCGCAGACCCTGCATCGCCTGCCGGCCATGATCCAGTCGGTGCGCCGTGAGCGCGCCCCGGTGGTGGATATCTCCTTCCCCGAGATCGAGAAATTCGACCGCCTGCCGGAGCCGAAGGCCGACGGTCCGAGTGCGTTCGTCTCGGTGATGGAAGGCTGCTCCAAGTACTGCAGCTTCTGCGTGGTGCCCTATACGCGCGGCGACGAGATCAGCCGCCCGTTCGACGACGTGATTGCCGAGGTGGTCGCGCTGGCCGCGCAGGGGGTCAGGGAGATCAACCTGCTGGGGCAGAACGTGAATGCCTACCGCGGGCCGATGGATGACGGCGACACCGCGGACCTGGCCCTGCTGATCCACTATGTCGCGGCAGTCGACGGGATCGAACGCATCCGCTTCACTACCTCGCACCCGGTGGAGTTCTCCGATTCGCTGATCCAGGCCTTTGCCGACGAACCGAAGCTGGTCAGTCACCTGCACCTGCCGGTGCAAAGCGGCTCCGACCGCATCCTGGCGCAGATGAAACGCGGCCACACGATCCTGGAATACAAGTCCAAGATCCGCCGCCTGCGCGAGGCGCGCCCGGACCTGGATCTCTCCTCGGACTTCATCGTCGGCTTCCCCGGCGAGACCGACGCCGACCACGCCACGACGATGAAGCTGATCGAGGAGCTGCATTTTGATTTCTCCTTCAGCTTTATCTACAGCGCGCGCCCGGGCACCCCGGCCGCATCGCTGCCGGATGACGTGCCGATGGCGACCAAGAAGGCCCGTCTGGCCGAGTTGCAGGCCCTGATCGAGCAGAACGGCCGCGCGCGAAACGAGTCCATGGTGGGCAACATCGAGCCGGTACTGGTGGAGGGTCCGGCCAAGCGCAACCCCGGCGAACTGGCCGCGCGCACGGCGAACAACCGCATCGTCAACTTCGCCGGGGACCCCGGCCTGATCGGGCAGTTGATCCCGGTCGAGATTACCGAGGCCCTGGCACATTCCCTGCGCGGGCGTACGGTGGAGCGGACAATGCCCGCTGCCGTCGGCGCCTAGGGAAACCGAAGCATGGCCAATCGTCTGGATTTCACCCTGGAGCCTGGTGACCAGGAGACGCTCGCGCGGATCTCCGGGCCGCTGGATGCCCACCTGCGCCTGATCGAGTCACGCCTGGGCGTGGCCGTGCACAATCGCGGGCCGCGCTTCAATCTCACCGGGCCGGGCGGTGCCGTGAAGGCGGCCGGGGCCTTGATCCACGACCTGCACCGGATGGCGCAGGAAGAACCGGTCAGCCTGGAGCAGGTGCATACCGCGCTGCAGACCGCCCATGTTGAGGGGCTGGCGGAGCCCGAGGGCACGGGCGACGATCCCGCGTTGCGGCTCAAACGCGCGGTGATCCGGGGTCGCGGCCCGCGTCAAGCGAAATACCTGTCCGCGATCGCGCGGCACGATCTCAGTTTTGGCATCGGCCCGGCCGGGACCGGCAAGACCTACCTTGCGGTGGCCGCCGCGGTCGCCGCACTGGAGCAGGACCGCGTGCAGCGCCTGGTGCTCGTGCGTCCGGCGGTGGAGGCCGGCGAGCGCCTGGGCTTTTTGCCCGGCGATCTGGCGCAGAAGATCGACCCTTACCTGCGGCCGATGTACGACGCCCTGTACGAACTGATGGGCTTCGATCAGACCGCACGCTTGATGGAACGCCAGGTGATCGAGGTCGCGCCGCTGGCCTACATGCGCGGACGCACCCTGAACGAGGCCTTCATCATCCTCGACGAGGCGCAGAACACCACCCTCGAGCAGATGAAGATGTTCCTGACCCGCATCGGCTTCGGCTCCACTGCGGTGGTCAACGGCGACATCACCCAGGTGGACCTGCCGCGGGGGCAGGGATCGGGCCTCAAGCACGCGATGCAGATCCTGCAGGGCGTGGAGGGGGTGCATATCACCCGTTTCCAGGCCGGTGACGTGGTGCGCCACCCGCTGGTGCAGCGCATCGTCGAGGCCTACGAGGCCCACGACCATGCGTCTGGCAAGCCGGCTGGGGAGTCGGAGCCCGGTTCCGGGCGGGGTGCCGATGGCGCTTGAAATCGCGGTGCAATACGCTGTTCCGCGTGCCGGTCTGCCCGGCCCTACCACCTTGCACCGGGCGGCCCGCGCCGCCTGGCGCGGGGCGGGCGCGGCCACAGTCACTCTGCGCCTGGTGGATGCCGAGGAGGGCCAGTCGCTGAATCACACCTTCCGGGGACGCGACTACGCGACCAATGTGTTGTCATTCCCGGCGCCGGCGCTGCCGCCGGGCTTGCCGCCCGAGGCGAGCGCCTATCTCGGTGATATCGTCCTGTGCGTGCCGGTGCTAGCGCGCGAGGCGGCGGAACAGGGCAAGACGCTGGCGGCCCATTACCACCACATGGTGGTGCACGGGATGTTGCACCTGCAGGGCATGGATCACCAGACGCCGGACGAGGCCGCGCGGATGGAGGCAATTGAGTCCTCGATCCTGGCCGGGTTAGGCTATCCCAACCCCTACGATGCCGACCCTCCGGCCCGCGTCCTGTCGCCGCATCCTGCCGGAACCGCCCCCGATGCCTGAACCCGAACCCGACGAACAACCCATCTGGCGGCGCTGGCTGATCCGCGCCGGCGAGATCCTGCGCCCGCGCCGCGAGCCGGCGACCCGACACGAGCTGATCGAGTGCCTGCGCGGTGCCCACGCCCGCGAGCTGGTCGATCCCGAGGCCCTGACCATGCTGGAGGGGGTGCTCAACGTCGCGGACATGCAGGTGCGCGACATCATGATCCCGCGCGCGCAGATGGAAGTGGTGCGCCGCGACGCCGGGCTCTCCGAATTCCTCCCGGACGTGGTCGCTTCCGCGCATTCGCGCCTGCCGGTGGTGGGGGATCACCGCGACGAGGTGGTCGGCGTCCTGCTGGCCAAGGACCTGCTGCGCTTCTTTGGCGAGCCGGACGATGCCGCCTTCGATATGCAGGAGATCCTGCGCCCGGCGGTGTTCGTGCCGGAGAGCAAGCGTCTGAACGTGTTGCTGAAGGAATTTCGCCTGAGCCGCAACCACATGGCGATCGTGGTGGACGAATATGGCGGCGTGGCCGGCCTGGTGACCATCGAGGACGTTCTGGAGCAGATCGTCGGCGAGATCGAGGACGAGCACGATGTCGAGGACTACCTGACCCAGATCATGCAGCACCCCGGCGGGCGTTACACCATCAAGGCGCTGACCCCGATGGAGGAGTTCAACGCCTACTTCCAGACCGCCTACAGCGAGGACGACTTCGACACCATCGGTGGCCTGGTGCTGTCGCATTTCGGTCATGTCCCGCGCCGTGGCGAACAGATCGTCGTGGATGGCATGCAGTTCCGCGTCCTGCGCGCTGATAACCGGCGCCTGCACCTGCTGGAGATGCGCCTGCCGGAGCCGGACATGCAGGCCGCCACCGGTGAGGGCTCGCAGCCGTTCGATGGTCCGGCCCGGGAGCCGGACGGCCGCCACATCCCCTGATCGGCATGCAAACCCTCGTCGAACGCCTGCCGCCCTGGGCCTCCGGGCTCGTTGCCCTGCTGGCCGGGGCGGGTGCAACCCTGGCCTTTGCCCCGGTTGGCTGGTTCCTGGCCGCCCCGTTGGCCCTGGCCGTGTGGTTCGCCCTGTTGTCGGGTGCCCGACCGCGCCGTGCCGCCTGGGCTGGCTATGCCTTCGGCCTCGGATTCTTCGGGATGGGGGTGAGCTGGATCTTCAATAGCCTGTTGGTGTTTGGGCAGGCGCCACTGGTGGTTGCCTCGCTGATTACCGTGCTATTCGTACTGGCCCTGGCGGGCTATCCGGCGTTGCTGGCCGGATTGGCGGCGCGCTTCCTGCCACTGGGGCGTCCGGCCGGGTTGCTGGCGCTGGCCGGTGGCCTGGTGCTGATGGAGCTGGCGCGTTCCTGGCTGTTCTCCGGCTTTCCCTGGCTGCTGTTCGGCCACACCGTGCTCGACACGCCGCTACAGCCCTGGCTGCCACTGGTCGGCGAGCTGGGGGCGGGGCTGGTGGTGGCCCTGCTGGCCGTGGCGCTGGTCCTGGTGTTTCTGACCCGGCAGCGCTGGCTGGGCGCGGGCCTGGTGGGGGCACTGGTGATCGCCTCGTTGTCGCTGGGGCTCGCGCGCTGGGTGGAGCCGGGCGGCGAGACGATCTCGGTGGCCATGGTCCAGGGCAACATCGATCAGGCGCGCAAGTGGGATGCCGATGGCATCGAGTATTCGCTGGGGGCCTACGAGGAACTGACCCGCGAGGCGGGTGAGGTGGACCTGGTGGTCTGGCCGGAGACCGCGATCCCGGCGTTCTATGTCGAGGTCCAGCAGCCACTCGGGCAGCTCGCCCAGTCGCTGGCGGAGCATGACAGCGAACTGCTGACTGGGGTCTTCGACCATGCGTCGGCCGGACGCCATGTGTACAACTCGGTGGTCAACGTGACGACCGGGGCCGGCTACAACAAGCGCCAGCTGGTCCCCTTCGGCGAGTACATCCCGTTGCGCGGCCAGCTCGACTGGCTGGACCGGTTGCTGGCGATCCCGATGTCCGACCTTTCCCCGGGCACCGGCGACGGGCGCATGCGGGTGGCCGGTCAGACCGCCGGGGTCAGCATCTGCTACGAAGCGGCATATTCGCGCCACATCCGCGCCGCGCTGCCGGAGGCCGGGTTCCTGGTCAACGTCTCCAACGACGCCTGGTTCGGCGACAGCCTCGCCCCGGCCCAGCATCTGCAGATTGCCCGGGTACGGGCGGTGGAGACCGGGCGCCCGATGATCCGGGCAACCAATACCGGCATCT
Organism: Thioalkalivibrio sp. AKL6; assembly: GCF_000376905.1. Classification (NCBI taxonomy): domain Bacteria; kingdom Pseudomonadati; phylum Pseudomonadota; class Gammaproteobacteria; order Chromatiales; family Ectothiorhodospiraceae; genus Thioalkalivibrio; species Thioalkalivibrio sp. AKL6. Next base: position 562,640 of record NZ_AQXS01000011.1, on the reverse strand, counting down.
CGGCCCTGATTGATGCCGATGGCCGGATACTCGAGCGTTCGGGGATCTTCACCCGCGAGGTAGTCACGGGCACGCTGCAGCCTCGCCACGGCGTGACGCCGGCAACCGCCACCGGGGCGGGGCCGGCCGTGCTGGCCGCGCTGGTGCTGGTGGTTGCCGGTGCCGCGGTCGGCCGTCGCCGCCGACGCTGACGGGTTATTCGGCCTCGGTCCCGCCGGGGCCGCGACGGAACGTCGTGTTGTGGCAGTTGGAGCACGGCGGGATGCGGCCGACCTTCGTCATGTGCACGGGATGGCCGCATTGCTTGCAGAGCAGTTCGCCGGGGCCGGTGATCTCGCCGGTGTGCCATTCGCCCATCACCTGGGCGCGCGCGGTCAGTTCGGTGATCTCGATCCGGGTGCGGTCCGCGATGCGTTCCAGGGCGTTCTTGATGCTGGCCTCGATCAGACCCAGATCGATCTGTAGCCAGCCACGCCAGTCGGAGCTGCGGTTGTCGAGGTAGGCGCCCAGATCCTGCAGGTCGCGGCGCAGGTAGTCCATCACCTCGTGAGCCTCTTCGCGGGTCAGGTCACTGGCCTTCTGCACGCGGTCGCGGGCGTTCTCCAGAGCCTCGGTGATCGCCTTGCTGGTCTTGTCCTCCAGCTTTTCGAGATCCTCGGTGACCTCGTGCAGCATGCGGTGATAGGCATCGCTCAACCGGTGCTCGCGTTCCTGGTCGTGTTCCGGGGCCGTATCCCTGGGTTTGTCGCTCATGCGCTGCTCCTCGCTGATCGATATGTGGCTGTGTGTCCCGCTAGGGGGCGTTTCGGATGGTCAATGGGTCAATGCGTCCAAGGTAGCACGATGGCCGGGCCGCACCAGCGTCACGGGAGCGGGTTTCGTTGGTTACCGGCAATCAGGGGGTGCATATTGCGCTGCATCTCCCGCAAGGTAGGGGCTAACAACAGTGGAGACGGATATGACGCGACCCGCATCCCTGACCGCGGAGCAGGTCTACCAGCGGTGCCCGCCAGAGCATCTGGATTTCGAGACCACCGAGACGCTGGAGGCGCTCGAGTTGCCCTGTGGCCAGGAACGCGTGCTGCGTGCGCTCGAATTCGGTGCGTCGATGCGTGGCAATGGTTTCAACCTGTTCGTGCTGGGGCCGGCAGGCAGCGGGCGGCACGACCTGGTGCGACGCTTTCTGGAGCGCCGCGCGGCCGACGAGTCTGCCCCGCCGGACTGGGGCTACGTGTTCAACTTTCAGCAGCCGGAGTGTCCGCGGGCCGTTCGGCTAGCGGCCGGCGAGGGCCGGACCCTTCAGGCGGACCTGGACCGTCTGATCGAAGACCTGCATGCCAGTATCCCGGCCGCGTTCGAGAGCGAGGAATACCAGCGGCGCCTGCAGGAGCTGAAGGATGCGTCTGAAGAGGCCCAGACCGACGGTGCGCGCAAGGTGCAGGAAGAGGCCGAGGCGCACGACATCGCCCTGATCAGCGCGCCAAACACCTTCTCGTTCGCGCCGATGCGCGATGGGGAGATCCTCAAGCCGGAGGAATACGACGCATTGTCCGAGGAGGAACGCGGGCGCATCGACGAGAAGGTCGAGGAGCTGCAGGAGAAGTTGCGGCAGGTCATGCACCAGGTGCCTCGCCTGCGCAAGGAGCTGCAGGAGAAGATTCGGGCCCTGAATGCGGAGATGCTGCAATGGGCCCTGGGCGGCCCGATCCACGAGCTGAAGGAGAAATGGTCGCACCGGCCGGCGGTGGTCGAGCATCTGGAGGCGATCCTTGACGAGGTGGTGAGACACGCGGAGGCGTTTCGCGGCGGCCGTAGCCATGCCCCGCCCGAGGGGCTGCTGGAACGGTTTCGCATCAACCTGCTGGTGGATCACGCGGACACGCGGGGCGCCCCGGTGATCTACGAGGACCTGCCGAACCATCAGCACTTGACCGGCCTGATCGAGCACCAGGTGCACGAGGGGGCCCTGGTTACCGATTTCTCGCTGGTGCGCGCCGGGGCCCTGCACCGGGCCAGTGGCGGTTACCTGATCGTGGATGCCCGGCGTGTGCTGACGCAGCCGCTGGCCTGGGAGAGCCTCAAACGGGTCCTGTTTTCCGGCGAGATCCGCATCGAGTCCCTGGAGCGCCTGTTCGGGCTGGTGAGTGCGGTGGGGCTGGAGCCGGATCCCATTCCGGTGACCCCGAAGGTGGTGCTGATCGGTGATCGCCTGTTGTACTACCTGCTGTCCGCGTTCGATCCGGACTTCCTTGAGTTGTTCAAGGTCGAGGCCGACTTCGAGGACGACCTGGACCGCAGCGACGCCAGTCATGTGCTGTATGCGCGCATGCTGGCCACGATGGCGCGGCGTGTCGAACTACGGCCGCTGAACCGCGAGGCGGTGGCGCGCGTGATCGAGCATGCCAGCCGTCTGGCCGGCGACCAGTGCAAGCTGTCGGCTCACGATCGCACCCTGCGCGACCTGCTGCTGGAGGCCGATCACTGGGCGAGGGAGGCCGGCGCGGACGTCGTCGGCGCCGGGCATGTCGAACAGGCCATCCGGGAACGCCAGGAGCGCGGTGCGCGGCTACAGCGCCGCAGCCTGGAGCAGATCCGTCGCGGGGTGGTGCTGATCGCCACCAGCGGGGCGCAGATTGCCCAGGTCAACGGGCTGTCGCTGCTGCAGCTGGGCGACGCGATGTTCGGGCGGCCAATCCGGATCACCGCGACCGCGCGCTCGGGCAAGGGCCATGTGGTCGACATCGAACGCGAGGCCAAGCTGGGTGGCCCGGTGCACAGCAAGGCGGTGATGATCCTGTCCCGGTTCATCGCCAGCCACTATGCCGAGGACAGCGAGCTCTCGCTGTCCGCCAGCCTGGCCTTCGAGCAGTCGTATGGCGACATCGAGGGGGATTCCGCCTCGGTGGCCGAGACCTGCGCGTTGTTGTCGGCGATCGCGCGGATCCCGTTGCGCCAGTCGCTGGCGGTTACCGGCTCGCTCAACCAGCATGGCGAGGTCCAGGCCGTGGGTGGGGTCAACGAGAAGATCGAGGGCTTCTTCGACGTCTGTCGCGAGGCCGGCGAACTGGATGGTCACGGTGTGCTGTTGCCGGGGAGTAATGTCGAGAACCTGATGCTGCGCCACGACGTCCGCGAGGCGATCGCGGAGGGACGATTCCATGTCTACCCCGTAGCCACGGTGGACGAGGCCATCGAGCTCCTGACCGGGATGACGGCGGGTGAACGCGGCGCGTGGGGGGGATTCCCGGCGGGCAGCTTCAACCGCGTGGTCGCCGATCGCCTGGCGGCGTTTGCGCGTTTGAGCTACCGGCGCGGGTCCCGCGATGACGATGCGGAAGCCACGCCGGACGGCCCCTCCGGGGAGGATGCCTGAGGGGGCATCAATTGGTGTCCCCCGGGGCTTCCGTCCGCCGACCCGAGATGGAGCGCGAGGTGGACTGGCATGGGCCCGACGCGGGGTCGGACCCATCGCGTGGGGCGTCGCTGGGGATTAACGGGCGTCGACCAGATCCCGGTAGCCGTGCCACATGGCAAAGCCCAGCCAGGGGAAGATCACGATCAGCGCCAGCAGCGCGGTTGCCACCGAGACCATGAACAGCGCGGTGATGATCAGACCCCACAGGATCAGCGTACCCGGGTTGTGGCTGAAGGCCTTCAGGCTGACCCCGATCGATTCGATCAGGCTCTTTTGCGGGGCATCATCGCGTATCCGGTGATCCAGCAGGGCCGGGATCGTGACCAGGCTGAGGGCGAATACCGCGAGGCCGAACACAATGGCGGCCACCACCACCCCGACCAGCGAGATAATGCCGGCGCCGCTGCTGAGCATCGCGCCCACCAGGTGATGCAACTGCCCCATGACCGCGATTTCGCCGATGTTAAGCACCGCGATCCACATCCACACAAAGCTGGCCCAGATCACGAACAGGATGGCCAGCAGCGCGGCAAAGGCCCAGATCGAGCCACCCATCGGCCCCAGCCAGCCGAGGCCGGAACCGCCCGGCTCGCCGCGCTCTTTCTGCAGCGCGAGGTAGTTCACACCGACGGCGAGTACGGGTCCGAGGAGCAGGATGCCGGCCAGAAGCGAGAAGGCCATCCACGGCTGATTCCAGGACAGGCCCAGCAGGATCAGCGCGGCCAGGGTGATCACCAGGCCGTGCACCAGGGCCACTGGCATCTGCCAGAGGTCCCGCCAGCCTTTGCCGAGCCAGGTGCCCAGGTCCTCCGTCGCGATCTCGCGGATGGCCGGGGAATCCGTCTCCGGCGTGTGTTCGGGGACCGTTTCCCCCAAGTCCTCGGGATAGGCGCGCTGGAGCATGGGGACCACGTCTTTCTCTTCGCTCATAACCTGCCTCCTTGGAACGTTTTGCCAACCGCTTTCTTTGAATGTAGGTCTTGTGGCAGTCAGGTGGGGGTACTGTTCCCGGAGTTGCGTGACGGATATCACATCGAAGACGTGTGGCGAGGGGTGGTCGGGCCGTTTCCCAGCCGCTTGGAGGGGGTGGGGGCGACTGGTATTCTGCGCAGTTCTTTGTTTCACGCGAACACACAGGGCAGGTGGGCCACATGCAGGAGCAGTATTCCCCGGAGATGATCGAGGCGCAGGTGCAGCGCCAGTGGGAGGAGGCCGACTGCTTCCGTGCGCGCGAGGATGCCGCCGGCGAGCCGTTCTACTGCCTGTCCATGTTCCCGTATCCCTCGGGCAAGCTACACATGGGCCATGTGCGCAACTACACCATCGGCGACGTGATCGCGCGCTTCCAGCGCATGCAGGGGCGGAGCGTGCTGCAGCCGATGGGCTGGGACGCCTTCGGCCTGCCGGCCGAGAACGCGGCGATGCAGAACCACGTGCCGCCGGCGGCCTGGACGCGGCAGAACATCGAGCAGATGCGCACCCAGCTCAAGCGCCTGGGGTTCGCCTACGACTGGTCGCGCGAGTTCGCCACCTGTGACGCCGACTACTACCGCTGGGAACAGTGGCTGTTCGTGCGCCTGCTGAAGAAAGGCCTGGTCTATCGCAAGAAGGCGACCGTGAATTGGGACCCGGTGGATCAGACCGTGCTCGCCAACGAACAGGTGATCGAGGGCCGTGGCTGGCGCTCCGGGGCGGTCGTCGAGCGCCGCGAGATGCCGCAGTGGTTCCTGCGCATTACCGACTACGCCGACGAGCTGCTGGAGGCCCTGGACGAGCTGGACGGCTGGCCGGACCAGGTGCGCACCATGCAGCGCAACTGGATCGGGCGTTCCGAGGGCGTGGAGCTCGAGTTCGCGGTGGACGGTGGCGAGGCGCTGGCCGTCTACACCACGCGCCCGGATACCCTGTTCGGCGTCTCCTACATGGCGCTGGCGCCGGAGCACCCACGGGTGCAGGCGCTGGCGGAGCAGGACGCCGAGCTGGCCGCGTTTGTCGCGGATTGCGCGCAGGGCGGGGTGGCCGAGGCGGACCTGGCCACGATGGAGAAGAAGGGCCGCGCGCTGGGCTTCACCGCCCGCCACCCGCTGACCGGCGAGGATGTCCCGGTCTGGGTCGCCAACTTCGTGCTGATGGAATACGGCACCGGAGCGGTGATGGCCGTGCCCGCGCATGACGAGCGCGACCACGAGTTCGCGACGAAATATGGCCTGCCGATCCGCCAGGTGATCGCCCCGGCGGATGGCGCCACGGTCGATGTGCAGCAGGCCGCGTTCACCGAGGCCGGCGTGCTGGTGAACTCCGGTGATTTCGACGGCCAGGCATCGGAGGCGGCCAAGGCGGCGATCGCCGAGCACCTGGAGCAGACCGGCATCGGCCGGCGCCGGCGCAACTACCGCCTGCGCGACTGGGGTATCTCGCGCCAGCGCTACTGGGGCTGTCCGATTCCGGTGATCCACTGCGAGGCCTGTGGCGCGGTGCCGGTGCCGGAAGCCGACTTGCCGGTGCGCCTGCCCGAGGACGTGATCCCCGACGGGGCCGGCTCGCCGCTGGCGCGCATGCCCGAATTCTTCGAGACCCCGTGCCCGGAATGCGGGAAGCCGGCGCGGCGCGAGACCGATACCTTCGACACCTTCTTCGAATCCAGCTGGTACTTCGCCCGCTACGCCTGCGCCGACAACGACACGGCCATGCTGGATGCGCGCGCCGACCACTGGCTGCCGGTGGATCAATACGTCGGCGGCATCGAGCACGCGGTGCTGCATCTGCTGTACGCGCGCTTCTTCCACAAGCTGCTGCGCGACGAGGGCCTGCTGGCCTCCGACGAGCCGTTCACCCGGTTGCTGACCCAGGGCATGGTGATCGCACCGACCTTCTATCGCGAGCGCAGTGACGGCGGGAAGGACTGGATCAACCCGGCGGACGTCGAACTGGAACGCGCCGAGGACGGTTCGGTGAAGGCCGCGCGCCACCGCGAGGATGGCCAGCCGGTCACGGTTGGGGGCATGGAGAAGATGTCCAAGTCGAAGAACAACGGCGTGGACCCGCAGGCCCTGATCGAGCGCTTCGGCGCGGATACCGCGCGGCTGTTCACCATGTTCGCCGCACCCCCGGACCTGTCGCTGGAATGGTCCGACTCCGGCGTGGAGGGCGCGCATCGCTTCATTAAGCGCCTGTGGCGCGCGGTCCACGAGCACGTGGGCGGCGAGTCGCCCGGGGCGCTGGACACGGACGCGCTGGACGATGCCGGGCGCGAGCTGCGGCGCAAGCTGCACGACACCATCGCCAAGGTCACCGACGACATCGGCCGGCGCCAGACCTTCAACACCGCGGTGGCCGCGAACATGGAACTGCTGAACGACCTTGGCAAGTTCCCTCTGGACGCCGCCGGGGCCGCAGCCGTGCGCCAGGAGGCGCTGGAGGGCATCGTGCGCATGCTGGCCCCGATCATCCCGCACGTGACCGAAACGCTGTGGCGGACCCTGGGTCACGACGAGCTGGTGGCCGCCACGCAATGGCCGCAGGTCGACGAGGCCGCACGCCAGGCCGCGCAGGAGACCCTGGCGGTGCAGGTGAACGGCAAGCGCCGTGCCGAGATCGCGGTCCCGTCCGGGGCCGACAAGGACGCGATCGAGACCGTTGCGCGCAACGACGAAAACGTGCAGCGCCATATCGAGGGGCAGGATGTGATCAAGGTGATCGTCGTTCCCGGCCGTCTGGTCAACTTCGTGGTGAAGCCACAATGAGCGCCCTTTTGCGCGCGGGTCTGGTACTGGTCCTGGTGGCCGCGCTGGCCGCCTGCGGCTTTCAGCTGCGTGGCAGTAGCGAGTGGCCGGAGACACTGAATCCGGTGCAGATCACGGGCATCAATGCGCGCGACTCGCTGTACCGCGAACTGGCCGTGACCCTGGGCTCCTCGGGCGTGGACGTCGTGCGCCAGCGCCCGGAGGGTCAGGGTGCGATCCTGGAGATCCGTTCGGTCAACGATCAGCGCCGCACGCTGTCGGTGACCGAGGCCGCGCGGGTGTCCGAGTACGAACTGGTGCGCACGGTCAATGCGCGCCTGCGCCCGGTGGACGGCGAGGCGGTCGACCTGGGGCCACTGCGCGCCTCGCGCATCTATCTGTTCGATGGCACCGCGGTGCTCAGCCGGGGCGAGCGCGAATCCACCCTGCGCGAGGCGATGGACCGCGACATCGTCAGCCAGCTGCAGCGCCGGATTGCCGCGCTCATCGAGCCGGACGGCAGCCTGCGCGAAGCCGCGGAGGACCCGGCCCCGTAATGGCGCTGGATATCGCCCGCCTGGAGCAGGATCTGGCGCGCGGGCTCGCGCCGATCTACCTGTTGCTGGCCGAGGAGCCGTTGCAGGCGATCGAGGCGGCCGATGCGATCCGCGCTGCCGCCCGCGAGCAGGGCTTCCTGGAGCGCACGGTGCTGGACCTGACCGCGCAATCGGACTGGGGCCCGTTCGAGGCCGCGATCCGCGACCGGTCGCTGTTTGCCGAGCGCACGGTGCTGGACGTGCGCCTGGCGACCGGCAAGCCGGGCAAGACCGGTGGCGATCACCTGAAGGCCTACGCCGGCGACCCGCAGGCTGACCTGGTCCTGCTGCTGCAATTGCCGCGGCCGGATCGCGACATGCGGCGGGCGGCCTGGTTCAAGGCCCTGGAGGGCCGTGCGGTGGTGATCCATGCGCGCCCGGTGCCGCCGGCCCAGCTGGGTAGCTGGATCCGTGCGCGGCTGCAGAGGAACGGTCTGCGCATCACCGACCCGGCGCTGGCGTTGCTGGTCGCGCGGGTGGAGGGCAACCTGCTGGCCGCACGCCAGGAGATCGAGAAGCTGGCGCTGGCCGGCGTGACCGAGATCGACGAGACCGTGCTGGCGGAGGCCACCACGGATTCCGCCCGCTTCGAGCTGTTTGCCCTGGCCCCGACCGCGCTGCGCGGCGATGTCCGCCACGCCCTGCGCATGCTGGAGGGGCTGCTGGATGAGGGCCAGGCGGAGCCGCTGATCCTGTGGGCGCTGGCGCGCGAATGCCGGCTGCTGGTGCAGGCGATGGAGCGCAAGGCCGCCGGTGCGCCCGACCGCGAGGCGTTCCAGGGCAGCTTTGGCGACGGCCAGAAGGCCCTGCGCCAGGCCATGTCGCGCCTGGACCTGAGCGCGGCGCGGGGCCTGCTGGGCGAGGCCGCGCGCGTGGATCGGGTCATCAAGGGTCAGGAAAACGGCAACGCCCGGCAGGGGTTGCTAGACTTGGTGGCCCGTATGGCGGGGCGGCCGCTGACCCGACCCGAACCCGCACTGAATTCTCAACGAGTCTGACTGCATGAACGCTGCCGTGAACCCCACTGAATCCGCCGCCACCAGCGGCGTGGTCGCCCAGGTCGAGGCGCTCGGCCGCGCTGCGCGCGCCGCATCGCGGCGTATGGCCGAGGCCGAGCCGGGGGCGAAGAACGCCGCACTGCATGCGATCGCCGAGGGCATCGCCGCGCGCCGCGCCGAGCTGAATGAGGCCAACAGCCGTGACCTGGAGGCCGGGCGCGAGCGCGGCCTGGACGCCGCGATGCTGGATCGCCTGGCGCTGACCGATGCCCGCATCGATACCATGATCGAGGGCTGCCGCCAGGTAGCCGGGCTGCCCGACCCGGTGGGCACGATCTCCGATATGGCCTACCAGCCGAGCGGTATCCAGGTCGGCCAGATGCGCGTGCCGCTGGGGGTGATCGGGATCATCTACGAGTCGCGGCCGAACGTGACCATCGACGCCGCCGCGCTGTGCCTGAAGTCGGGTAATGCGGCGATCCTGCGTGGCGGCTCCGAGTCGCTGCATTCCAATCAGGCCCTGGCCGCGATTATCCAGGCCGGGCTGGAGCAGGCGGGGTTGCCGCGCGAGGCGGTGCAGGTGGTGCCGACCACCGACCGCGCGGCGGTCGGCGCGCTGCTGCGCATGCCGCAGTACGTGGACGTGATCGTCCCGCGCGGCGGCAAGGGCCTGATCGAGCGCGTCAGCAACGAGTCGCAGATCCCGGTGATCAAGCACCTGGACGGCGTCTGCCACGTGTACGTGGATGGCGGTGCGGATGCCGACAAGGCGCTGGCCGTCGCGGTGAACGCGAAGACCCAGCGCTACGGCACCTGCAACACCATGGAGACGCTGCTGGTGCACGCGGACCAGGCCGAGGCCTTCCTGCCGCGCCTGGCCACGGTCCTGGGCGAGCACCAGGTGAGCCTGCGCGGCTGCGCGCGCACCCGCGCCATCCTCGCGAATGCCGGTACGGATATCGCCGAGGCCACCGAGGACGACTGGGTGGCCGAGTATCTGGGGCCGATCCTCGCAATCCGCGTGGTCGACGATCTGGATATGGCGATGGATCACATCAACACCTATGGTTCGCACCACACCGACAGCATCGTGACCGAGGACTACACCCGCGCCCGGCGTTTCCTGCGCGCGGTGGACTCCAGCTCGGTCATGGTGAATGCCTCCACCCGCTTCGCCGACGGCTTCGAGTACGGCCTGGGCGCGGAGATCGGCATCTCCACCGACAAGTTGCATGCCCGGGGTCCGGTGGGCCTGCACGGGCTGACCACGCTCAAGTACGTCGTGTTCGGCGACGGCCATGTACGTGGCTAGGGAAACACTGATCAATGTACACGCTCGCGCTCGAGTCGCTTTTGCGTGCGAACAAGGCGCGGTGACTGCCGTGCAGTCACTCTGCACAAAGGCACCGCAACGCTGTTCGCGCGCAAAAGCGGCCGAGCCCCTTCGGGGTTGGTACCCCAGGTTCCCCGATCCTGCGTTGCGCCGCTTGTGGGTAGAACCACTACCCGCTGCACGGCGCGCCTTGTCTCGGAAAACCTGGGGTGCCAACACGAGTGCGTACATTGATCAGTGTTTCCCTAGGGGAGAAGCTGATTCCATCGCGCGTCTCCCTGGGGCGATGCCCGCGTGATCGGGATCCTCGGCGGCACCTTCGACCCGATCCACTTCGGCCACCTGCGCCCGGCGCTGGAGATCCAGCAGCACCTGGGGCTGGAGCGCGTGCACTTCATCCCCTGCCACGTACCGCCGCATCGCACGAGCCCCGGCACCGGCAGCGACGACCGCCTGGCGATGGTGGAGCAGGCGATTGCGGACGTACCGGGATTCGTCGCCGACCGTCGCGAGCTGGATCGTCAGGGGCCGTCCTACACCGTGGATACCCTGCTCAGTTTCCGCGAGGAGCTGGGGCCGGACGCGTCGCTGGTGCTGATCATGGGCATGGACGCCTTCGCCGGGCTGCCATCGTGGAATCGCTGGCAGCAGATCTTCGAGCTGGCGCATATCGTGGTCTCGCACCGCCCCGGCAGCCCGGCCTCCCACGATCTGGGCGGCTGGCTGGGGAACGCCGCGACGCACGACCCGGCGGCGCTGCACAAGGCGCCCGGGGGGCTGGTCTACTTCCAGCCGGTCACCCAGCTCGACATCTCCGCCACCGCCATCCGGGACGAGCTGCAGGCCGGGCGCAGCCCGCGCTTCCTGCTCCCCGGGGCCGTCAATCGCTACATCCAGGACCACGGTCTGTACCGGGCCGGGTCGAACCGCAATCACGGGACATGACCGACACAATGAACAGCGAACAACTCCTGGAGCTGGTGACCACCGCTCTGGACGACATGAAGGCACAGAACATCCGCACCATCGACGTGCGTGGCAAGACCACGCTGACGGATTTCATGGTGATCGCCTCCGGGACCTCGGGGCGTCACGTGCAGTCCACCGCCGAGTCGGTGGCCACCGAGGCCAAGCAGGCCGGCATCCCGCCGCTGGGAGTCGAGGGTCAGGAGAGCCAGGAGTGGGTGCTGGTGGACCTGAACGATGTGATCGTTCACGTGATGCTCCCGGAGACCCGCGACTTCTACAACCTGGAGAAGCTCTGGATGGCGGAGGAGGCCGCGGACACCGAAAAAGCCGCCCCCGAGGACCCCAGCCTGGAGCGGGTCCGGCGCCTGCGGCGCTGAACGCCGAGCGAGGCTTTGCCCGATGCGTCTGGACCTGATCGCAATCGGCAAGCGCATGCCCGACTGGGTGGCGGAGGGCTTCGCCGAATACGCCGGGCGCCTGCCGCGCGAGCTGGAGCTGAACCTGCAAGCGCTGGCGGGTCCCTCGGGCGCGAAGTCGATGGACACCACCACGCTCCTGCGCCGCGAGGGCGAGATCCTGCTGAAGGCGATCCCGGAGAACGCCCGCGTGATCCTGCTCGACGAGCGCGGCAAGGCGGTCGATACCAAGGGCCTCGCGAAGCGCCTGGAGGACTGGCAGGCGGACGGTCGTGACGTCGCGCTGGTGATTGGCGGGGCCGCCGGGCTGGACGAGGCCGTGCGCGCCCGCGCCGAGTGGGCCTGGTCGCTATCGCCGCTGACCTTCCCGCACATGCTGGTGCGGGTGCTGGTCGCCGAGCAGCTCTATCGCGCCTGGTCGCTGCTCAACAACCACCCCTACCACCGGGCCTGATCCCCCCATGAGCCCGCCGCCGCTGTTGCTCGCCTCCGCCTCGCCGCGTCGGCGGGAACTGCTGGAGCAGATCCAGCTTGCCTTCGAGGTGGCGCCGATGGACGTGGACGAGAGCGCGCAGCCCGGCGAGACGCCGGAGGCCCTGGTCGAGCGCCTGGCCGTCGCCAAGGCGGAGGCGGCGCGCGATCGCCTGGCGCCCGGCCAGTGGGTGCTGGCGGCCGACACCGTGGTCGCCGTGGACGACGACGCACTGGGCAAGCCCGCGGATTTCGCCGCCGCCGCCGCCATGCTCGGGCGGCTGTCCGGGCGCGCGCACCGGGTCGTCTCCGGCATGGCCCTGTGGCGCCCCGGCGAGGCCATGCGCACCCGTCACGTGACGACCCGGGTACGCCTGCGCGAGCTGAGCCTGGCCGACATCGAGGCCTACTGGGCAACCGGCGAGCCGCGCGGCAAGGCCGGTGCCTACGCCATCCAGGGCCGCGGCGCCGCCTTCGTCGAGTGGATCGAGGGCTCCTACACCAACGTGGTCGGGTTGCCCCTGTTCGAGCTGGAGGCCTGGCTGCGCGAGATCCCCGACCCGCCGCCGCGTGTCGGATCGGCGTCTCCCGCGGTCGTTACTGGATCTTGTGGTGGTCCAGCGGGTAGCCGCGTTCCTTGAAGAAGCGGTAGCGGGCCCGGCCGGCCTCGCGCCCCGTCTTGTCGCCACCGACGATGTCGGCGACCCGTTCGAAACGCCCACAGTACTCCGGGACCTCGGGGGCGAGGTTGATCAGCACGTCGCAGCGATCCGACGGGGCGTGCGCCTCGTGCAGGGAGACCGGGACATCCGTGTCGCGCACGTCGGTGCTGTGCGGCAGAAAGGCCGTGTCCTCGAAGGTCCACAACCATTCATCCAGGGTGCGCGTCAGCTCCGGCGAGCCGGTATGGATATGTACTCGATGTCCCTGCCCGCTGGCCTTCTTTGCCAGACGGCAGACGAAGCGCAGGCGTGCCTCCGGGGCCGGGTCCTCGAGCAGGTAGAAGCTGACGTGGGTCATGCCCGCCGGACCGCGATCAGGCCTGGTCGAGCAGGTAGCGCATCAGCATCGGCACCGGGCGCCCGGTTGCGCCCTTTTCCTTGCCGCTCTTCCAGGCCACGCCGGCGATGTCGACATGCGCCCAGGTGTAGTCCTCGGTATAGCGCGACAGGAAACAGGCGGCGGTGATGGTGCCGGCCGGGCGCCCGCCGATGTTGGCCATATCGGCGAAATTGCTCTTCAGCTGTTCCTGGTACTCCGGCCACAGCGGGAGCTGCCAGGCGCGATCCCCGCTCTCCTCGCCGGCGGCCAGCAGGCCCTTGGCCAGGCGCTCGTTGTTGCCGAGCACGGCCGCGCCCTGGTGCCCCAGTGCGATGATGCAGGCACCGGTCAGGGTGGCGATGTCGATCACCGCCTTCGGCTTGTAGCGCTCGACCCAGGTCAGGGCGTCGGCCAGGACCAGGCGGCCCTCGGCGTCGGTGTTCAGGATCTCCACCGTCTGTCCGGACAGGGTGGTGATGATATCGCCGGGGCGGGTCGCGCGGCCGTCGGGCATGTTCTCGGCGCTGGTCACCACGCCGACCACGTTGATCGGCAACTCCAGTTCGCAGCAGGCCTCGATCACGCCGAACACGCTGGCCGCGCCACACATGTCGTATTTCATCTCGTCCATCTCGGCACCGGGCTTGAGCGAGATGCCGCCGGTGTCGAAGGTGATGCCCTTGCCCACCAGGACCACCGGGGCGTCGCCCTTGTTGCCGCCGGAGTATTCCATCGCGATCAGGCGCGGCGGGCGCTCGGACCCCTTGCCTACGGCCAGGATCGCGCCGGCGCCGAGTTTCTCCAGGTCCTTCTCGTCCAGCACCGTGGTCTTCAGCTTCTTGTGCTGCTTCGCCATCTCGCGCGCGGTGTCGGCCAGGCTCTCCGGGTAGCAGACATTCGGCGGGGTATTGCCCAGGTCCTTGGTGCGATTGACGCCGGTGGCGATCGCCGCAGCCTCGCTGCAGGCGCGCTTCGCCGCCTCGGCCTCGTCGCGCTCCACGCTGAGCTGGATCTTCTCCAGCTTCACCGGGGTGGTCTTCTCCTTGCCCTTGAACGGGGTGAAGCGGTAGGCGGCATCCGAGATCGCCGCCACCAGGGTATGCACCGTCCAGGCGATGTCCTTGCCGCGCGGCTGGAAGTCCGCCACCGCGATCACCGCGCTGGTGGCGGGGCGCTCGACCAGGGCGGCCGCCAGGGTCTGCGCGGCCTTGCGTGCGGCGCGGGCATCGAAGTCTTTCTTCGCGCCCAGGCCGATCAGGAGTGCGTTACCCTTGCCTCCACCGGTAGGCAGCAACAGCCGGCTGCCGGCCTCGCCGTCCATCTCGCCGGCCTTCAGCAGGGCGGTGATCTCGCCATCGCGCGCGGCATCCAGGGCGGTGGCGCCCGCGGCCGGCTTGCGCTTGTGGGCGATCCCGGCGGCGCGGATGCCGGCGCGGGGTTTGTCGAGGGTCGAGGTGGTGACGGAGAATTGCATGAATGCCTCCCGAAAATGAGTTCGATCATGGTACCAGCGCCAAGCGGCGCCCGGCCACGCGCCGCGCGGGCCGCGGGGTAATGCGCGCATGATCCTGCGCCGCGCCGAGCGTCTTATCGCCCGCGAGCTGCTGGTCACGCAGACCGCGGTCACCGTCGTGCTGTTGCTGGTGATCATCGGCGGCGTGTTGGGGCGGGTGCTGCGCGATGTCGCCGAGGGCAGTATCCCCGTGGATTTCCTGCCGGGCATGGTCGCCTTCGGCGCATTCAAGGGCATTGTCTTCCTTTGGCCGGTGGCGCTGTTCCTGGCCTTCATGCTGGTGCTGGGCCGGTTGCAGCGCGACAGCGAGCTGGTGGCGCTACAGGCCAGCGGCATGTCCTTCGCCGCGTTTTATCGCGCGCTGTTCTGGGTGGCTGCGCCAGCCACGCTGCTGTTGCTGGTGCTGATGACGCTGGTGGTGCCACGCACCGAGGCCCAGATCGATCAACTGCGCGACCTCGCCGAGACACGCTCCGACCTGGTCGGCATTACGCCCGGGCGCTTCCTGCGCTCGCGGGTTGGCGAGCAGGTCTTCTTCGCCGAGCGCTTGAGCGAGGACCGCGAGGCCCTGCTGGAGGTGTTCATCTACCGCGAGGTCGACGGCGAGGCGCAGGTGACCGTAGCCGAGCGCGCGATTCCCGACCCGGGGGCCGAGGGTAGTGGTTTCCTGATCCTCGAGAACGGCTATCGCCATGTCGGCGTGCCCGGCGAGGGCAGCTTCCGCATGCTCGAGTTCGAGCGACTGCGGACCCAGATCACCGAACCGGATGCCGGGGCCGGGCGGCGCTCGCTGAACGCGATGTCGACGCTTCAGCTGTGGGCGGAGCGTGATCGGCCGGACCATCGTGCGGAGCTCGAATGGCGCATCGCGATGCCGCTGTCCATCCTGGTGCTCACGCTGATCGCGCTGCCGCTGGCCCAGGTGCCGCCGCGGACCGGGCGTTATGCCCGCATCCCGGCGGCGATCGGCGTCTACGTGCTGTACGCGAACTTCCTGATCCTGGGTCAGGGGCAGCTGGCGGATGGCCGTACGCCACTGGCCCTGGGGCTCTGGTGGACGCACGGCCTGATGCTGGTTCTCTGGCTGTGGCTGGCCTGGCGCAAGGGCATGCTGGGCCTTGGCCGGGGAGCGGGTGGCGGCCCTCGCCGCGTGGAGCGTGACGAGGTGGCTTCGTGACGACCGTACTGGGTCGCTACATCATGCGCCAGGTCCTGATCGGGACCGCGCTGGCCGTGGTCCTGCTGGTGGCGCTGGATGCGGTCTTCGCGCTGATTGACGAGCTCCGCGACACCGGGCGTGGCAACTATGGCCTGACCGAGGCGCTGCTGTATGTGGCGCTGACCCTGCCGCGGCGGATGTACGACATGCTGCCCCCGGCGGCGCTGCTCGGCGGACTCTTGTGGCTGGGTAATCTGGCCGCCAACAGCGAGCTGACCGCGATGCGGGCCGCCGGAATGACGCTTGGGCGCTTCATCGGCTGGGTGATGCAGGCCGGACTGGTGGTCGTGGTCGTGATGGTAGTGGTCGGCGAGTTCTTCGCTCCTGCGGCCGAGAGTCGTGCACAGAACCTGAAGGCCAGTGCCTTCGATGAACAGCTGAGTGTGAGCCCCATCGGGCTCTGGGCGCGCGATGGCCAGCGGATGGTGCAGGCGGATGCGGTGTTGCCGGGCAACCGCCTGATCGGCGTGCGCATCATCGAGGTGGATGCGAACCGCGAGCCGCGCGAGATTACACGTGCGCAGAGCGCGCAGTACGTGGATGGGGCCTGGCGGCTGCAGGGCGTGGAGCGTTCGCGGCTGTCGCTGGAGCGCGTCGAGCCCGAACGCCTGGAGGAGGAGGTCATCGAGCGCCTGATCGCACCGGAGTACTTCGACATTCTGGTGGTCGAGCCCAGCCAGATGGCGGCGCAGAACCTGGCGCGCTACATCGACTACCTGCAGGAAAATCGCCTGGACTCGGCCCCCTACGAGGTCGCGTTCTGGCAGCGACTGACCCTGCCGGCCAGCACCTTCGTGATGCTGCTGCTGGCGATCCCGTTCCTGTTCGGCTCGCAGCGCGAGGGTGGTGCCGGGCGGCGCCTGTTCATCGGCATCGCCATCGGCGTGTCGTTCGCCATCGTGATGCGGGCGATGACCCATCTGGGGCTGGTCTACAACCTGCCCCCGGTGGTCGCGGCGAGCCTGCCGGTGGTGCTGTTCCTGATCCTCGCGCTGGTGGCGCTGCAACGCATGGGGCGTCAGACATGAGGGGCTGGCTGCGCGGCGGGTTCCTGATCGTGCTGGCGGCCCTGCTGGCGGCCTGTGGTGGCGCGGGCCCGGGCGACTTCGAACCACTCCCGCGCCAGGCCACGGTGCTCGCCTTCGGCGACAGCGTGACCCAAGGGACCGGGGCGGGCTCGGGCGAGGACTATCCGGCGCGGCTGGCGGCGATTACCGGCTGGACCCTCATCAACGACGGGGTGCCGGGCGACCGCGCCAGCAGCGCCCGCGGGCGCCTGGAGCCCAGCCTGCGCGAGCACCAGCCGGACCTGGTGCTGATCTGGCTGGGCGGCAACGACTTTCTGCGCCAGCGCGATCCCGCCGCGGTCAAGGAGGATTTGCGCGCCCTGGTGGCAGCGGTGCATGAACACGAGGCCCAGCCATTGTTGCTGGGGGTGCCGCGGGCCTCGGCCCTGGGGGCTGCCACCGGGCGCCTGCGGGACGATCCGATCTATCGCGAACTCGCCCGCGAGGAACAGGTGGCCCTGATCGAGGGCGTGCTCTCCGGCGTGTTGTCCGAGCGCGAGCTGCGCGCCGACCCCGTGCACCCCAACGCCCGTGGTTACCGTCGCATCGCCGACGAGATTGCCGAGGCCCTGGACGACCTCGGCCTCTGGCTCGCCCCCTGAGGGTTGTTCAATTAGCAACGAGCTTCAGCCCATTGCAGGGAACGTAGGCTCCTTCCGCCGCGGTAGGGTGCTGTTGAGCGCAGCGAAACGCACCATTTCCCGCGTTGTGCCCGTTCCTTGATGGGATTCGCTGCGCTCATCCCATCCTACGCCCCTACGATCCGGCGGCTGGTTGAACGTGATCGCTCATCAGGACGGCTTTTGACCTTGCCCGTCTTCGTGTGCTTCGTGGTGAAACAAACAACCGGTCCGAGATCAGCTCTTGCGGTTCTGTTTCCAGCGCGGCTTGGCGAGGCCCTGGATGCGTACCAGTTCGGTGCTGGAGAGCCAGTCGTGCAGCATCCAGCGGCGCGGGTGGAACTGCGACAGGCCGAGCGCGAACAGCGCCGCCGCGGTGACCACGGTGACTGCCACGGCGCCGTGCTCGCGCACCGCCCAGATCGCCATCAGGATTACTAGCCACTGGGCCACCGCGACCAGGTAGCGCAGGGTGGCCTGCCAGGCATTGACCGCGTGGCCACCCTCGGTGCGCAGCTGGATGTTCCAGGCCTGCATGCCAAGCGTCTGTCCGGTGCGGGTCCAGAACCAGTAGAAGAAGCCCCAGGCCACGATCAGGTTGAGCACGAAGTGCACACGCGGCGAGTACAGCCCGGTGGTATTGCCGAGGACAACCACCAGCAGGCCAAGGACCATCCAGATCGCCACCAGCAGCAGGGCATCGTAGACGATGGCGGCCAGGCGGCGGAGCAGGCTGGTCGGCTGGCCGTCGACGGACGAGGCGGCGGTTTCGGTCATGGGATTCCCGGATGGTTCTGGATTTGGCCGCAGGCGCGGAGTGGGGGTAGTCTTGCCGTATGGAGCGACGCTTTCAACGTATCCCTCTGGAATTTCCGGCTACCCTGCTCACCGACGGCGGGGACTGCGCGGTTCGCGTGGAGGATATCTCCCTGAAGGGGGTGCTGCTGGAGGGCGCGGATCTTCCGGTCCTGACCGATGGGGACGAGGTCAGCGTCGATATCCCGCTCAGCGGCGAGGCGCGCATCACCGTCGAGGGCCGCGTGCGCTGGCACGAAGGTTTGTGGCTGGGGGTGGAGATCGAGGCGATGCCGCTCGAATCCGCCTCGCACCTGCGGCGCCTGGTCGAGCTCAACCTGGGTGACGAGGCCCTGCTGGAGCGGGAATTCGCCGCGCTCGTCCAGTCCCCCTGAGCGCGGGCGGAAACCCGGGTCACACCTCCGGGAAGATCTCCCGGAACGGCAGCACCTCCACCCAGTCCCCCGCCCGGGCCCCACTGGACTCGCGGGGCAAAACCACGTAGGCGTTGGCCTCGCTCATCGCGCGCAGCTGGTGCGAGCCCTGGCCGCCGGCTGCGCGGACCACCCAGCCGCGGTCGTCAGTCTCGAGTAACGCGCGCTGGAAGTCCTTGCGGCCCGCGGTCTTGTACAGATCCTCCAGCAGGCGGGCGTTCAGGGTCTGCGGCTCGGTCGCGTCGCGCCCGGCGAGCTGCAGCAAGGCCGGGCGTACCAGCAGGGCGAAGGTGGTCATCACCGCCACCGGGTTGCCGGGCAGGCCGAAGAAATGCGCGCGGCCGAACTGTCCGAATGCCAGTGGCCGTCCGGGCTTGATCGCCAGCTTCCAGAAACTGACTTGTCCCGAGGCCTGCAGTACGCGGGTCACGTGATCGGCATCGCCCACCGAGACGCCCCCGGTGGTGATGATCATGTCCGCGTCCGCACCGGCCCGGGTCAGGGCTCGTGAGACCTCGGCCTCGGTGTCGCGGATCACGCCGTAGTCCAGTACCTCCACCGGATAGGCGCTCAGCAGCGCGCGCAGGGTGTGGCGGTTGCTGTCGTGGATCTGTCCCGGGCCCAGCGGTTGATCGACGGGGACCAGTTCGTCCCCGGTCGAGAAGAAGGCCACGCGCGGCCGGCGCAGCACGCTCACCCGGGCGATACCCTGACTGGCCAGGACCCCGATCTCGGCGGCGCCGATGCGCTGCCCGGACGCATATAGCGGGCTGCCGGCGGCGGTGTCACTGCCCGGTCCACGGATGTTGTGTCCCGGTGTCAGGCCGCCGTTTTGCAGGGTGATCGATTCCCCGTCCCGCTGCACCTGCTCCTGCATGATGACCAGTTCGGCCCCGGCCGGGACGACCGCGCCGGTCAGGATGCGCAGGCACTGGCCGGGCTGCAGCTCGCCATCCCAGGGATGCCCGGCCGCCGATGTGCCCACCAGTGCGAGACAGGCCCCGTCCGTTGCGTCCGCGGCGCGCAGGGCGTAGCCATCCATGGCCGAGACCGCCGCCGGTGGCACGTCGATGCGTGCGTGAACCGGCTGGGCCAGGGTGCGCCCGAGGGCCTCTTCCAGCGTGACCTGTTCGCTCTGGGTGATTGTCCGGCAGGCCTCCAGGATCGCGGCACGGGCCTGTTCCAGGGTCTTGGCGTTGGGGTCGAATTCGTCGCAACCGGGGGCAGCCTCGGGCATGGGATGTCTCCGCTTCAGGGATGGATATTCAGGTAGTCGATGATGAAGGCGGCCACCGCGTCCGGGTCGTTGACCGGCAGCAGTGGGCCGTCGAAGTCCAGGGTCGCCGCGTCGGTGGCCACCGCGATCACCCCGGCGACCTCCCGGTACAGCGGCGGTTTGCCGACTGACGGGCGGTGTACCTCGATCTTGGGCAGGTCCCACTGCTTGAAGCCCTCGACCAGGATCAGGTCGGAGCGTCGCGGGTCCAGCCGCGCGCACAGCATGTCCAGATCCGGCACGCGGCCGTCGTCGGTCTCCGGCGTCTCGACCATCAGGGCGTAGCGCCGCCCGGATGCGACCAGCATCTGGTCCGCCCCGGAGTGGCGCAGTTCAAAGCTGTCCTTGCCCGGCTTGTCCACGTCGAATTCGTGGTGGGCGTGCTTGATCATTGCCGGGCGCAGGCCGCGGGCGCGCAGGGCCGGGATCACGCCCTTGAGCAGGGTGGTCTTGCCGCTGCCGCTCCAGGCGGCGAAGGCGATGCGGGGCAGGGGCGAGGGGATGGTCGGTTCGATCATGGGCGTCGTTCCCGGGCACTGCGGTTCGGGATCGAAAGTATAGCGATCATGATCAGTCCCTCCCCAGGTCATCCGGTGTGTTGATGTTGGCGAACGCCTGCGGCTGATCGGAAAAATCGACGGGGATTGCACCCATGTCGCGAAACCAGCGTCCCGCGGCCAGGGACCCGCGCTCCAGGTCGTTCAGCAGGGCCTGCGCCAGGGTCGGGCGCAGCAGCGCGAACAGCGGCTGCAGCCGTTCGCCGTCGTGGGCGACCGCGGCCGGGGCGTGTTCCCGGTCCACGGCCTGTTGCAGGCGTTCGCCGAGATCCCGCGGGCAATGCGGGGCGTCCACCGGGGCGCACAGGAGGTTCTGGCCGGGGAAGGCTGCGAAGGCCGCCGCGATCCCGGCCAGCGGGCCGCGGTAATCTGGGTGCCGATCGCACAGACAGGGAAACCCCAGCGCCCGATAGCGGTCGATATCGGTATTGCTGCTGATGGCCAGCTGTGCGGCCTGGGGCTGCAGGCGCTCGATCGCGTGTTCGATCAGGGGGCGCCCGTGGTACTCGACCCAGCCCTTGTTGCACCCGCCCATGCGGCGGCCCTGGCCGCCGGCCAGGATCACGGCAGTGAGGGTTTCGGGCGGGGTCTGCATTGCCTGCGTTTCCATGCGGGTCTGCGGGTTCGGCGCCGGTCCGGCCTTTGGTTTATCGTGGTGGTGTCGGCTGTCGCGTGTGCGCACGCAGTGTACGACGAATCCATCCTGACGGGAGAGGAAGCCCATGCGGGTTCCATTCAGGCGCAACGCGGGACAGGGCGGATGGCGCCCCTGGCGACATCTGTTGTGGCTGGCCTTGCTGGTGCTCGGTGCGGGCTGGCTGGTCGCGGCGAGTATGGCCGATACCGGGGATCGCCACGGCCTGATGCTGACCGTGGAGGACGCCATCGGCCCGGCCACCGGCGATTACATCCGTCGCGGCATTGAACGCGCGGAGGCGGAAGACGCCGAGATCATGATCCTGATGCTGGATACCCCCGGCGGACTGGATTCCAGTATGCGCAGCATCATCAAGAACATCCTGCAATCGGACGTGCCGGTGGTGACGTATGTCCACCCGGCCGGCTCGCGCGCGGCCAGTGCCGGGACCTACATGCTCTATGGGTCGCATGTCGCGGCCATGACCCCGGCCACCAATCTGGGTTCGGCCACGCCGGTGCAGATGGGGGGCGGTGGGCTCCCGGGCATGGATCCGCCGGAAGCGGGCGAGGACGCCCGTGACGACGAGGACGCCGACGAGGCCCGTGGCGACGAACGCAGCGACGACGATGCGGACGAGGCGCCAGCGGGCGAAAACGGAGCGCCTGACGGCGAGGTGGAGCCGGCCAGCGAGGAAGAGCTGCTGGAGGACGATCCGGCCCCGCGGCGTGGCGACGACGCGATGGGGCGCAAGGTGCTGGAGGACGCGGTCTCGTACATCCGCGGTCTGGCCGAGCGTTATGATCGCAACGCCGACTGGGCGGAGGAGACGGTACGCGAGGGTTCCAACCTGACCGCCTCCGCGGCGCTGGAGCAGAACGTCATCGACTTTGTGGCGGACAACCTGGACGACCTGCTCGCCCAGATCGACGGGCATACCGTGCGCATGCACGACGGTGAGCGCACACTCTCCACCGAGGGACTGGAGATCGTGCGCATGGACCCGGACTGGCGCACCCAGTTGCTGTCCGTGATCACCAACCCGAACATTGCCTATATCCTGATGCTGCTGGGGATCTACGGCATCATCTTCGAGCTGGCCAATCCGGGCGCGATCTATCCCGGCGTGATTGGCTCGATCGCGCTGATCCTGGCGTTCTTCGCGCTGCAGGTGATGCCGGTGAACTATGCGGGTCTGGCGCTGATGCTGCTGGGGATGATCTTCATGATCGCGGAGGCCTTTGTGCCCAGTTTCGGGGCCCTGGGCATAGGAGGAATCGTGGCGTTTACAACCGGTTCGATCATTCTGTGGGACGACCCCAACCTGAATGTGGCCCTGCCGCTGGTGATCGGCACGGCCATCGCCATCGGCATCCTGTCGGTCTGGGTGCTGGGGCGTCTGTTCAGTCTGCGTGGCAAGAAGCCCGCCACCGGCCATGAAGAGATGATCGGCATGCTTGGCGAGGCGCGCGAGGACTTTGAACGCAGTGGCCGGGTCTGGGTCCACAGCGAGCAGTGGAACGCGGAGACCTCGGCCCCCGTGCGCGAGGGGCAGAAGGTGCGGGTGACCGCCATCGACGGACTCAAGTTGCAGGTCGAACCCGCGACCGAAGAGGACACCCCGGGCACTGCATCGGCCGGCTGACCGGCCGGTGCAGTACTCACAACGTAGAAGGAGCAGGACATGAACGATCTCGGTTTCTTTGTCGTTCCGCTAGTCATCCTGATCGCCATCATCGTGATGTCGATCAAGGTGCTGCGCGAGTACGAGCGTGGCGTCATCTTCTTTCTGGGGCGGTTCCAGGCGGTCAAGGGTCCGGGCCTGATCATCGTCATCCCGGGCATCCAGCAGATCGTGCGGATCGACCTGCGCATCATCACCCTCGATGTGCCCAGTCAGGACGTGATCTCCCAGGACAACGTCACCGTCCGGGTCAACGCGGTGCTGTACTTCCGCGTGGTGGATTCGGCCAAGTCGGTGATCCAGGTGGAGGACTACTACGCCGCGACCAGCCAGCTCGCGCAGACCACATTGCGCTCGGTCCTCGGCAAGCATGATCTCGACGAGATGCTCTCCGAGCGCGACAAGCTGAACAACGACATCCAGGAGATCCTCGACTCGCAGACCGACGCCTGGGGCATCAAGGTCACCAACGTCGAGATCAAGCACGTCGACCTGGACGACTCCATGATCCGTGCGATCGCCCGCCAGGCCGAGGCCGAGCGCGAACGCCGCGCCAAGGTCATCCACGCCGAGGGCGAATTGCAGGCGGCCGAGAAGCTGGTGCAGGCCGCGCAGAAGATGGAGGCAAGCCCGGCTGCGCTGCAGCTTCGCTACCTGCAGACCATGGCCGACATGTCGACCAACGGCACCGCCAACAGCATCTTCTTCCCGCTGCCGCTGGAACTGACCAAGGTGTTCGAGAGCCTGGCCGGAAAATTCCGCGCCGAGACCCCGGGGGCACCGGGCAATCCCGGGGGCGGCCAGCCATAACGCGTGACCAGCGCCGAGACGACCTCGTCGGCCCTCGATCGTTTCCTGGACGAGCTCTGGGCGGTCGAGGGGCTCTCCGATCACACCCTGGCGGCGTACCGCCGCGACCTGGAGGGCCTGGCGCACTGGCTGGAGCCCAGGGGCGTGGACCTGGAGACCGCCGGGGCGCCCGACCTGCTGGGGTACATCAGCGCGCGCATGCAGGCCGGGGCCCGGCCGAAGTCCATTACCCGGGCGCTGTCCAGCATCCGGCGTTTCTATCGCTATCGGGTCTATCAGGGCGAGCGTGAGGATGACCCCAGTGCCGGGATCGAATCGCCCCGCGCCGGGCGTCCGTTGCCGGCCAGCCTGTCCGAGGCCCAGGTGGACGCCCTGTTGCAGGCGCCCGATCTCGAGACCGCGGTGGGTCTGCGCGACCGCGCGATGCTGGAGCTGATGTACGCCACCGGCCTGCGCGTGTCGGAACTGGTGGGCCTGGAGCAGTCGGAGGTGAACAGCCGCCAGGGCGTGGTGCGCATCACCGGCAAGGGCGACAAGGAACGCCTGGTGCCGCTGGGCGAGGAGGCGGCGCACTGGCTGGCCCGTTTCCAGCGCGAGGCGCGGCCGGACCTGATGGACGAACACCCTCCCTGCGAGACCGTGTTCGTCACCCGCCGCGGGCGCGGGCTGACGCGCCAGGCCTTCTGGTACCGCATCAAGGCCCATGCGCGCCGTGCCGGCATCGAGTCGCCGCTGTCGCCGCATACCCTGCGCCACGCCTTCGCGACCCACCTGCTCGATCACGGGGCGGACCTGCGCGTGGTGCAGATGCTGCTGGGCCACAGCAGCCTCTCGACCACGCAAATCTATACCCACGTCGCACGCGCCCGCCTGCAAAGCCTGCATGCGGAACATCATCCCCGCGGCTGACGTCTACTACGCACTCTTGCCAGCTTTCGCAGGTTCCCCGCGTGGGGGCTGCTAGACTGGCTCCGCTTTCTGTACTGACACGAGAGAATCCATGCTCCTGAAACGCGTTCTTCCCCTTGCCGCGGCCCTGGCCGTGTTCAGCACCCCGGTCATGGCGACCGATGCCATCGAGGAAACCATGGCCCGGGTGATTCCGGATGCAGAGGCCGACAGCATCCGGGAGACCCCGATGGCTGGCATCTACGAGGTGCGCTACGGCACCGATATCCTCTATGTGTCCGAGGATGGCCGCTATCTGATTCAGGGCAGCCTGGTCGATCTGGAAACCCGCGAGAACCTGACCCAGGCCGCGCTCAGCGGGGTGCGCGCCGACATGTTCGCCGCCATCGGCGACAGCGAGCTGGTGACCTACTCGCCGAACGGCGACACTCGCGGTGTGCTGAACATCTTCACCGACCCGAACTGCCCCTACTGCCGCGAAATCCACCAGGACCTGCCGGAGTATCTGGCGGCTGGCATCAAGGTGCGCTACCTGATGTTCCCGGTCCTCGGTCGCGATTCTCCGGAGATCATGGATCGCATCTGGTGCGCGGATGACCGCGAAGACGCGATGGACCGTGCCAAGGAAGGCGACAAGCTGAACGACATCGACGGCAGCTGCGCCACGCCGCAGGATCAGCACATGGCCATGGGCCAGCAACTTGGGCTGCGCGGCACCCCGGCGCTGATCACCGAGAGTGGCCAGCAGATGTCCGGCTACCAGGAACCGCAGGCGGTGATCGAGCGCATCCTCGGCAGTAACTGATATCCAGGCGCCGGGTCGCGCATTGCGATCCGGCTGCGGGATGGAGATGACATGCTTGAGTATCAGCTGAACGTCGAACGGGTGGACGCGCACGGCAGCCTGGCACACGCCAAGCAGGCCGAGGTCACCCTGGACACCGACATGGACGGGCGTGACGACGCCCTGAGCCCGCCGGAGCTTTTGCTGGCGTCACTCGGTGCCTGCATGGTGCGCGGCATCCAGCGCGCCCTGCCGATGCTGCGCATGGAGGTGGACAGCATCGCCATCCAGTTGCGCGGCTGGCGCCAGGACGACCCACCGGCCATCGCGAAGATCGAGTATCGCGTCGAGGTCGGCACCGATGCCGACGAGGAGATGGTCGAGCTGCTGCACCGCAACGTGCAGAAGGGCACCATCTACTCCACCCTTGCCGCCGGCACCCAACTCACCGGCGAGGTCGTCGCCAGGCAATAGGTCGCGCAACAGGTGGGAAGCCCCCTGTGGGAGCGAGCTTGCTCGCGAAGCCCCCGCCCGCGCCTGCGGTTACCTCCGCAGGGAGGAAGCTCGGGCCGATGGGCTTGGCCAGGGCCCGATCACCGAAGGGGCTCGGTTCCGGGGGTGCCGACGTGTAGGAGGCCAGCCTCTGGCCGATGGGGCGTGGTCGAGGCCGTAGCCGGTTGGAGGGATGCTGCGCCGGCAACCGGGCCCTGTTCAGTAGAGCAGCGACGCCATCTGCCGTCGATACTGCCCGACCAGCGGGTGGTCATCCCCCAGCACCTTGAACGCGGCCAGCAGGCCCTGCTGGCCGGCCCCATCGTTATAGGCGCGGTGCTGCTTCATGAGTTGCAGGTAAAGCCCCAGCGCCTCCTCGGCGCGTCCGGAGAGCATCGCGTAGGCGGCCATCTGCTCCAGCGCCTCGGGGCGCGGGTCGCCTGTCTGCAGTTCTTTCGCCAGCGCCTGCGGGTCGACGCCGGCCGCCGTCTTGGAAAACACCAGGCGGGCGCGCAGGGTCTTGGCCTCTTCCTTCTCGCTTTGATCCAGCGGCAGTTTGGCGAGTTCGGTCTCGGCCGCCTCGGGATCGCCGGACTGGGCCAGGGCGCGCGCCAGCTCGATGCGCAGGTCGCCGTTGTCGGGGTCCTCCTCCAGCGCGGCCCCGAGGGTCGCCAGGGCGCCGTCCACGTCGCCGGTCTTGGCCTGCTCGCGCGCCTGTTCGATCAGCTTGTCGGAGGGCTTCTCCAGGTACTGGTCGATCATCGCGCGGATGTTCGGCTCCGGTTGCACGCCCATGAACTGATCCGCCGGCTTGCCGTGGCGAAAGATCATGACGGTCGGCAGGCTGCGCACACCGTATTGCTGTGCCAGGGCCTGCTGCTCGTCGCTGTTGACCTTGGCCAGGCGGAACTTGCCGGCGTACTGCGTGGCGAGCTGCTGAAGTAGCGGCATCAACTGCTGGCACGGTCCGCACCAGGCGGCCCAGAAATCCACGACCACCGGGCGCTGGTGGGACTCGTCCAGCACCGCCTGCTGGAAGTTTTCCTGCGTGACGTCGAGGATATCGTCGCCGGTTGCGCTTGCGGCTTCTGCCATCGGAACCCTCCTGGAACACTTGAACACGAAATCTGCAATGCATTGTTGGGATCGCCCCCGGGATTGCAAGCAGCCTTTCCCCCGCAGGCTTTGGTACGCTGCGCACAGTCCGGTGCGCGGGGTCGCTCCGGCAACGAACGCCAACCACCCTCGTCATCGCGAGGCGCGCAGCGCCGTGGCGATCTCTGCGGACGGCCCCGGCGCTTGCCAGAGCGGACGTCGGGGGTTGCGTTGGGAGGTTTGTTCGTCGCCTTCGGCTCCTCGCAATGACGGTGCAGGATGACCGATGCCGTGCCCGGTACGGGGTGTGATCAATATTAATGAAGGGGATTCCTGCGTGAGCTATTCCGCATCCGATATCGAGGTCCTCGAAGGGTTGGACCCGGTGCGCAAGCGCCCGGGTATGTACACCGACACCACTCGCCCCAACCACCTGGCGCAGGAGGTGATCGACAACTCGGTGGACGAGGCGATCAGCGGCCACGCCAAGCGCATCGACGTGATCCTGCACAAGGACGACTCGGTCTCGGTCAGCGACGACGGCCGCGGCATGCCGGTGGACCTGCACCCGCGCGAAAAGCGCCCGGGGGTCGAGGTGATCCTGTCCACCCTGCACGCGGGCGGGAAGTTCTCGGACAAGAACTACCAGTTCTCCGGCGGCCTGCACGGGGTTGGCGTGTCGGTGGTGAACGCGCTGTCGAAGTTGCTGGAGATCCAGATCAAGCGTGACGGGCGCGAGTACCGCATGGCCTTCTCCGGCGGTTACAAGACGCAGGACCTGGAGGCGGTCGGCGATGTCGGCAAGCGCAATACCGGGACCACGCTGCATTTCTGGCCGGACCCACAGTACTTCGATTCGCCGCGGTTCTCGGTGCCCCGGCTCAAGCACATCCTGCGCGCCAAGGCCGTGCTGTGCCCGGGCCTGACCGTGACCTTCCGCGACGAGACGACTGGCGAGGCCTGCGAATGGTGCTACGCCGCCGGGCTGCGTGACTATCTGGTGGAGGCCCTGGATGGTCTGGAGCGCCTGCCGGAGGAGCCGTTCATGGGTTCGATTGCCGGGGCGACCGAGGCCGCCGACTGGGCCGTGACCTGGCTGCCGGAGGGCGGCGAGGTGGTCAGCGAGAGCTACGTGAACCTGATCCCGACCACCCAGGGTGGTACCCATGTGAACGGCCTGCGCACCGGCCTGACCGAAGCGGTCCGCGAGTTCTGCGAGTTTCGCAGCCTGATTCCGCGCGGCATCAAGCTGGCCCCGGAGGATGTCTGGGAGCGGGTGGCCAGCGTGCTGTCGTTCAAGATGCAGGACCCGCAGTTCGCGGGGCAGACCAAGGAGCGTCTGTCCTCGCGCCAGGCTGCGCCGTTTGTCTCCGGCGTGGTCAAGGACGCCTTCAGCCTGTGGCTGAACCAGCACCCGCAGCAGGGCGAGCGCATCGCCGAACTCTCGATCCAGAATGCACAGAAGCGCCAGCGCGCCGGCCGCAAGGTGGTGCGCAAGAAGATTACCCAGGGCCCGACCCTGCCGGGCAAGCTGGCCGACTGCGCCAGCCAGGACCTCGAGCGCACCGAGCTGTTCCTGGTCGAGGGCGACTCGGCTGGCGGCTCCGCCAAGCAGGCGCGCGATCGCGATTTCCAGGCGATCATGCCGCTGCGCGGCAAGATCCTGAATTCCTGGGAGGTGGACCCGGACCAGGTGCTCGGCTCGCAGGAGATCCACGACATCTCCGTGGCCCTGGGCGTGGACCCGGGCCAGGCCAGCCTGGACGGGCTGCGCTACGGCAAGGTCTGCATCCTGGCCGATGCCGACTCCGACGGCGCGCATATCGCCACGCTCTTGTGCGCATTGTTCCTGAAGCACTTCCGGCCGCTGGTGGAGCGGGGGCACGTGTATATCGCCATGCCGCCGCTTTATCGTGTGGACGTCGGCAAGCAGACCTTCTACGCCCTGGACGACGACGAGAAGGCTGGCGTGCTGGAGCGCATCGAGGCAGAAAAACTGAAGGGCAAGATCTCCGTGACCCGTTTCAAGGGGCTGGGCGAGATGAACCCGCTACAGCTGCGCGAGACCACCATGAACCCGGACACCCGGCGCCTGGTGCAGCTCACCCTCGACGCCGCCGACGACACCATGCAGCTGATGGATATGCTGCTCGGCAAGAAACGCGCCTCCGAACGCCGCTCCTGGCTGGAGGGCAAGGGCCACCTGGCCGACGTCGCCGTCTGAGCGCGCCCGGGGCGCCTCGCCACTGGCGTGGTCGACGGAGCGGGCAGGTCGTAGGATGGGATGAGCGCAGCGAATCCCATCAAGGGACTGGCACGACGCGGGAAATGGTGTGTTTCGCTGCATTCAACCGCACCCTGCAGGGTCGAGTTCGTGTCGACACATGTGCGCGAACGATCCCGGCGACGGGCTGAACGTCGCGGCTTGTCAGGTCAGCGATAGACCTCACGGCGGTGGCCTATTTTCACCACTGTGATGATCAGCTGGTCGTCCCTGATCTCGTAGAGGATGCGGTAGACGCCCTGCCGCACACGGTATCGCTCCTGCGCGGAAAGCTTCTCGCTGCCCAGTGGGCGGGGGTCCTCTGCCAGCGAAGCGATGCGTTCCAGGATGCGGCGTACGTCCCTGTCGGGAACCCGTCGCAGATCCTTGGCGACGGACTTGCGGACCACAACCTCAAAGCTTGCCATGCGCCTTCAGGTCGTCGAGGAGTGCCTCGTAGGTCATGGTTGGCTCTGCGACGCGATCTTCGAACGCCTGCAAATCCTCCTGATCCTCGATCAGTGTCTGGCGCACGGCACGATTGACCAGATCGGAGACCGAACATTGCGTGGAGGCAGCCTTCAGGCGCAGTGCCCGGTGCAAGTCGGGTTCGAAATAGACGGTGGAACGTTTGTTTGGCTCGTTCATCGGGGCCTCCGTGATGCTTGGTACCATCGCCATCATAACGCTGTGACGTCATGACGTCACAGCGATTGGTCCGAAACAGCGTCAGGCCCGCGCCGATGGGCGCGAGCGCAGCCAGTGGTACAGGGCTGGCAGCACCAGCATGTTGAGGGCGGTGGAGCTGAGCAGGCCGCCGAGGATTACGATGGCCATCGGGGCCTGGATCTCGGTGCCGGTCTCGCCCAAGCCCAGGGCCAGCGGGATCAGCGCCAGCGCGGCGGTCAGTGCGGTCATCAGGATCGGGGTCAGCCGCTCCAGCGCCCCGCGTTCCACGGCCGCGTCCAGCGGCACGTCTTCGGCCGCCAGGCTTTGGTAGCGGCTGATCAGCAGCAAGCCATTGCGCACGGCGATGCCGAACAGGGTGATGAAACCGACCAGGGCCGCGATGGTCATCACGCCACCCATGGCGAACACCGCGATTACCCCGCCGATCAGGGCCAGCGGGATGTTGACCATCACCAGCAGGACCAGGGTCAGCGAGCGCAGGGCCAGCTGCAGCACCAGCAGCATTGCGACCAGGACGCCGGCGGATACGATGACGATGGTCCGGGTGGCCTGCGCCTCGGCCTCGAACTGGCCGCCCAGCTCCACGCGATACCCCTCGGGCAGCGTCACCTGCTCGCCGATGGCGGTGCGGACCTCGCGGGCGGCGCCATGCAGGTCGCGACCCGCCACGTTCGCACTGACCACCAGGCGGCGTTCGGTATTCTCCCGATTGATCTGGTTGGGGCCGCGTTCGATCCGGGGTTCGGCGACCTCACCCAGACGGATGTGGTGTCCGGTGGGCGTGCGGATCGGGATGTCCGCCAGGCCGTCGATCACGCGGTGTTCCGCCGGCAGGCGCACGACCAGGTCGAAGCGTCGTTCGCCCTCGAAGATCTGCGCGACGCGCGCGCCACGCCAGGCGGTCTCGATGGTCTCGGCGGCGTCCGCCACGGTCAGGCCGTAGCGGGCGAGGGCGGTGCGGTCGGCATGCAGCCGGATCTGGGGCACCGCCGCGACGGGCTCGACCGACAGGTCGACGATGCCGTCGATCCCTTCCAGGGTCGCCTCGATCTGCTTCGCCAGACGCTGCAACTCGCCCAGCCCGGGGCCAAAGACCTTCACCGACAGGTTTGCGCGCACGCCGGTGAGCATGTGGTCAATGCGGTGCGAGATCGGCTGGCCGATGTTGAACTGCCCGGGGAAGGCGGCCAGTCCCGCGCGCAGCTCCTCGAGGAACGCCTCCTTCCCCTGCGGTAGCGGGCCCAGACGGACATCCAGTTCGCTGAGGTGGGGTGGTTGGGTATGCTCCGCCCCCTCGGCACGTCCGGTGCGGCGGGCGGCGGACAGGATCGCATCCTGCTCCAACAGCCAGCGCTCGACCTGGCCGGCCATCTCCGCCGAGGTTTCCAGGCTGGTTCCGGGCGGCGTGGCCATCTCGATGGTCAGGCTGCCCTCGTTGAAGTCGGGCAGGAACGATCGCCCCAGCAGCAGCGTGGCCGCCAGCGTGGCCACGGCGAGGATGGTGGAGAGCGCGAGGATGCTGCGCCGGAACCGGAGCGTGGCGCGCAGTAGCGGGCGGTAGCCGCGTTGCAGCAGGGCGGCCACCGGCGGTTCGCGCCCGGCATTGCGGCGCGCGATCGCGGGCAGCAGCCAGCGGGCGAGCACCGGCGTCACGGTCAGGGCCACCATCAGCGATGCGGCGATCGCGATCAGGTAGGCCACCCCCAACGGCTGCAACAGGCGACCCTCTACCCCGCTCAGGAAGAACAGCGGGGCGAACACCAGCATGATGATCACAGTGGAGAAGACCACCGGGTAGCGCATCTCCGAGCAGGCCTGGCGCACGGTCTCGTCCAGGCTGGCGCGATCGCGATCGCCGCCATTCTCGCGCAGGCGGCGATAGATGTTCTCCACGAAGATGATGGCGTCATCGACCAGCGCGCCGATGGCGATGGTCATGCCCCCCAGGGTCATGGTGTTGATCGTGATGCCCAGTGCCTGCAGGGCCAGCAGGGCGATGGTCAGCGACAATGGAATGGCGAGGACCGAGATCAGCGTGATCCGTACGCTCAGCAGGAACACCAGCAGGATCAGCACCACGAAGATCGCCCCGTCGCGCAGGGCCTCGGCGACGTTGGCCACCGCCGCCTGGATGAAATCGGCCTGACGGAACAGGTTGGGTTCGAGGGTGATGCCCTCGGGCAGCCCCGCTTCCAGCCGCGCGAGCGTCGCGTTGATCGACCGGGTCAGTTCGAGGGTGTCGGCATCCGGCTGTTTGGAGACGGCCACGACCACGCCGGGGTGCCCATTCACGCCGCCATCACCGACCGGGATGCCCGGACCCATCGCGACCTCCGCGACATGCCGCACCAGGATCGGCATGTCGTCGCGCACGGCGACCACGGCCTGTTCGATCTCATCCAGGCGTTCGGCGCGACCGAGAAAACGGATCAGGTAGTCCTGTCCGCCGTCGCTCAACCGGTCGCCGCCCGCATTGCGGCTGGCCTGCTGCACAGCGTCGCGGACCTCCACGAGATTCAGGTTGAACGCCGCGAGGCGCTCGGGGGCGACCTGCACCTGGTACTGGCGGACCTGGCCGCCCAGGGTGGTCACCTGGGCCACGCCGGGGATGGCCTCCAGCTGGCGCGCCACTACCCAGTCCGCGACCTCGCGGGCGCGCATGCCGTCCTCGCGGGCGTCGTCGCGTACGCCCAGATAGGCGATCTCGCCCATGACCGAACTGATCGGCCCCAGCTGCGGGGCGGCGACTCCCGCGGGCAGTTGCGTTTGCACGCGGCCCAGGCGTTCGTTGACCACCTGCCGGGCCTGGTAGATCGCCTCGCCCCATTCGAACTCCACCCACACCAGCGAGAATCCGGCCACGGACTGCGAGCGCACGCGGCGCACCCCGGATGCGCCGCTCACCGCGGACTCGATCAGGTAGCTGACCTGCTGTTCCACCTCCTCGGCGGCCAGGCCGGGGGCCTCGGTCATGACCGTCACGGTGGGCGCGGTCAGATCGGGGAACACGTCGATGGGGGCCTGGCTTGCCTGCCAGGCCCCCAGCAGGAGGATGCCCAGGGCCCCGGCCATCACCAGCAGACGGTTGGCGAGGGACCATCGAATCAGTCGATCCAGCATGTCGCCATCCCCTTAGTGCGCGTGGCCGTGGCCAATGTCGTCGGAATCCCGGCCCGCCAGCAGTACCGCATAGGCGCCCCGGGTTACCACGCGCTCGTCCGCCTCGATGCCGGAGAGGATCTCCACTCGCCCGGCGGAGCGGGCCCCGGTACGGACCGGACGTCGCTCGAATGACTCGCCCCCGGTCTGCACGACCACGATCGGCACGCCATCGTCGTCGATCAGCGCCCCGACCGGGAGCGTGATGCGATGGCGGGGCGGCCCGGCGGCGAGCGAGATCGTTACCGGCATGCCGGGACGGTATCGGTTGTCTGCGGCTTCCAGGGCGAAGGCGACCGGAAGCGTCTGCCCCGGGCCCTCGAAGGCACCGCCTTCCCACACCGGTTCGCCCCCGACGGTCCGCCACTCGCGACTGCCCGGTTGGCGCACGGCCGGGTCGGCCAGCGACGTAACCCGTTCCAGATCCGCCGGATAGAGGTGCGCCACCAGCCACAGATGCTCGCCGTCCAGCACGCTGGCCAGGCGCTGGCCGGCCTGTACGACCTCCCCGGGGCTGACATCCAGGGATTCCACCCGGCCGCCCGCCGGGGCGCGCAGGGCCAGCGTCCCGGAAACGGCGCTGCCGTCGAGCCGTTCCTGGCGATCGCGGGCGTCGTCCAGTTCGGCCCGCGCGGTGTTGCGCTCGCGACGGGCTTCCACGACCCGGCTGTCGGCGATCACGCCCTCCTCGGCAAGACCCGTCAGACGTTCCAGGTCGGCCTCGGCCGCGGTCAGGCGTTCCTGTGCCCGGGCGAGTTCCAGGGCCAGGCCGCTGGAGGTGCCGCTGTCCGGCAATACCGCCAGGCGCATCAGGCTGTCGCCGGCGTGCACCTCGCGCCCGGGCGCCGGCCAGTCCCCGTCCGCCGTAATGATCCCATTGGCTGGTGCGACCAGTCGGGTGCGTTGGCCGGGTACCTCGCGGATCGTCCCGGGGACCTCGATACGTTCGGCGAACGGCTCGTAACGGGCTGGGGCCGTGGCAAACCGCATACGCCACTGCGTCTCCTTGAGGAAGGTGATCGTGTCGTCGGCATCGTGTGCGTGTCCCTCGTCGTCATGTCCGTCGTCGTCGTGCGCGTGCCCGTGGTCATCCTCGTCGTGGGCGTGCCCCTCGTCGCCGGGGTGCGCATGGTCGTCCTGGTGGTCATGGCGGTGCCCGCCGGGGACCGTCACCTGCCCAAGGGTGCTTTCGCGGATGCCGTCGGCATCTTCGTGCACGCCGGTCAGGTAATAGCGCCCGGCTTCCGGCAGTTGCAGGGTGACGGCGAAGATGCCCTCGCGGTCGAGATGGGCAGTGGCTTCGCTGAATACCTCCCCGTAGCGGTTATGCATCTGCAGGGTCAGTTCCCCGGTGGTGACTGGACGGAAGTCGTCCAGCCAGGTGGCGTGGACCAGGAAGGTCTCCGAGGCCCCGGGCTCCAGGGGCCCGGCCTCCACGAACCATTCCAGTCCCGCATCCCAGTGGGTGATCTCGAGGTCCTCGGCCAGGATGGGGCCGGTCGCCAGGCCCAGAACCAGCAGGGTGACGAGACGTGCGATCCGGTGGGTGATCGGGTATGTCATTGGGTGTCCTCCACGAGGCCGAGCCCCGCTGCGATGCGCAGTTCGCGCCACTCCGCCCAGCTCTGGGCGAGCAGATCCTGTTCCTGCTCGATCGCGTTGAAATGGGTGTTGTAGGCCTCGAGAACTTCCAGTAAAGAGGCTTCGCCGCTCTCGTAGCCGCGGTAGGTCAGGTCGCGTACCCGCCGGGCAGGCGCCAGCGTCTGGTTGCGGTGGCGATCGAGTTCGTCCAGCAGGTGCGCCAGGTGCACGCGGCTGATCTCGACCTGGCGGGTCAGGTCGCGGCGCAGGGCACGGACCTCGGTCTGGCGCGTGTAATGGTCCGCCACGGATTCGCGGACGCGTCCCTGGTTGCGGTCCCATAGCGGCAGCTCGAGCTGCAGCGCCACGCCGGTGGAGGTCTCCCGGCGGCCGTCGATCACGTCGCGCTCCTGAAACAGCCGGATGCCGATATCCGGGCGCCCTGCGGCACGTGCGCGGGCAATCTCCAATTGCGCGGCCTGTTGCTGTTCGGACGCGGCCCGCAGGGCGGGGTGCTGGTCCACTACCGTCTGTGGTTCGATCCTGGCGGGTGCCGGGGGTGGGTCGTCGAAGGCGGGGGCGGTGCCCAGCTCGGTGGGGTGCCGGTCGAGCCAGGCGGCCAGGGTGGCGCGGGCCTCGGTCCGCTCGCCCTCGGCGGCCTCCAGCTGGCGCACGGCCTCGGAGCGGAACAGGTCGATGCGCAGCCGCTCGCGTTCGGACAGGTCGCCGCGTTCCTGTCGCAGTCGGGCAATGCGCTCCAGGCGCTGGGCCTCGTCCAGACGCTCGCGCGCCAGGTCAAGCCCCGTCTCCGCCTGCTGCCAGGCATGAAATGCCGCGCCGATGTGGCCTTCCAGCTCCAGGCGCTCGGCGTGGGCCCGCGCCTCGGTCGCGGCGAGTCGGGCGGCCGCGGCATCACGCCGATGTCCGATCTGCCCCCATAGCGGGAGCGGCTGGGTGACGGCAATCCCGCTCAGCGCGTAACCGCCGCGCTGGTCTTCCAGCCCCATGCGGTCCGATGCCTCGGCCTCCAGTGTCGGGTTGGGCCAGCGCCCCGCCTGATCCCGCGCGCCGCGCTGGGCGTCAATGCGGTGTTCGAAGGCTTCGGCCTCGGGGGCCACGGACAATCCGTGAGCAACCGCCCGGTCCAGGGTCCAGCGTCCCGAGTCCGCGAGCGCAGCGGGTATGCAAAGCAGTCCGATCAGTCCAGCGACCGACCAGGCAAAAACCGAATACGGCATGGGAAGCACTCCCCATTGATGACGATCCAGGCTGCGCCCCCGGGGAGGCGTCAGCGCGCTACGTTCGAATCAATGGGTCAGGCGGGCGGCCCGCGCAGAGGCGGTGCGAGCCAGGGAGGGGATGCGCGAAGGGGGTGGGTAAGGTCCGCGATGCGAGGAGGTGCGCGCGGGGTCGCCACGGACCGGTCGCCGGCCGTTGTTGGCAGCGCCGCGCCGGGCAGATCGATAACGGTTACCGGCTTGCCAGTGGCCTGCGGAGTCAGGTCGACCTCGGCCGACTCGTCGTGATGGTGGGCGTGCCCGGAATCGTGCGCCGCATGCGGCGATGCGTCGTGCGCGTCGCCCACGTGCAGGTGCAGCCCCGCGCCCTGCAGCAGGGGCATGGACAGCATCAGGCTCAGGACCAGCAGGGCGTGCAGCCACGTATGACGGTTGGCAGTGCGCATCGCGCCGCAATCTACGCCGGGTCCAGGACAAGGGCAAGACGCCACGCGTGCATGGGTTGCGTAAATGGCGCCCCGGGGGCTCCCGGGAGCCGGTTTCAGTCGGATAGCGCCGGGTAGTCGGTGTAGCCGTGTTCGTCGCCGCCGTAGAAGGTGGCTTCGTCCCACTCGTTGAGCGGGGCGCCCTGACGGAAGCGCTCGGGCAGGTCCGGGTTGGCGATGAACGGGCGGCCGAAGGTGACCAGGTCACAGCGTCCGGCAGCGATGCGCTCGCGGGCCTCGTCGGCGCTGTAGGCGCCATTGCCGATGTAGGTTCGGCTGAAGCGCGCGCGGATGGCGTCGATGATGGATTCCGGGCGGCCGGTTTCGTGATTGCCCTGGAAGGAGTCCTCCACCACCTCGATGTAGGCGATGCCGGCGGCGTCCAGGGCCTCGGCGAAGGCGCTGTAGGTCGCCAGCGGGTCGGCGTCGTGCATGCCGTTGAAACTGCCGGTCGGGCTCACGCGGATGCCCACGCGCTCCGGACCCCAGATCTCGATCACCGCGCGCACCACCTCCAGCGGCAGGCGGATGCGGTTCTCCACCGAGCCCCCGTAGGCGTCGGTGCGGTGGTTGCTGCCACTGCGGATGAACTGGTCCAGCAGGTAGCCGTTGGCGGCGTGGATCTGCACGCCGTCGAAGCCCGCCGCCTTGGCATTCTGCGCGCCCTGGCGATACTGCTCCACGATGCCCGGCAACTCGTCGAGTTCCAGCGCGCGCGGCTCCAGTACTTCAACCATGCCGGATTCGGCACTGATGAAGGTATAGGCGCCCTCCGGCTGGATCGCGGAAGGGGCGACCGGCTTCTGACCGTCGGGTTGCAGCTCCGGGCGCGAGATGCGGCCGACGTGCCACAGTTGCGCCTGGATGCGTCCCCCGGCGCCATGCACGGCCTCGGTGACCTTGCGCCAGCCGTCCACCTGCTCCTGCGAGTGGATGCCCGGGGTGAACGCATACCCCTTGCCCTGCGGCGAGACCTGCGTCGCCTCGCTGATGATCAGGCCGGCACCGGCACGCTGCGCGTAGTACTCGGCGTTCAGATCAGTGGGCACGTCGCCTGGCTGCCCGGCGCGCGAGCGCGTCAGCGGGGACATCAGCACCCGGTTCGGCAGCTCCAGCGGGCCCAGGCTGTACGGGCGAAAAAGCGCGTCATCGTGCTTGGTCATGGGGTCTTCCTTTGGGTTCGTATCGATCCGTGCTGCGAGTCGGACCCGGATCAACCGAACACGTTCCTTTCAGACGGGAGCACTCCGCTGATTCACGGTCGGACACCCGGTTCGGCCGCCTCGATCAGGGCACGTGCGCGCTCGGCGATGTAGTGTGCGGGGCGGGCCAGGGCCTGGTCCAGGGTGATGCTGCCGTCGCACAGGGCGCGGGCGTCGCTCAGGCCGAAGGCGCCGATCTCGGCCTCGTCGCAGGCGATGGCGCCGGCGATCGCCACCACGGGGACCTGCAGTTCCCGGGCGCGGCGCACGACTTCTGCTACCACCTTGCCGTGCGAGGTCTGGCCGTCCAGCTGGCCCTCGCCGGTGATGACCAGATCGGCCTCGCGGATCGCGGCATCCAGCCCGATGAGTTCGGCCAGGTAGCCCGCGCCCATGCGTGCGCTACCGCCGAGGACGCAGTCCAGCGCGAAGCCCAGTCCGCCGGCGGCGCCGGCGCCCGGGGTGTCGGTGGGACGATGGAGGTGCCCGGCGGCATCAATGCAACGGGCCAGATGCTCCATATGCCCATCCATCGCCGGGATGTCGGCCGCCTTCAGGCCTTTTTGCGGGCCGAATACCGCCGCCGCGCCATGCGGCCCGGTCAGGGGGTTGTCGACGTCGTTGAGCACGGTGATGTCGATGCGGGCCAGGCGCGGGTCCAGTGCGTCGAAATCGACCCGTTCCAGATCGGCCAGGCCCGCCGGGTGGGGCGCAAGCGCGTGTCCCTCGGCATCCAGGAAGCGCACGCCCAGGGCCGCCAGCATGCCCGCGCCGCCATCTACCGTGCCGCTGCCGCCGAGGCCGATCATCAGGTGTTCGGCGCCGGCGTCCAGGGCCGCCCGCATCAGTTCGCCGACACCGAAGCTGTGGAGCTGCCAGGGGTCGTGCCGGTCGTCGGGAATCCGGTCCAGCCCGCAGGCGGAGGCGACATCGATCACGGCCCGCTGCTCGCGGTGATCGCAGCCCCAGCCAGCGCTCAGGTGGGCGCCGGTGGGGCCGGTCACATCCGACAGGTGCCAGGCCCAGCCAAGGGTGTGGCTGACCAGCCGCGCCGTCCCCTCGCCGCCATCCGCCATGGGCAGGGAGCGTACCCGGGCATCCGGGCGGGCGGCGTGCACCCCGCGGGCCATGGCGGCGGCCACGTCCTCGGCCTCCAGGCTGCCCTTGTAGCTGTCCGGGCAAACGACGACCCGGAGTTGACCAGGGGGACGCTGATTAATCTGCACGTTCGCGCTCGAGTCGATTCTGCGCGCTGACAAGGCGCGGTGAGTGAAGTGTAGCCGAGCTACATGAGCGAGCTGCAACGCCGTCAGCGCACAGAATCGGCTGAGCCCCTCCGGGGTTGGTGCCCCCTGTTCCCCGATGCTGCGTTGCGCCGCTTGCGGGTAGAACCACTAACCGCTGCACGACGCGCCTTGTCTCGGGAAACAGGGGGCACCAACGCGAGCGTGCAGATTAGTCAGCGTCCCCCTAGACAAAGATCAGGCCCAGGATGTAGATGGTGATCATCGCGCTGATGCCCTGTAGCAGCGTGGCGGTGGTGAACACCTTGTACGCGGTGGACACCTTCATGCGGCTGAACTGGGTGACCACCCAGAAGAAGCTGTCGTTGGCGTGCGAGACGGTCATCGCACCGGCACCCACGGCCATCACGGCCAGGACCATGCCCATGGTCGAATCCAGCCCCAGCGAGGCCAGCATCGGCGCGATCATGCTGGAGGCGGTGACCAGTGCCACGGTGGACGAGCCCTGGGCGGACTTCAGCGCCGCCGCGATCAGGAACGGCACCAGCAGGCCCAGGCCCAGGCCGCTCAGCAGGTCACCCAACTGGTCGCCGATCGGCGTCTCGCGCAGCACGTTGCCAAACGCGCCCCCGGCCCCGGTGATCAGGATGATCGGGGCCGCCAGCAGGATCGCATCGACCGTCATCTGGTGGAAGCGGTCCTTGATGCCGGCGCCCTTGATCAGCAGCAGCGCGAAGATCACGCCGATGGCCAGGGCCACCACCGGGGTGCCGAGGAAGATCAGTGCGTTGGCGAATATCCCGGCCTCGGTGTCGCGGGTGGCCAGCAAGGCGACGGAGCCGATGGAGATCAGCACGATCGGCGCCAGGATGGGCATGAACGCGCCCAGCGTGGTCGGGCGGTGCTCCAGCTTGATCTCTTCCCTCTCGACCTCCTGCCCGGTGGCCTCGCTGATCGGGTCCGGTTCCAGCAGCTCTTCGTCATTGGCATGCGCGTAGCGGCTGGCCCACAGCCAGCCCACCGCGGCCGCTACGGCCGAGACGAACAGCCCGACCAGGATCACCAGGCCCAGGGCATCGGCGATGCCGATGTTGCTGGCGGCCGCAATCGGGCCGGGGGTAGGCGGCACGAAGTTGTGCGTGGCGAACAGACCGGTCGCCAGCGCGACACTCATGGCCACCACCGAGATGCCGGCGGTCTTGGCCAGCGCGTTCTTCAGCGAGTTCAGGATCACGTAGCCGGAGTCGCAGAACACCGGGATGGACACGATGTAGCCGATGATCGAGACCGTCAGGGTGGGGAAGCGGTCGGACAGCGCGCGGATGATCGCCTCCGCCATCACCACGGCCGCGCCGGTGCGGTCGAGGATGACCCCGATGATCGTGCCCAGGGCGATCACGATGCCGATGTAGCCCAGGGTGCTGCCGAAGCCGTCGTTGATGACACTGATCGCCTCGCGCGGCGCGATACCGCCGATGAGTGCCATCGCGAAGGCGGCGATCAGCAGGGCGAGGAACGGATGTACGCGCAGTTTCGCGGTGGCGAACACCAGCGCGGCGACGACCACAATCAATCCGATAATCAGCATGTCGCGTCCTTTTGCCTTTTTATGAGTATCGATCCGGAGTCTAGACGTCCGTGAGCGGTTCGGTGTCCCGTGATTGGTCTGGGCGCTACAATCCAGACGCCATTGCTTGCCAGGGGATTCCTTCATGCATCGTGTTATCGCGTTTTCGGGGTTGGTGGGCGCGAGCCTTGCGCTGGTGATGTCCGCATCGGCCGCGGCCAATCCGTATTCCGGGCTGCAGGAGCGCGAGATCAAGGCACTCTCCGCACAGGAGACCGAGGACCTCCTCGAAGGGCGCGGCATGGGGATGGCGCTGCCGGCCGAGCTGCACGGCTATCCGGGCCCGCTGCATGTGCTCGAGGTGGCCGAGGAACTGAACTTGACGGCCGAACAACACCGCGAGACCGAGCGGCTGTTCGAGACCATGCGGGAGCAGGCGCGCGAACTGGGCCGGCGCATCGTGGAGCGTGAAAGCGAGCTGGACGCGCGCTTCGCGGAGGGCGGGATCTCCAGCGAGACCATCGAGACGCTCACGGTCGCGATCGGCGAGCTGCGCGGCCGTCTGCGCCACCTGCACCTGTCCTACCACCTGAAGATGGACGCATTGCTCAGCGACGAGCAGAAGGCGCACTATCGGCAGGCCCGCGGTTATCACGGCGAGGCGGAAGACCGCCCGGGGCCTGAGCATCACGGCCACGAAGGTCACCACCACTGAACGCCCGTGCCCTTGCCGGAACGGAACTAACCGGCCGGGGCTGTGTTCGATTGAAAAGACGATCGGAGCGCGCATGACGGGAGCCCTGAACCTGGATCTGAACCGGCCGGTGGTCGTGGAGACGGCGGCGCAGCCCTGGAGCGGCAGCCGTGCCGACGGCGTGGTGCGCAAGCCGCTGGAGCGCGAACAGGCGGAAGCGGGCCGCGCCACCAGCATCGTGCAGTTCCAGCCCGGAGCCCGCTTCCCGCCGCACACGCATGCGCTGGGCGAGGAGATCCTGGTACTGGACGGCGTGTTCTCCGACGAAACCGGTGACTATCCCGCTGGCACCTACCTGCGCAATCCGCCGGGTTCCCGCCATATGCCGCACTCGGATCCGGGCTGCACGTTGTTCGTGAAGCTGGAGCAGTTCGCGCCCGAGGACCGCGAGAAGGTGGTGGTGGATACCCACTCGGCGCCCTTCCAGCCGGGCATCGGCGGCTTGCGCGTCCTGCATCTGCACAGCTTTGGGACCGAACACACCGCACTGGTGCACTGGCCGGCGGGGGAGCATTTCCAGCCCCACCGGCACTGGGGCGGGGAGGAGATCCTGGTGCTGTCCGGCGAATTCATCGACGAGCACGGACGCTATCCCGCCGGCACGTGGATCCGCAGCCCGCATTCGAGCCAGCACGATCCCTGGGTGGAGGAGGAGACGCTGATCTACGTGAAGACCGGTCACCTGTGATGCCCTGCGCCCGGGCCTGCGCTTTCACAGGGTAAGGTGACCGAAGGCGCCCGGGCCGGGTACAGGGACCCCCTTACACCGGAGCAGGCCGATGCAGCAGCCCGAATCCCAGCAGGACCAGGACACTGTCCTCGACCCGTATCGTGCCCGCATCCGGGCGGCATACGGGGCCGACGAGGCGGCCGTGTTGCGCGACCTGCGGGCCGCCATCCGGCTGGATGCCGAGGCCCGGGCCCGCATCGCTGCCGAGGGCGCGCGGATCGTCGAGCGGGTGCGTGCCGAGACGTCGCCGTCGATGATGGAGAGCTTCCTCGCCGAGTACGGCCTGTCCACCGAGGAGGGTGTCGGCCTGATGTGCCTGGCGGAGGCCCTGCTGCGGGTGCCGGACGCCGAGACCATCGACGAGTTGATCCAGGACAAGATCGAGCCCTCTGACTGGGGCGCCCACCTCGGGCATTCCTCGTCGTCGCTGGTGAACACCTCCACCTGGGCCCTGATGCTGACCGGCAAGGTGCTGAGCGACGACCCGCAGCGCCCGGCCGCCGCATTGCGCGGGTTGATCCGCCGCGTTGGCGAGCCGCTGGTGCGCACCGCAGTGGCGCAGTC
This sequence comes from Thioalkalivibrio sp. AKL6, assembly GCF_000376905.1. Classification (NCBI taxonomy): domain Bacteria; kingdom Pseudomonadati; phylum Pseudomonadota; class Gammaproteobacteria; order Chromatiales; family Ectothiorhodospiraceae; genus Thioalkalivibrio; species Thioalkalivibrio sp. AKL6. Next base: position 520,310 of record NZ_AQXS01000011.1, on the reverse strand, counting down.
GATGAAGCTGCTGGGCCGCCAGTTCGTGCTCGGCGAGACGATCGCCCAGGGGATGCGCAATGCCCGCGAGATGGAGCGCGAGGGCTATACCTATTCCTACGACATGCTGGGCGAGGCCGCCCGCACCGATGCCGATGCCCGGCGCTATCATCAGGCCTATGCCACGGCGATCGCCGAGATCGCGAGGCAGGCGCAGGGCGACGTGCGCTCCAGCCCCGGCATCTCGGTCAAGCTCTCCGCCTTGCATCCCCGTTACGAGTACACCCACCGCGCGACGGTGATGGCGGACCTTGTGCCGCGGGCGCGGGAACTGGCCCGGCAGGCAGCGCGCGCCGGAATCGGTTTCAACATCGACGCCGAGGAGCAGGATCGCCTGGAGCTGTCGCTGGACGTGATCGAGGCCCTGCTGGCGGATCCGGAGCTGGCCGGCTGGGACGGCTTCGGCGTGGTCGTGCAGGCCTACGGCCGCCGCGCGGCGGCGGTGATCGAGGCGCTTTGCGCCCTGGCGGAGCACCTCGACCGGCGGATCATGGTGCGCCTGGTCAAGGGCGCCTACTGGGATACCGAGATCAAGCTGGCACAGGAGCTGGGCGTGGAACACTTCCCGGTGTTCACGCGCAAGGTGAATACCGATGTCAGCTACATCGCCTGCGCGCAGATGCTGCTGGACCGGCGCGACCGCATCTACCCGCAGTTCGCCACCCACAACGCGCATACCTGTGCGGCGGTGCTGGCCATGGCCGGAGACGATCGCGACGGCTTCGAGTTCCAGCGCCTGCACGGCATGGGCGAGTCGGTGCACGCCACCGTCAAGGCAACGGCCGGCACCCGCTGCCGCATCTACGCCCCGGTGGGCGCGCATCGCGACCTGCTGGCCTATCTCGTGCGTCGCCTGCTGGAGAATGGCGCCAACAGCTCCTTCGTCAACCAGGTGGTGGACAGTGCGATCCCGCCGGCGGAGATCGCCCGCGACCCGCTCGCCGAGCTGGATGCCCTCGGCGATGCCATCCCCAACCCGGCCATTCGCGACCCGGCCGATCTCTACCAGCCGCAGCGGCAGAACTCGCGTGGCTACTGCGTCAACGAACCCGCCTCCATCCTGCCGCTGCTCGAGGCGCGCGAGGCCTTCGCGCGGACGCGCTGGCAGGCGGCGCCGATGCTGGCCGCGGGGCATGTGCCACAGGGCGAACCGCGCGACGCGGTTTCCCCCGCCGATCCCGACGACGTGGTGGGGGAGGTGCGCGAGGCCACGGCGGCGGAGATCGAGCACGCCCTGCGCGCCGCATTGATGGGGTTTGTCGACTGGTCGGCGCATCCGGTCGCGGCACGGGCGGACCTGCTGCGTGCCATCGCGGAGCGTTACGAGGCGCACGCCCCCGAGCTGATCGCGCTGGCTAACCGCGAGGCCGGCAAGACCGTCTGGGACGGCATCGCCGAGGTGCGCGAGGCGGTCGACTTCCTGCGCTACTACGCCGGCGAGGCCGAACGGCTGGAACAGGAGGCGGAGCTGGAGCCGCGCGGGGTGTTCGTTTGCATCAGCCCGTGGAACTTCCCGTTGGCGATCTTCACCGGGCAGGTCGCCGCGGCCCTGGCGATGGGCAATACCGTGCTGGCCAAGCCGGCCGAGCAGACCCCGCTGATCGCCACCCGCGCGGTCGAGCTGATGCGCGAGGCCGGCCTGCCGGAGACCGCCCTGCAGTTGCTGCCGGGTGACGGCCCGTCAGTGGGCGGGCCGCTCACCGCCGATCCGCGTATCAGTGGGGTCTGCTTTACCGGCTCCACCGAGGTGGCGCAGCGGATCCATCGCGGTCTGGCGGACAACGCCGGGCCGGACGCCGTCCTGATCGCCGAGACCGGCGGGCTGAACGCGATGATCGTCGACAGCTCCGCGCTGACCGAACAGGCGGTGCGCGACATCCTCGCCTCCGCCTTCCAGTCGGCCGGCCAGCGCTGCTCGGCGCTGCGCATGCTGTATGTGCAGGACGAGGCCCATGACCGCCTGATGGAGATGCTGCAGGGCGCGATGGACGCGCTGACCATCGGCGATCCCTGGCAGCTGGCAACCGACGTCTCGCCGGTGATCGATGCCGAGGCACAGGCGGATATCCGCGACTACCTGAAGGCACAGGCGGAGAACGGCCGACTGGTGAAGTCGCTTCCGGTGCCGGAGGCGGGGCGCTTCGTCGCGCCTTCCATCGTCCAGCTCCCGGGGATCGAGGCCCTGGAGCGCGAGGTGTTCGGGCCGGTCCTGCATGTCGCGCGCTTTCGCGCCCGGGACCTGGACGCCGTGGTGGATGCCATCAATGCCCGCGGCTACGGCCTGACCTTCGGCCTGCATACCCGCATCGACGATCGCGTGCAGCAGGTGGTGGAGCGTCTGCGCGTCGGCAACCAGTACGTCAACCGCAACCAGATCGGCGCCATCGTCGGCTCCCAGCCGTTCGGCGGCGAGGGACTCTCCGGCACCGGCCCGAAGGCCGGCGGGCCGCTGTACCTGACCCGTTTCGGGCGCCGGCCCGGCACACCTGCGGAGGTACCCGCCGCGCCGGAGCCGGGGGGCGAAGGCGTCGCGCGCACGGTCCTGCAGCGGGCCCTGGACGCGCTGGATGCCGGTGACTGGGCCGCGCGCACGGATCGCATGGAGGTACTGCGCCGCGCGCTGTCGGAACGCACGGGTCTGCCGCGCAAGGCACTGGCCGAGACCGCGGCCCTCTACATGAGTCCGCAGACGCTGCCGGGCCCGACCGGCGAGAGCAATCGCCTGAGCCTTTATCCCCGCGGCCCGGTGCTGTGCCTGGGGCCGGGTGCGGAGATCGCGCTGGCGCAGGCGGTGCAGGCGCTGGGGGCGGGGTGCCCGGTGCTCATGGTGGCCCCGGGCGCCGAACGTGCCGTGCGGGCCCTGCACCGGGCGGGCGTGCCTGTGGCCGGGATCGATGGCGTGGTGGAACCGGGCACGCTGACCGCGCTGGACGGTCCGGTCGCGGTGGCGGCGGCCGGCGCGAGTGACTGGACCCGTGCGCTGCGCCAGGCGCTGGCGCAACGCGACGGGGCGATTGTCGCGCTGGAGACCGCCCCCATCGCGCCCGAGCGCTACGTGGTCGAGCGCCACCTGTGCATCGACACCACCGCCGCCGGCGGCAACGCCAGCCTGCTGGCGGCGGCCGACGGATCGGAATGAGGCATCACGCCCCAATGACGACGCGTACCGACGGGGCTGCGGACCCTCATCTACACTCGATCGAGACGCGCCCGAGCACCAACGCAACAGGGCCATCGGCCTGATACGAGGAGACGCTCCATGGATATCAATATGCCGATGCCCACTCTGGTGACCTTTGCCGCCTATCTGGCGGCGATGCTGATCCTCGGGATCGCGGCCTACCGCACGACCACCACGCTGTGCGACTACGTGCTCGGCGGACGTCGCCTGGGGCCGGGGGTGGCCGCGCTGAGTGCCGGGGCCTCGGACATGAGCGGGTGGCTTCTGCTCGGGCTGCCCGGTGCGGTCTACGTGTCCGGGCTGTCCGAGTTGTGGATCGGGGTGGGGCTGGTGGTCGGGGCGCTGCTGAACTGGCTGTTCGTGGCCGGGCGCCTGCGGCGCTTCACCGCGCTTGCGAAGGACTCGCTGACCATCCCGGACTTCCTCGAGAACCGCTTCGAGGACCGTACGCGTATCCTGCGGGTGGTCTCCGCGATCGTGATCCTGGTGTTCTTTACGCTCTACATCTCGGCCGGTCTGGTCGGGGGCGGGCTGCTGTTCCAGAGCTCGTTCGGCATGGACTACGAGACCGCCGTGTGGGTCGGCGCCATCGTGATTATCAGTTACACCTTCCTCGGCGGCTTTCTGGCGGTGAGCTGGACCGACTTTCTGCAGGGCATCCTGATGTTCCTGACGCTGCTGGTGGTACCGATGTTCGCGGTGGTGCTGATCGGCGGCTGGGGCAGCGTGCAAAGCGAGGTCGCCGCCGTGGACCCGACCCATGCCCAGGTGCTCCAGGGTATGACCTTCCTTGGCATGCTCTCCCTGCTGGCCTGGGGTCTGGGCTATTTCGGTCAGCCGCATATCCTGGCGCGCTTCATGGCGCTGCGCTCCGAGCGGGATGTACCGCGTGCGACGCTGATCGGCATGACCTGGATGGTCCTGGCCCTGATCGGCGCGGTGGCCACTGGCTACATGGGGATCGCCTACTTTGCCGACGCCCCGCTCGCGGACGGCGAGACCGTGCTGATCGAGCTGATCCGCGCGCTGTTCAATCCCTGGGTAGCAGGCATCCTGATGGCGGCGATCCTCGCCGCGATCATGAGCACCATCGACTCGCAACTGATCGTCTCCGCCAGTGCCATCACCAACGACTTCTATCGCGGTATCCTGCGCAGCGAGGCCGGGGCAACCGAGCTGGTGTGGATCAGCCGCGCCGCGGTGCTGGGGGTCTCGCTCGTCGCGCTGCTACTGGCCATGGCGCCGGAGGCCGGGGTGCTGGATCTGGTGGCCTACGCCTGGGGCGGGTTCGGCGCGGCCTTCGGCCCGGTGATCATCCTGGCGCTGTACTGGTCGCGGATGACGCGCAACGGGGCACTGGCCGGAATGGTGGTCGGCGCGGTCACCATCATCCTCTGGAACCAGGCCGAAGGAGGCCTGTTCGACGTCTACGAGCTGCTGCCGGGCTTCATCTTTGCCACCGTGGCCATCGTCGTCGTCAGCCTGCTGCCCGGCGGTCCGTCCGAGTCGGTCCAGCGCCAGTTCCAGGAGTCGCGGCGGCGCCCGGCGGAGTAATCCCGGTCCCCGGGAACCGGTCGATGGCGGCCTCCCGGGCCCACTGGAGGGCCAAGGCTCGCTTGGCCCGTGGCGAGGTCTGCTTGATCCGGTGTTCCTCCCGCAAGGCCTCGTTGCGCGAGGCAAAACCCCGGGCTGCCAGTAGCTGCACGGGCCGGTGCATGCGGGTGAAGCGGGCTCCGCGGCTGGCCGCGTGGGCGGCCATGCGCGCCGCCAGCTGCGGCGTGATCCCGGTGTAGATGCGGCCGCCCCGGCACTCCAGCAGGTAGACGTACCAGGTCCCGTCGCGCTGTTCCGGCGCGGCCACGGCCGGTGTCATGGTCATGGGGTGTGCCGGGCCGGCCGGGCTCAACGGCGCTTCTTGCGGCGCTTTTGGCCCACCTTGATGCGCTGCAGCGCGGCCTGCAGCTCGGCATGCGCCTCCTTCGGGATGGAGGCCGAGCCGCGCAGGCGCAGTCCGTTCTGGCGGCGGATCGCGGTCAGCCGCCCCTTCTGGATACCGTAGCGTCGCGCCACATCCCGCACCGTGTGCTGGAACGTCTTTGGCGGATCACCGCGGCGGGCCCGCGGATGACCGTCCTCGATCTCGATGCTGAAGATGATGCTGACCTGCCAGATCAGCAGGGCGCCCGCGACCAGCAGCAACGCAATCATCAACAGCAACGAGATCAGCATGGCGTCCCCTCCAGTGGGATGGGCCCGAAGCGCTCGGGCCTTGTGCAAATGGACTGGGCTGATCGTAGCACCCGAGTGCGGTCATGCGAGCCCGTGTGCGCCAACCGGACGGCGCTGGTCTGAACTTCCGCATGCTGGCGGAGGGCGGTGATGTGGAAACAGAATGTTCTGTGTGCGCAATAAGAGATATAATGTGCCATATGCACTGAATTGGAGGCGCGCCATGAACACTGCGGAAGCCCTGGCTCCGGAACGCGCCGATATCCTGCGCGAGGCGCTGGTCAATGCCGGGAAGGCGCTGGGCCTGACCCAGGCGGAGCTGGGCGAGGTGGTCGGACGCGGGCGTACGGACATCAGCCGGGGCAACATCGATCCGGCCAGCAAGCCGGGTGAGCTGGCGCTGTTGCTGATTCGCTGCTATCGCGCGCTCTATGTCCTCACCGGCGGGGATGCCGGTGCGATGAAACACTGGATGCAGACGCACAACCACCACACCGGAGGCGTGCCCGCCGAGCAGATCCGCACGGTTCAGGGTTTGGTGGGGGTGCTGGAGTACCTCGACGCGATCCGCGGCAAGCTATGAGGGCAACCTGACATGCCGGACTGGGATGCCCTGGTCGAAGCGGCGCCGCGTGTCATGCTGAGAGGGGAGGTCTTGCGCCTGGTGGAGAGCCAGGAGCAGGTTGCCACCAACCAGATTGTCAGCTCGCTCGACCGCCAGGCCGTGCTGGAAGAGATGCTGGAGGCCACCAAGCCGCCCCGGCGTCCGGGCACCGAACGGCTGCATTATCTCCTCGCCACGCCGTTTCGCTACCCGCCGCTACGTCACGGATCGCGCTTCGGCCGTCGCCACGAACCCAGCCTGTTCTACGGCGCCCTGCGCGAGCGCACGGTCCTCGCCGAGGCGGCCTACTACCGGTTTGTGTTCTGGCATGGCATGGCGACCCCGCCGCCACGCAAGCTCGACACCCAGCACACCCTGTTTGTCGCACGCTACCAGACCCCGAATGGCTTGCAGCTCCATCAGCCCCCGTTCGCTGAACACGCGGACCTGTTGCGTCATCCCGCCGACTATCAGGCCACCCAGGCCCTGGGCGCCGCGCTGCGCGAGGCCGGCATCGACCTGTTCGAATACCCGTCCGTCCGCGATCACGAGGCCGGCCTGAACCTCGGGCTCTTCAATGCGCGCCCGTTTACCCGCAACAAACCCACGCGCCAGGATCCCTGGCTGTGCCAGCTCACCGCCGACCACGTCCGTTTCCTCAAGCCCCGCGACGGCGCCCTGCACGACTTTCCCCTGACCCAATTCCACTACCAGGGCCGGCTGCCGCTACCCGCCTGACAGCCGTACCCACACCGGCCATTGCGAGGCCTCGCAGAGGCCGTGGCAATCGGTCGGACCCGCCCACAGGGCCTCGATCCCCTCCCTGTGAATGTGCTGCGGAGTCCGGGCTGGAACCCGCATGGCTGTTGTGCCTCATGGAGACTGTGCGATCTCGGAGCGATCGGTGTCGAGCCGGATCCAGGGAACGCCGAGGCGGCCCGGGTATTCCTCCAGCAGCAGCCGGTCACCTGCTCGAACGGAGTGGTATAGCCAGCGATCGACGCGGATTCCGCGCTTCTCTTGAGGGCCGTTCCACCCAGAAAGTTTCAGGTAGTGAAGGGTATAGCCACGCCCCCGCTCGGCCGTCTTGTCGCGCACTTCAACAGGGTGCCCCAGAGCGGAGGACCGATCAAAACTCATATTGACGTCCCGAAGAAGCCCGTAGCTGGTCATGGCAGCGCCGATCAATCCGGCTAAAGCCAGTTCGATCAGGACAAGGTGGGTACGGGAGGTGCGTCCCAGCCAGGCGATGGTCACGGCCGCCAGCAGCGCGAATACGACGATGCCCGTGCTTATCGAAAGCGACACCATCTCCGATGCTCGAATGGGGCCGGGGAGGGGCCAGAAGATTCTCTGGTGCAGAAATAGAAAGCCGGTGATCAGCATGGCGGAGCTGATGCTGACGATCAGCACGGCCTTCCAGGCCAATGGGTCTTTCTGCCCACGAGCGGTTTCGGGAATCTCCGATTCCATGGCTTCGGAGAGCTCGCGAAGCAGCGGGACGAACGCCTTCAAGGGTGCCGAAAGGCGACTACGGCTCCGGCGTCTTTGCGCCACGACCTCGACCCATACCCGCTCGCATCGTATGCGCAACTGCCTAAAGCGGAGTCCGTTGGCTTCGCACTCACGGTAAATGCGCAGCATGGCCTCCTGCGTTGTCCCGCACGCTTTCAGCGTCCGGCAGAGCGGTGCCTGGTCGGCGACCAAATAGAAGGTCCGGTCGAATTCGGTGTTGCCTGTGCGGCAGGCCACCGAAAGCCCTATGGTGGTGAACAGCACATCCCACCAGCGACGCACTTTTACGCGGAACTCGACATCCGGTGCCGGGTAGTAGCCAATGCGCTCCACGGGTGCGGAATGGCGGCCTCGGTAGACATAGTTATAGAGCGGGTCCCCGAGTGGGGGCGCTTGTTGGTGACCCGGTACTGGCTCAGGTGTTGAAGAAGACCGGCGTTCCCATCGATCCTCGAGCCGGCGTCGGTAGACCCACACCGCCATTCCGATGAGCGTGACGAATCCAGCAAACATCCACATGCGCACGTCCCCTGTGGCAGCGTGTGACAGTGAACCCGTCGGGTCCTACTCGGTGTCATTCCGGGGTGAGCGGCCGGGCCGCCACTCGGCCTGCATCTCAAACAGTTCGATCAGAGCCTGGGCATTCGGATCGTCACAGCCGTGTTCGTCGATGCGCTGCTTTACCTGGGTCTGGATGTCTTCCTGGCCACGCAGCAGGGTGGCCGCGATCTGTTCTCCCGTCGCTTCCGGGTGCTGGTCCTCCAGCGCCATGACGGATTGCAGGTAGATCATTTGCTGGTTGGCCAGAAACGCGACCATCTGGTCGTCATCGATATCGTCACAGCGGGCCGCGGCTGTACTGGATGCGACGAACTGACTCAGGATGTTCAGGATCTCGGGCCGCTCGTCGGCGCTTGCCGGGCTGGCGAGGCCGAATATCAGCAGGAACAGCCCGGCCGTGGCGGCGAGAAGCCGGCGAGGTGGCGGGCGGGTAACGGGGCATGGGGCGGCAGGGCGCACATGCCCCGCGCGGACAGAACTAGAGAATCCCTTTTTCATCGTTTCCCTCCCTGGAAACATCGCGAGCCCATTGATCGGTCGCGCCAACAATCTAGCTGCTGTTTCCCGACCTGTCATCCCTCGTCCTTCTACGGAGCACCTCGTCATTGCGAGGCCTCGCAGAGGCCGTGGCAATCGGTTGGAGCGTGCTGGGCCGCCGGTCGGTCGCAATGCCGGGGCAGAAGGCCCGACCTGATCCGGCGCCCTTGATCCCGGCGCCCGTGCAGGCACTCGACGCACCACGGGGTCTGCTACGCTTCGGCCCTTGTCGGACAGGAGAGATCAGATGACGGTTGCAGCGCTCACGGAACAGTTTCCGCATCCCGAAGTGCGGTTTCGCCAGCAGGATGCACTGGTGATGGTCGATATCGAGAACGCGCACGGCAGCGCGTCGCTCACGACCTTTGGCGCGACACTGCTGAGCTATCGCCCGAAGGGTGGTGCCGATGTGCTGTGGGTGAGCGATACCGCGTTGTACGACGGCAAGAAACCGGTGCGCGGCGGGGTCCCCGTCTGCTGGCCATGGTTTGGCCCGTACGATCCGGCCGCGCTGGGGCCCGACCCGAGCGACGAACACAAGAAGGGGCACGGGATCGCGCGCTATGCGTTCTGGGATGTCGAGTCCGTGGAATCGGTCGGCGATGCCACGCACGTCGTGTTCGTGCTGACCCCGGACGACGATATCCGCAAGGCCTGGCCGCTGGAGTTCTCGCTGCGCCTGCACGTCACCCTGGGCGAGGCCCTGGAGATGACGCTGGAGGGCGAGAACCGCAGCGATCGCGAGTGGCGTGTGTCGGAGGCCTTCCACACCTACTTCGGCGTGGGCGAGGCCGAGGGCCTGGTGGTGCGCGGGCTGGACGGGACCACGCGGATCGACAAGCTGGCGGACGGTGAACGCGGGACGCAGTCCGGCGACGTCGCCATGACGACCCCGATGGAGCAGGTGTTCGTCGGCCACCCGGGCACGCTCGTGATCGAGGATCGGGGCAACGCGCGCGAGATCGTCATCGAACGCGAGAACAGCGCCAGCAGCGTGCTGTGGAACCCCGGCCCGGAAGGTGTCCAGTCGTTCGCGGACATGCCCGACGACCAGTACCGCAAGACGGTCTGCGTCGAAGTCGCCAACGCCCTCGACGACGCCTACCCGCTTGCCGCGGGCGCAACCCACGCCATGACCATGCGGCTCTCCGTACGCTGAGCCAGCCGCGGGGCAACGCCCCGGCGTGGCCTCCAGCCTCGCCGGCCGGAGCGCAGAGCCGGGATCTTCGGGCTGGAGAGGCGGCGGAGATCCCGGCTCACCGCTTTGCGGTGTCCGGGATGACGCAGGTGGGGGCGCGGAATGGGGACGGTCTCAACCCTTTGCCCTGTCTAGACCTGTCACGCCTGATCCTGGCAACCGCGCTGACTACGCCAGCTCCGGAAGCGGGGCGTCTTCGCTACAGCGTGTGCCCGGTGAGTCGTCGGTAGATTTCGAAGCCGGCGGCACGGTCACGGCAGCGCAGGATGGCGGCGCGGCCCGGGGTGGAAGGATCGGGCTGCAGGTTCACGCCGGCCGCCTCGGCGGCCCGGAAGTCGTCATCCCGCAGGTCGGCGTCGCCGAACACCGAGATCACGAAGCCGCCGGGGATGGGCGGGGGCGGGGTGAACGCCTCGCCGTCGGCCAGCGCGACCCAGGCTGGAATGAACTCCGGGCCGTAGAAGTCGAAGAAGCCGTTGGAGCCGCGCAGGTGGGCCTCGATCGGCCGGCCGCCGATCAGTTCGATGTTGCAGAGGCCGCTGTAGCCGGCCAGGTTGCGGCGTACCCAGTCGGCGATCCAGGGCTCGATCTCGGGCGCGGCGGCGCCGATCTCCCAGTAGATCGGGCGGGCTGCGTCCTTCGCCTCCGAACCGCGGGTGTGGGCAAACCAGCGGGCCGCGCCGTTCTCCACCAGGCAGTCGGTGCTGGTGTGGGTACCTTGCAGGCGCTGGCACCAGAAGCTGCCGGGCTCTGCCGGCACGCCGCTGGCCGGCAGGGTGCGTGCGTTCAGCCCCATGCCGGCCAGGTTGGTGATCGGCTTGACGAACACCTCGGCGTCCGCCGCGATGCCGAGGTCCGTGGGTGCCACGCCGCAGGGCGCGGCGGTCAGTCCGGCATCCAGGGCCAGATGCAGTTTGTCATAGACATGCCGGTGGTCCGGATTGAGCCGCCAGGCGGCGGCGTCGGACACGGCCACCTCCCGGCGCGGCTCGGGCCGGAAGATATGCTCGCGTTCGGGGAGGACACCGACAAACGGCACTACCCGGCCTCCGCTTGGCGTTTTTCGTGGCCCGCCGCCAAGCGCTCCACCTCGCACAGCAGCGACTTGAACGCGGGAAACCCGCTGATCGGGTCCAGCGCGCGGTCGTCGGTCAGTTCGTTCACGTTGGCGTGGTTCCAGCCGTGCTGGCAGTGCGCCACGCCGGGCTTGATGCGGTCCGTGACCTTGGCCACGAACGCCACGCGCCCACGTGGCGAGCGCACCTCTACCGTGTCGCCGTTGACGATCCCGCGCGCGGCGGCATCCATCGGGTGCAGCTCCACCAGCGGCTCCGGCATCGCCCGGCGCATGCGCTCCAGCTGCTGGTGCTGCGAGTGGGTGGCGTGCTTGTGGCGGGCGCCGCTGGTCAGTACCAGCGGATAGTCGTGGGCGAGCTCCGGCGTGGAGACCGGGCTCTCCGCCGGTTCACGGTAGACCGGCAGGCCGTCGTGCCCGGCCGCGTGCAGTTCCGCGGCGTCGAACTCCACCTTGCCGCTGACCGTGCGAAACCCGTTGATCCGGTACTGGCGGTCGCCTTCCTCGAAGCCGTACTCGAGCATGTCGTCCAGCGCCTTGGCGAACACGGTGACCCCGTCCGGGTCATTGTAGACCTGCTCGCGGATGGTCTCGGGGATGCCCTCGGCGGCCTCGGCCCAGCTGGCCTCCAGGTCGCCGTTCCAGAACTGCTCTCCCATGCCCAGGCGCACGCCCAGCTCCAGGAACACCTCGCCATCCGGGCGCGCCTCGCCGCGCGGGGCAACGGCGGCGTGGCGGTAGCGCAGCTCGCCGCGGAAGTTGCAGCCGGGGTAGGCGATCAGCGCCGCGCGTTCCAGGCTGGTGGCGGCCGGCAGCACGATGTCGGCCATGCGCGTGGCCGGGTTGTGGAAGAAGTCGGAGGCGGCGAAGAAATCCAGCGCGCCTAGTGCCTGCTCCATGCGTCTGGAGTTCGGCCACATCGCGGTGTTGATGCCCATCGCCAGCAGGGCGCGAACCGGCTGCGGCTGTCCTTCGAGGATGGCATCCGGCAGCAGCATGCTTTGCGCCGCCGGCCAGTGGGCCGTCCACACCGGGAAGGTCTCGTCGCCGATGCGCGGCGGCAGGTTCTCGCGGCAGTGGTCAAACAGGTCGATCGGCTTCGGCGTGACCTTGTCGTTGAAGAAGCGGTTGCCGCCCTCGCGGTCGATGTTGCCGGTCACCGCGGCCAGCAGGATCACCGCGCGGTGGTTCTGGAAGCCGTTGCTGTGCTGCACGGTGGCGGTGGGCGAGAGCATGATCTGCGCCGGCGCGTGGGCGGCATAGAGCTCGGCGGCGCGGCGCAGATCGGCCGCGTCGATGCCGCAGATCTGTGCGACACGCTCCGGCGGGAATTCGGCCACGTAGTCGCGGAAGGCCGCCACCCCGTTGCCCCATTCGTCGAGGAAGGCCTGATCCTGCCAGCCGTTTTCGAAGATCAGGTAATGCATGCCCAGCGCCAGTGCGCCATCGGTACCCGGGCGGATCTGCAGGTGCACCTCGGCCTGCTCCGCCAGCGGGGTTACCCGTGGGTCCACCACCACGGTGGCGCAGCCGGGGCGGGCCGCAGCCAGGGGGTGCTGGTGGAACGGCGGGATGGAACCGCGCGGGTTGGTGGACCACACCAGCAGGCAGCGCGTCGCATCCGAGGCCACGGTGGACGAGGTCTTGATCTTGGTGCCGAAGGTCACCTCCTCCGCCACCTTGGTGGAGGAGAAGCAGCAGCCGCTCTCGGTCAGGTAGTTGGGCGAGCCGAAGGCATGCGCCAGGCGCTGGAGCTGCGGCCGGGCCTCCTTGGTATAGCCGGCGAAGAAGGCCGCCGCCGGGGCCCCGTGTTCCTCGCGGGTGGCGCGCAGGCGCCCGGCGATGGTGTCCAGTGCCTCGTCCCAGGAGATGCGCTCGAACTGGCCGCTGCCGCGCGGGCCCGTTCGCCGCAGCGGGTACAGCAAGCGCTCCGGATGGTTGCGCCGGTCAAGCTGGACGTAGCAGCGCGGGCAATCGGGGCCGTCAATGGCGACCGGCTCGCCGACGGCGTCCAGGGTGACGTCGATGGCACAGTTGGCATCGCACTCGTAACAGGTACTTTTCACGGTCGCCATCGGACGGTCTACCTTGTTCAGCGGTCGGTCCTGGTTGCTGCGCGGGCATTATGCCGGGAGCCTTCGGTCCGCCACGAACAACGCCTGGAACCGCGGGGCCACCTCTTTTTCATTCGTGGCCTGGGCGCCGATTCGCTTGGTTGGGGGTAAGGCAACAACTGGCACGGTCACTCGTGACAAAACACATCCCGTCATCCGGGCCAGAGCGCAGCGCAGAGCCGGGATCTCCGGGTTGAAGAGCCCCGGCGGGGAGGTCCCGGCTCACCGCTTTGCAGTGTCCGGGGATGACCGGGTGCGGGGGCGGAACGGTATCGGTCCCCAACCGTTTTCCTCTCTCTATGCGCGTTTACGGACTTGCGTGCTGGCGGGTCTGCCTTGCGCGTCTCAGGCCGGTTGTCTGCGGGCCGCGCGGAGGGCACGGCAGATCCAGCCTTCGGGGGTATCTTCGCCGGTCAGCAGGTAGCGCAGGGCGTGGGGGTCGCGCAGGGTGTGCGAGATGGTGAGGGCGCTCGCGAAGCGGCCGCAGAACAGCAGGTGGTCGCCGGGTTGCAGGGGCGTGTCGTCGTCGGGCGCGAGGATATCCTCGCCTCCGGCTTCGCGCCGTAGTAGCAGCACAATGCAGGCGTGTCGCTGGCGCACGGGATGGTCGGCGCGCAGCAACTGGCCCAGGGTCACCGGCTCCTGCTCCAGATGGGCAAGGAGGGCCGGGGCTGTCCCCTCGTCCAGTTGCTCGGTCCAGATGGCCGGCACACGGTCGCCGACCACGGCCGTGATGGAGCTGACTCGCTCGTTCGCCCAGTCGGTTGTCTGGTTGCGGCTCAGTTCCAGGAAGCGCGGCAGGAGCGGCGAGGTCAGATGGGCCAGGATCGCCTCGGCGATCACCCGGTCGTGGCGCATCACCAGCGGCAGGTCGGCCGCCGCGAACAGGAGCGAATCGCACTCGCGGTTCTGGCGTCCGACCATGAACAGCTCCGGGTTCAGCTCGCGCGCGGTCATCACGATGGACAGGTTGTAGTCGTCGCGGCCGGTTCCGGCCACGATCCCGGAGGCGCTCTCGATGCCGGCCTCGTGCAGGGTGTCCGCCTCGGTGCCGCGGCCCTTGATGCAGTCGGGCGGACAGTCCGCGCCCTCGGGGTCTGTTTCCACCAGGGTTATCTCCACGCCCTCCTGGATCAGCCCGGCATGCACGGCCTTGCCGAAGCGCCCGAAGCCGCACAGGATCCAGCGACCGCAGGGCGGGTCGATCGGCATCGGCAGCGGGCTCCCGGGGATGCTCCCAAGCCACTCGTGCAACAGGTGATGCGCGGGGGAATGCAGCGCGAGGGCGAGGCGCTGGCCGAAGATGTCGAACGGGTTGATGACCTGGTCAGTCCCGAACGAGGCCATGTTCTTCTCTGTGTCGTGGCTCTCGGCACGGCAGATCACGGGGCGCTCCGGGTTAAGGAGTTTGGCGGCAATGGCGATCCGCAGGTTCACCGCATCGTCGCTGGTCAGCGCCACCACACCCTGGCAGTGCGGGTTGAGGAGCCCGGCATCAAGCAGGCGATTGGCGATGCTGGCATCCGCGCACAGACCGGGGATCTGCAGCGGGTAATCCTCCAGAACCAGCTCGTTGATGCGGTCCGGGTTCCGGTCGATCACCACGGCAAAGCCATTGCGCCCGAGCAGGGAACGCACCACCAGGGCCCCGGTGTCGCCATAACCGCACACGATATGGAACGGTCGCTGCAGCTTGCGGATCGTGCGGTCGAACGCATGCTGGCTGACGGCCAGGCGGAAGGCCGGGTCCTGGATCAGTGCGAGGATCTTGCCGATCGCATACAGCCAGGCCACCACCGACAGGTAAACGGCAAACACCGTCCACATCCTCTGCGCCTCGGTGAAGGCGTGGGGGATCTCGCCGAAGCCGATGGTGGTGGCCATGTAGGTCACGAAGTAGAAGGCATGGAAGAAGTCCATGCGCCAAGGCTCCCCCTGATCGTCCACGCCGGGTATCAGCACCAGGCCGAGAACGGAGATCGCGTAGGCCGCCGTCAGCGCAAGCAGGGGTGCCCGCATGCGCCGCAGGAACAGGAACAGCACCTTGTTGATCGTGGGACCCACGGCTCGTGGTGTCTGTAGCGCTCGCGGCCGCCGTCAGCGGCGCAGCGCCACCGTATCCGCGATCAGCAGCAGCACGGAGATCAGGTTGGCCACCATGGCCCCGCCCGCCAGGGAGACGATGCTGGCCATGAACATCGCATCCATGCCCCCGGCATGCACGTGGCTCGCATAGGCCCATACCGCTGCGGCCGCAATCAACTGCAGCACCGCGACCAGCGAACTGGCCAGCAGCAACGCCCCGGTCTGCGTCCGGTCTCCCAGCTTCAGGGCCGTCGCGATGACGTTTACCACGATGGCTGCGAACAGCTCGTACACATTGTGGTGCGCCGGATCATCAATCTCGCCGAGGAAGAACCCGAAGTTCAGCGTGAACGCCAGGATGATGAAAAAGCCGAAGATCACCTTCTCCAGGTTCATGCGCATGCTCCTTGTCGTTCGAGGTAACGGCTCCTGCCCGGCGCCGCGACACGGGCCCCGTCTTCATCCGCCCGCAGCATGGAGCATGGCCCAACAAGCCCCGGATGGCGAGGGCAGGGCGCGGATCTCCCCACGTGCCGAAACGCCAGGGGCCTCGTCATTGCGAGGCCTCGCAGAGGCCGTGGCAATCGGCCGAAGTGCCACGGTTGCGGACCGCTCGTGATTGGGCAGGGAAAAAGGCAAGACGGGACCCCAAATATCTTGCTCCGCCGGCCCCCGGGGCCGCTAATCCCAGAGGTGGCCCCAGCGTTTCCACCAGTCGCGGGCGATCGCGCGGTTGGCCGCGTTCTCGCGTTCGTCGAGGACGGTTCCCAGGCGGATGTACTCGCCCCCGGTTTGCGAGGTCACCGTCGGATCCTGCGAAGCCAGCATCAGGGCGTACAGCGCGAGTTTCAGTTCCCACGGGTCATCGGAATCGAGGTAGGGCACGAGATGCGGGACCGCCGGCGCACCGATCCGGCCGAGCGCCTCGGCCGCGGTGTACCAGGTACGCGGATGCTCCTCGCCCCCGTAGGTCTCGGTGAACGCGCGATCCGACAGGCGTTCGAGGTAGTAGTGGATCTCGTCCCGGAGGCTGGCGAACCCCTCCGCGGGTCCGTCTGCCGCGGCGGCGGGCTGCTCCTGCGGCGCGGCACCCGTGGCGGCGGGTGACTCCGCCGATGGCGGCCCGCCGGCGCAGCCAGCAAGCAGCATCCCGCCGGCCAGCCATGCGGTCAGCCACCAGGCAGAAGAGGGGCAAAACGGCAGGGGTTTGTCTTTCAAATGCCTTCCGATCCACGTATTGCCGAGGGTTTATCCGCACTCAATTTTCGGGGTCCTGTCCCCGATAATGAGCCCCTTGCCGGGAGCCGGCCCCGCCTTGGCACATCGGTACGGTCACTCTACGGTAAACGGCCACGTATGCGACGTCCTGTCGCGGGGCCGCGGCAATCGGTTGGCGTGCTACGGGTGGGGGCCGCTCGTGGTGGAGCAGGGGCATGGGAAAGACCTGCCCCTGAATTGACTCGGAGCTACTTCTCGCCGATGCCAAGGCCGCTATCGACACCGGTCACGGGCACGATGCGGTCGTTCGGATCAAGGAATCGGTCGCTGTTGAATGCGCTTTCCCCGTCCTCGGTCGGCTTCTCGGCCAGTTGGGTGTCGAGGGTATCGGCGGGGCGCCCGTAGAGCCGCTGGACTCCGCGCAGATCGCCGGGCTGCAGGTCGGCGAAGTCCTCGGTGTACCTGAATCCCATCACCTGCCCGGATGGCCCGGGATGGTCCAGGCCGATGGCGTGACCGATCTCGTGAGTCAGCGTATAGCGGATGTCGTACACATCCTTGTTGCCGTCGAATCCGACCTTCCACTCGTGTGCTGGATTCAGGCACACCAGCGACTGTTCGATGGTGCGCACATCCACTTCCGCATCGGGCGAGTAGGAAACGTTGGAGAAATCGTCCGAATCGGGTGCGTAGGCTACGTTGGCGAATGCCCGTCCACGCGGCTGCCCCTGGGCGCCGAGGATGATATCCGCCTCCCGGGTATCGCTTACCTTGTGGAATGACAGACCGGCCGCGCGCTCCCAAACCCGAAACGCCGCCGCGGCCTCGCGATCCAGCGTCTCCATGGAGAGGGCTTCGCCCAGAAGCTCGTCAATCGGTGCCAGATCGCGGCAGTTGTGCGCATCATCGAACCGTAGCGCCTCCCCGGCAAAGGCATAGCTGATGCTGGCCCCCACCCCTAACTGCTGCTCTCCCCACTTCACCTTGTAGCCATCCAGCTTGAGCAGCCGATACCCACCGTCGTCGGCAAGGGCCGGCAGCGGGAGTGCCAAGGGCAGAAAGCCGGCCATTACCAAGGCCAGCGCGGGAAGGTGTGCATGCGTGACTGATCGCACCGCAGTCTCCTGGTCGGGCCCCGTCAAGAGCGCCTTCAGGGCGCGCGAGGCTCCCGCGCAGCGTAACATAACGGACGACTAACGCTTAGGTGTGACACCGAACCGACGAAGCAGTCGGTCACACCCAGAGTCCGAGCGGGGCGTCCTGCGGTCAGCGCACCGTACTCGGCTCAATCTGCGGCGTGGACCCGCGCAGGCGAGACGGGGCGCGTATCCAAAGCCGAGACAATAAGCCCGCAGTGCCGTGTCATTGCGGGCCTCGAAGAGGCCGTGGCCATCGGCTGAAGCCCCACGAATCCGGCTCGCTGGCGCGGGCGCAGGGGTATAACCGAAGCCCTACGGGGGCAGACCTTGCCCTTTGCCCGCGCCTACTGCCCGTGCCGGAAAGCCAGACTGGATTGGAGAGACGCGTTTGATGAATCGATCGTGGCCCGTGCTGGGCCTTTGCATCTCCCTGGTTTTCGCCGGCGCAGCCTGGGCGGACACCACGGAGCTGGACGGCGACTGGGCCTGTCCTGCCGTAATGCAACTGGCAGCCATCGGCTCGAGCCAACTGAATCTGCAGCTCGATACGCGCTCCCGTCTGCATCCGGACGGGCGGTACAAGAGCGAGGGCGATGCCGTGGCCCAGTTCGGCCTGTGGCCGCTCACGCTGATCGCGACCAGCGAGGGGCAGTGGCAGCGCGAGGAGCAGCAGCTCACGCTCACCGTGGAAGCCCTGGACCTGTCGCCCGGCTCCCCATCAGGTGTCGAACTCCAGCGCCACCTGATCCGGCAGATCACTACGCGGCTACCGGAACTCCCGCATACGGAGGTCACACGGATCGTCACCGAATCACCCACGCGCCTCGTGGTCGAGCACGCGTCCGGCGAACAGTACACCTGCCAACGACTGTGAGCCCTCGCGCGGGCGCAGACCGAGATATGCCCCGTCTTCCCCTTTCCTGATTAACCACGAGGGTCAGCCAGTCACGGGGATCCTCCGGGGACGACAATGGCCCGTCGCAGGTCGCTTTAGTCCGGGCCCTTTGGGAATGTCACTCTCCCCGGGGCCCTTGCCCCTGCACTGTCATCCCGGCCGGAGCGAAGCGAAGAGCCGGGATCTCCCCCGTCGGGGCAACCCCAGCCATCGAGATCCCGGATAACCGCTACGCGGTTTCCGGGATGACGAAAAAGAAGGCGCGTGGAGCCGCTGGGCGCGTACCGCTGCGCTGCAGGGCCACCTTCGGCCGCCAGGTGCTGTACACACCGGTCCTTGGACCTGGCTGACGCTCGTGGCTAATCAGTGTTTCTTTAAGGCGGGGCAACGGGCAAGGTCGGAAAATCCGAAGCTGGACCCCCAGACCGTCCGGTCGTCAGGCGGAGCTCTCCGAGGTGTCGTTTGCCTTCTGGTAGGCGCGCAGTCCCCCGGCGATGGACTGGACATTGGTATAGCCCAGATCCTCCAGCTGGGCCGCCGCCAATGCCCCGCGGTTGCCACCATTGCAGAAACAGACCATGGGCGCGCCCTTGTCTGGTGCGACTCCCTCGATCTGACGCGTGATGGAATCCAGCGCTACATTGCGGGCGCTCGGCAGGCTGCCTTTCTGGTACTCCCCGGGCTCGCGCACATCGATGGCCACCGCACCGGATGCCAGGCTGGCGTCTACCTGTTGCGGCTCGATCTCCTTGATGCGAGCGCGCGCGGCTTGCGCCCGACGGAGAAACTCTTCGTCGTGATGATCCATAATGGTTTTCCTTTCGGCGATGGTTTTTCGCGAGGTCAGTGCTGAGAGCAGCCCATCCTCGCCTCGTCGCGAATCAGGTACGGGGCACAAGACCAAGTTCGACCGCGTTCTTGCCCGTGGACAGGAGGTGATCACGATGGGTTTGAGCCAGTGGTGGCCGTTCGGCCGCGTGCCGGAAATGAGCCCCGAGGAACTGGCGCAGGCGATGGAGAACGCCCAGGTGCAAGTGCTGGATGTGCGCACCGGAGTCGAGCATCGTCGGAGTCGTATCCCGGGCGCGCGGCACCTCCCGATCACGCAGTTTTCCAAGCGACGCCTGGCGGACCTGGAACTCGATCCCGATCGTCCCGTGGTGGCCATCTGCCTCAGTGCACACCGCAGCATCCCCGCCGTGCGCAAGCTGCGGGCCCGCGGCTACGAGGCCCGCCAGCTTCGCGGCGGCATGCTCGCCTGGTGGCGGGCCGGGCTGCCATGCGAGCGAGGCCGCGCGGACGCCGGGGACTGAAAGCCGCCCGGCGCGGCCCTTCCGATCAGGAACCGCTTTTCAGGTCCGTTCGCTGCGGGCGGCCGGCCCCGGGCACTTCAATCGGCGTCGTCATCGTCCTGTTTGCCGCCCGGGGTGACGGCGCGTCCCACCGCCCCGGCGGTCTTGCCGGTCGCCTTTACGGTGCCGGTGGTGACACTGACAGCGGCGCTCCCGGCGGTGCCGGCCACCTTCACGGCCGTGCAGCCGGTCGTCAGCGGCAGGATGACGGCAAGCAGCAGGAGCGGGCGGGCGTAGGCAATCATCGGCGGAAGACCTTGTTGATGGTTGCCCACAAGGGTACGCATGACATGCCCGCGAGGCCATGGCAGGCGCGGACGGGCGCTTCGGCCCGGCGGCTGTGCGACTGCATCGCGATCCCAGCCTGGCCGTGACCCACCGGCCTTCCGCAGAACCCGAAGGCACGCCGGTGGTCTGACCGTGGAGACCCCGTGGAGATGTGTCATGTCCCGTTTCGCGCCCCTGTTCGCCTCCCTGTTTCTGGTGCTGCCGATGGCCTGTGCAAGCGCCACGGAGCCGGATACCGAAGCGCTGTTCCATCACGAGCTGGGTCGCCTGCATTCGTCTGAAGTGATCAACCTGCAGGAACGCTTCCAGGGCCATCCGCTGCTGATCATCAATACCGCCAGCCACTGCGGTTACACCGACCAGTTCGGTGGGCTGGAACAGTTGCACCAGGACTATCGGGACCAGGGGCTGAAGGTGGTGGGCTTCCCTTCCCATGACTTCAACCAGGAGGCCGACGACGAGGCCGAGACCGCCCGGGTGTGTTTCGAGAACTTTGGCGTCACCTTCGACATGTTTAGGCCGATCGGTGTGCGCGGCGCGGACGCCCACCCGATCTTTCGCGAACTGGCCCGCCAAGCCGCCGCCCCGCGCTGGAACTTCTACAAGTATGTGGTGGACCGAGAGGGGCGGGTGGTTGCGCACTTCCCCAGCCAGGCCGGCCCCGGGTCCGCCGAGCTGCGCCGCGCGATCGAGAGCATCTTGTAGCCCATCGCGCTGCGGCGCCGCCTGCGGAAAAATAGCGGGAGACTATCTCGCTCATGGTGAATATCAACTGGCACTAATGGCTCGTGGGGCCTAGCTTCAAGGGCAGGTGGACAGTGCAGCCCACCCTGGCCGAAGGTGGCCCTGGGTCGGAACGGCTTGCGGTCCCTGAGGAAAGCCATCGATTACACATGGATGACGGCTTCCGAAACACGAACCAGCTGAACGCAGCGAAAAATGGAGAACGATATGGGTGAGCATCAGAGCATGGGCAAATGCCCGGTCATGCATGGCGGCGAGACCGCCGCTGGCCACTCGGTCATGGACTGGTGGCCGGAAGCGCTAAACCTGGACATCCTCCATCAGCATGACCGCAAGACCAACCCGATGGGCGAGGACTTCGACTATCGGGAAGAGGTCAAGAAGCTCGACTTCGACGCCCTGAAAAAGGATATGCACGCGCTGATGACCGAGAGCCAGGCGTGGTGGCCGGCCGACTGGGGCCACTACGGCGGGCTGATGATCCGCATGTCCTGGCACGCGGCCGGCACCTACCGTATCGCCGATGGCCGGGGTGGTGGCGGCACTGGAAACCAGCGCTTCGCGCCGATCAACAGCTGGCCGGACAACGCCAGCCTGGACAAGGCGCGCCGCCTGTTGTGGCCGATCAAGAAGAAATACGGCAACAAGATCAGCTGGGCGGATCTGATCATCCTGGCCGGTACCGTGGCCTACGAGAATATGGGGCTGAAGACCTTCGGCTTCTCGTTCGGTCGCGAGGATATCTGGCATCCCGAGAAGGACACCTACTGGGGCGCGGAGAAGGAGTGGCTGGCCCCCTCCGACGAGCGCTACGGCGACGTCGACAAGCCCGATACGATGGAGAACCCCCTGGCAGCCGTCCAGATGGGCCTGATCTACGTGAACCCGGAAGGGGTCAACGGCAAGCCCGACCCGCTCAAGACCGGCGAGCAGGTCCGCGAGACCTTCGCCCGCATGGCCATGGACGATGAAGAGACCGCGGCGCTGACCGCCGGCGGACACACCGTGGGCAAATGCCACGGCAATGGCGATGCCGGTGCGCTGGGTCCGGAGCCCGAAGGGGCCGATGTCGAGGAACAGGGCTTCGGCTGGAACAACCCCAACATGCAGGGCAAGGCCACCAACGCCATTACCTCCGGCATCGAGGGTGCCTGGACCAAGAACCCGACCCAGTTCGACATGGGCTACTTTGAGGCCCTTCTCGACCACGAGTGGGAGCTGAAGAAGAGCCCGGCCGGCGCCTGGCAGTGGGAGCCGGTGGACATGAAGGAGGAGGACAAGCCGGTCGATGCCACGGATCCGTCCATCCGCCATAACCCGATCATGACCGATGCGGACATGGCGATGAAGATGGACCCCGTCTATCGCAAGTACATGGACGCGTTCCGCAAGGATTCCGAGTACTTCAGGGATTGCTTCGCCCGCGCCTGGTTCAAGCTGACCCACCGCGACATGGGCCCGAAGACTCGCTACATCGGTCCGGAGGCGCCGCAGGAAGACCTGATCTGGCAGGACCCGGTGCCGGCCGGCAGCACCGACTACAGCGTCGAGGCGACCCGCCAGAAGATCGCCGAGAGCGGCCTCACCATGGCCGAGATGGTCGCCACCGCCTGGGACAGCGCCCGCACCTTCCGCGGCTCCGACATGCGCGGCGGCGCCAACGGCGCCCATATCCGCCTGGACCCGCAGAAGGACTGGGAAGGCAACGAACCCGAGCGCCTGGCCCGGGTGCTCAAGGTCTACGAGCAGCTCTCCGCCGAGACCGGCGCCAGCGTGGCCGATTTGATCGTGCTGGGTGGCAGCGTGGGCATCGAACAGGCGGCCCGGGCGGCCGGATACGATGTCCTGCTGCCGTTCATCCCGGGGCGTGGCGATGCCCGCGCCGAGATGACCGACGCCGACTCCTTCGCGCCGCTGGAGCCGCTGGCCGATGGCTTCCGCAACTGGCTGAAGAAGGACTATGTGGTCAAGCCGGAGGAGATGCTGCTCGACCGCGCCCAGCTGATGGGCCTGACCGCGCCGGAGATGACGGTGCTGCTCGGCGGCATGCGCGTGCTCGGCACCAACCATGGTGGCAGCAAGCACGGTGTCTTCACCGACCGTGAAGGCCAGTTGACCAACGACTTCTTCGTCAACCTGACCGACATGGCCAACACCTGGAGGCCCGCAGACAACGGCGTGTACGAGGTGCGTGACCGCCAGAGCGACCAGGTGAAGTGGACCGCCAGCCGCATCGACCTGGTGTTCGGCTCCAACTCCATCCTGCGCAGCTACGCCGAGGTGTACGCCCAGGACGACAACGAGGAGAGGTTCGTGCAGGACTTCATCCGGGCCTGGACCAAGGTGATGAACGCCGACCGCTTCGATCTGGAGCAATACCAGCAGTAAGCACGGCCTGAACCGGGCAGTTTGCCCGGCATGCAGACCAGGACGCCCGGGACCATCCCGGGCGTTTTTTTGTGCCGGGGCTACGGCTACCGGTGCGCGAATTCCGGGTCGCCCCGACCTTCGGCTCCCGCGACCGCCGGAGGGCAACCGCCCGCGCCTGATCCTCCAGGCCTTTCTGGTCCCTGCGAGCCCGCACCCACTCGGCCTCCGGGTGGTAAACGTCGTCCGTCCTTCACCCAACGCCGGTTTCGACGCTCAGGTCGGGCCGTCCAGCACCTTCAACGAGCCCTTCGAGCCCGGACAAGCTCGTCAAGCCAATCGGTTGCCGGGGTCCGGCCGCGGCAGTTCGGTAGCTAACCGTAACGCCCGTCGATGCGCGGTTTGACCAGCATCGGGGCATAAACCCAGAGAAACCCGGCGAAGGCCGCGATCCACAGGAGTTGCGAGGCGCTCATCCAGCTGGCGGTCAAGGCCGGCCAGAGCAGGGGGCCGGCCACCCGTACCAGCGCCCCGATGGCCAGCAAGCCGAAGAGCAGCCCGAGGACCCGCGGAGGGTCAAACACGTTACGTCCGGTATGGCCCAGGGCGACGCGCGTCATCATCCCCAGGGTCATCATGCCGATGCCCCCGTAGGTGAAGGCGTGCAGCGCGGCAATCGGGCTGAGGGGCGTGAATTCGGCCACGGCCCGCAGGGCAAAGCCGACCACGATCCAGCCGTAGGCCATCATCAGCACCCAGAGCAATGGCTTGCGCCACAGCGCCGGCGTATGCCAGCCCGCCCAGCGCATGCCATGCGCCACGGCCAGCCCAGCCGCCAGCCCCGCCGCGACCGGGGCCCATGGCAGGAACACCTCCACCAGCCAGAAGGCGAGCAACAGCACCAGGGCGAGGCGGTCCAGCCAGTCCCGGTTCACCGGCGTAAAGGCACCATCCAGCCCGCGCTCGATAAAGAACGGGATGACCCGGCGCCCCATCATCAGGATCAGCGACAGCACCAGATAGACCCCGGAGTAGAGTCCCAGGCGCTGGCCGCCATCCAGCAGATCGAAGGCGCCCAGGTAGAACAATCCGTTGCTGGCCCCCAGCAGCGCGATCTTGCCGATCACGGCGAGCTGGGCCCATTGGCGCGTCTGCCATACCGGGCGGGCCAGGGCGGCCAGCAGCCACAGGGTAAAGCCGAGATCGAACAGCGCCATGGCCACCAGGCCGGGGTCCCCGAACAACGCCGCCACCCGGCCGCCGAGCCAGAGCCCGGCCAACACCAGCAGCGCGGGCCCGTGGGTCGTCTGTACCCCGGTCCAGTTGCGCACAGCCGTGAGCAGGAACCCGGCGACCACCGCCATGGCGTAGCCGAAGATCAGGGTATGGCCGTGCCAGGCGAAGGGCCCGCCAAAGGCGGCCGTGGGCAGCGCCGCCATGTCGAATGGGTAGAGCCAGGTCCACAGACCCACGACCAGCACGGCGTACACCCCTGCCAGCAAGAAGAACGGGCGAAAGCCCAGATGGCTCAGGGCAAACCGATACGGTCCCGGCTCTTCGATATTCCGCTTCAACATCGCCCCCTTGGCCCCGCCGGGCTGGTACCCGTCATCTCTACGCGAACCACCCAGCATTCAGGTTCGCACCCGCTCATATAATGCATACGGGTTAAAGCTTTTTGCGAGCCTGGGTTCT
This sequence comes from Thioalkalivibrio sp. AKL6, assembly GCF_000376905.1. Classification (NCBI taxonomy): domain Bacteria; kingdom Pseudomonadati; phylum Pseudomonadota; class Gammaproteobacteria; order Chromatiales; family Ectothiorhodospiraceae; genus Thioalkalivibrio; species Thioalkalivibrio sp. AKL6. The sequence continues at coordinate 495,474 of NZ_AQXS01000011.1, read as the reverse complement.
TCGTCATTGCGCGGCCTCGAAGAGGCCGTAGCAATCGGTCGGAGTGGCCTGGATGCCGCTCGATTGCCACGGGACCAAAAGCCAGGGATTGACCCCGCGCCTCGCTATCCCGTCGCGCGCATGCCGCCGCCTCCCCCTCCGCCGGGCGGGGGTGTCCAGACGTTGCGAAAGGCCTGATGCGTCTTCGGTGGGAGGTGGCGGGAGAAGCGCAACTCGACACCCCGGTCGGTGCGCACGGCCTGGATCCGGCCCTGCTTCAGCCCGTATTGTCGAGCGACGTCCTCGCAGCCCCTCACGAACCCGGACGGCGGCTTGCCGCGCCGCACGCGGGCAGCGCCATCGCGCAGCTCCACCGAAAACACCAGCCGGGCATGCCAGAGCATCAGCGCAACGCCAAGCCCCAGCAGGGCAAACAGGATCAGGAACGTGAGCAGCATGATGGATTGCGGGACAAGGGTGCGCCCCAGTGTAGCGCACCCCATCCGCGGTTCTTCGCCTCCGCTCGTCGGCGACTCGTCAACGCAATAGCCCATTTACGGGCCCAAAAGCCCCGTTTAAGCCCTGGAAATAGCCCTTCACATTCGCAAAGCCGCGTTAACTCAGTCCGTTACCGTGGTCCGACCCTGTCATTGGCGACACGCTCAACAATTGTTTCGCATATTCAAAGCGTTCCTCTACCTTCTGGCGGTCCTCTACTTCGGGCTGTCCCTCACTAGCCCCACGGGCAATCATTTCAGCGTGCCGTAACAGCGCAGCGCGATCCTCTGGCCGCTGTACGAATCTCGCGACCTCGGCGATCGTTTCCAGCAGGCGGACAGTAACCGCGGTGTTCGAGCGGGACATTTGTCGGATCTGGTTGAAGGCCGCATCTGTGACGTCCACAAAAGTAGACCCTGGAGCAATCACCCTCAGCTGATCCGTACTGTCATAACGATAGGGCGATGGCATGTCTCGCGTAGCCAAACGACTCAACGCGGACGCCAGGTGGTCTACGCACGTAATTGCCGTGAACGGGTCATTCACTCCCGAGGAGAGGGCACGCAGAGCGACCTCTACGAGTTGGGTAACCGCGAACTCGATGTCCTGGCCCGAAGTCCGCTGGTTACCCAGGGCGAAGGTGTTGTTGACCTGATCCGCGGGCACGTCGGCCGCCCTCTCTCCCGGCCAGACCAGCATAAGCGGGCCACCGGAGACCACATAGTCGCCGGGTACTCGCTCCAGTCGAATGACCACATCCTTTTGCATCGCCAACTCGATCAAGGCGTCCGTGTCGATGAACTGAATGTATCCGTCCGCGCTCGCTGGAATGGGACGAGCCTCCCGGTCAAATGCGTCCAGAAATGCCGACTCGGGGGGTGTTGCCGACGTCCGAGACGTCCCCCGCCCGATTTGTTCCGGAAACAGGCGGTCCACCCCGGCGATCAACTCGTCGCTCACGCGCGCCACGATTTCGTTGGCCTGCATCGAAACAGACACGTGGTGAATGAAGTAGATCAGCACCCCCACGCTCGCGACCGCAAAGAGTACGCCGAGCGCGATCGATACATGAGGAACGAAAGCAACCTCCTCCGCGCGCCGGATAGTAAGGAGGACGAGCAAGCAATACAGGAAGGTGGCGACGAACGTGCCCAGCACGACCTGAGTCGTCGTATCGCGCAGGAAATTGCGGAGCAAGCGCGGCCCCAACTGCGACGTCGCCAGCGACAGGGCGACCAGCGTCATCGAAAACACAACTCCAGCGATGGTGATCATTGATCCGGCGATGATCCCCAGCACGGCGCTGGCCCCCTCGGCTCCAGCGGTGAATGTCCAGCCCCACGAACGCAACAACCAGTTCGTCACCGGTCTATCCAGGGCGACGCTTATGAAGGCCAAAAACACCGCGCCCAGGGCCATCATGGTGGGGATGAACCATAAGCTGGATCGAATGCGGTCCCAATACCTGAAAGTCAGTGTTTTCACTATGACGCCTCATTCACTCACATGCTGTCCGCCGGGTTACCGTGGTCCGACCCCGTCTTCCTCCATTCTCCCGACCCCGGGAGATCCTATCTTCCGTGGAGGATGACCAAGGCCGTTAGAAGCATCACGTTCGCGGCGAGGGATGCCCATAGGACGATCGTCTTCCAGTCTGGACTGGGTGGGGCCCCAGTTGTCGAGTGCGACGTCTGAGCCGGGCGAGTCCGGCGGGCGTCAGCACCAGGTTTGGATGTCCCCCCGGTTCGATCACCCCTCGCTTTCTTGTTATGGGGCGTTTGTTTCTCCTGGACATAGTCGCGATCGTAAATCCCCATCTCTGTCTCCTTTTTTGTGCTACTCCGTTTCTACAGCAGAGTACGCCGCGTGTCGTCAGGACCGGAAGGGGCGGGGGAAAAGGGTGAGATGGCGTCATTGCGCGGCCCCGCAGAGGCCGCGCCAATCCGTCGAAGCGGCCCGAGACCCTACCGGTCCCTTCGCGCTGCCGCAGCTGGACCCGATTTCAGAGTAAGAGCCCATTTGTGGCGCGGAATACGCCATTTAAGGCCCTGAAACAGCTATCTATCTTCAGAAAGTCCAGTTAAGACCGTCAGTTACCGTGGTCCGACCCCGTCCTTTTCCATGCAGAGTAAGAGCCCATTTATGGGCCGCAATGCGCCGTTTAACGCCCTCAAACAGCCCTTTGGGTTCAGAAAGCCCCGTTAACACGCCTAGTTACCGTGGCCCAACCCCGTCGATGTGACCTGGTCGAGGTCCTTCACCCGTGCACGCGTCAGAACCCTTTACACCCGATGATCGCGCTTGCGACCGCCCCCCCGTCGGGCGCGTGTAACCTACGGTTTTCCAACGTCAATATAGAGCGGCATCCAGCGGGCATGGATGTTGCAGATTCGTGGGTGAGCGCAGACCCCAAACCAAAACCTGCCTGCGCAGACCCACGAGGTAACAACCATGACTACAAAGACTGTACGGGGCGGAACCCTCGCCCTTCTGCTCGCGGGAGGCATGATTGCCGCCGGCTCGGCCTCCGCCAGCGTCATCAACTGCTCCGATCTCGACGGCAACTTGGGCGACAAGGTCACGCCCAACCAGGGCTGCCAGGTCCTGGAGCCGCTTGACGGCAACGTGAATACCAGCCTCACAGTCGTCAACAATGCCGAGTTCTTTGGCTACTCGGACTGGCTGTTCGACGGCAAGTACGAGGACACCAACGGCAACCTGATCAACGACCCCAATGATCCGGCAACCATCGTGAGCTTCAGCGGCGATGCCCAGAGCGGGACCTGGGAGCTGGTGGTCCTCGACTTCTGGAGCAATTTCGAGAACCTGATGTTCGCGTTCAAGGATGGCGCCGACACCAACATCGTGGCCTACGACATGCTGAACGGCGCCCTGGGCGGGACCTACGCCACCCCGTTGACCGACCCCCCGTTCGATTTGTCGGGCGCGGGCGAGGATCGCGACATCTCGCACATCTCGGTGTACTACCGCGGTAACGGAAATAACGAAGTACCGACCCCCGGCTCGCTGCTCCTGGTCGGCGTCGGCCTCGTGATGCTCGGCTGGACCCTGCGCCGGCGCAAGGATCCCGCCGCCCCGGCCTCGACGGCGTAAGCCACCGCAGCACCCTGTCCGAAGAGGCCGCGGAAGCGATTCTGGGGCCTTTTTCCTGGCGGCCGGCGCAGATCTGCCTCCGGCGGGAGGGGTGCCGGTTTCCCCGCGGCACAAGGTTGTGCCGCCAGAACCGCCCGCCGCAGGTGGGTGAGCCTGATGCAGGCTGCAAAGCCCCTTGCTATCGCAAAGGCAATCAAACCGGTGCAGCGCAGCGTGCGCTGCAAATGCCGGGATTCCATCACCGTCGTCCGACCTGGTCATGTTTCTCCGAGGGCCGAAGACGAGGACTAGACTCCGTAGACACGGGAGCAAAGCGCAACGGCTGACTCCAGTGATCTGATCTAGCGTTCGAACGAAAAACGGGGCCGTCTTGGCCCCGAAAAATCGGCGTCACATATGACGCTCACCTATTCTCACTTTGCCTGAGAATCAGAACGCGACGCGCATACCCCCGCCTACCGCGGTGTAGCTGGGATCGTTCACATTGTCTTTTTCCTTGGTGTAGGCCACCCCCCCAAAGATTCGTACACGATTGCTCAGGTGATGGGTTACTGCAATTGCGGCTGAGTCGGTTTTCTCGGTGTCATCCGGAACTGTATTGCGCGTATGGCCCAAGCTAAGCGTGAAGTCGGTTTCGCCCATGCGATACGTCCCCGCAGCAAAGTAGGTGTTGCCGTCAAACACTTCAACACCGTCTGCATCGTCCAGCACCGCATCCTCGGCCTCGAAATTCAAGCGCCAAGGGCCCTGGCGCCAGTCAGCCCCCAGCTTGGCCACCCGGAGGTTGTCGGCAAAAGCGTCGTTGAAACCATCGAGTATGGATAAGCCTTCGGTCTGGTTGTTCTCGTCGCCTCGCTGATATGCGCCATAGATCTCTGTAGCACCCAAATCAAAAGCGAGTCGTGCAGCAAAAGCCGAGTTGCTATCGTCTTCGTTATCAAGAAATGTTGCGATATCGAAATAAACAGGGCCGAAGTCATTTGTATAGCGGATACCACGATCAAGATAGGATCCGTTTACAAATCCGCCCCAGCCATACCCACCCGGGGAAAGGCGGCCGCCGAGGACCCGCTGCTGCATGAAGGTAGCATTCAACGGGTCCTTGCCCGCCGTGCTGTAGGGGGACGTCAATCGACCGACAATCACACGACCGAAATCGCCAGAAAGGCCAACGTAAATCTCGCGAGGCCCTGAACCGAATCCGGACACGGTGTTGGCATCCTGCTCCATCTTGGCGAGCGCGGTAAGCCCGTTACCGAGATCGTGCCGGACCAATACGCCCAGTCGACCAGGGTTGGACCCATTGGCGGCCTGTCGTGCTCCTCCTCCATCGTACTGGCGGAATCCGCTGTCGAAGCTGTCATCGCCAGACGCGCTCTGGTAGACAATTTGCGGCTGCAGTTGACCGAATAGGGTGACGGACGAATCGGCAGCGGCCATGGCCGGGAACGCGAATACACTAGCCATAGCGGCCACAAGGGTCTTCCTATTCATATAATTATCTCCTTATCTCTTAATGCGTATATACGTATGTCCATATACCTGACGAGGGGCCTGCGAGTTATAGACGAAGAAAAATAGGGTTGCAATGTCTAGTGGCTAACCAGGCCGAATGACTCAACAGTCGCTCACGACGCCTCGCGTTAACGCACGATCGGCCGTTCCTGGTGTGTTAGATTTGGAAGGGATTACGTATCTAGCTGTTCCTGCGCGGTCTTTGCAATCGAGCGGAGTTCCCGTTATCCCCCGGCGTCCTGCGCTCGGCGAGCACCTGGGGGTCGTGGCGGGCTTCGATCGATTTGTTGGTGCCACCCTTTGGCGCGCAGAAATGGCAAGCGAGGGGTGCAAGTGGATCCAGTTTTTAGGGTGGGAACGGCGACATTTGCACCTGTTGTGGTTCAGAGGGTTACCGTGGTCCGATCCCGCTATTCTTTCGAGGGAGGCATTCCGGGTGAGTGACCCTTGGAGGCAGGCGCGAACCCCGGGTGCTGTGGCGCTATGGGTGGTCTTGGCATTCGCGTCGGGCGCAGGCCTGGGCGCGGCCCTTTCGACCTCGGGTGATCCGCAGTACAAGTCCTATGAGCACTGTTTGCTGGAGAACCTGAACGGGCAGTCCGGCGTGCCCGCGTTCGAGGTGATGCGCGCCTGCCGTCGGGTGACTGGCACGGCGGATTAACGCACGGCCTGCTGGCGCGCTGGGTTCGGATGCGCACGGCCTCGATCTCGCCGTATGTAAACTCCATCGCGCGATCGCGCAGAGGCCGTGGCAATCCGCCGGATCGGCCCGAGACCTTACCTTCCCCATTTGTGGTTCCGGACCCTGGACGTAAGGTGGGTGTCGTCTTTCGTCTGGCCTGTCTGGTCATCCCGGAAACCGCACAGCGGATAGCCGGGATGATGGCGTGGCGCCTGGAAGCAGGTGGATGTCTTTTCTCTTCTTGCGCCGGCCCCGCCATCTTTGCGCCCCCAGGAGCAGCGAGGGTGCCATAAAGGCCGCCTTTCGGGCGTGAAATGCCACGTTTAAGGCACAGAAACCGCGCTTCGGGGCAAGAAAGCCTCGTTCCTGCAGAGAGTTACCGTGGTCCGACCCCGTCATGAGTCCGCAGGGCCGAACTGCTTTGCTTGGCTATGCGCTGTACGTGTAGACATACCATGCGCTCTTTTTTGTATTAAGAGAGTCGTAAAGTTTTTGAGCCGGATGATTGTCTTGGGCTGTAAGCCATTGAAGTCTTGCTGCACCCTTTTCCCGGGCGAACTCCAAGCAATGATTGATCAGCCGCTTACCTATCCCGTTTCCTCTATGGGCTGGCAATGTATAAAGGTCGCTCATAACGCCGACCCGAGCTGGAATACTGGATACATACGTAAAATATACAGTAGCAAAAGCCACGGCGTCTCCGGCTTTGCTCCTGAACAGGAAAATGCAGCCATTATTTCCATTTTCGCTGAACTGCGAGAAGAACACTCGATTCTTCTCATCATCAATTTCCTGAACCTTGTAGAACTCCTGGTATTTCCTAATCAGCGGGAGTGCTTCTTCGATGTTCTTACTTGACACTGCTTCTATCACTTGACGAGTCCTCTAAAAGCATAACGCCAACAGCACGCGCGGCTGCGGAATGGAGGCGAAGACGCACGGGACTTCGGGGTCAGACCTTGCCTCTTGCCCTTTTGTGGATCGGCGGGCACGCTAACAACAGGGCGCGGCGGCACCGGACGAGGGTTGTCGACTGGCGCCATGACGAGGTTGAGCCCGAGCCCGGTCGAGGCCTTCCTCAACGCTGCTATCACCATGCGCTACATTGGGCAGAGCGACAAGAGAATGCCAGGGTCGTCGGGACCAAGGCGGGAGTCTGAGAATGGAACTTCGCGAAGGGCGCCGCAGGGCCGTCCGTATGACAGCGGTTGTGGAGGGTCTTTCCGGCGACCCCGAATATCGGACAAGTGGACGAGTGCGAGATGTCAGCCTTAGCGGGCTGTATGTGGAGCTTCCCGACTCAGGTCTCTCCAGGAATACAAGACTGCGACTGATCGTGAGCCCGGAGGAGTGGGGGGATGACCGGGCCCATGTCTGGCATTGCATCGTGATGCGACTGGATGAGCAAGGCGCGGGAGCGATGTTCGAGCCCGACCATCCGTCTGCGGTTGATGGCTTGCTGGATCTGATGCGCGAGAGCATCGGGCTTCCACCCGATTCGCGCTAGCCTGCGTCCTTCCGCGAGCCTATACCTGCGATCGGGTTGTTCCTTCGCCTTGGCAGGGGCGCGAGGTCAGGCTGCCCCCCGGTCCACGGTTTCCCGATGGTACTGCGTCAACGGTGGGGCGTGTAAACATAGGTCTCCTCTATATGAGGGTTGATTGCCGAAGCGCGGTGATTGGGGGGCTGGAAGAGGCCGCGGCAATCGGCTGGAGCGGCACGGTTGCCGATCGACTGTTATGGCCACAGAAGGTAAGGTTTGATCCCCGAGGCACCCTCCGCCAGGGACCGCCTGATCTACTGCTTCGACGATCACGCGATCTACATCTTCGCCATCGGCGGCCACTACGACAGGCTCTGAACCTCTGACGTCCCGTATCGTGGGAGCCGTACGGTCGCTGGCGCGAAAGGCCATATCGAGCCCAAAAATGGCCATATAAGGCCCTAATTCAGCGTTCCAGCACCTTAAAGTATCTTTATTCCAATCGGTTACCGTGGTCCGACCCCGTCACGTGGTAAGGCACCGTCATTGCGAGGCCTCGAAGAGGTCGCGGCAATCCGTCGGAGCGACCCGAGACTCTACCGATCCCCTTTGCGGTGCCGGAGTGGGGTCTAATCTCAGAGCAAGAGCCCATTTATGGGCCGGAATGCGCCGTCTAAGGCCCTGAAACAGCCCTTCAGATTCCACCATCGGTTTAAAGTCAGTCTGTTCCCGTGGTCCGACCCGTTATGTGGGTTATGTGACCGCGCTTCATGGGCAACAGGCAGGGTCTGACCCCGAAGCCGCTTGGAAATGCGGAGATTGATCCGCATAATCTACGCATATATTGCGGAGAATGTCGTGCAATACATCTGGGAACTGACCGGCTGGCCCCACTGGCAGTGGGACGCGGAACATATCGCGCCGATGCTGGCTGCGGCCGCGCGCGAGCAGGGTCGGCTGCTCGGAAGGATGCAGGGATTGGGATTCGCACTGCGCGAGGAAGCGTCGTTTCGCGTGCTGTCGGAGGATATCGTGGATTCCGGCGCGATCGAAGGCGAGCGACTGCCTCTGGATCAGGTGCGCTCCTCGCTTGCATGTCGCCTCGGCCTGGAGGCGGGTGGACTGACCGCTTCAGGGCGGGACGTCGACGGCATGGTCGAGCTGATGCTGGATGCCACGAAGTCCTTTGACCGTGAACTGACAGTGGATCGGCTGTTCGACTGGCATGCGGCCCTGTCTCCGACGGGACGTAGCGGGATGACGCGGATTCCGGTCGCGCGTTGGCGGGATGACGATGAAGGGCCGATGGAGGTGGTGTCGGGTCCCGTTGGTCGGGAGACGGTGCACTTCTCCGCGCCACCGGCCGAGCGAATCCCGGGGGAGGTCGACGCCTTCGTCGCGTGGTTCAAGGCGCCCGGCCCTCTGGATCCGCTAGTGGTGGCGGGGCAGGCCCATCTCTGGTTCGTGACCATTCACCCGTTCGCGGATGGAAATGGGCGTATCGCTCGGGCAATCGCCGATATGGCGCTGGCACGAGCGGATGGTTCGGCGGAACGTTTCTACAGCATGTCCGGGCAGATCCTTCGGGAACGCAGTGACTATTACGCCATCCTAGAGCGGACTCAGAAACAGGGGGACCTGGACATCACCCTGTGGCTGGAATGGTTCCTGGGCTGCCTGCAGCGTTCGCTGAGCAACGCCCAGGATGCACTCGAGCACGTGCTGTTCAAGGCCCAATTCTGGGAGCGCTTCGCCACGGAGCCGCTCAATGCCCGACAGATCAAGGTTCTCAATCGCCTGCTGGACGGATTCGAAGGTGGGATGACCTCTTCACGTTGGGCCCGGATGGCCAAGTGCTCGCAGGATACGGCGCAGCGCGACATTGCGGACTTGGTGGCTCGAGGCGCATTAAAGAAGAACCCGGGCGGGGGACGCAGCACGAGTTACGCCTTGCCGGACACGCTCCGATGACCCGTCTCGTCGCACCCGGTCGACAAGGAATGCGGTAGGGGGCAAGCACCGTGCATGCGCCGTGCGCTCAGGCATCCGCAGGAATCCGGCTGTTACCTTTATTCAGGGCCCTGAACCACGTGCGCCACACCCTCGCGGGCTACGAACTGAGGAGTCATGGGTCAGACCTTGCCTTTTGCCTGAGAAAATAAATCTGTCCCCATTGTTTCATTGGATGCAAAGATACAAAAACTTGTATAGGCTATGAGTATGTCCGGTTCAGGCCCCAAGCCAGTCGTGTTCCGAGCGACGGCACTGGACGATCTCCGTGCTTTCCCCTTGTCGGCTAGACGGGAGGCCGGGCACCAGATCGACCAAGTCCAGCATGAAAGAGACCCCGACGACTGGAAGCCGATACAGTCCGTGGGGAAGGGTGTCAGAGAAATCCGGATCCGAGACGAGGCCGGAGCATTTCGGGTCCTCTATGTCGCCAAGTTCGGGGATGCGGTTTACGTGCTGCATTGCTTCTGGAAGAAGACACAAAAAACCCGCAAGAGCGATCTGGACTTGGCCGCTCAGCGTTATCGCGATTTGCTGCAGGAGATAGGCCAATGACCGAGCACCGATTCGACAGCGTGTGGGATGCGATTGAGAACACCCCGGAAGAAGCGGAGAACCTGAAGCTGCGTTCCGCTCTGATGAGGGCCCTCAAGGACCATCTCGTTCGCTCGGAAATGAAACAGGGCGAGGCCGCGAAACTCTTCGGAGTCACGCAGCCGCGAGTCTCTGATCTGATGCGAGGAAAGATCGACGTGTTTAGCCTCGATGCCCTGGTGAACATGGCAGCGGCCGCCGGGTTGCACGTTGAGTTGCGGGTCCTCGACGCCGCGTAGCTGTGTCCGCATCTCCTGATCGCAAAAGTTCTAGCGTCGGCCTGCCGTGTTATGGGTGGGTAGTCCAGCGATCCATGGGGTAGGTCGCTCTCGTGGAATCACGGGGTCACACCTTGCCCTTTGCCTCTCCCCTGATGCGGGGGCAAAAGGCAAGGTCGGGCAAAAGGCAAGGTCTGACCCCGACCCCCGTCCGGGGGCAAAAGGCAAGGTCTGACCCCGACCCCCGTCCGTCGTTGATGCGCGAGGCGTTGCAGCGCGGCCAACTCACCGGCAACCAGCGTTTTGTGGATGAGGTGGAGCAGATCATCGGCTGTCGCGTTGAGCGGCGGCATCCTGGCGGTCCGCCGTCACGTCAGCCATGAGAAAATAAATCTGTCCCCGTTTTTCTTTCATGGCCAAAGGCAAGGTCTGACTCCGGAGCCCTCGCGTAGGAGCTTGCTTGCAAGCGAAGCTCCTGCCCGCGTCCGGCTTTGGCTGGCGCTTCGCTTGCAAGCAAGTTCCTACAGGGCTTTCGGTGTTCTGAAACGGCCGTCGTCCCGGGAACCGCGCAGCGGTGATCCGAGATCGTGCAGCCGGGTTACTCGTAGTGGCTCCATAAGCGGATCACCTTAACCACTCGCTCGTCTTCGAGCACTTGGTATACCAACCGGTGTTGAATGTTGATGCGCCGCGAGTACGCGCCGGAGAGATCACCCAACGGCTTCTCGAAAGGTGGGGGCTTTCGATACGGATCTTCCGCGATCAGCGTCAGCAGTTCCTGTGCCTTCGGTTTCAGGCCGCTGGCAGCCAGCTTCTTCGCATCCTTTTGAGCCTGCCGGGTGTAGACCAACTTCCATGTCACCAATCCAGCTCCTCGTGGCATTCATCCGCCGGGGTATCCATGCCCTCGCGGATCGACTCGCGCATACCCGGCACCGACAGCAGGTACAGGGTCTCCTGAATCGCCGACCAGTCCGACTCGGATAGCAGGACCGCGTTGTTCCGCTTGCCGGTGATCACAATCGGCTCGTGGGATTCCGCCGTTTCGTCGATCAGCCGGTAGAGGTTGCTGCGCGCCTCTGTAGCCGTAATTCCCGTCATGGCGCACCTCGCAAGTGTGTGGGCTTAGATCAAGAGTACGCCTTGGCGTACGTTCCGTAAACCGTACGGGTACCCCGTCACTGCCAGACACCGCAGAAACTGCGACAACGGGTCGGATCGTTCCAGGAATTATCCTTTCGCCCAGCCTGGAAGGTCATCCCGGAAACCGCGCAGCGGTTATCCGGGATCTCGAGCGCCGGGGCAGGAGCGGACACCAGAGATCCCCGCTCTACGCTTCGCTCCGGCCGGGATGACGGTCTGCCGCCAGGGAGAAGATGGGTGTCCTCTTTCTCCTTTATTGATGGAGTCATGCTTGCGCCGCAGAGAATGCCCACACAGAGACACGCAGGCGATCGCCGAGTGCTGGATCCATGCAGAAGCCAAAAGATTCAATTCCGCCGTTGCTGGCTTGGCGCTGATCTTGCCCGGGAGTTCCTTCGAGCGCCGTGCTGGCCGCGTCCGCCAGTCCGATCTGGAAGCGTTCGGGACCAGTCGTGATAATCACGTAGCAGATGGTTACCGTGGTCCGACCCCGTCCTTTGTTCAATCGGCCGGACTGGCCCGAGACCTTCCCAGGCGCATTGGCGTTGCCGGATCTTACCTGAAAGGTCGGTGTCCTCTTCCTCCGGTACGTCATGTGGGAACGGTGCGCCGGAAGACGCAATTGAACCGAACCTGAAGGATGTCTATAGTTGTACGGTACTTCCGTACGTTTGAGGTCCGGCATGGAAACAGTCAGCGTCAACCGGTTTCGCGAGAACCTGAAGGCCTTCGTGGAAGAGGCCGTCACTACGCACACGCCGCTCAAGGTCACGCGCCGAGCGGGTGAGGCCTTTGTGGTGATGAGTGCGGATGACTGGGAGCGGGAGCAAGAAACGCTCTACGTCCTGCAGAACTCCAGCCTGATGCAGCAGATCGCCAATTCGGCCGCTACCCATCGGAAGGGAGAAGGCTACCGTCCCACGGAAGGGGAGATGGATGAGATCACTGGTATTCGAGGGTAATACCTGGGCCGCCTACGAAACGCTCCGGGAGCGCGACCCAAAGCTGCATCGAGCCCTGCGCCGGATCCTCAAGGAAATGCTCCGGAACGATCCAGCTACGGGAACGGGTAAGCCGGAGCCCCTTCGGCATTCGCTGTCGGGCTTCTGGTCCCGGCGTCTCTCTGCCCGGGATCGCCTGATCTACCGCTTCGACGATCAAGCCATCTACATCTTCGCGATCGGCGGCCATTACGACACGTTGTGACCCGAGCCCATGTTGCCCCTCGCTCGGGGCATCATGGGCAACAGGCAGGGTCCGACCCCGAGCCCCGTTCGTGCCGGGAAGTCCCATTTCGGGTGCGAAATGCCTTGTCGAAGGCTCAGAAACTACCCTTGAGCGCACGAAAGTCCCTTTTCTACAGCGCGTTACCGTGGTCCGACCCGGTTATGTCCTTGTTGGTAGTATTCGCGGTGCCGGATCGGATCGGAAAGGTGGTGTCCTCTTTCTCCGGCTACGTCCCGCGCCCCGCCTTGAGACCATACATCGCGCGGTCGGCTCGCCCCAGCAGTTCGTCTGGATCGCCGTCTCCCGGACCGTAGGCCCAACCCAGAGTCATCGCCAGCGTGACCTCGCCCGCAGCAAGCTGGACCGGCCGGGACACCGCCGCCTGTAGTCGCTTCCCCTCGGCTTCGGTTGAATCCTCGCCAAACAACAGCACCGCAAACTCGTCACCCCCGACCCGGGCCACACAGGCCGGCTCGCTGAGCGCCTCCTCCAGCCGGCGGGCGACCACCCCCAGCAGTTCGTCGCCGGCCGCGTGTCCGAACCGATCGTTCACCGGCTTGAACTGGTCGAGATCGATGAAGCCCACGGAGAACGCTTCGCCGGTCCGTTGGGACCAGGCGATTGCGTCCTGCAGGCGCTTATAGAAAGCACGCCGGTTGGGTAGACCGGTCAGCGGGTCGTGGCTAGCCTCGTGCTGCAGCTGGCGTCCGGCCTCGTCGAGCTGTGACGCCTGCTCGCGCAAATCATGGTGCATGGTCACCAGGGTCCGCCGGGTGAGCAGAATCAGAGCCAACGCGAACACCACGCCGCCCCCACCGAACACCAGCATGAAACGCTGCGTGTGCGCCCCGACTTCGCCTGCGCGCTCGGCTGCCGCTTCCATCTGTGCGCGTTCATGTGCTCGCAACGCCTCGATGGAGCTGTCGAACTCCCGATCAAGATCAAACAGACGCTCGCTCAGGATCGCCATTGCCGGCGCGATCTCCTCGCGGGCCGCCAGGTCCACCACCTGGTCCTGCAGCCTCACGATCTCCGGGATCAGGGCATCCTGTTCCTCGAGTCTTGCCCGCGCCGCATCCTCGGTCACGCGCTCATTGAGGGCCGCGCGCACCTCGCCGACCCGGTTTCCCCAGCGGTGGTACGCCATCATCAGGTCATCACGCTCGAAGGGGTCGTCGGTGATGACCTGATTCACCATGGTCTGGTGGCGATTGTAGGCGGCCTCCAGCAGATCGGACGCCAGCTGGATGCGCTGTCCTCGCTCCTCCGTGATGTGACGCAGCTCGTCCAGCAGGCGCTGGTTCTGCCACAGGCTGTTGCCCACAATCACAATCATGCCCGCCAGCAGGACCACGAAAGCGACCGTGATGGCGTTCAACAACCGCCCGCTGATCCGCTGCACCTTTTGCGAGAACTGCATCGACTACTCCTTCCAAGGGGCGAGTATGGGGAGCCGCCCTCTCATGGGCCAAGCGCCCCGCACTGTCGCGCGGATTCCGGATAGTATCGGATCAAACCGTGATTTCTTACTCGAATGTGAGGCGGAGGGCCAAAGCAACGTCTCCCCCGTCATTCCCCGCCGTTATTGCGAGGCCTCGAAGAGGCCGCGGCAATCCGTTGAAGCGGCCCGAGCCTCTACCGATCCCCTTTGCGGTGCCGGAGTGGGATCTAATCTCAGAGCAAGAGCCCATTTATGGGCCGGAATGCGCCGTTTAAGGCCCTGGAACAGCCCTTCAGATTCCACAATCGGTTTAAAGTCAGTCTGTTACCGTGGTCCGACCCCGTGATTGGGCTCCCTTCAGTTTCCATAATCGGTTTAAAGTCCGTCCGTTACCGTGGTCCGACCCCGTCATGCGGCGCTATGCGCGGTTCGTGGAGCAGGGCGTCCCGGAGCAGGAGCTGTCGCTGATGCGCGAAGCGCTGCAGCGTGGCCAACTCACCGGCAGCCAGCGTTTCGTGGATGAAGTGGAGCAGATCATCGGCTGTCGCGTCGAGCGGCGGCGTCCAGGCCGTCCGCCGGCACGTCAGGCATGAGAAAATAAATCTGTCCCCGTTTTTCACGTTTCCGTCCCCGTCCCCGTTTCCGCGCACCGTCATTCTTTCGTCGCGGCGCCTCGCCCGAATCAATCAGTCCGTGTTTCTCACGTGACTTCCGGCGGCACTGGCGTCCTGATACTATCTACAACCACAATCGACCGACATCCCACTGGTCAACACTATGAACCACTACCCTGGCCGTTATTATACCACTGAGCCATCCAGTTCCCTATTAGTCGATGGCATCGATACCGCCTGCCCGTCCACCCTAATCGACCTTGGGTTCGGATCAGGCTCGCTAACAAAAGCCGCTATCAATCGATGGCCAGAAATAAGGGCCACATGCGTCGACTTAGCCCCAGAGAGGGACATAATCTTCCCCGGTGTTCCTCTATCTAAATACAGATACACCCAAGTTGACGTCCTGACGCCACGGTTTGAGAACCTGTCCGCGCAGAATGATCTAGCGCACGACGTAATTATCAGCAACCCACCTTTCCATCGGCGGACTGTGACCGCCTACATTCGGGATGTCCTCGATAGTGCAGGCCTCTCGAGCGTATTGGAAAGAAGTTCAACCACCTTTGCTTCACATTGTGGATTTCTAGCTCAATCGTTACGAAATCTAAACGAAAACAACGAAGTCGCCATAATTCTTCCCGAAAGCTTCGTTAGCGGCGAATCATACTCTCGAGCCCGCGCTGCGCTCTTGGATCAATATCATCTTCGGAAGGTCACCGAACTCCCGCCGAATTCGTTCTGCGATACTGAGGCGAAGTGTTACGCCCTTTATATTAAAGCTAAGCGTGACCAAGATGGAGTTCACTTACAACGAGCCGGTTCGTTCGAATGTATCCGAATAAGTCCGCGCCAAGGAGCTCACAGGTTAGATTACAAATATTATGAGGGGCTTCCGAATGCACCGATTACTCGTGCCCATCTTGAAGTTTGTACACTAGAGTCAGCGGGATTCGAGGTTCAGCGAGGTCGGCTGTCGGCCAAAGATGCACCAAACCACACCCACGTTTGTCACACCAGTACCATCCGGTCGGCGCAGATCGACACGCACAAGCGTCTGTTCCTCTCCCGGGCCACCGGGTCCCGCCCTAAAGGCACGATGCACATTATGGCCGAACCAGGTGACATTGTAGTCTCTCGCGTAGGCAGCCGCGTCGTTGGCGAAATGGCGCTCGTCACGAGCGGTCAAGCGATACTCACGGATTGTGTGTTCCGAGTCCGCCCTTCGACGGCGTCGGCACTGACCTTGGCCGGGTCCATTGTGAGCGGGGATATAGCTTCGTACCTAAGGCGGATCGCTCGAGGTACATGTGCACGCTACCTCACCAAAGATGACATACGCCATGCCCCTATTGTAAGGCCTTTATCATGACTGAAGAGGACGATGCCACTAAGTACGCTGAGCGAGCTGACTTCCTCGAGGGCGACGAATTATATGGATGGACAGTAGATCACGAATACTTCAGGTCAATCCAGCGAAAGATCATACAGTCTGGTGCGAAGCTTTTGGTTGGGCCCCGAGGGTCAGGAAAAACGCATCACTTTCGGTATGCACATCTCTCCTGTAAAGACAACAAAGGCGGTCCATTAACCGTTTATGTGTCGTTCACACGGTACTACAATTTGGAGCCATACCTCCGAGATTCACGAGAGGCTCTACAGATTTTTCATTCTTGGGTTCTCGCCAAAATTCTGATTGCCGTCCATGAGGATTTTCCTGATAGCTATTTAACCGCATCCGAGGGTCAGCCGGCACTAAATCCCGGTTCACTTCGCGAATTCATTGCGGAGGCAGAGCGTGGGGCAGACCCCTCGGTCATGAACAAAGCTCATCGTTCGCTTTCGATCAGCCAGGTCACTGCGCTATTAGAAACGGTCATGGTGAATCAGCGGCGCAGGCGAGTGGTGTTGATGCTTGATGATGCCGCACTTGTTCTAACCCCTGAGTACATGGTTGAATTTTTTGATATCTTTCGCAGCCTAAAGACCTTAAAGATTTCGCCCAAAGCATCGGTCTATCCGGGGACCACCGAGTATGGACCGAGATTCCACGCAGACCATGATGCAGAGAAGGTGCAGGCTTGGTTAAACGTTAATGATGAGAAATACGGCGTCTTCATGGAAAGGATCGCCCGCGACCGCCTCGGCCTTACCGGGGATCTTCTTGGCGCAGATGTATCTAAATTGCTGGCGTATGCGGCGTTTGGAATTCCCAGAGCGTTCATTACAATGTGCCGGCAATTCATCGATGAACAGTCACAGTCCGTTCAACAGCGATTCAATAAGGTTATCAATGGGCATGTGGGCTTTAGAAAGAGCGAATACTTTTCGTTGGCAGACAAGACGCCTCAGTACCGCGACATCATCAGGGTCGGGTGGGACGTGTTCGAGGGAATGGTAGAAGAGGCAAAACGGCATACAGAAGAATCTATACCCGAACGTAAGGCGACAATAATTGGGCTAGTTAAAAACGATGATCAGAAACGGGAACGTATGATCCGGTTTTTGGTGGAGGCGGGTCTGCTATACGAACTTCCTCCTGTTTCGCATGGACCAGATCGGGATTACGGGCGATTTATGCCGCACTATGGCTTTTTGATAGACCGCCGAGCTTTCGTTAAGGGCCGCGGTTGGAGTCCAGCGAAAATAATCAGTGGGATTGAGGCGCCTGAAAAAAAGCATCCAATAAGGCGAAAAATGGAGAGCATCTTAGATGCCGATTCGCTCCGCAGGATTGAACTAAATCTCCCAGCTTGTAAAGACTGTGGGACAGAGAGAATCTCGGACCATCAAAGCTATTGCCATAATTGTGGTGCGCGGCTGATAGATCCTAGCATATTTGAGGAATGCATGAAGATCCCGGTAGATGAACTGCCTATTACTGAAAAGCAGAAGGAAAGGATAAAGTCCCAGACAGATATTCGGACGCTGGGGGATATTGTTTCGAGCGCGGACCCGGCAAGTGAGCTTCGAAAGGCGCGACATATCGGTGAAAAAAGGGCAAACAAGATCTATCGTCTAGCGAAGTCAGTCGAAGAAGAGTTTTTCTCATAATTTATGAATCTTGTTCATGAGCAAACTTCGCCGCAACTGGCGATAGAGTTCTGTTTTTCGGAAGAAGAGCCGCGTGCCGCGCTGTCGCCAGTGGACGAGTTTATTCGTTCGATTATAAGCATAAACAAATTATGTGAAGATCCGCTTTCAATGCCTAATGAGCTTGGGCACTTGATGGTATTGGGGTATGTGTCAGCCGTAGAGAGTTATATCCGTTCCTTGCTTGTGCGCATAATTGGCGTGGATGAAGCGTCAAACGTTGCATCTGCCAGAGAGCCCATTCCGTTCTCGTCTGCACTAAACCATGATAGGGAGATCATGACAGAGGCGCTATTCGAAGATTTGACGTTTCTGAATGTGAAAAGCATTTCCGAATCTTTGGTGCGTTACTTGGGGTTTAAGCGGGGGCCAGCTGAGCGGATGGTAAAGAATATTGCAACTCAGTACATAAGGGTTTGCCAGGTGCGGCATTGCATTGTACATCGCTTTGGGAAGCTGGGCTCTAAAAATGCGTGGGCGCTTGGTTTTGAGGATCACAAGGAAAATGTTGAAAGGACTATTATTCTGAAATACGACAAAATTCAAGAGATGGCGACTATTTGCGATAACTTTGTACGCTCGCTCAATAATTATTGCTATGGCGTGGTGTTGTCGCGCACCCATCACGACGGCTGGGTTAGGTGGTCAGGCGATCTTAGGAAGGATCGCTCCCGTTTTTCTCAGTATCACGAAATTTTCGCTTCGTGTCGACATCGACCGGCCTCACCGGGAGTCCGTGATGCCTATAATGAATTTCGAGATAAAGTGCTGTCACTACATCCGGAACCGGGTAGCTTCCAGTCGTAGTGCAGGATTGGACGGATGTATAAATAGAGTTGGGGTCTGTGTTCAGATGAGTCGCCAGTGGTCGTTGTCGGTCGTGGCCTGGCCCAGGATCTGGAGGGCGGCGAGGACCTGGGTGATCGACTTAGTGGGTTTGCGCTTGAAGTGGGTGGCCAGGGCGTCGGGGGTTTGGGGGCCGAAGGCGAGGAGGCGGCGGACGGCTTCGACCTGGTCGGGCATGGATTTGGGCCAGGTGGGCTTTTTGGCCGGTTCGGTCGGGGCGTCGGCGGCGGCCTCGGGTTTGGCTTCGAGTGTGGCGGTGGTCTGGGTGGTTTCGGGGGCCTGGTAGTCGGGGCGCAGCCAGCGGATGTGGCCCTGGGCTTCTTCGGCGGCGCGTTCGGCGTTGAGGGCGACGAGCCGGTTGAGGAGTTCTTCTTCGGCTTCTGCCTGGTCGGCGGGCTTGTCCGGCAGCGGGGTGGTGGCGCCGGGGCGGCTTACGAGGCGGTCGGCGAGGTCGTTCCAGCCGTAGGCGTTGAATACGGCGCGGTCGAGCTCGTCGTGCAGTTCACGTAGCAGGGAGACGAGGCCCTGTTCGTGGATAGTGTGTTCCTTCTCGTTCAGTGGCTGTTGGGCGCGCAGTTTTTCCAGCACGTTGTACATGCCGGTGAGGGTGAGGTCCGTGTGTTCGGCCTGGCGCGCCTTGCGGTGGGCGTCGATGCGTTCGGCGAGGTCGCCGATGGTGGCGGCCTGCTGGTCGTCGAGTTCCGGGAAGGGGAAGGTCTCGAAGCAGCGGGATTTGTTGTAGCGGGCATCGTTGCCCATGCCCAGGCGTCCGCCTGCCGCGAGCGCCCAGGCGGCATGGATGCGGCTGGACAGGACACCCAAGGTGGCGGGCCGGTCGATGGCGATGTTCACCAGCATGTTGTCGGGCAGGATGTCCGCGTCGAGGAACTGGAAGACGCGATGCTTCGTGGTTTCGACGGTGGCAATGTAACGTGGCAGTCCGGCAGCCATGGTCCGCCAGTCTCGGCGTGCTTCCCCAAAAAGCCACCAGTAGTCACGGTACGTGGCGCGCTTGTTCTGGTCGCGCTCGGGTTTTACACGTTGGAGCACCCACTGATAGATCGCCGGGAATTGGTCCCTTACCTCGTCGGAAGTGAGACGAAACAGGTCGATGACCCTGACGCCGCGCGGCCTCTGGGTGAGGTCCCGGCCGTTGCGGTACTCGCGGATGACGCGGGCGGTTTGGGGTGTTTTGCCCAAACCGAGTTCCGCTGCCTCGTCCGGCGTCACGATGAAGCCGGCACCGTGCAGTTTTACGCCGGGGCTGCTGATGCCCTGATTGGCTTGCAGGGTGATGGCACCTGCTACGTTGGCGCCGATGGTGAGGTCCGAGAATAGCTTTCCCGGCCTGTGGCTCAGTTCCACGGTGCGGGCGTCGTCGCCGGCGTCCCGTTCGTTGACGACATGGCGCAGGGTGCCGGGCTGGTCTCCGGGTACGCCGACGGTCATGGCAATGCGCACGGCGGCACCGTCGGCGCTGTCCACCCAGGGGTGGTCGGGAATGGCGAAGGCGAGCGACAGGGGCTTCTTGCTGTCGCTCAGATGCGGTTCGAGCACGCGGCGGTTGAAGGTCTGGCGCAGGCTGTTGGTGGTGATGAAGCCGAACCGCCGGGCCTCGCCCTTGCGCACCTTCTCGGCGGCGATGTGCCACCAGTACATGACGAAGTCGGCGGAGTCCGGGACGATGCCCTTGAAGACCTTGCGCACGGCGTCCACGTAGCCGTCGCCCAGGGCGCGGCGCATGGTGGAGGCGCCGATGAACGGCGGGTTGCCGACGATGAAGTCAGCCTCGGACCATTCGGCGCGGCGGGGGTTGCTGTAGTGGTAGACGGGGGTGCGGCCGGTTTCGTCGGGGATGAGTTCGCCGGTGACGGGGCTTTTCTTGTAGCTGATGCCGTCCCAGATGGTGACGGGTTCGCCGTGCTCGTCGGTCATGGGTTCGCGGGCATCAAAGTCGATGAGCGCGTCGCGGCATTCGATGTTGTGGAAGTCGCGCAGGATGGGTTCGGGCAGGCTGAGGCGGCCGTGCAGGCGGTAGTGCCATTGCAGGTAGCCGATCCACAGCACGATTTCGGCGATGGCGGCGGCGCGCGGGTTGATCTCCAGCCCGAGGAACTGGTGCGGGTCCACGGTGAGGCCTTCGGTGTCGAAGGTGGCCTGGCCGGCGCTCAGGTCGCGGATCAGGTTGAGCACTTCGCCTTCGAGGCGCTTGAGGTGTTCCAGCGCCACGTAGAGGAAGTTGCCCGAGCCGCAGGCGGGGTCGAGCACGCGCGTTTCGCACAGCCGGTGGTGGAAGCGGTGCAGTTCGTCCAGGGCCTTGTCGGGCTTGTTCTGCTGCAGCCAGGCCTCGGCGGCGACCTGCACGGTGTTCCATTCGGCGCGCAGGGGCTCGATGAGCGTGGGCATGACCAGGCGTTCCACGTAGGCGCGCGGGGTGTAGTGGGCGCCGAGCTTGTGGCGTTCGCGCGGGTCCAGCGCGCGTTCCAGCAGGGTGCCGAAGATGGCGGGTTCGACGAAGCGCCAGTCGGCCTTGCCGGCCTGGATGAGCAGGCCGATCTGGTCGGCGTTGAGCGGGATGGGGTCGATGTTCTGGAACAGGCCGCCGTTGAAGCGCTGCACCTTGTGCATCAGCTGGCCTTCGTAGCCGCCGGTGTTCATCGTCTCCCATAGGGAGCGCATGGCGTCGGGGAAGTGTTCGGGGTTTTGCTGCAGGCGTTCCAGCAGGGCGGTGAAGCTGCCCTTGGGCAGGAGCTCGACGTCCTCGCTGAACATGGTGAACAGGCAGCGCTTGAGGAAGTGGGCGACGCGTTCCACCTCGTAGCCGTGCTGTTCCAGGGATTTGGCGAGCTCGGCCAGGCGCGCGCTGACCTCGCGGGTGACGCGGGCGGCGTGCTTGCTGGCGTCGAGCTGGTCCGGCGCGAGCCACAGGTGGTGCAGGCGCTGCTGGATCTCGGGGTCGCGCAGGTCTTCCAGGCGGATGCGGTGGCGGCTCGGGTCCGGGTAGGGGACGTAGGTGCCGCCGGAGCGGGAGAACTCGGAGTAGAGCTCCAGGCTGCGGCCGACATCGGTGACCACGATGAACGGCGGGCGGCCTTCGTCTTCCGGCAGGGCGCGCACGTACTGGTCGGCCTGGTTCTGCGCGGCGAGCATGGCCTTGTCCCAGCCCTGGGTGTGCAGGCCCTTGCCGGTCTGCTTGGCCTCCAGTACGAAGCAGCCGCGGCGGTAGAGGTCGATGTAGCCGCGGTTCTCGCTGCCATCCGGGTTGCGGATGGTGACGCGGCGTTCGAACACGTAGGCGTTGTCGGCGGTGTCGTCGCTGGCCGGGTCGGGATGGGGCAGCTCCAGCAGCTTGCACAGCTCGGTGAGGAAGAGCTGGTAGTTGGCGCGCTCGGAGCCGCCGGTGTCGCGCCAGCGCTCGATGAACGCCTCGACCTGCTCGGGGGCGGCCAGGGGCGTTGTGGTGTCGTGATCGAAGAACGCGGCGTGGGCCGGGTTGCCCGGGGTGACTTCCATGTGACGAAGGTCCGTTTTCGTTTGGGGGCTACCTTACCGATCCGTGGCGGTGTTGTCGTCTGTGGCTTCGGTTGGAGATCGCCGCGGCCGCGTTGCGGCCTCGCGATGACGGGGTTTGTGGGGTTTGGATGGTGCGGGTGGGGTGGCTGGCGTGGGAGATCCCGGCTCTTCGCTGCGCTGCGGCCGGGATGACAGGGTGTGGCGCGGCGGCCGGGGTGTTTGGCGAGGCCGGGGAAGACGGTGGGGCGGTAGTCGTGTGGCAGCGGGGCGCGGCCGCGTTGCGGCCTCGCGGTGACGGGGTTTGTGGGGTTTGGATGATGCGGGTGGGTGGCTGGCGTGGGAGATCCCGGCTCTTCGCTGCGCTGCGGCCGGGGTTTGGCGTTGGGGCCTGCCAAATGTGGGGCAGCTGTCCCGTCATCGTGAGGCGCGAAGCGCCGTGGCGTCCGGTGCCCTGGGCACTCGCCAACCCTGAACCTTCCGGTCTGCGTGTCTTCCTGTGAATGCATTCTGGTTCTGGCACGAAGCTCGGGCGCGCGGTTCGCCCTGGCGGGCGCATGATCTTGTTTTCCGCGTGGGCGGTGTGGCGTTCTGACCCGGTCGCGATAACCCATGTGTCGTTTTGCATCATTCCGGAGTGGAGTGTTGCGGTGTGAGCCAGCGGAATCGATCACACTTTGTTTCGATGATGAGACCTTCGTCAGTAGAGGTCATGTTTGGCATCCCCCTTGCTCCTTCTCTGGCGCAGTCAATTGAAAGCCTGACTGGCCCGATTCGGTTGGCTGTGACTCGATTCCAACTTGAAGGAGAGAACCATGATGTCGACTTTCCAGAAAACTGCGATCGCGATGGTGCTGGGTTCCATGTTTGCGCTGGGCGGCCTTGGCGCGGCGCACGCCCAGGCGGGCGGCGACGCCGGCGCAGATACCGGTGCCCCGGAGGCCGGTGCCGGTGCTGAAGGAGGCGCTGGCACTCCCGAAGGCGCTGCCGGTGGCGGCGCGGGTGCTCCGGAAGGGGGTGCTGGTGGCGCCGGTGGCGGCGGCACCATGGGCGGCGGTGGTGCCGAAGGTGGTGCGGCCGGTGGCTCCATGGGTGACCACGACGACGAAGAAGACGACGACGATGACGATGACGAAGGGGCCCCTGACTGGTAACAAGCCCCAGTGCCCTCAACAAGCCGGGCTCCCCGCCCGGCTTTTTTGATTGTCTCCCATCGCCCCGGTGCTTCCTCCCTATAGCCCGGCCGGGCGAGGCCTCTAACCCGTTATCGCGGTCCGACCCTGCCGTTGTTCCCGGTCGGTCGTTGGCTTTGTTGCTCCGGAAGCCGCTCTTTGTCCCAGTGTCGTCATCCCGGAAACCGCGAAGCGGTTATCCGGGATCTCGGGCGTTTGGGGGTTGGGCTGGCGTTGGAGATCCCGGCTCTTCGCTGCGCTGCGGCCGGGATGACGAGGAGTGGCGTTACGGCCGGGATGACGGGGTGTGGGGCTGCGGCGGGGGTGTTTGGCGAGGCCGGGGAAGACGGTGGGGCGGTAGGCGTGTGGCAGCGGGGCGCGGCCGCGTTGCGGCCTCGCGACGACGGGTGGGGTGTGGGGGTTGTTACAGCCAGCCGCGGCGGCGGAAGAGGTAGAGCATGACGGCGACGACGGCGAGCATGATGCCGAGCAGGATGGGGTAGCCGTAGTAGGTGTAGAGCTCGGGCATAGACCAGGGGCTGTCGGGGTGTTCGAAGTTCATGCCGTAGATGCCGACGATGAAGGTGAGCGGGATGAAGATGGTGGCGATGATGGTGAGCACGCGCATGACGTCGTTGGAGCGCTGGTTGATGGCGGACATGTAGGCCTCGATCAGGGTGGCCGCCATCTCGCGGTAGGACTCCAGCAGATCCATGATCTGGATGGTGTGGTCGTAGGCGTCGCGCAGGTACGGGAACAGCTCCGGGGTGAAGGGCTCGAGGTCGTCGCGCATGAGGCGGGCGATCACGTCACGCGTGGGCCAGAGCTGGCGGCGCAGGACGAGGAGCTCGCGGCGCAGGATGTGGATCTCGTTGAGAGTGTGGCGGTTGGGCTGGTCGAGGACGGTCTCTTCCAGTGTCTCCAGGCGTTCGCTGATGTGTTCCAGCACGGGGAAGGCCTGGTCGATCACGCTGTCCATCAGGGCGTAGGCGAGGTACGCGGCGCCTAGACGGTTGAAGTTGCGGTTGGCGTTGCGCATCCGTTCGCGGACCGGCCCGAAGGGATCGGCCGCGCCGCTATGGACACTGATGACGAGGTGGGTGCCCACCACGAACAGGTTGAGCTGGTCGAGTTCGATGTTGCCGTTGTGATGGCGCGGCTGACGCAGGATGGCGACCATTTGCGCGTCGAAGAAGTCCACCTTGGGGCGCTGGCCCTGGTGGCGCACGTCTTCCAGCGCCAGCGGGTGCAGGTCGAAGGCCGCGCCCAGGTCGTGCAATTGGCGCGGGCTGGGGGCCCCCTGCAAGTGCAGCCAGACGAATCCGCCGTCGACGGTCTGCACGCCTTCGCGCAGGGTGCGCTCCGGGTCGAGTTCGACGAGCTGTTCGCGATGGTAGTGCCAGGCGGAGACGGTGGCGTCGTCGGCGTGCGGGTGTTCGGTGGCGTGGGCGCCGTGGCCGGGGGCGGCGCCGGGCTTAAGGTAGGTCTTTTCGAACAGGCGGGTCATCGCGGTTCCTGTGCGGATTTTCTGCCCAGTATAGGGTGCTGAAAAGTGCTGCGCGCGGGGGGCAACTCTGGCAGTCTGGGCGGCGACTGAACGGCCCGGAAGCGGCTGGGTCCCACGGGGTGAGGAACAAGGAGCGCGGTATGGAACTGAAGACCATGTTGGTGCCGGTGGATGGTTCCGCCAACGCCTGGCGGGCGGTGGAAGTGGCCGCGGATCTGGCGTCCAAGTATCACGCCCGGGTGGTGCTGGTCAGCGTGCTGCTGCAAGGCGAGGTGCCGCCGCATATCCGCCAACTCTCGGACCTGCCGGACCCGAACGATCCGCCGCTGGCAGCGGGCGGTGCGGCCGTGGGCGCCGCGGTGCCGCCGAAGGTGCTGCGGGATATCGCGAAGAAGCTGATCGAGCAGGCCCACGGATACTTCACCGATCTGGGCGTGACCGACATCGAGCACCATGTGGAAGACGGCTCTCCGGCCAAGGTGATCCTGCAACAGGCCGAGTATCACGACGTGGACATGGTGGTGATGGGCTCGCGCGGCCTTGGGGGCCTGCAGGGGCTGCTCTCCGGGAGTGTCTCGCACAAGGTGCAGCAGCTGGCGCGCTGTATCGTGGTGACGGTGAACTGAGCCTCTACTCGCGGGGTTCGCGATGTCGCGGTTGTCGATCGATCTGCACGAGTGCTTCCGCAATGGCCGCCGGATCGACGCCGAGCTGAACGGCGCGATCGAGCAGGCCTGCGACAAGCGCATCAAGACGGTGGAGATCATCCACGGCAAGGGCAGCGGGCAGCTGAAGAAGCGCGTGCTGCGCTTTTTGCAGCAGCCCGAGGTCAAGGCGCGCTATCACCGCCTGGAGAAGGATTCGAAGAACCACGGGCGGCTGTTCGTGCACTTCAAGCATTGATCCGTGGCCTCCTACAGTTCTTCGGGGTGCTGTCGGCGCGTGCCTGCATCCGACTTTGGCAGGGGCTTCGCGTGCAGGCACGCTCCCACAGGGGGGCTCCCACAGGGTTGATTGATGTTTCTGGCGGCCGGGAAGGGGCTGTCATCCCGGAAACCGCGAAGCGGTTATCCGGGATCTCGGGCGTTGGGGGTGGGCTGGCGTTGGAGATCCCGGCTCTTCGCTGCGCTACGGCCGGGATGACGTGGTATGGCGCGGCGGCCGGGATGACTTGGTGGGGGCGCTGGCCGGGAGGATATGGGTTGGGGTTCTGTAGGAGCGTGCTTGCACGCGAACCCCACGCCCGCGTCCGACTCTGGCAGGGGCATTCGCGTGCAGGCACGCTCCCACAGTGATATTCCCACCGGGGGGCAACTAAGGCTTCTGGTGGCCTAGTTTGCGGTCGGCGAGTTCGTAGCCGAGGTCGATCATCTCGGCGGCGCGGTGGAAGTCGAATATGCCGCAGGCGTTGACCGGGATCTCGATCAGGTGCTCCGGGTTGTAGGCGGCGATGCGAAAACGCGCGATTGTGCCCTGCATGGCCTCGATGGAGTGGGAGACGATGTCGATCAGGCCCAGCGCGCGGGCCTCCTGTTCGCGGCTCAGGCCGGGGTCAGTCTCGCCCAGGCCCAGCTTGTCCTGCCAGTCCAGCAGCCAGCTGCCGACGCGATCCGGCAGGGCATCTGTCAGGCGATGGTTGAGGAACCCGCTGTCGGGTTCTTCCCGGTCCGGGTCGGGCGCCTTGGCGCGCTCGGGACGGATCAGCTCTTCGCCGACGCGGCCGTTCAGGCTGACGGCCAGGGTGATGTCGGTGTCGTCGGTCAGGGTCGGGGCGATCGGGACCGGGTTCAGCAGGCCGCCGTCCACCAGCAGCCGGCCCTTGTGGCGCACCGGGGTGAACACGGTGGGGATGGCGATGGAGGCGCGGATGGCGTCGAACAGCGAGCCGGAGTTCAGCCAGACCTCGCGTTCGCGTTCGATATCGGTGGCCACGGCGGTGAACGAGATCGGCAGGTCCTCGATGTCCATGTCGCCGAGCATGTCGCGCAGCTTCTCGATCAGGCGGTCACCACGGATCAGCCCGGCACCGCGGAAGGAGAAGTCCAGAAGTCGCCAGACGTCCTGACGGCGCAGGGACTTTACCCAGTCCTCGTAGGCATCCAGCTGGCCGGCGGCGTAGATGCCGCCGACGACCGCGCCCATGGAGGCACCGGCAATGGAGCGGATGCGGTAATCCGAGTGTTCCTCCAGCCAGCGGATCACGCCGATCTGTGCCAGACCGCGGGCGCCGCCGCTGCCGAGGACCAGGGAGATGGACTGGGGCTTTCGCGTCATGGTGGTCGGTGTGCCTGGGTGGAGTATTGGGAAATCGACGGGCGTGCGCTGCGGTTTTCCGTAGCGCGCCCATCATCGATTCGCGGAGCGGCCGGATTCGGTTGGCTTCAAGGATATGTTGGGGGTGTGATCGGGTTTTTCCAGCCTGAAGGCCCGGTTCCAGCGAATGGGTCTCACGCTCCTACCAGGGCGGATGGTATGCGGCGATGCGTGCTATTCGGGGGAGCGGTTCGGGTCGAGCAGGTGGTCGTGCAGGGCCTGGGCGGACTCGCCGGCGGGTTCTTCCACCCGCAGCTGCCAGACGGCGGCGGGGTGATCCGGCGACCATTCGCTGAAGACTACGAGGCCGGCGTATGGGCCGTACCCGCGGATGGTGCCCAGCGTCAGGCGGCCGTCCGGGTCGCCGTACAAGTGCACTTCGAACTCGGGGGCGGGTGGCGGCAGCTTCCAGTAACCGTCGCGACCGGTCTCGCGGAAGGTGGCGTCGGAAGGCTCGGCGTCGTCGCCGAAGTGGCGGCGCAGCAGCGGTACCGACAGTCGGTGCGGCAGCCCCAGGACGGTCTCGATGCCCGTGCGGCCATGGTCAACGGCCTGGGCGGCGGATGCCAGCGGATCCCGCCGGCCCAGCCATTTCTTCAGTAGCTTGCGCATGCGCGGATCATCCGTGTGCCGTCCGCGGTCTGCAAGCGCCGTCCTTCACGTATTGGCTTGGAGACCGTCGGCCGGCGGCGTTACCGTGCGGGTAGGTAATGCAAAGGAGTACGTCATGGGTTTTGCACTGTCCGCGATGCAGCTGTCGAGTTCCGCCTTTGGCCCTGGCCAGCCGATCCCCAAACGCCACAGCGGCGAGGGTGAGGACACCTCCCCGGCATTGCGGTGGCGGGACGTGCCGCAGGGCACCCAGTCCCTCGCGGTGATCTGCCATGACCCGGATGCGCCGCTGATCCAGCCGGGCACCTACGGCTTCGTGCACTGGGTGCTGTACAACCTGCCGCCGGATCTGGATGGCCTGTCCGAGGCAACCGATCTGGGCGCGACCGGCCAGACGGACTTCGGTCGCACCGGCTACGGCGGGCCGATGCCGCCCGAGGGCCATGGAAAGCACCACTACTTCTTCTGGCTGCTGGCGCTGGACGCCGACCTGCAGCTCCCACCCGGCCTGACCCTGTGGCAGTTCCTGGAGCACGCCGAGCCCCACGTGATCGGCATGAACCGCCTGGTGGGCACCTACCAGCGCGACTGAGGTCTTGTAGGAATGCCTTGTGGGAGCCGGCTTGCCGGCGAAGCCCCTGCCAGAGTCGGACGCGGGCAGGGGCTTCGCGTGCAAGCACGCTCCCACAGTGACGCCCCCACCGGCGGGGGCCAAGGCTGGCGGCGGTCTGGAAGACGGCGTCATCCTGGAAACCGCAAAGCGGTTATCCGGGATCTCGGGCGTTGGGGATGGGCCTGGCGTTGGAGATCCCGGCTCTTCGCTTCGCTACGGCCGGGATGACGGGGTATGGCGTTGCGGGCGGGATGACGGGGGCAGCGGTTGGTGCGGGCAGGGGCTTCGCGTGCAAGCACGCTCCTACTGGGCCCTGATCCCGCTTCGGGCCGTTTGGTCTTGACCGGGTGGGGCGGTGGGCGCACGATATGTACCACTTTATGTACGTTTCGGGTGACTGGCGATGACGACGCTGACGGCTACCGAGGCTCGCAAGGGTCTGTTCGATCTGATCAAGGGCGTGAACGAACAGCACGCGATCTACCATATCCGGCATCGCAACGGCGATGCGGTGCTGATGTCGGAAGACGAGTACGCCAGCCTGATCGAGACCCTGGAGCTGCTCTCCGAGCCCGGTTTCCGGCAGGAATTCGAGCAGGGCCGCCGCGAGGCGGATGAGGGCGATACGCTGGGCTTCGAGGAGGTGTTCGGGGAGAAGCAGTGACCTGGACCATTCGGTTCACCCGTCAAGCGGAGAAGGATTTGCGGCGTCTGACGCCGAAGCTGCGTGACAAGGTGAAGCAGATCCTGCGCAACCGGGTGGCGGTTGACCCGTACTGCGGCAAGGCGCTGGTTGGTGATCTGCGCGGGTACTACTCCCTGCGGATCAGCTACAAGGACCGTCTGCTGTACACGATTCGGGACGAGCAGTTGCTGGTGATCGTGATCCGGGCGCGTACGCACTCCGGCGAATAGCCTTGCAGGAATGTCTTGTGGGAGCCGCCTTGGCGGCGAAGCCCCTGCCAGAGTCGGGCGCGGGCAGGGGCTTCGCGTGCAGGCACGCTCCCACAGTGATGCCCCCCGCGGGTGGGGGCCAAGGCTTGTGTCGGTCTGGAAGAGGGCGTCATCCCGGAAACCGCGAAGCGGTTATCCGGGATCTCGGGCGTTTGGGGGTGGGCCTGGCGTTGGAGATCCCGGCTCTTCGCTTCGCTACGGCCGGGATGACGAGGTATGGCGCTACGGGCGGGATGACGGGGGATGGCGCTACGGCCGGGATGACGGCGTATGGCGTTGCGGGCGGGATGACGGGGGGTGCGGTTGGTGCGGGCAGGGGGTGGCGGCGTTGTTGGCTCCATCCACAAAAAAGGCCCGGGCCGAGCGAACTCGGTCCGGGCCTTTTGCGTTCCCGGGCGAGTGCCCGGGGCGGCGGCGTTGCTTAGTAGCGGTAGCCGAAGGCCTTTTCGAACTTGTCGGCGAACTCTTCGGCGGTGAAGTGGTGGTTCTGGGTGCCGGAGTGCGCGATCTTGATCGAGCCGATCAGCGAGGCGATACGGCCGGTGGTCTCCCAATCAAAGCCCTTTTCCAGGCCGAACAGGATGCCGGCGCGGTAGGAGTCGCCACAGCCGGTCGGGTCCTTGATCGCGGCCGGTTCGACCGACGGGATGGTGATCTTCTTGCCGCCGGTGTAGATGTCGGAGCCCTCGCCACCGCGGGTGACGATCATGGCGTCGACCATTTCGGCCAGCTGTTCCAGGCTCAGGCCGGTACGGTCGGCGGTCAGCTGCGCTTCGTAGTCGTTGAACGCGGCGTAGGTGGCGTTCTCCATGAAGCGCTTCAGGTCGTCGCCGTCGAACATTGGCAGGCCCTGGCCCGGGTCGAACATGAACGGGATGCCGGCGTCGGCGAACTGCTGGGCGTGCTCGATCATGCCGTCACGGCCGTCCGGGGATACGATGCCGACCTTGATGCCGTCGGCGTCGGTGACCTTCTGCTGGTGCGAGAAGCCCATCGCGCCCGGGTGGAAGGCGGTGATCTGGTTGTCGTCCTGGTCGGTGGTGATGAAGGCCTGACCGGTGTAGGTGTCCTTCAGCTCCTTGACGAACGTGCGCGAGATGGCGTGCTTGTCCATCCAGTCGGCGTACGGGGTGAAGTCGCCGCCCACGGTGGCCATGATGGTCGGGTCCGCGCCCAGCAGCTTCATGTTGTAGGCGATGTTGCCGGCGCAGCCGCCGAACTCGCGGCGCATGTCCGGGACCAGGAAGGACACATTCAGCATGTGCACCTTGTCCGGGAGGATGTGGTTCTTGAAGCGATCGGGGAACACCATGATGGTGTCGTAGGCCATGGACCCACAGATCAGTGCGGACATTGTTGCTCCTTAGCGTTGGCTGAAATCGTTGTCGTGCGCGCCTTTGCAGGCGGCACAGGACGTCCCGTGGCGCGCGCTGGAAGCCATGATTGCGCGCCGATGGCGGGTCGTGCGATGTGCATAGGGTAAGTATTTGGGCGCAAAACAACAAATCGGGGGGCGATGGAAGCAGGGGTCGCGCTGGTATTTCACCCCCTGTCATCCCGGCCGAAGCGAAGCGCAGAGCCGGGATCTGTGACGTCAGCGGTGCCACCGTGGGAGATCCCGGATCACCGCTGCGCGGTGTCCGGGATGACGGGGATGGGGCGCACCACATGACGCAGATCCCGGCTCTACGCTTCGCTTCGGCCGGGATGACAGAAGGTTGGGGCGGGGTGTCCGGAAGCGCCTCGTTGCGGGGCGCCGCAGGCCGCCCCGAAGGGCGAGCGCAGCGAGTAACCTCCTGAAGCTGAGACCGAAGGCGGATCTTGGAGGCACTGCCAGCTTTCGGAGGTTGCTTCGTCGCTGCGCTCCTCGCAATGACGGGGGCAAAAGCACCGTCATTGCGAGGAGCCGCAGGCGACGTGGCAATCGGGTGAAGCTGGCGGTGCGGCGGGCTCGGGTGGTTCTGGGTGGAGATCGCCACGGCGCTACGCGCCTCGCGATGACGGTGATTGTTGCCTCGTCATCGCGAGGCGCCGAAGGCGACGTGGCGATCATCCGGATGGAACCCCGACGTTCGGCCGATTGGCGCCGGGACGGCCCCGAAGGTCGCGGCGGTGCTGCACGCCACGCAATCACGCTGCGTGCGGTGCCGTTGTGCCGGGGGCTTTGTGGCAGCATGGGGTCATTCCCGCGAGCGAGGGCGTGACTGATGAATCCGCGCGTACTGATACCGATCCTGATCATCCTGCTGTTGTTGCTGAGCCTGTGGTCCATGAGCCTGGACGGCGACGGGGGTATCCTGCCCGGCGCGCCCGATACGGGTGCGGCACCGGCGGCCGAGCGCCTGGCCGCTGGATCAGGATCGGTTGCGCCCCGGGCGGCATGAATACAGCCACGGCGCCCGCCCCGGATGCGCCGCACGCCGGGCGCGAAGTGATCTTCCGCGCCGCCGGGGTGACCAAGGTCTACCGCATGGGCGAGGTGACCATCCACGCCCTGCGCGGGGTGGACCTGGAGCTCTACACCGGCGAGCTGGTGGTGATGCTGGGGGCCTCGGGCTCGGGCAAGTCGACGCTGCTGAACATCATGGGCGGGCTGGATACCGCGTCCGAGGGCGAGGTGCGCTACCGCGACCAGGATCTGGCACAGGCCTCAGAGCGCACGCTGACGAACTTTCGCCGGGACCATGTCGGCTTCGTGTTCCAGTTCTACAACCTGATCGCCAGCCTGACCGCGCGCGAGAACGTGGCGATTGTCACCGAGATCTCGCGCGACCCGATGCCGCCGGAGGAGGCGCTGGCGCTGGTCGGGCTGGAGGACCGCATGGACCACTTTCCCTCGCAGCTCTCCGGCGGCGAGCAGCAGCGGGTGGCCATCGCCCGCGCGATCGCCAAGCAGCCGGCGGTGCTGCTGTGCGACGAGCCGACCGGCGCGCTGGATTCGAAGACCGGTATCCGCGTGCTGGAGGTGCTGCAGCACATCAACGAACGGCTGGACACGACGGTGGCGATCATCACCCACAACGCGGTGATCGGCGAGATGGCCGATCGCGTGATCCATCTGAGCGACGGGCGCGTGAGCGAGATCCACGAGAACGCCACCCGCCAGCCGCCGTCCGCACTGCACTGGTAGCGACGGCGCTCCTGCCCTGTGCGTGCCCTCAACCGCAAGATCCTGCGCGATCTCGGCCACCTGAAGGGCCAGGCGGCGGCCATCGCGCTGGTGATCGCCAGTGGCGTGATGACCCTGGTGATCGCGGTCACCAGCCTCGACGCCCTGACCATCACCAAGGAGCGCTTCTACTCCGAATACCAGTTCGCCGACGTGTTCGCGGAGATCACGCGCGCGCCGGAGAGCGCGGCGGAGCGCTTCCGCGATGCGCCGGGTATCAACCAGGTCGAGACCCGCGTGCAGGCCCCGGTGCGCCTGGAGGTCGCCGGTTTCGACGACCCGATCCGGGGCACCATGCTCTCCCTGCCGGACGGGGGCGAGCCGCTGCTGAACCGGCTCTACCTGCGCGAGGGCCGGCTGCCCGAGCCGGGCCGCGCGCGCGAGGTGGTGGTCAGCGAGGCCTTCGCCGAGGCGCACGGGCTGGGCGCCGGGGATGCCCTGCGCGCGATTATCGACGGGCGCCTGACCGACCTTCAGATCAGCGGCATCGCGCTGTCGCCGGAGTTCGTCTACCAGATCAGCCCCACCGACCTGCTGCCGGACTACGAGCGCTACGGCATCCTGTGGATGAACCGCCGCGCGCTGGCGGCCGCCTACGGCATGGAGGGGGCGTTCAATTCCGTCACCGTGAGTCTGCAAGCGGGCGCCGACCCGGAGCCCGTGATCGAGGCCATGGACCGCGCGCTGGCCCGCTACGGCGGCCTGGGCGCCTACGGGCGCGAGGACCAGTTCTCGCACCGCTTCCTGTCCGAGGAGCTGACCCAGCTGCGCGCCCAGGCGGCGATCCTGCCCACCATCTTTCTCGCGGTGGCGGCGTTTCTGCTGAATGTCGTGGTCGGGCGCATCATCCGCTCGCAGCGCGAACCCATCGCGGTGCTCAAGGCCTTCGGCTATGGCAATGGCGCGATTGCCGCGCACTACGGCCTGCTGACCGGCGGCATCGTGCTGGTGGGTTGTGCGCTTGGGCTCGCGTTCGGGGCTTGGGCCGCGCAGGGCCTGGCCGGCATCTACGCCGAGTACTTCCGCTTCCCGGCGATGAGCTTTCGCCTGCAGCCCTGGGTGATGGTGCTGGCGGTGGCCGTGGCGATGGGCGCGGCCATGCTCGGCACCTTCCGTGCCGTCTGGCAGGCGGTGCGCATGGCCCCGGCCGAAGCCATGCGCCCCCCGGCGCCGGAGCACTTTCACCGCGGCTGGCTGGAGCGGTCGGTGGCCTGGCGCGCAATCGACCAGCCGACCCGCATCATCCTGCGCAACCTGGCCCGCCACCGACTCAAGTCCGTGCTGTCGGTGATCGGGATCGGACTGTCCGGTGGCCTGCTGTTGATGGGCGCCTACCAGCTGAACGCGGTGGACCAGATGCTGGATACCCAGTACGGGCAGGTGCTGCAGATGGACATCGATCTGCAGTTCACCGATCCGGTGCCGGCGCGCGTGGCCGGGGAGCTGCGCCACGAGCCGGGCGTGCTGGCGGTGGAGACCTTCCGCGCGGTGCCGGTGCGCCTGGTCGGCGTGAACCGCGAGGAGCGCGTGCGCCTGCTGGGTCTGGACGCGGAACCGCGTCTGCGCCAGTTGCCGATGGCCGGCGGTCGCGGCCGCCTGCCGGAGGAAGGCATCCTGCTGACCGACTACCTGGCGGAGCAGCTGGGGTTGCGCGTCGGCGACCCGGTAGAGCTGGAGATCCTGGAGGGGCGCCGGCGCACCGTGTCGGTGCCACTGGCCGGGGTGGTGGAGGAGCCGATCGGCGTCGGCGCCTACATGCACCGCCCGGCGCTGAATCGCCTGATCGGCGAGGGGCCGGCCGTCTCCGGGGCCTGGCTGCTGACCGACCGTGCGCAGGAGGCAGCCCTGTTCGCGCGGCTGTCCGATCGCCCGCGCGTGGCCAGCGTGGGGCTGATCGCGGAGGCCGAGCGCAATATCCGCGAGTACATCGGCGAGACCATCATCGTGTTCGCCCTGGTGTTCGTGGCGCTGGCCGTCTCCATCGCCTTCGCCGTGACCTACAACAACGCGCGCATCACCTATGCCGAGCGCGCCCGGGATCTGGCCACGCTGGAGGTGCTCGGCTACTCGCGCGGCCAGGTCAGCTGGATCCTGCTGGGCGAGATCGCCGTGCTGACACTGGCGGCGATCCCGGTCGCCTGGCTGACCGGTACCGGTTTCGCCTGGCTGCTGAACCAGGCCTTCGCGATGGATTTGATGCGTGTGCCGCTGGTGATTACGCCGCAGGCCTACGGCTTCGCCGCGCTGGGCATCCTGGTGGCGGCCAGCCTGACCGCCTTCCTCGCCTGGCGCCGCCTGCAGAGCCTCGACCGCGTGCAGGCCCTGAAGGCGGCGGAGTAATGGCCACGGCACCACTCAATCACCACGTAGGATGTGATGAGCGGAGCGAATCGCATCATCTGGAAGCCGCGGGAATCCACCGATGCAGGAATGTGGCGAAACCGTGGATGCCGGCCATTCGCGAGGCTTCCCGGCGCCGTCTTGATGCGATTCGCTTCGCTCGTCGCATCCTACGTGTGGGGGGCGTGTTGCCCGGGGGTGGCCCCGGGCGCGTCGAGGCGGGATTTGCGAGACTGAAGGCATGGCGATGAAGAAGCGGATCACGATCGGGCTGGTGGTGCTGGCGGGGGTGGCCGCGCTGGTGTGGGCGCTGCGCCCGCAGCCGGTGCCGGTGTCGCTGACCGAGGTGCAGGCCGGGGCGTTCGAGGAGACCGTGCGCGAGGAGGGGCGTACCCGGCTGCGCGAGACTTACACGGTGTCGGCGCCGATTGCGGGCTATCTGCATCGTGTGGCGCTGGAGGAGGGCGACGCGGTCGCGCTGGGCGATACGCTGTTCCGCCTGGAGCCGTTGCCGACGCCGGCGCTGGATGCGCGCTCGCGCGAGCAGGCGCGCGAGAACCTGGCCGCCGCGCGTTCGCGGCTGCAAAGCGCGGAGGCGAATCTGGAGAACCTGCGGGCCGAGGCGCGGTTTGCCGAGTCCGAGTATCGCCGCCACCAGGAGCTGTTTGACCGCGGGGCGGTGTCCGCGACCGAGATGGAGCGCATGGAGACGATGCGTGATCGGGCGCGTTCGGCCGTGCGCGCGGGCGAATCCGCGGTGGAGGTCGCCCGCAGCGAGATCGAGAGTGCCCGGGTGGTGCTGGATATCGCCAGCGGCCAGATGCCGGAATCCGAGGCGGATACCCTGTCCGTGCGTTCGCCCGCCGAGGGCGTGGTGCTGGAGCGCTACCGCTGCTGCGAGGGCACCATCGGCGCCGGCGAGCCGGTACTGGTCGTCGGCGATCTGGACGACCTGGAGGTGCAGGTGGACCTGCTGTCGATGGATGCGGTGCGCGTGGTACCGGGCATGCGCGTGCGCCTGACCGACTGGGGTCGCGATGCGGAACTGGAGGCCTCCGTGCGCCGCGTGCAACCGTTCGGCTTCACGAAAATCTCCGCGCTGGGCGTGGACGAGCAGCGTGTGCCGGTGATCCTCGATCTGGATGCGGTCGAAGCGCGCCTGGCCGGGCTGGCCGTTGGCTATCGCGTGGAGGCCGAGTTCCTGCTGTGGGAGGGTGACGACGTGCTGCAGGTGCCGACCAGTGCGTTGTTCCGCCACCGTGGCGAGTGGTCGGTGTTCGTGGTCGAGGACGGGCGTGCGGAGCCGCGACGGGTCGAGGTGGGCCGCCGTTCCGGGTTCACCACGCAGATCCTTGAGGGCCTGGAGGGGGGCGAGCGCGTAGTTACCCGTCCGGGCGACCGCGTGCAGGCCGGTACCCGCGTCGTCGAAAACTGACCTGCCCATGGCCGAACCCCCGAATGCCTCGCCCGAGGCGCTGGATGACCTGCTGAGTCCGCTGGATGCCGCGCTCGCCACGCGCGGTGCGGCCGTGCTGGTGGCCGAACCGGGGGCGGGCAAGACCACGCGGGTGCCGCTGCACCTGGCGGATTCCGTATCCGGGGGGCGGGTCATCGTGCTTCAGCCGCGCCGCCTGGCCGCGCGCATGGCGGCCACGTTCATGGCCGGGCAACGCGGCGAGCCGGTCGGGCAGACGGTGGGTTACCGCGTGCGCGACGAACAGAAGGTCTCGGCGCAAACCCGCGTCGAGCTGGTCACCGATGGCCTGTTCCTGCGCCGCATCCAGGCCGACCCGCTGCTGGAGGATGTCGGCGCGGTCGTGTTCGACGAATTCCACCTGCGCCGGCCCGAGGCCGAACTGGCGCTGGCCTTCGCGCTGCAGGTGCGCCGCCTGCTGCGCCCGGAGCTGCGGATCGTGGTGATGTCCGCCACCCTCGACGACGAGGCCGTGGCGCGGCTGCTTGCGGGGCCGGAGGCGGACCCTGTGCCCGTGCTGCGGGCTCGCGGGCGACAGTTCCCGGTGGAGGTGCGCTACGCGCCGCCGAAGAAGGACGCCCCACTGGCCGACGTCGTGGCGCAGGCCGTGCGCGAGGCACTGGAGGCCGAGCCGGGTTCCGCCCTGGTCTTTCTGCCCGGCGAGCGCGAGATCCGCGAGGTCGCTGCGCGCCTGGGGGAGACCCTGGAGACGCTGGTCGGCCCCGCGCGGGTGGCGCCGTTGTTCGGGCGGCTGTCGGCGGAGGAGCAGAACCGCGCGGTGCGCCCGGCCCCGCAAGGCGAGCGCAAGGTGGTGCTGGCCACCGACATTGCCGAAACCAGCCTGACCATCGAGGGCGTGCGCGTGGTGATCGACGCGGGACTGTCCCGCGAGCCGCGTTTTGATGCCGCGACCGGGCTGTCGCGGCTGGTGACGGTGCCCGCCTCGAAGGCCGCGGCGGAACAGCGCGCCGGCCGTGCCGGGCGGACCGAACCCGGCGTCGCGATCCGGCTGTGGGCGCGCGCCGAGGAGGTGCAGCGCCCGGACTACGCGACGCCCGGCCTGCAACAGGTCGACCTGCTGCCGCTGGCCCTGGAGCTGGCGGGTTGGGGCGAGGCGGTGGCCGAACTCGACTGGCTGGAGCCGCCACCGGCGCACGGCATGGCCGCCGCGCAGGCGATCCTCGCGGAGCTGGGCGCGGTG
Organism: Thioalkalivibrio sp. AKL6; assembly: GCF_000376905.1. NCBI lineage: Bacteria > Pseudomonadati > Pseudomonadota > Gammaproteobacteria > Chromatiales > Ectothiorhodospiraceae > Thioalkalivibrio > Thioalkalivibrio sp. AKL6. The sequence goes on along the minus strand of NZ_AQXS01000011.1, from coordinate 458,152 downwards.
GATGCCGAAGGGCGGATCACTGATCACGGCCGCGGCCTGCTGCGCCTGCCGACGCATCCGCGCCTGGCGCACATGCTGCTGCGGGCGCGCGAGCGGGGCCTCTCGCGTCTGGCCTGCGAGCTGGCGGTCGTAGTCGAGGAGCCGGGAATGGCCGGGCCAGGTGCCCCGCTGGAACTGGGGGAACGCCTGGTGCAGGCACGGCGTGCGGGCGGCCGCGCCTGGAAGTCCGGGCTGCGGCGGCTGGAGCAGGCCCTGGCGCGGCTGGAGGACAGGCCCGACGCAGCGGAATCCGCCATGGACGAAGCCACGGCGCTGGGCGTGCTGGCTGCGCTGGCCTGGCCCGAACGCATCGCGCGGCCACGCGGCGGGCAGGCCGGGCGCTTCGTGATGGGCAATGGCCGCGGGGCGTTGCTGCCGGAGCGCGAGCGCCTGGCGCATGCCGAGTACCTGGTCGCGGTGGACTGCACCGACGCCGAGCGCGAGGCCCGTATCCGCTGCGCGGTGGCGCTGGACCTCGCCGTGCTGGAGCGCGAGGCGCCGGAGCTTTTCCACCGCGAGACGCGTTGCGACTGGGTGGAGGACGGGGCGCGGCTGGAGAACGCGCGCATCCGCCGCATTGGCACGTTGGTGGTCGAGCGGCAGATGGTCGCGCTGGACGACCCCGCGTCCACGATCCCGCGCTGGTGCGAACGGATGCGCCGCGAAGGGCTGGCGCTGCTGCCGTGGGATGACGCGGCGACCCAGCTGCGTGCACGCATCCAGCTGCTGCATCAGGCGATGCCGGAGGCAGGCTTTCCCGACATGGATGACGCTGCGTTACTCGCCGGTCTCGAGGACTGGCTGGGGCCGTACCTGGCCGGGATGACGCGGCTGCGCGATCTGGACCGGCTGGACCTGGCGGCGATCTTGCGCGCGCGGCTGGACTGGGGGCATCAGCAGCAACTGGAGCGCGAGGCGCCGGCCCGTATCGCGGTGCCCTCCGGTTCCGCCCACCGGGTGGACTACACCCAGGATCCGCCGGTGCTGGCGGTGAAGCTGCAGGAGCTCTTCGGCCTGGCGGAAACGCCCGCTGTGGCCGGAGGCCGTGTGGCGCTGGTGCTGCACCTGCTGTCGCCGGCGCGGCGTCCGGTGCAGGTCACCCAGGATCTGAAGAGTTTCTGGGAGAACGGCTACCCGGAGGTGCGGCGCGAACTGAAGGGGCGTTACCCCAAGCACCCCTGGCCGGAGGATCCGTGGAACGCGCCGGCCACGCGGCATGCGAAGCGGCGTGGGTAGGCAGTTCAGGTTTGGCGGGGGCTTCGCCTGCAAGCCGGCTCCCACAGGGGGCAGGACAATACGGGACGCCGGGCGTTCTTCCCTGGGTCGTCATCCCGGAAACCGCGGAGCGGTTATCCGGGATCTCGGGCGTTGGGGTGGCCATGGCCGCGGAGATCCCGGCTCTTCGCTGCGCTGCGGCCGGGATGGCGCCGGGGTGATGGGCGCCAGGCAGCATTGGGGCGCGGGGTGGTGTGGACGATGCGGCGGCGGGCGTTCTCCGGTAGTGTCGCGTTCAGCTCTGTTGCGAGTCCCGTGCGAGGAAGCAAACCCCGATGCTGAAGTTTCTGACCGTGATCCTGATCCTGCTGTTCGTCTGGTGGCGCGTCTCGCGCTGGATGGATGTGCGCCGCCGCCGCGCGCGGGGGGAGGATGTGTCCTATCAGGTGGACGTGAAGGGGTTTCGCCCGATCACGGTGCTCAGTGTCATCTTCTTGCTGCTGTACGGCGGCTACGTGATCTGGTTTGCCCTGAACGAGTGGTTCGATCTCCTGTAGATCAGCGTCTCCCTAGTCGATCCCGAGTTTCTTCAGGCGATAACGCAACTGGCGAAAGCTGAGGCCGAGCAGGCGTGCGGCGGCCGTGCGGTTGCCGCCGGTCTGCTGCAGGGCGGTAGCGATCGCCTGGCGTTCCTGCGCGGCGAGCTGGTCGTCCAGGGCGCTCTCCGCGCCGTCGAGGCCGTTCTCGGGTTCGCCGTGGTTCGTGTTCGGGGTGGGTTCGGTGCCCAGACCGTTCGCCGGCAGGTCGATGTTGCCGGCGCGGATCAGCGGCCCTTCGCACAGCGTGGCGGCGCGTTCCAGGATGTTCTCCAGCTCGCGGACGTTGCCGGGGAAGCCGTGCCCCTGCAGGGCCGCGAGGGCGTCGGGTGCCAGCTCCAGGTCGCCGGTCTGCCACTGCTCGCCGATGCGTTGCAGGATGCGCGTGGCCAGGCGTTCGATGTCGCCGCGGCGCGCGCGCAACGGCGGCACCTTCAGTTCGATCACGTTCAGGCGGTAGTAGAGATCCTGGCGAAAGCGGCCCTCGCGCACGGCCTTTTCCAGGTCGTGGTGGGTGGCGCTGAGGATGCGTACGTCGACCGGGATCTCGCGGGTGCCACCGACCGGTTTGATGGCGCGTTCCTGGATGGCGCGCAGCAGCTTCACCTGCATCGGCAGCGGCAGGTCGGCGACCTCGTCGAGGAACAGCGTGCCGCCGTCGGCGGACTGGAACAGACCGGTATGGTCCTGGGTGGCCCCCGTGAACGCGCCCTTGCGGTGGCCGAAGAATTCGCTCTCCATCAGCTCGCCGGGGATGGCGCCGCAGTTGACCGGCACGAACGGACGTTCGGCGCGCGGGCCGAGGCGGTGGATCTCGCGCGCGACCAGCTCCTTGCCGGATCCGGACTCTCCGGAGATGAACACCGGGGCCTGGCTGCGCGCCAGCTTGTGGATGGTGGCGCGCAGACGCTGCATGGGCTCGGACCGGCCCAGCAGCGGGCTGTCATCGGGGGTGGCCGGGATGGCGTCGTCGCCGGGCTCTTCCGCGATCGAGGCAGCCGGCTCCAGGCGCAGGGCCGCGTCAATCAGTTCGCGCAGCTGTTTCAGGTCCACCGGCTTGCTGACGAAGTCGAAGGCGCCCAGCTTCAGGGCCAGGACGGCGGTATCCACGCTGCCGTGGGCGGTGATGACGGCCACGGGGAGTTCCGGGCGTTCGCTCTGGATGTGGCGGACGAGGTCCAGCCCGTCGCCGTCCGGCAGGCGCATGTCGGTCAGGCACAGGTCAAAGTCGTGCTCGGCGATCAGGGCGCGGGCCGGCTCGAGTCGGGTGGCCGTGGTGGCCTCAAGGCCCATGCGGGCCAGGGTGATCTCGAGAAGTTCGCAGATGTCGGGCTCGTCGTCCACGACCAGCACGTGGCGGATACTCATGCGCCTTGTTCCTTTGGCGAATCGGTTTCCAGGGGGGCGAACAGGATCCGGAAGCAGCCGCCGATGGGTGTGTGGACGTATTCCAGCGACGCCCCGTTGTTTTCGCACAGCATGCGCGAGATGTACAGGCCAAGGCCGGTGCCCCCGGCACGCCCGGAGACGAACGGTTCGAACAGGTCCTTTTCCTGTTCGGCAGAGATGCCCGGGCCGGCGTCGATCACGTCCAGACTGACCACTCGCGCGACCTGGCCGGCGCCGCCGCGCAGCACGATGGGCGGGCTGTCGGGCTGATCGTGGCCGCCATGGATGCGCGCATTGCTGCACAGGTTCCACAGGATCTGGTTGAGCTGGGAGGGGTCGAACTGGATCTCGGAATCGGCCGGCTCGATGCGCGCATGCAGGGTCTCTCGCGGCAACTGCAGCGCACCGCAGAACTCCTCGGCGAAGCGATCCAGGGTCTCCTGAAGGTTCAGCCGCTCGCGTCCTCCGGCGTCCCTGCGTGACAGGCTGAGGACGTTGGAGATCAGTTCGTTCACGCGCTTGCTCTGGTTGTTGATGATGTCGAGCAGGCGCTGGTCGTGAGGCTTGAGATCCGGCGATTCGCCGAGCAGCTGTGCGCTGTGGCTGATGGCTCCCAGGGGGTTGCGGATCTCGTGGGCAATGCTGGCGGTCAGGCGGCCGAGGGCCTGCAGCTTGCCGGCCTGGGCCTGACGCTGGAGTTCGGCGGCGTCCTCCAGGATCAGCAGGCTGCCCTGGTCGCCGCGGTCACCCAGCGGGGCCAGACGGATCCGCAGGGCCGGCTGGTTGCGGTCGCCCGGCAGCTGCTGGCTGGTCGTGGGCATGCCGTTGCGCTGCCAGTCGCGGATCACGCGTGCCACCGAGGGCGACAGGGACGACAGGTGGCGTCCCGGCCGTGGGGGGAGCAGGCGGCGCGCGGCCTCGTTGATGGAGCGGATGTACCCCTCCGGGTCGACCGCGATGACACCGGCGCTCATGCGCGCGATGATCTGCGCGTTCAGTTCGGCCAGGTTGGCCAGATCCGCCTCCTGGCGTTCCACCTGGGCGCGGGTCTCGCCGGCCCGGCGGGCGAACTGGCGGGCCAGCAGGCCGGCCGCAAACAGGGTGGCACCCAGCAGCCCCGCCTGGGTGATGGCGGTATCGGCGGGGTGCAGGAATAGTGCGCTCACGCCCTCGGCCAGCAACAGGGCCAGGGTGGCGATCGCGGCCAGGGTCAGGGCGAAGCGTGCGCTGGAGAGCAGCACGGCTGCCACCAGGGCCGGGACCAGCAGCAGGCCAATGCCGGTGCCAACCCCTCCGGAGACGATCAGCAACGCGATCAGGCCGATGCCGTCGCCGGCGCCGCCGATCAAAGCGATACGGGTGAGGCTGGTGGTTTCCGGGTTGTGGGTGCAGCGCCAGGCGAAGGCGGCGGCGACGAGTGCAAAGGCGAGATAGGCGGTGGCGATGACCGCGTAGAACTGGGGGGTGACGAGATGCAGCCCCAGCGGGGTATCCGGGAACAGCCCGAGCAGTAGCAGGACCGCCGCGACAAAGACCCGGTAGAGCGCGAAAAGCCAGGCGGAACGCCGGGTGTCGGCGTCGATCGGCGTGTTCCCCCCGGACTGGTTATCCATGGACGAGGGTCAGTCGTCTTCGGTGCGGGAGTCGGCGTCCGAGCGGTTGCGGTCGACCTCGGCGTGCTGCGGCGAGCAGTAGAGGCGGTCGCCGTCGCGGTAGGCCTCGGCCTCCGGCACGTGCACGCCGCAGAAGGCGCAGCGGATCACCGCGCCGCCCTCTTTCAGGCGTTCGGGCCGTTCATCCTGGTGGACCTGCTTGCGGTTGCTGGTGGAGCGCACGAGGGTGCGCACCGCAAGGAACACGGCGACGATGGCGACGATCAGTAGCAGCAGGCGCATGGCGTGATTCTAGGGAGACGCTGATGAATTTGCACGTCCGCGTAAACGCCCCGTTGTACCGGCAGGATGACGATCGCGGACCCCCGTCGTGGGAGGCCCGCGAGCCCGTTGGCTTTAGCCGGTGTTGCGCATGCCTGCGGCGATCGCGTTGATCGAGCGCAGCAGGGGCGACAGCCACGGGTTTTCGTCGGTGTCGTCGTCGGCCTCGGCGTCGAACTGGCGAGACTCGCGCAGCAGGTGAATCTGGATGCTGTTGAGCGGGTCCAGGTACGGGTTGCGCCGTTGCAGCGAACGCGCCAGCAGGGGCGTTTCGTCCATCAGTCGGTCCAGTTGTGCCACGCGCAGCACTTCGGTGACGGTGCGGCTGTGTTCCTCACGCACCAGGACGTAGATGCGTTCGGCCAGTTCCGGGTCGCTGCACAGGCGGGCGTACTCCGCGGCGGTGCGCATGTCGGCCTTGGTCAGGGCCATCTGGCAGTTGGACAGCAACGAGCGGAAGAACGGCCACTCCTGGTACATGCGCTGCAACTGGGCCAGGCGTTCGGGGTCGTCGCCGCGCCACTGTGCCAGCGCGGTGCCGATGCCGTACCAGGCGGGCAGGGTGTGGCGCGCCTGGGCCCAGCCGAAGACCCAGGGGATCGCGCGGATCGAGCTCTTGGAGCGGTCGGTCTTGCGCCGGTGCGATGGCCGCGAGCCGATATTCAGGAAGCCGATCTCCTGTACCGGGGTGATCTCGTAGAAGTAATCGAGCACGCGCTCGGTGCGGTCGATCAGCTCGCGGTAGGCATCCTCGCCAGCCTGCGCGAGCTCGTGCATGGTGGCGCGGTAGTCGTCGCGATCCTTGCGCGGCGGCCGGATCAGGCTGCGCGAGGCGAGCATGACGCCGGTCGCACCCATGCCCAGCTCGTACACCGCGGTCTCCACGTTGGAGTACTTGTACGACAGGACCTCGCCCTGTTCGGTGAACTTGATCCGGCCCTGCACCGTGGCCGGGGGCTGGGCGAGGATGGATTCATGGGTCGGGCCGCCGCCGCGCCCGACGGTGCCGCCGCGGCCGTGGAACAGCTGGCAGCGCACGCCGAAGCGGTCGGTAATGCCGACGATCTTCTTCTGTGCCTCGTAGAGGTTCCAGCTGGAGGCGAGGATGCCACCGTCCTTGCAGGAGTCGGAGTAGCCGAGCATGACGTCCTGGATGTTGCCGGAGGCGGCCAGCAGTCGTGCATACACCGGGTTGGACAGCAGGCCCTCGAGGACGTCCTCGACATGCAGCAGGTCCTCGATGGTCTCGAACAGCGGCGAGATGCGCAGATGGCAGAACGGGTTGCCTTCTTCGTCGTTGCCCGCGAGACCTGCCAGGCGGCCCAGCAGCAGGACCTCCAGTACATGCGAGGCGGCGTGGGTCATGGAGATCACGTAGGTGCCGATGCCGTCCGGACCGACCTCGCGGCGCATGCTCTGGATCACCTCGAATACGCGCAGGGTCTCGCGGGTGCTCTCGCCCAGGGCCTTGCGGTCCACCTCGGGCAGGTTCTCCACGGCGATCAGTTCGCTCAGCGCCTGCTGGCGGCCGGTCTCGTCCAGCGCGGCGTAGTCGGTGTCCGGTGCCAACTGGCCCAGCAGTTCCGCGATCGCGTCGGAGTGGACGGTGGACTCCTGGCGCACGTCCAGGTGGTGCAGGTGAAAGCCGAAGGTCTCGACCAGGCGGATCAGGTCGGTCAGCGCGCCGCTGGCGATGTTGCGATCACCATGGCTGACCAGCGAGTCGCGGATCAGCTTGAGATCGTTCAGGAAGGCCTGGGCGTCGGCATAGGCGCTGTTGGTCGGCAGCACGGCGGCCTCGCCGCGGACCCGGCGCACCACGGTGTCCAGGGTCTCGCGCAGACGGTAGCGCATGATGTAGAGCTTGCGCCGGTAGGGCTCGCTCTCGAAGCGGTCGGAGGCGCCCTGGAACACCGCGTTGGCGATATTGGAGTCGGCGTCCAGGCTGTCGAGGAATGCCTGCGACGGCTGGCACATGAAGGACGAGTGCGTCAGCACGTTGCGCAGGTGGTTGACCCGCTTGAGGTACTCGCGCAGGACCTGTTCCATCGCCAGGCGGCAGGACAGCTCGGTGACCTCGGGGGTCACGTTCGGGTTGCCGTCGCGGTCGCCGCCGATCCAGGAGCCAAAGTGCAGGAAGGCCGGGATGCGTACCGGCAGGCTGCCGTCCGGGTTGACGCCGTAGATCCGGCGGATGGCCTTCTCGAGGAAGCGGTAGGACTGCGGGATGGCCTCGAACAGGCTCTCCTCGAAATAGAACAGGCCGTACTTGATCTCGTCCTGAACCTGCGGCTTTTTCACCCGCACCTCGTTGGTGCGCCAGAGGATCTGGATCTGGGTCTCCAGTTCCTCGGTGATCAGGCGGCGCTCTTCCTCGCCCAGCCCCGGCTGGTTCAGCCGGTCGGCGGTCTCGAACACGCGGCGCTGGTTCTCCATCGTGGTCCGGCGGCGGGCCTCGGTGGGGTGGGCGGTGAACACCGGCTGGTAGTGCAGCTCGTTGAGCAGGCGTTCCAGCTCCTCGGCGGTGACGCCTTCGCCATGCAGCTCGCGCAGGGTCTGGTCGAAGGAGCCGGTCCACAGCGGCTCGCCGCTGGAGACCTGGGCTCGGCGCCAGCGGTAGAACAGGTCTTCCTCGGCGATGTTGACCAGGCTGAAGTAGATGCTGAAGGCGCGGATCACGCGCTCGGTCAGCGAGGCGTCGAAGTGCGTGATGTCGGCCATCAGCTGGCGGCGCAGGTCCGGATCCTCGTCCTTGCGCAGGCTGACGAAGCCGCGGCGCAGCTTCTCCACCGCGTCGAACACGGCCTGGCCTTCCAGGTCGTGAATCACGTTGCCCAGGAGTTCCCCGAACAGCCGCACGCGGGCGCGCAGTTCCTTGTCCTTGGGGAGGAATCGGTCGTGTTGATCGCTTCGAGTCATATCGGGCCTGTGCGCGCAGGACGACGATCGCCGCTGCCTGGGCTTGCCGGTTGGGGTTCGGGAGGTCGCGAAAAGGACGCGATTATAGCGCAGATGCCGCCTTCGCACGCCGGCTGCGGCGCGGAAGCTGTTCGCGGTACAGGGCGAGATAGGCATCGGCGCTGGCGGTCCAGCCGAAGTCGCGCGCCATGCCGTTGTGCATCAGCTGTTCCCAGTGGCCGTCGCCGCGGGCGGTATACAGCGCCAGGGCGCGCTCCAGGGCGGCGCCGAGGGCGGCGACGCTGTCCGGGGTGAAGCTGAAACCGGTCGCGGTGCCCGCCTCCAGGTTCTCCGGCGTGGCATCCACCACGGTGTCGGCCAGACCGCCGGTGGCGTGGACCACCGGCGGGGTGCCGTAGCGCAGGCTGTATAGCTGGTTGAGCCCGCAGGGCTCGAAGCGCGACGGCATCAGGAACAGGTCGGACCCGGCCTCGATCTGGTGGGCCAGCGGCTCATCGTAGCCGATGTGCACGCCGACCTGGCCGGGGTAAGCGCGGGCGAGGGCGCCGGTGGCGTGTTCCAGGTCCTTCTGGCCGGAGCCGACCAGCGCCAGCTGGATGCGCCCGGCCTCCAGCAGCGGCGTGCAGGCGGCATGCAGCAGATCGACACCCTTTTGTTCGACCATGCGGCCGACATGGCCCAGCAGCGGGGTCTCCGGGTTGGTCTCCAGGCCCATGCGGGTCTGCAGCGCGGCCTTGTTGGCGGCCTTGCCCGCGAGGTCCTCGGCGCTGTAGCGCGCGGCGATGTGGCGGTCGCGCGCCGGATCCCAGTCGCTGTAGTCGACCCCGTTGAGGATGCCGTGCAGGTCGGCGCCGCGGGCGCGCAGCACGCCGTCCAGCCCCATGCCATTTTCCGGTTCCTGAATCTCGCGTGCGTACGTGGGCGAGACGGTGGTGATCGCGTCGGCGAACACCAGGGCCGCCTTCATGAACGAAAGCTGGTCGTGAAACTCCAGAGCCTCCGGGTGCCACAGCTCCGCGGGCAGGTTCAGATCCTGCACGGTGTTTGCCGGGAACAGGCCCTGGTAGGCCAGATTGTGGATGGTGAACACCGTCCGCGGGCGCTCAACGCCGGTGCGCTCCGGGTCCAGCAGCAGTGGCACGAGACCGGTCTGCCAGTCGTTCAGGTGAATCAGCTCCGGCGCCCAGTCCAGCCCGGCCTCGTCGCGTGCCAGGGCCACGATGGCGCGGGCGAAACCGGCAAAGCGCTGGGCGTTGTCCGGCCAGTCCATGCCGTTGCTGGCGCTGTAGGGGTTGCCGGCGCGCTGGAAGTATTCCGGCCAGTCGATCAGGTAGACCGGGAGCCGGGTCCCGGGCAGGCGGCCCTCGAGGATCTGCCAGGGGGCGCCGTCCGGGCCCGGGCGCGGGGTGGCATCCACCAGGTTGCGACAGGCCTCGGGGTAGCCGGGCAGCACCAGACGGGCATCCTGGCGCCGCCGGCGCAAGGCGGCGGGCAGGCTGGCGCTGACGTCGGCGAGCCCACCGGTCTTGACCAGGCCGTGGGCCTCGCTGCTGGCGAACAGGATGCGCATGCAAAAAACCCCCAAGTGCGGAACCGGCAGCGCCGGATGACTTTCTGTTAATTGTAACGCAGGGGCCGGGGCGGCACTCTGGGCTTGGGACAATCGAGGAAACAGGATGACGGCAGGAATGGGTGCGGTGATGGAGAGTGCCTTGCGGGTCGAGGCCCGACGGCTGGCGGACGAGCCCCTGCGCGAGCTGTTCGCGCGCGATCCGGATCGCGTGCAACGGGACGTACAGGAGGTCGCCGGGTTGCGCCTGGACTGGACGCGCCAGCGCCTGGACGGTGCGGCCTGGGATGCCCTGTACGAGCGCGCTGCGGCCTGTGAGGTATCGGAGGCGGTGCGCGCGCTGTTTGCCGGCGAGCGGGTCAATACCACCGAGGGACGGGCGGCCCTGCACACGGCCCTGCGCCTGCCGCGCGACGCCCACTGTGAAGTGGATGGCGCGGACGTGGTTCCGCAGGTGCATGCGCAGCTCGACCGGGTCGAGACGTTCGTGCGGCGGATCCACGACGGGGCCCACCGTGGCTACAGCGGGCGTCCGATCCGTCGCGTGGTGAATATCGGCATCGGCGGCTCCGACCTCGGGCCGCGCATGGTCTGCCGGGCGCTTGCGCCGCATGCACAGGCGCCGGCCGACGGCGTGCCGCTGACCGTGCAGTTCGTCTCCAACGTGGATGGCGCGGCGCTCTCCGCCGTGCTGCGCGAGGCCGATCCGGAAACCACGCTGTTCATCGTCGCATCGAAGACCTTCGGCACCCAGGAGACCCTGACCAACGCCCGTGCGGCCCGCGCCTGGCTGCTGCGGCATGCGCCGGACGACACGGCCGTCGCGCGCCACTTCGTGGCGGTCTCCACCGCGCGCGATCGGGTAACGGAGTTCGGTATCGACCCGGACAACATGTTCGGCTTCTGGGACTGGGTCGGGGGGCGCTATTCCGTGTGGTCCACCATCGGGTTGCCGGTGGCGCTGCTCCTCGGCATGGACGGCTTCCGTGCGTTTCTCGGCGGGGCCCATGCCATGGACGAACACGTGCTCCAGACGCCGGTCTCCAGCAATGCCGCAGTGCGCATGGCGTTGGTGGATTTGTGGAACCAGAACCTGCTGGGGGCGCAGTCGCGCGCGGTACTGCCCTACGACGAACGCCTGTCGCTGCTGCCGCCGTACCTGCAGCAGGCGGAGATGGAGAGCCTGGGCAAGCGCGTGGGGCTGGACGGGCAGGTCGTGACGGATGCAACCGGCGCGGTGGTCTGGGGTGCGGTGGGCACCGATGGTCAGCACGCCTTCTTCCAGTTGCTCCACCAGGGCACGCGCTTCATCCCGGCCGAATTCATCGGCGTGGCCCGTCCCGAGCACGACCTGCCGGCGCAGCACCCGTTGCTGCTGGCCAACCTGGTGGCGCAGGCCGAGGCGCTGGCGATGGGCAAGGACGAGGCCGCGGTGCGCGCCGAGATGGCGGCGGCCGGGCAGTCGCCGGAGGCGATTGATGCGCTGGCGCCGCACCGGACCTTCCCCGGCAATCGGCCGAGCACGCTGATTCTGCTGGAACGCCTGGATCCGGCCACGCTGGGCGCGTTGATCGCGCTGTTCGAGCACAAGATCTACGTGCTGGCCACGCTGTGGGGGATCAATGCCTTCGATCAGTGGGGGGTGGAGCTGGGCAAGCAGCTGGCCGGTCAGGTGCTTGAGGATCTGGCGCCCGGCGCGACCGCCGGCGAGCACGATCCGGCAACCACCGCCACGCTCGACTGGCTGCGCCCGCGGCTTCCGCCGCGGGACTGACCCGCGTCCGTTCCGGCTCTGCTCAGACGGTCAGGGCGTCGTCGGACTCCTCGATCTCGGGGACGTCCGTGGGCAGCGTGATACTGCGGGTCTCGCCATCCAGCCAGTAGCGGATTTCGGCTGGCTCGCCCTCCGGTGTGGCGGAGATCGCCTCGAGGAAGTCCATCGGGGTGGTGGGCGTGCGCCCGTTCACTTTCAGAATCAGGGCGCCGTGGGTCAGGCCCGCGGCGGCGGCGCGGCCCGCGGCACGGCTGACCAGCACGCCGGATTCGTCCGGCAGCTGCAGGGCTTCGCGCAGGTCATTGCGGGCCTCCACAACGGTGATGCCGAGGGCGGTGACGACCTCGTCCTCGCCCGGCGGGGTGTAGTCGAAGGTGACATCGGCCTCCAGGATTTCCGGCGCGACATGGATGGCGGCCCCGCTGCGTACCGCCAGGGCGAGCCCGTCGCTGGGGCGGGTGTCGATCAACCGGGGTTCGGTCTCGCCGGCGATCCGTACCTCCAGCCAGCCGAGATAGGTACCGTTCTCCAGGCCGTCAATGATCACCCGTTCCAGGCGCGCATCCATCTGCTCCAGCAGGTTGATCATCAGGTCGTGGGTCTGCGGGCGCGACAGTGTTATGTCGTGCATGGCCAGCAGGATCGCGCGGGCCTGGTCGGTCCCGATCACGATCGGGACCACCTCGCCGGACGCCGGGTGTCGCAACAGGGCGATGGGCGTGCCGGAGCCGGCATCCACCCCGACGGTGGCCAGTTCGACCGGCAGCAGGCGCTCCGGGTCGGTCGCCATGTCGCGGGCCAGCGCCTCGCCGCCCATGACCAGCAACAGGACGAGCAGGGCGGGCAGGAACAACCGGAAGCGGGGTGTCATCAGGGCAGCCTGGAAATAGGGTGTGTCCCGATCATGGCAGTGCGGTTGCGGGGCGTCCAGAATACCGCCTTGTCCCCCGTGAACGGATCGCTGCGATGACCTCCGACAAGCCCTATGCCCCGGCCGCGGATCAAAACCGCGCGCCGATCCTGGCCCAGCTGCGCGAGCAGTTCCTTGCGCATGGACGGGTGCTGGAGATCGGCGCCGGCACCGGGCAGCACGCGGCGCATTTCGCCGCGGCTTTGCCGCATCTCGACTGGTATCCCAGTGACGTGGCAGAGAACCTGCCGGGCGTGGAGGCCTGGCGACGCGACGCGGCCCTGCCCAATCTGCGGCCCCCGCTGGAACTGGACGTGCTGCGGGATGCCTGGCCGGAGGGACCGTTCGAGTACGTCTACAGCGCGAATACCGTGCATATCATGCACTGGCCGGCGGTGGAGGCGCTGTTTGCCGGCGTGGCCCGGGTACTGGCGCCGGGTGGGCTGTTCGCGCTGTACGGCCCGTTTGCCCACGACGGTTCGCATACTGCCGAATCCAACGCCCGGTTCGACCAGATGCTGCGGGCGCAAGATCCGGGCATGGGCGTGCGCGACCGCGCCGACCTGGATGCCCTCGCCACGGCCGCCGGCCTCGAGCCCGCGGCGGTCATCGACCTGCCGGCCAACAATCAGATCCTTCTCTGGCGCAGGGCTTAACGACCACGAAGGCACGAAGAAAAGTCCGGGGGCTGAAGCGACGCAAGTCGCGCCCCGTACTTGTGGCTCTTTCCAGATCGTTCTTCTTCTCCGTGCCCTCTGTGACCTCCGTGGTGAATACGGGGGGTCAGCAGTCGCCGATGCGCTGGCTGCGCATCTCCATGCGCACGTTCATCGGGCCCATGGGGGTGTCCATCTCGCTGGTCATTTCGCCCTCGGCGCGGTCACCCATGAAGCGCATGCTGCCGTCCATCTGCATGCGTCCGCCCTGCGGGCCGGGGCAGCTCATGGTGTAGTCCATGCGGTCGGCCGTCATGTCCATCTGGTCCAGGGTGCAGCCTTCCGGCGCTTCTATGATGTTCTCGCCGCGGTCGATGTCTTCCTGGGTGACGCACTCGGTGCTGGTCTCGGTCTGGTCCGGCATGCCGCCCATGCCTTCCATGATCATGGTGGTCTGGTTTTCCCAGAGACCGGGCTGGATGTTCGGGGTCTCGGCCTGGACGACGAGCGGCAGGGCAACGAGCGGCAGGGCGGCAAGAAGGGTGCGCAGCATGGCAGTCTCCTGAATCGGGGGTATCGAATGGGTTCAATGGTGCCTGGCGCGTCATGACGGGGCAAACGCGGGTGGCGGTGCCCGCTGGCTGGTACCTTGGGTGTGTGCGAGGGAGGAACTGTAATGGCAATACCGTTATGGCTGGTCGGCGGTGTCGGGGCGCTCGCGCTGGGCGGTGTCCTGTGGCAGGAGGGGCAATTGTCGGGCGGCTCCGCGGGGCATGCGCACTTGGCCGCGCCGCGCTGCGAGGTGCCCATCACCCTGCATCTGGAGGCTGTGGACCCGCGCTTCCGGCTGGAGCGTGACGCGGTGCAGGCGGCCCTGGATGCGGCCGTGAGCATGTGGGACGGGCAGACGCCGGAAACACTTTTCCGTCAGCGCGAGGGCGAGGGCATGCCGGTCCGGCTGGTGTTCGACGAGCGCCAGGCGGGTGCCGAGAGCCGCGACCGGGCGCGCGCGGAGCTGGACCGGCTCAAGCGGGGGATCGCCGAGCGCGAGGAGCGTCTGGATCACCGTCACTCGGCGCTGGCGGCGGATGCCGCGGGCTACCAGCGGCGCCTGGAGGACCTTCAGGCGCGCCAGCGCGAGTACGAAGAGGCAGTGGCCGCCTGGAATGCCGGACGCATGGCGCACAGCGCGGGGAACCGCGAGCGGCTGGAACGGCAGCGCCGGGCGCTGGATGCGGCGCGGGACGACCTGGAGCAGCGCCGCCGCACGCTGGAGCGTCGGCGCGACGAGCTCAACCGCGAGATCCGCGACCTCGAGGGCCAGATCGATGGCTTCAACGAACGGGTCGCGGAACTGAACCGCGAGATCGGCGCGACCGGTGCCTTCGACATGGCGGTCTACGAGCAGCAGGGCGCGCGGCGCTCCATCACCGTGTTCAAGGCCAGTGACGCGGACGAGCTGCGCCTGACGCTGGCGCACGAGCTGGGGCACGCCCTGGGGATCGAGCACGTGGACGACCCGGCCGCGGTGATGCACGCGATCCTGGGCGAGGCCAACGCCGGGCGGCGCGATCTGAGTGACGCCGACCGGCGCGCCCTGGCGGCGGCCTGCGAAGTGGAGCTGGAGCGGTGATGAACGGGGCGGGGCGTATGCCCGGCCCCGGATTCGGCGCTAGAAGTGGTAGCGCATGGCGGCCGACAGGACGTGCACGTGACCCTTGGTCGTCCCCTGCATGTTGATGTCGGTCCCGTTAAAGCTGCGCGTGATGTCGAGATCCTCGCTGGCGATGTGGATGTAGCTGTAGCCCAGGTCGAAGGTGAAGCGCTCGCTGCGGGCGTAGCTGGCGCCGAAGGAGAACCAGGTGCGGTCGCCATCCGGGGTGCGCGTGCCGCGCCCGTTGGTCTGCGTCGGGGTCTGGTCGTACTGGATGCCGCCACGCAGGGTCCAGCGCGGGTTCATCGCGTACTCGGCCCCCACCGCCAGGGCGTAGCTGTTGCGGTAGTTCTGTTCCAGCACCTGCTCGTTGCCCTGGGGCAACTGAATCCGGATCTCGTCGAAGTTCGACCAGTTGAACCAGGTGTACTGGGCCAGGCCCGTCCAGCGATCGCTGAAGCGATGACGAATGCCGATCGAGGCGATATCGGGCAGCTTCAGGTCGGCCTGGCCACCTTGAACGATGGTGTCGCCTACTTGGGCGCGTAGGGGGTCGTTTGTCGATAGCGTCGCGGTGGCTGTGCCCTGGAGGGTATGGGTGACGCCTTCACGGTAATGGATGCCCAGGCGGGTCGCATCGCTCAGGTCGAACAGCATCCCGATGTT
Organism: Thioalkalivibrio sp. AKL6; assembly: GCF_000376905.1. Classification (NCBI taxonomy): domain Bacteria; kingdom Pseudomonadati; phylum Pseudomonadota; class Gammaproteobacteria; order Chromatiales; family Ectothiorhodospiraceae; genus Thioalkalivibrio; species Thioalkalivibrio sp. AKL6. Next base: position 442,830 of record NZ_AQXS01000011.1, on the reverse strand, counting down.
GAAGCCGACATCCCAGTTGTCGCCCTCGAGTTCGAATTTCCCGTCGGTGTCCGGATTGAGACCGGCCGGGTCCGGTGTCGCGCTGCGCAGGGTGGCATCGGCGTACTGCAGGTCGAGGCCGCCGCCGATGGAGATCCGGTCGGTCAGCTCGAACGCGATGCTCGGTTGCAGATTGAGCACGCGCAGGTCGGATTCCAGTGAGTCGTAGCGGGCGAAGAAGTCGTCGTTGTACTCATTCTTCAGGCCGAACGGGGCGCTGAGGCCGAAGCCCAGCCAGACTCGGTCGGAGTACTGCTGTGCCCAGTACAGGTTGGGCACCGGGGTCGGGTCGTAGGGGTTGCTGCTGTCGCGCCCGGGGATCTGGGTGCTGCGCTGATTGACCTCGGAGTTGGGCATCAGCAGATGCACACCGGCCTGGAGTTCGTTGCCCTTCAGGCGGGTCATGCCGGCCGGGTTGAAGTAGATGGTGGAGGCATTTGAGGCGACGGCGACATCCCCCGCATGGGCCCGGCCGAGGCCGGACGCGCCCTGCGTCTGGATGTAGAAGCCGGCGGCCATCAGGGTTGCGGGGGCGGCAAACAGGGCGGAGCTAACGGCGATCGAGAGCGCCAGGCGGCGCGACGGTGTCAGAGTCATGCGGTCTCCCCTCGTTTTTTGTTCCAGGGGGCCGCAGCGATGCCGCGTCCGGTGTCGGTCGCAGGCTCCCCCGAGGCGGACCCTACCGCCTCGGGAAGATCACGCCAACCGCATCACATTTTCGAGGTCATCAGGATCAGGCCGATCAGCGCGGCCACGCCGCCACCGATAAGCAGCGCGAGGGTGCGCCGGGTGAAGCGGCCAAGGAACAGCCGCGCCGCGCGCTCGCGCATGCCGAAGGCGTCCTGAACACCGACCAGGGCGGCGATCAGGCCGCCAACCAGCAGGATGATGCCGAGGATCTGGATCATGAGAACTCCTTGGATCGGGTGGATCAGGCCTTTCGGATCAAGCGAAGCAGACCGAGCAGCAGCACGGCGCCCACGGTGGCGGCGGCAAGGCTGCCGATCAGTCCGCCTGCCTGCACCCCGAGCTGGGTGAACAGCCAGCCGCCGAGGAAGGCGCCGATCACGCCAACCACGATATTCAGCAGGATGCCCTGCCCGGACCCGTGTACCAGCAGGCCTGCGAGCCAGCCGGCAATGCCGCCGATGAGCAGGAGGAGGAGAAGGGATTCCACGGGCATGTTGTTGCGCTCCTGGCAAGTGACGGGCGATTGGATCGTGCGGATGTCGAGGTGTTCCCCCTGGGCGTCACCGATCAATTCGCACGCCCGCGCTCGAGTTGTTGATCAGTGTCGCCCTGGGCCTCAAGGATGCCCGCTGGGTTTGGCGGGGCCTTGGGTCTTGTTCCGGGCCGCGGTCGTTCGCTCGGCGATGGGCCGGACTTCGACTGTACAGGGCGTGTCGCCCTTGTGCCCACCGGCACGGGTGAGCCGAACATCCGTGAACGGATACTTGGTGATTCTGCAACCCCTCGAGTGTGGGTATTTTTGAGAACCATTCCGCAAAACCCTAGTCTCGGTATCGGACATTCATGGATCCGTCATGGAATCGGTTGGCGTTTGACGCCGGCTGCCGACGGGAAGGAAACCGGTATGACCGAAGAATCGAAGCGCAAGGGACGGGTCACTCGCTCCGCGCGCTGTGGGCGAGCCTTCCGGGCATTGATCCCGGCGGCCCTGCTGGCGTTACTGGCCGGGTGTGGTTCGGAGAACGGGCAATCCGGAACGATGGTTTCCAACGCGGCTGCGGGCGATCGCCTGGCCTCCGTGGAGGAGACCGGGACGCTGCGCGTGGTGACCCGCAACGCACCCACCACCTGGTACTTTGACCAGCATCTGGAGACATCCGGCACCGAGCACGACCTGGTCGAAGGCTTTGCCCTGGCGCATGGCTGGAAGGTGGAATGGGTCATGGCCGACTCGGTTTCCGGTGTCCTCGAGTCGCTCGAATCCGGCGCGGCGCACATGGCGGCAGCGGGTCTGACCCATCTGCCGTCGCGTGACGAGCGCTTTCGCCGCGGTCCGCACTACATGGAGGTGAGCGAGCAGGTGGTCTGCCATCGCGACTTGTCCGGCCTGCCGGGTTCGACGGACGAGCTGGAGGGCGTCGATCTGGTCGTCTCGGCCGGCAGCAGCTACGTCGAAACCCTGGAGGAGGCGCTGCCGGAATCGGTCGAGTTCGAGGTGCGCGAGATCGGCACCGAGCGCCTGATGGCGCAGGTCGCCCGGCAGGAGATTGGCTGCACCGTGGCTGATTCGCACATCGTGCGCTACAACCGCCGCTCCTTCCCGCATCTCGACATCGCCTTCGATCTGTCCGCGCCGCGCGCGCTGGGGTGGTATGTCGATCCGGAACACGCCGAGCTCGCCGAGCTGGCCGCGACCTGGATGCAGGGCGCCGGTGGCCGCGAGCTGCGCGACCTCGTGGACGAGCGCTATTACGCCTACATCAACCAGTTCGACTTCGTCGACCTGCGCGCGCTGAACCGGCGCATAGAGGATCGCCTGCCCCAGTACCATCCCCACTTCGAGGAGGCGGCCGAGCGCACGGATCTGCCCGCGGATCTGCTGGCTGCACTGGCCTATCAGGAGTCGCACTGGGATCCGGAGGCGCGCAGCCCGACGGGTGTGCGCGGGCTGATGATGCTGACCCGTCGCACCGCCGAGTCGCTGGGCGTGGATCGCCTGGACCCGGTGGAGAGCATCGACGGCGGGGCCCGCTACCTGCAGCGTCAGCACGGGTTGCTGCCGGATGACATCGTCGAACCGGATCGTACCTACCTGGCGCTGGCGGCCTACAACATCGGCCGGGGCCACCTGCTGGATGCGCGCCGCCTGGCGCGCGAGCTGGGACGGGACCCGGATCGCTGGGCCGACATGCGCGAGATCCTGCCGCTACTGACCGAGGAGCGTTATTACAAGGATCTGCGCTACGGCTATGCGCGCGGGTATCAGCCGGTGTACTACGTGCAGCGCATCCGCAATTACCGCGACGTGATCCGCCCGGTGTTCGTGGCCGAGGACGAGATGTCGGATCGGGTCGTCGTCAGCCGCGATTGACCCGTGATCCCTTGCGGTCGCCCATAACGAGGTCGTCCAGCATCCCTTTCCAGTCCGGCTCCAATCGCCCCGGCGTCCACGCGCGGACGTCGGGTGCGGGCGGGGGCCCTTGTTGCAGCCATGCCTGCAGGCGCTCCGTCAGCGTGTCTACATCGCCTTGCGGGTAGCGACAGGCATCGGGGTATTGTTCGCGGTAGGCCAGGGCATCTGGGACCAGCGGTGTGGCACCAGCGGCGCTGGCCTCCAGCACCGCCAAGCCCTGGAACTCGTGCCGGGCGGTACTGACGACGATCCCTGCGCGGCCCAGTAACGCGTCGTATTCGCTGCGGGGCAGCTTGCCATCGGCGATGATCCGGTTCCCCAGGGCCTCGCGCAGCTTTTGCAGGGGTTCGGGGGCGTTCGCCGGCCGCGGCCCCAGCAGGGCAAGACGGAAATCCACGTCCGACCCGGCCAGCGTCAGCATGGCCTCGGCAAAGACCTCCGGGGCCTTGTCGTATTCCCAGCGGTGATTCCAGAGGATCAGGCCCGGATCGCGAGTGCCGCCGGTCACGGCCGTTGGCTGGATCGGCACCGGGAGGATCGCGCTGCGCTCCGTCAGTCGGTCCCGTATCCCGGGAGGTACCGCATCCGGCATGCGCCCGAGCAGGGTCGCCATCCCTTCCAGGAACGAGTCGCGGTTGAACGCCGAGTTGAAGGCGATGCGGTCCGCGGCCAGCGCCGCATAGATCTGCACCATCTGCGGGTCCACCGAATCCACCTGTTGCGGGCCCAGCGGATAGGCAAACTGGTTCTCGTGCACATAGTAGAGCGTGGGCAGGGCGGCGAGGTGGGGCTGGAGTCCGCGCAGGGTGGCGAGATCCACCATCGAGGTGGCGATGACCGCGTCGACTTCCGTGGTCGCCAGTTCGTCCAGCCAGGAGATTGGGTTGCCGCGGATGCGCCAACGGAAGTGGCGCCCCGGCAGTTCCAGTAGCCGCCAGTCGAACGCATCGAAGGTGCTGGTTAACCAGTCCGCCCAGGCCGCGTGGCTGTCGGCGCGATAGGCGGACAGCAGGAGGATGCGCTTGCGATGGTCCGGCACGCCCCTGTACGCCTCCGGTCGGAGAGGGGCCACCGGTGCGGCCCCTCGTGTGATTACCAGGTCAGGACTTTGCCGGCCGACCCCAGCGAAGGCAAGGCCTGCGAGGGCGTAAGCAAGGGGAGGTCCGAGTAGGCCAGATCCGCTTCATCCATTCCGTTCAGCTCAAGCGATTGCCGGCAGCCCATCATCTGGACGCCGTTGTCCATGGCGTTCTTCATGAAGTCGGCGATGCTCTTGCCGCCCTCCATGGGATGGATGTTCTCGGCGACGCCGGTTTTCAGCAGTTCCGTGGCCGGCCCGGTGATCATGATGACAACAAGATCGGCGGTGTCTTCGCTCATGTTGGTTTCTCCTTCGGGGACGTTGGGACGGCGCGGTTATGCGCCCGGTGCCGTCCAGCGCTCGCCGGCCATGGGCTCGTCGACCGGGGTGCCGGCGATGTGGTTGGTGTAGTTGGACAGGGTCTTCAGGCCGATCGCCAGGATCACCTCCAGCATCTGTGGATGCGTGTAGCCGGCGTCCAGGAAGGCCTGCTGGGTGGCCTCGTCGACCCAGCCACGCTGTTCGATCATGGCGCGGGTGAACTGGCGCAGCGCTTCCAGCTTCGGGTCCTCGATCGGCCGGTCCTCGCGCAGCGCATCGACCACGCCGTCCGGAACGCCGGTCATGCGGCCGGTCATGCTGTGCGCGGCCATGCAGTAGTCGCATTCGTGATAGCGGCTGACCGTCAGCAGCAGGGTGCACTGCTCGGTCGGGCTCATGGAGGTCTGCTGCAGCAGGGTATTGAGGGACAGATAGGCCTCCGCCAGGGCTGGCGCACTGGCCATCTTGCGGATCAGGTTGGGGACCATGCCGAAGGTCTGTTCGGCCTGGTCGAAGGCCGGCTTCGCGTTGGGGGCGCTGGCGGCGTCATGCAGGGGGAAGTGTTCATCGCTCATGGTGGACCTCCGGGGGCGGGTTGAGCAGGAGCGCCCCGAGCGCGGGGCCCAGGCGCAGGATCGTGGCCGGATCCTGATCGGCCTTGGCCATCACCAGGATCCCTTCCATCAGCGCCAGCCACTGTTCGGCGGCGGCCGCGGTGTCGGTTTCGGGCGGAAGCTCGCCGTTCTGTACGGCCGCGTCCAGCACGGCGCGAAAATGTGCGGTGACCGCATCCAGGTGCTTCCGGATCGCCTGGCGCAGGGCCGGGTTGTGGGTACCCATCTCCACCGCCAGGTTGCCGAAGGGGCAGCCGGGCAGCTGTCCGGATTCCGTCTGCATCCGCGCCTCGAAGGCATGGATCGCATGGACGAACGCGTCGATGCGAGCGCGGAGCCCGTTGGCGCCCGACAGCCCGGGGATCAGCACGTCGCGCTCGAAGTCCGCGTAGAGCGCATCCAGCATCGCCAGGGTGAGCGCCTCCTTCCCGGGGAAGAAGTGGTACAGACTGCCCTTGCGCACGCCCGCCTGCGCGCAGATCTCGGCAATGCCGACGGAGGCGTAGCTGCGCGTGACGATGAGGTCGCGGGCGGCCTGCAGCAGGGCTTCGCGGCTTGCACCGCGGGTGTCGTTGGGTGTGTTGGCTTCCATGTCTTTGCACCCTAGTTGACCGGTCGGTAAAGTGCAAGGACGACACCTTGAACGGAGAGGAGCCAATGACGCGCGAACGGGGCATGCAGGATGGGGGCGAGGGTGGCGTGGCCATCCCGGTGCACTACGCCGAATCCTGGGAGGATGGCTTTGGGGTGCGTGGCTGGAAGCTGGATCTGCCAGGACGCGGCGCGGACGTGATCGCGGCGACGCCCTTCGCCGGCGAGCGCATCCCGACGTCGGTGTTCGTGCACGACATCGTGGACCATCACTTGTGCGGGTTTGCCCTGTCCGGTTATCGCGACGAGGCCGGGGCATTGATCCAGCTGGCGGAACGCACGGGTTCCGACCCGGTCCCGGACTTCGTTCAGATGATCGACGAGGATTTGATGCCAGGCGCTTTCGAGAGCGATGACTGGCGCGAGCTGTTGCCCGCATCGCTGGTCGCGACGGTGGCGGCGGCCGCGGATACGCGTTCCGGGATGGCGCAGTTGCGCCAGCAGTGGGGTGACGGGGTGCTGCGCGCGCTGTGGATTGCCGGGTTCGTCGAGACCGGCTGGAGACTGGCGGATGCGGCCCGTGCCGGGTGGGAGCGCCACGGCCTGGAATACGCGGCCCGGGGTGCCACTGCGTTGGCGCTGCAGCGGCTGTTCGAGCGGGTCGATGCGAGCGTCCTGGAACAGGGCTGGATACAGGCGGAAGGCGAGTTCCGGGTCGCGACGGATGCCGTCGGCTTTCGTTTCGAGGGGGGCGGTGCGGAGCTCGTTGAGCGTGTCGAGATGATGCGCTGAGGCGCCTCCCGCGACGCAGCCCCGGGTCTAGTCCGGCTCACCCCGTTCGCGGGGGATCTCCAGGGATGGCCGGTGCAGGTGATAGCCCTGCGCCATGTCCACGCCCAGTTCGGCCAGCATCGCGAGGGTCGGGCCGTCTTCCACGCACTCGGCGACGGTGCGTTTGTCGAGACCGCGGGCGACATCGACCATCGCGCGGATGAAGGCCTGGTTGTCGCGGTTGTTGGGCAGGTCGCGCACGAACATGCCGTCGATTTTGAGGATCTGCACGCCCAGGTACTTGAGATAGGCGAAGGTGGAGAAGCCGGAGCCGAAGTCGTCCAGGCACACCGTGCAGCCGGTCTGCTGCAGCGCCTCGATGAAGCGCTGGGCGTCCTGCATCTCGGACACCGCGGCGGTCTCGGTCAGCTCGATGATCAGCCGGCGGGGTTCGACCGCATGCTGTTCCAGCTGCTGGGCGATGTACTGCGGAAGGCTGGGTTCGTCGAAGCTGCGCCCGGAGATGTTGATCGCGATGCCGGCGATCGTCGGGTCGCCGGCCAGGCGGGCGATGCTCTCGCGGATCACCCAGCGGTCGATATCCAGGATCTGGCCGGTCTTCTCCGCGATCGGGATGAACTGGCCGGGCATGGCGATCTCGTCGGGTTTGGTCGGGTCGCGCATGCGCACCAGGGCCTCCAGGTGGTGCAGGTGGCCGTCATCGATGGCGTAGATCCCCTGGTAGTGCAGCTCCAGATGACCCAGTTCCAGGGCCGAGGCGATGCGCTGGCTCCAGGACATCCGCTCCAGCATGTGCTCGGCGGTGTTGCGGCTGCGGTCGAATACCGCCCAGGTGTTCTTGCCCAGGTCCTTGGCCTGGTACATCGCGGTGTCCGCGTGGGCCACCAGATCTTCGACGTTGTCACCGTGCTCGGGGTAATGGGCGATGCCGATGCTGGCGGTGAGCCGGTAGTTCTGGCCGCGGAAGCGGAACGGGATCGAGGCGATCGCGCGACCGACGCGTTCGGCCAGCTCGATCGGTTCCTGATCCGATTCGCGGTCGACCAGGATCGCGAACTCGTCGCCGCCCAGGCGGGCGAAGATGTCCTGGCTGCGCACCAGTGCCGCGATCTCGCCGGCGGCGCGTACCAGCACGGTGTCTCCGGCGCGGTGGCCGAAGGTGTCATTGATGGTCTTGAATTCGTCGAGATCGAAATACAGCAGGGCAAAGCGGCCGTTGCGGCGGCGTTCGCTGTGGATCATGTGTTCCAGGTGCTTCTGGAAGTGATGGCGGTTGTAGAGCCCGGTCAGGGCATCATGCTCGGCCAGATAGACCAGCTGCTGGGCGGTCTGGCGCTCGTGGGTCACGTCCTCGTACAGCCACAGGCGGCCGATGGTGCGCTCGTCGGTATCGTGCACCGGGTAGGAGACCTGAGTCAGGATGCGCCCGTCGTACAGGTCGACCTCGAAGCGTTCGCTGATCTCGTGGGTGTCCAGCACGTGCAGCACATGGCGCGAGGCGTGGTCCGGCCGGGCGAAGCGGTGGGTGGAGTGCTCCAGCACCTCGCGTGAGGCCCGTCCCACCAATTCCAGTTGGTTGTCGATGGCCCACATCCGGCGGAAGGCCGGGTTCACGTATTCCACTCGCCCTTCGCGGTCCTCGAACAGGATGCCGATGCTCATCGCGGAGAGCAGGGCGGCCATGCGCCCCTGTTCGCGCTGGGTCAGTTCCAGCAGGCGGGATTGTTCGTCGCGCGAGGTCTCCAGCTCGGCCAGGGCCTGCAGCAGCGCCTCTTCGTTGCGCTTGCGCTGGGTGATGTCGTGCGAGATCGCCACATACCGGGCCGTCTCGCCGCGGGGTGCGACCAGCTGCAGGGAGATTTCGACCGGCACATCGAAGCCGTCGCGATGCCGGTGGCTGGTATCGAAGCGGAGCTGGTCGCGTATGCCCCGGCGCAGCGGCTCGATCAGCTGACGAAAGCGGCCTTCCGGGAAGTCCGGCTTGATATCAAAGGGGTGCAGGGTCAGCAGTTCCTCGCGCGGGATGCCGGTCTGGTCCACCGCCCCCTGGTTCACGTAGATGAAGCGCAGGGTCTCGACATCGAACAGGAAGACCGCGTCCAGGGTCAGATCGAGGGTGGACCGAAAGGCCTCCAGTTCGTCGGTCTTGGCGCGCAGGCTCTCGCTGGTGGTGACCAGTTCGTCGGCATCGATCACGTGGCCCTGGATGTACCGAAGCCGGCCCCGGTCGTCGTAGGTGCCGGCCCCACGCTCGAAGACCCAGCATACGCCCCCATCCTGCCGCATCATGCGCCACTGGATCTGAAACTGACCGGAGCGCTGAAGGCCCTCCGAGACCTCGCGCCATACCCGTTCGCGATCATCCGGATGGACCAGGTCGCCGAACGTCATGCCGCCCTCGACAAAATCCCCGCGCCGGTATCCGGTGAATTCCTCGAGTGCGCCCTCGGCATTGATCACGTCCCAGGTCGGGTTGTTGCGGCAGCGATAGACGAAGCCGTTGAGGGTGTCGAGGATGCGCAGCAGGTCGTTGCCCTGCTGGGTGCCCAGGGTGCGGGTCAGGCTCATCAATGCGATGCCGGCGAGGAGGGCCGTGAACATGCGCAACAGCTGTACCGGCAGCCCGGTCGCCTCGAGGAAGTCGCCATAGGTTGGCAGCCAGCCGGGAAGCCCCGGATCGACGATCCCCGGGAACGGGGTCAGCAGGGCATAGCCGAGGAAGGCCAGTGCGAGGGTGGCTACGGCCGGATAGTGGCGGCCATGATCGCCGGGTTGCGGGGCGCGCAGGGCGGGGCGCCGCAGCAGGAACCAGAAGGCCAGGCCGACGAGCAGTGCGCCGGGGACGCCGACCAGGTAGCGCCCGCCATTGGCGAGGCCGCGGCCCGGATCCTCCGCCATCCCGATGACGAGCAGCAGCCCGGCAACGATGACCGGGTACAGCCACAGGGCATCCAGGCGGATGCGCGTATGGCTGGCGATCAGGGCGCGCCGTCCGAACTCCAGCAGCGGCACATAGGAGAGCAGTTGCCAGGTGGCGTTGAGCCACAGGTCCCGGGCGGGCGGATAGTGCAGGCCTGCGGCCTGCAGGAATTCGTAGGTGCCATGGACCAGACCGAACAGGGCCAGGAGCCAGAAATGCCGGGCAAATGGCAGCGTGCCATCGCCCCGCGGCAGGATCAGGGCGACCACACCCAGCGAGAAGAACGCCAGGCCGTAGACCAGGTAGAGGATGGTGAAAGCGGCGGGCGAGGGGTCCATCAGCGGCCGACTCGCGAGTCGGGGCGTGGGTCGCCGGAGGCGATGCGGCGAGACGGCCGGGATGAGTGGTCAGGCACGCACATTCCTTTCGGCCACGTTCGGCAAGAGTGAGGCCGGTTTACGGAATTGAGGGTCTAGCTTGCGGGGTGGTGCGGCGGGGATGCAAGTCGCAGCGGGGGAGTGCTGCGGGAGGCCAGCGTCCGGCCCGGATACCCGGGCCGGACAGAGGTGTCAGGATCAGGCCCCGACGTACTCGTCACACCAGCCAGAGGCGTTCACCTGAACACCCTGGAAGTCGGCGTGGAAGCACTGGCCCCATTCGGCGTCGCCGCCGCCCCAGAAGGCGCAGTTCTTGCACTTCTCGCCTTCCGAGTAGTCCTCGTGACCGGCAGCGTCTGCTGCATTGTTCACGTAGTCGTGGCGGTGGCCGTCCTCGGCCTTAGGGTTGTCGGCCTTGGCCGTGGACATCCCAGCCAGACTGATCACCGGGATGGCCGCCACGGCCGCGGATGCCTGACGCAGGAACTTTCGACGGTTTGCATTCGGTTGGTCGGACATGAGGTCCTCCGTTTGCTTCTGAGTGGATGGGTCTTCTTGTTGCTTGGAACAGCGAACTTCGCCCTTTCCGGGTTGGGCGGGTTCACCCCCTTCGAGGTCTTCGGCCGCCGAGGGTTCCCCTGAATTTTTCAGGGATCAGGAAAACCCTTCCGGGGTCGAGCTTCGGCTGAGAGATGCAACTGCGGGGAGGAAAATTCCATTCCGGGCCACGCGTTCCGTGAGCGCGTGATGAAGATCACGCCATGCTGGTCTACCATTAGCGTCTGCTTATTCATGTCGATCAGGAGGTGTGCGATGCAGCACAAGAAGACGATGTCGATGTTGGCCCTGGGTGCATTGGTGCTGGTGCCGTTCGCGCAGGCCAGCGCGGTCGAGCGCGGCATGGAGCCCAGCGTGGCCCTGCTGGGCGGGGTGGTTTCTCCGGACCTCTCCGATGCCAGTTCCGATGCGGCCTATGGGGTCGAGATCGGTGCCAACTGCCAGTTGTTTCAGCCGGCCACCGGGGTGCTGCGTCATCACTTCAGCGTGAGCCGCTACAGCGACGACCCACTGAAGATGACCAGCGCCGAGATCAACAGCCACTGGATGTTCGAGCCGAACGAACGTCTGTCGCTGGGCTTCGGTCCGGGCATTGGTTACGTGCGGGCCGAACTGGACGACGAGACGAACGGCCTGTGGGCGGCCCAGGTGGGCGGCAGCCTGAAGTACCAGCTGGATCGCCAGTGGTTCCTGGGGCTGGAGGCGCGCTACCAGTTCACCGAGAACGACCGTTTCGACGGCCGCCGCGCGGATGCCGACAACATGCGCGTGATGGGCAAGGTCGGGATGCAGTTCTGATCCGTTCGCCGAGGCGACAGGCAGGCATCCAGGGATACACCGATCAGGGTTTCCCTGGGGCTTGCCGTCCCCCGGGTGCCGGGGGACGATAGGGCAACGCTGACACGCGAATGGGTTGCCCATGGCCGAAGTTTCCGACCCCCAGTCCCCCCGTGCGGATCGCGATGTCCCGGCATGGCACAGCCAGAACGCGGATGCCGCGTTCGAACACTGGGGGACCTCGCGCGAGGGGCTGACGGCAGAACAGGCCGAGGAGCGCCTGGCGCACTACGGCCCCAATCAGTTGCGTCCGCCCGAACGGGCGGGTGTTCTCCGGCGCTTCCTGCGCCATTTCCACAATGTCCTGATCTACATCCTGCTGGTAGCCGCGCTGGGGACGGCGCTGCTGGGTCACTGGGTGGATACCGGTGTGATCCTGGCCGTGGTCCTGATCAACACGCTGATCGGGTTCGTCCAGGAGGGCAAGGCGGAGAAGGCCCTGGACGCCATCCGCCGCATGCTCTCCCCGCGCGCGCTGGTGGCGCGCGGCGGCGAGCGGCGCGAGATCCCCGCGGAGCAGCTGGTCCCGGGGGACATCGTGTACCTGCAGGCCGGGGACCGGGTACCCGCGGACCTGCGCCTGTTCGAGACCAAGAATCTGCGCCTGGAAGAGGCCGTGCTGACGGGTGAGTCGGTGGCGGTGGAGAAGGACGCCGCCGCGGTAGAGCCGGAGGCGGACCTGGGGGATCGCCGCGGGATGGCCTTCTCCGGCACGCTGGTCGCCTTTGGCCGCGGTATGGGCGTAGTGGTGGCGTCCGGTGAGCATACCGAGATCGGGCGTATCTCCACCATGCTCGGCGAAGTCGAGGGGCTGGAGACGCCGCTGGTGCGCCAGATGGAGCAGTTCGGCCACTGGCTGGCCGCGGTGATCGTGGTGCTTGCGCTGGCCACCTTTGCCTTCGGCTACTGGGTGCGCAGCTATCCGCTGGACGAGATGTTTCTGGCTGCGGCCAGCCTGGCGGTGTCCACCATCCCCGAGGGATTGCCAGCGATCATGACCATTGCCCTGGCCATCGGGGTGCAGAAGATGGCGCGGTGCAATGCCATTATCCGCCGCCTGCCGGCGGTGGAGACCCTGGGTTCGGTCTCCACGATCTGTTCCGACAAGACCGGCACGCTCACGCGCAACGAGATGACCGCCCAGACGCTGCGTACGGCCACCCGCGAGATCCTCGTCAGTGGCGTGGGTTACGCGCCGCAGGGTCAGTTCTCCGAGGACGAGCGGGACATCGACCCGGATGACGACCCGCTCTTGAGCGAGGTGCTGCGCGCGGGTCTGTTGTGCAACGACGCCCGGCTTTACGAGAAGGATGGCGACTGGGTGATGGAGGGTGACCCGACCGAGGGCGCGCTGATTACCCTGGCGCGCAAGGCTGGGCTCGACCTGCACCTGGAGGGCGAACGGTTGCCGCGCACCGATGTGATCCCCTTCGAGTCGGATCATCGCTACATGGCCACCCTGCACCACGACCACGAGGGGCATGCGTGGATCTTCCTGAAGGGCGCGCCCGAGCGCGTACTGGAGCTTTGCAGCGAGCAGCAGGTGGATGGCGAGACCCGCGAGGCGCTGGATCCGGATCACTGGCACGCGGCGATGGAGGCGGTGGCGGCCCGCGGCCAGCGCCTGCTGGCGGTCGCGGTGCGCGAGGCCGAAGCGGACGGTGGCGAGCTGCGCTTTGACGATGTCGAGGCCGGTGGCTTCACCCTGCTGGCGCTGGTGGGCATTATCGACCCGCCGCGCGAGGAGGCCATCCGCGCGGTGGCTGACTGTCGCGCGGCGGGGATCGACGTGAAGATGATCACCGGGGACCACCTGGCCACTGCGCGGGCGATCGGCGAGCAGCTGGGCCTGGGGCGGGAGGCCGAGGCACGCGCCGGTCACGAGCTGGATGCGCTGGACGATGCCGCGCTGGCGGAGATCGCGGAGCGCACGGATGTCTTCGCGCGGACCTCGCCGGAGCACAAGCTGCGTCTGGTGAAGGCGCTGCAGACGGGCGGACGGATCGTCGCCATGACCGGCGATGGGGTAAACGACGCCCCGGCGCTGAAGCGCGCGGATGTGGGCGTGGCCATGGGCGGGAAGGGTACCGAAGCGGCCAAGGAGGCCTCGGAGATGGTGCTGGCGGACGACAACTTCGCGTCCATCGCCCACGCAGTCGAGGAGGGCCGCACGGTCTACGACAACATCCGCAAGGCCATCCTGCACATGCTGCCGACCAACGCCGGGCAGTCGCTGACCATCATGATGGCCATCCTGATGGGCCTGGCGCTGCCACTGACCCCGGTGCAGGTGCTGTGGGTCAACATGGTGACGTCGGTGACGCTGGCGATGGCGCTGGCCTTCGAGCGCGCCGAGCCGGGGGTGATGCAGCGCCCGCCCCGCGCGCCGAATGCCCCGTTGCTGTCCGGCTTCCTGCTGTGGCGCATCCCGTTCGTTGCCTTGCTGCTGTGGGTCGGCACCTTCGGTCACTTTGTCTACATGGAGAGTCTTGCCGGGGTCGCCGACGAAGTCGCGCGCACGGTGGCGATCAACACTCTGGTGGCCGGGCAGGCGTTTTACCTGCTGAATCTGCGGCTGATCCACCAGCCGGTGCTACCGGGCGGGGAGCTGTTCCGCTCGCGCGCGATGTGGCTGGCGATCGGGGTGCTGGTGGTGCTGCAGCTGGCGTTTACCTATGTCCCGCTGATGCACACGCTGTTCGGGACCACCGCCATCGGTGCGGACGACTGGGCGCGCATCCTGGCATTCGGGCTGGCGGTGTTCGTGATCGTGGAGCTGGAGAAGCTAGTGGTGCGTCAAGTGATCGCGCGCCGGCGTGGGGTGGCACCGCAGGCCGTGTGACAGGTGCCCCATGCTTTTCCGAGTCCATGCAGCCGTCGGTCGTTCTACCGACAGCCCACCAGGGCATCGCCGGAAAGCAGGGCCGTGGCGTTGGCGGCGTCCACCGGTGGGGAATAGTAGTAGCCCTGGGCCAGGGTGCAGCCGAGGGCGCGCAGCGTCGCGGCGTGGGTATGGCTTTCGACGCCCTCGGCCACGGCCTCCAGACCCAGGTTGCGGGCCATGTGGATTACGGTCTGAACCAGGCGCTGGCTGTATTCGTCGTGGTCCAGCCCGGAGACGAAGCTGCGATCGATCTTGAGGATGTCCAGTGGTAGCCGGTGCAGGTAGCTGAGTGACGAGTAGCCGGTGCCGAAGTCGTCCATTGCCAGGCTGATGCCCAGGGCCTTGAGCCGGTGCAGGGTCTCGATTAGTTCGTCGAGATTGCCGAGCGTCGCGGTCTCGGTGATCTCCAGGCGCACCTGGGAGGCCGACACCCCGGTGCCGGCAAGAATCGTCTGCACCTCGTCGACCAGTCCCGGGCGCGTGAGCTGCCGGGCGGAGAGGTTGGTGCTGATGGTCAGCGGCATCTCGGGGTGGTCGATCCCCCATTGCACCAGCTGACAGCAGGCCGTGTAGAGCACCTGCATGTCGATCAGGTGGATTTGCCCGGTGTCCTCGGCGATGGGGATGAAGTCGTCCGGCGCGACCAGCGCGCCGTTGCGCTGCCAGCGCACCAGGCCCTCGAAGCCGGTGATGCAGTCCTCGCCGAGTGACACGATGGGCTGGAAGTGGACGATGAAGTCGCCGCGCTCCACCGCATGGCGCAGGTCGGTCTCGAGGGCCAGACTTTGCAGCGCCTGGGTCTGCATGCCGGGGTCGCAGAACTCGCAGCGGGCCTTGCCCAGTGACTTCGCGCGGTACATCGCCATGTCTGCCTCGCGCATCAGGTCGTCCGGCGTGGCCGGGCGCGCGGGGTCGTCCGCCGCGTTGGTCTCGCGGGCGGGGCAGCTCTGGCCGTAGGGGCGGGTGGCAATGCCGATGCTGACGGTGACGTAGATATCCTGCCCGGCGATGGTGAACGGCTCGTGCAGCACGGCCTGCAGACGTTCGGCCACGCGCAGGGCGTCCACCGGCTCGTGCAGGCCCTCCAGCAGGATGGTGAATTCATCGCCGCCCAGGCGCGCGAGGGTGTCGTCCGGGCGGTTGGCCTCGTCCCCCTTGGGCCGCGAGACGGTGTCGTTCTGGCGCAGGGCGTTCAGCAGGCGCCGCCCGACCCGCACCAGCAGTTCGTCGCCGGCCGGGTGCCCGAGGCTGTCGTTGACGACCTTGAAACGGTCGATATCCACGAACAGCACGGCGAACAGGTTGAAGGGTTCGCGGGTGGCCCGGGCAATGGCATGGGCCAGGCGGTCGTGGAACAGGCGGCGGTTGGGGAGCCCGGTCAGCTGGTCATGGGAGGCGTTGTGGAGCAGGTGTTCTGCGTGGCGGTTGCGCTCGATCACGCGGCCCAGTTGCACGCCGATCTGCCACATCAGCCACAGCAGGTCGGGGTCGGTGGTGGTGGGCTCTGTGGCAAAGAACTCGAGGACGCAGGCGACCTCCTGGCCGACCATGACCGGGAACGCGAATCCGGACCGCAGGCCGCTGGCGGCGGCCTGCGGTGCCCGCGGAAAATTGTCGTCCGCGGCCAGGTCTTCGATCCATGCCGGTTCGCCGTGCGCCAGTACCCGGCCGGGTAGCCCGTGGCCACTGGCAAAGGGCATGTTGTCGGTGTTCTCGCGGAACTCGGTGAATGGCTCGGAGGCGGCGAGGTGCCAGATGCCGGTGGGGTTCAGCTCTCTGTAGTCGCTGTTTTCGTCGTGTCGGGTCAGATAGGCATGCCCCACCGGCCAGTCGAGGTACTGCCCGATGGCCGCGAGGGCCGAGCGCAGAACATGCGCGATGGAGTCCGACTGGTTGGCCGTCGAGGCAATGGTGTTGAGCAGCTCGATCTGTTTCTGCTTGGCGTAGACGTCCTGCAGCCGGGTCTCGGCCAGGGTCTCGGCGCGGCGCCTTGCCTGGCGTTCCTGCTCGACCAGGCCTTGCAGACGGGCTTGTTCGCTAACCGCCGCGAAGTCGTTGGCGCGTCGATTCACGCGCACCCCCGGTGCTCGTTGTGACACGCGCGCTGTTTGGCGTCATGCATGGGCCCCTCCCGGCCGTCCTTGTTTTACTGCATTCCCTGCCATGCGGTGACCGCGCAGCGTCTCATTCGAATGACGCCGGTACAGGCCGACTCATTCCGTGTGCATTGTATCGGGGCTGCGCGGCGGTGTGCGTATGGCTCGGCGTCGGGTTAGCCGTCGGGGTGGGTCACCCAGGGTTCGCCCATGGCCTCTTCCCAGTCGGCCTGGGTGGGGTGGTTGCGGTCGTAGCGTGTCCAGGCCTCGAAGATCTCGTCCGGCCAGTGCGACTGCAGCCAGGCGATGATCGCCTCGACATCCGCCTCCGAGAGCGTGTCTTCGAAGCTGGGCATGGCGCCGCCACGCGCCTCGGCGCCAAAACGGATCATGTCCTTCAGTTGCCAGTACGGGTGGTGCCAGGTATGGGCGCTGCCATCCAGCGGCGGCGGGGGCAGGGTGCCGTCGGGGTTGCGCTGGCGCCAGTCCTCGGCGCCCTCGCGCTGCGCCCCGTGGCAGGCGACGCAGTGCTGCTGGTAGAGGCGCTCACCGCGCTGGAGGACCTCCGGATCGGTGGTGCGCTCCAGGTGGTCGGGGGTCCCGGACGCGCCGCCGAACCCGTCGCAACCGGTCAGGCTGGCGGATGCGAGGATCAGCGCCGCGCTGCCGATCCAGGGGGTGAGCGATGGGTGTCGCCGCATCAGTCCTGAACGTCCGGCTCGCCCGCATTCCCGGCCGGTTCGTCGTCGCCGCGGAAGGCGTCACGCACCGAGCCCCAGGCCTTGCGCGAGCCGTCGCGCACGCCGCCCCAGGCGTCCTTTGCCCCGTCGCGAATACCGCCCCAGGCGCCGGAGGAGCGCTCGCGCATCTCGCTCGACCATTCGGCCAGGCGGTCACGTTCCTCTACCAGTCCGTCGTAGGCGCGTTCGCGGCGCTCGCGAGTCGCGTCGCTCAGGTCATCCCAGCCCTCGCGGAGGTTGTCGCCCAGGCGGCCGAGTTCGCGGTCCATCGCGTCCAGGGTCTCGCGGGTGCGCGAGCGGGTGGCCTCACCGGCCTCGGTGCTTTCTTCCTGGATCTCCTCGCGGGTCTCGGCCCAGGATTCGCGCAGTTCTTCCATCTCGCTGGCGGTGGTGTCGTCCTCTGCGGCGGGCGCATGCTCGTCGGAGTGGAGCGGGCTTGCGGCCAGCAACAGGGCGCAAAGGCTCGTCATCAGGATGTGGCGCAGCTTGAACAGTTTCATGGTGTCTTCCTCCCGGTCCGCGCAGGGCGGCGGACTGATCTGGTCTTTCTGCCATGGTAGGACGTTTGGTGGTCCGGTATGTTCGAGCGCAAGGAAATTTTTGCGAGAGGAACCACGGGATGCGATGGGGATGGCGGGTTGCATGGGGGTGTCTGACGGTACTGCTGGCGGGCTGTGCCACGTCCGCTTCGGCCCCGAAAGCGGGCACTGCGCCGGACGGCTGGGAGTCGGCGCCTACCGCCTTCGAGGCGCAGGCGGTGCCTTCGCAGGCGCCCACGGTGATGCCCGGTGCCGCGGTGATGGCGTGGCTGGCGGCCAGCCCCTGGCATTCTGGACTGGCGGTTGACTACGCCGGGCTGGAGATCGACCAGCCGCGTCCGGAGCGCGCCGAGGTCCGCCTGACCGGGTTGCGCGACGATGCCGTCAGCGCCTACGAATTCCGCCTGGAGCTGGACGAGGTCGAGGCGGGCTGGGTGGTGCAGTCAGTGGAGCGCCGTGCCATATGCCGCCGTGGCCTTGGCGACAGCGGCCTTTGCCTGTAAAGGCTTCGTGGAGGATTCGCCCTTGACCTGGTCCTTCTCGATGCGCTCCGGAGGCTTTGTGCTGAATCCAGGGCAGCCTCTGCTTCAGCGGCGGCGGGCCAGGGTCAGGCCGTCGCCGATGGGGGC
This sequence comes from Thioalkalivibrio sp. AKL6, assembly GCF_000376905.1. Classification (NCBI taxonomy): domain Bacteria; kingdom Pseudomonadati; phylum Pseudomonadota; class Gammaproteobacteria; order Chromatiales; family Ectothiorhodospiraceae; genus Thioalkalivibrio; species Thioalkalivibrio sp. AKL6. The sequence goes on along the minus strand of NZ_AQXS01000011.1, from coordinate 424,709 downwards.
CAGCGAGAGGTCGATGCGCTCGTCGGGATGCAGGGCGTCGTTGAAGGCGCGGATCGCGCGGGTGTCGTCGCGCTGGTCGTCCGGGTCGGCGACGGTACCGTGCCACAGGGTGTTGTCGATCAGGATCAGGCCGCCGGGGCGTACCAGGCGCAGGCAGTGTTCGAAATAGTCGGGGTAGCCGGTCTTGTCGGCATCGATGAAGGCCAGATCGAAGCGACCGGTCTCGCCGGCGGCCTCCAGCGCCTGCAGCGTGTTGCGCGCCTCGCCCAGCTCGAGCCGGATGCGTCCGGCGACCCCGGCGCGCTCCCAGTAGCGCCGGGCCGTGGCGGTCCAGTCCGCGCTCTTGTCCAGGGTGACGACCTCGCCGTCCTCTGGCAGGACGAGGGCGATGGCCAGCGCGCTGTAGCCGGTGAAGGTGCCGATCTCCAGATAGCGCTGTGCGCCCATGAGCTTCGCCAGCAGCGCCATGAACTGTCCCTGCTCCGGGGCGATCTGCATGTTCGCCTCCGGCAGGCCGGCCGTTTCGGCGCGCAGCTGCGCCAGTACCTCGGACTCGCGCAGCGAGTGCTCCAGGAGGTAGCGGTACAGCGGTTCATCGAGTCCGATGGAACGATTGGACATTCACGCGCTCCGCGGCTGTGGGTGAGGGATCAGGCGGTCCAGCCACCGGCGCAGGACCGGTGTGGCCAGGACGATCAGGATGACCAGGGTGCTCCACTCGAGCCAGGCGGGCAGCAACTCGCCGGTGGCGCCCATCTGGGTGGCGACGTCGACCCCGGTGCGGGCCAGTCCGGCGTCCAGGGCGAACCCCAGCGCGATGGTGGTGGCCGCGATTCCGGCCAGGTAGAGCACTAGCGCCGGGGTGCCGAGTTCGCGGCGGAACACGCCCAGCGTCGCCAGGCTGGTGATCGGCGCGGCCAGCAGGAACACCAGCACGGTGCCGGGCGAAACGCCGGCCGCGATCAGACCCACGGCGATGGGTGTGGCGGCGGTCGCGCAGAGGTACATCGGGATGCCGATGACGGCCATCACCAGCATCGCCGGCAGGCCCGAGCCCCAGGCGGCCAGAGTGGCCGGCGGGACCAGGGCGAGCAGGGCGCCGGCGACCAGCAGGCCGATCACCAGCCACAGGCGGATATCGTCGAGGACGTCGTGGAAGGCGTAGTGCAGTCCGCTGCGGAGCCGTGCGGAGAGGCGTTTTGGGGCTTCGGGCGTGGCGCAGTCCGTGTCGTTCGCGCAACATCCGCCGCAGGTGTCGGGTTCGGCCCCGGTCGCCTCCGGGTGGTCCGTCGCGGCGCGCGTGCGCCCCACCAGTAAACCTGTCGTGATGGCCGTGACGATGGCGCCAAGGGCGCGGGCCACGGCCATTACCGGGCCCAGCAGGGCGTAGCTGATGGCCAGCGAGTCCACGCCAACACCCGGCGTTCCGATCAGGAAGGCGGTGGTGGGCCCGCGTCCGGCACCGCCGCGATGCAGGGCCAGGGCGGTGGGGATGGCCCCGCAGGAACAAAGCGGCAACGGGGCCCCGACGACGGCGGCGCGCGCCGTGGCCGCCAGGCCGGCGCCGCCGAGCCAGCGTTGCAGGGCGGCCTCCGGGATCAGGGCCTTGACCGCGCCGGCGGCCAGCAGACCCAGCAACAACCAGGGCGCCGCGGTGAGCGCGACGCTTAGTGTTTCGTTGAGGATGTCGGCGATCATGCCTCGATCTTCCGTTGCGCACGGGGCGCCTGCAAGAAGCCCGCCCGCCGGGTGGCGGATCAGCGGCGGCGTTGCGTGTCAGCCGCGCTGGCGCGAGATGCGCAGGACGTCGGACAGCCGCCGCAGGCCGCGCATGATCTGGGCCAGGTGCTGGCGGTCACGTACGGTCAGCAGGAAGGTCATCGCGGTGGAGTGGCCGTCCTGCTCGTTGAACGAGATGTGCTCGATGTTGGAGCCGTGATCCGCGATGACCGCGGCCATGTCGGCCAGCGCCCCGCGGCGGTTGGCGGTGCGGGTGCGTACGGCGGCGGTGAATTGCAGCTGGGGCTCATGCGACCACTCCAGCGCGATGGTGCGGTCGGACCGGTCGCGGCTCTCGTGCAGGACGTTGCGGCAGTTCTCGCGGTGGACCACCAGGCCGCGCCCGGCGCTCAACTGGCCAATGATCGGGTCGCCCGGGATCGGGTGGCAGCAACGGGCGTAATTCAGCACCAGCCCTTCGGTGCCGTTGACCGCGAGCGTGGTCGTAGTGGCGGGCTCTGTGGCGGTCGGGTCGGGGCTTTCCTTGCCGACCATCTGGCGGGCCACCAGCGAGGCCATGCGATTGCCCAGGCCGATATCGATCAACAGCGCGTCCAGGTCTTCCAGCTGCATCGCGTCCAGCATCTGGTCCAGGCGGGCCGGCGAGATGCGGGGCAGGCTGGTATCCATGGATTCCAGCGCCTTTTCCAGCATGCGCTCGCCGAGGGTGCGGGCCTCCTCGGACTGCATGGACTTGAGGCAGTGGCGGATGCCGGTGCGCGCCTTGCCGGTGACCACGAAGGACAGCCAGGCCGGGTTGGGGCGGGCGCCGGGCGAGGTGACGATCTCCACCGTCTGGCCGCTTTGCAGGCGTACCGACAGCGGGGCGAGCTGGCGATCGATCTTGGCGGCCACGCAGCGGTTGCCGACGTCCGAGTGCACGGCGTAGGCGAAGTCGATCGGGGTGGCGTCGCGCGGGAGCACGAGGATGTCGCCCTCGGGGGTGAAGGTGTAGACCTCGTCGGGGAACAGGTCGACCTTGACGTTCTCCAGGAACTCGATGGAGTTGCCGACGCTGTTCTGGATCTCGAGGACATCCTTCAGCCATTCACGTGCCCGGCTCTGGGCCGTGCGACTGGATTCGCTGCCGGCCTTGTACTGCCAGTGTGCGGCGATCCCGCTCTCGGCCACGCGATCCATCTCGGTGGAGCGGACTTGCACCTCGATCGGGGCGCCCTGCGGGCCGAACAGGATGGTGTGCAGCGACTGGTAGCCGTTGGACTTGGGGATCGCGATGTAGTCCTTGAAGCGTCCCGGCACCGGCTTGTAGAGGTTGTGCACCACGCCGAGGGAGCGGTAGCAGGTGTCCACGTCGTCGACGATGATGCGGATGGCAAAGACGTCGAACACGTCTTCGAACGAGTGGTGCTTGTCGCGCATCTTGCGGTAGATGCTGTACAGGCTCTTCTCGCGCCCGGAGATGCGCCCGATGATCCCGGAAGCCTCCATGCGCGAGCAGATCGCCTGTTCGATGTTCTTCATCGGCTCGCGGCGGTTGCCGCCGGCCCGGTGTACTGCGCGTTCCAGTACCGCGGCGCGCCAGGGGTGCTTGGCCGAGAAACCGAGTTCCTCCAGCTCGCGGCGCATGGCATTCATGCCCAGGCGCTGTGCGATCGGGGCATAGATCTCGAGGGTTTCCTTGGCGATGCGGCGGCGCTTGTCCGGGCGCATCACACCGAGGGTGCGCATGTTGTGCAGGCGGTCGGCCAGCTTGATCAGAATCACCCGGATGTCGCGGGTGATCGCCAGCATCATCTTGCGGAAGTTTTCCGCCTGCGCCTCGGCCTTCGACTGGAACTGCAGGTGCGTCAGCTTGGACACGCCGTCCACCAGCTCTGCGACCTCCTCGCCGAACTCGGCGCGGATACGGTCCTTGCTGGTGGCGGTGTCCTCCATCACGTCATGCAGGATGGCGGCGCTGATCGCCTGGTGGTCCATCCGCATCTCGGCCATGGTGCGAGCCACGGCGAGCGGGTGATAGATGTAGGGCTCCCCGGTCTTGCGGGTCTGGCCCTCGTGCGATTCCGCGCCCAGGAGATAGGCGCGATAGACCTCCTCGACCTCTTCCGGCTCGAGGTAGGACTCGAGCTCGGAACATAAATCGCTGATCAGGAATCGGGTCGAGTCGCCCGGTACCGAGGAGGGGGCCCCGGGCGAAGCTGGCTGCCCAGCGGCCATTCAGAAAATCTCCTAGCGCTCGTCGGCTTCCAGCTGTTCCAGATGACGGATGGTGCTGAAGTCCAGCATCTGGTTCTGGGGCCGTTCGTCGTGTTCGTCGAACACCTCGATACCGACCACGCCGGCGGCGATTTCGCGCAGGGCGATGACCGTGGGCTTGTCGTTGTCCTCGGGTACGCGGGCTTCCTTCCCGTGGGCAATGTGGCGGGCCCGGCGGGCAGCCATCAGCACCAGCTGGAAACGGTTTTCGACATTTTCGAGGCAGTCCTCGACGGTGACGCGTGCCATCGGATACTCCGGTCAGTAAATTCTTGAAACTTGCATGTTACGCCGACCCATGCGCGCCCGCCAACAGATTCCCGATCGTGGATGCGGATCGGATCTCCTGTTCCACGGTGCGCAGGCGGTTGGCGCGGAAGATACAGGCCAGATCGCGCACGGCCTGGTCGAAGTCGGCATTGACCACGGTGTAGTCGTACTCGCGGAAATGCGTGCAGTCGGATTCGGCATCCCGCAGACGGCGCTGGATCACGTCTTCCTCGTCCTGCCCGCGGCCGCGCAGGCGGCGTTCCAGCTCGTCGCGCGAGGGCGGCAGGATGAAGATGGAATGCGCATCCGGCACGGCGGCGCGCACCTGGCGCGCACCCTGCCAGTCGATCTCCAGGATCACGTCCACGCCGGCGTCCAGGCGTTCGTCGACACTGGCGAGCGCGGTGCCGTAGAAGTTGTCGAACACCTTGGCGTGTTCCAGCAGCTGGCCGTCCTCGATCATCCCGAGGAAGGTCTCGGCGCTGACGAAGTGGTAGTGCTGTCCGTCGACCTCGCTGGCGCGCGGCGTCCGTGTGGTATGCGAAACCGAGACCTCCACCGCCGTCACCGATTCAAGCAGGGCGGCGACCAGGCTGGTCTTGCCGGCACCCGAGGGCGCGGAAACGATATAGAGGGTGCCGCGAACGGCCGGGGTATTGGCGGTCATGGACGTGTCCGCAGGGCCTGAACGTGATCGGGATCTGGCCGCTTCCGGATGGGCCGCTTGAATCGGGCCACAGGCCGGAAGACCAGGGTCAAGAAGAAGGTTGGTCGGAGTGAAAGGATTCGAACCTTCGACCCCTGCCTCCCGAAGGCAGTGCTCTACCAAGCTGAGCTACACTCCGAACCGAGCCCGCTATTATGCCGAGCCTCCCGGGGCGTGTCCATGCCCCGGGCGCTGAAAATCCTATCGGTAACGGTCGACCCGCCATGCGGCGTGGGTCGCGCCGCGTCAGTGGTCGCGCCCGACGGCGAAACGGGCGAGATCGATCAGGGCCTGACGATGGGGCGAATCGGGCAACGTGGAGATTGCCTCGATCGCGGCGTCGGTTTCGGCCTCGGCGCGAGAGCGGGTGTAGGCCAGGCCGTCGGTTCCGTGTACGGCCTGCAGCACGGCGTCGACCTGATCGCGGCCGCCTTCTTCGATCGCCCGGCGCACGACGGCCTGCTGATCGAGGGAGCCCACGCGCAGCGCATGGATTAGCGGCAGCGTGGGCTTGCCCTCGGCGAGGTCGTCGCCCATGCGCTTGCCGGTCACCTCGTCATCGGAGGAGTAGTCCAGGACGTCGTCGATCAGCTGGAAGGCGGTGCCCAGGTGCATGCCGTAGCGGGCCAGCGCCTGCTCGTCGTGTTCCGGGCGTTCGCCCAGGATGGCGCCCAGCTGGCAGGCGGCCTCGAACAGCTTGGCGGTCTTCGACTGGATCACGTGCATGTAGCGCTGCTCGTCGACGTCGGCGTCGTGGCAGTTCATCAGCTGCATTACCTCGCCCTCGGCGATCACGTTGGTCGCGTGGGAGAGGATCTCCATGACCCGCATGGATCCGACTTCGACCATCATCTCGAACGCGCGCGAGTAGAGGAAGTCGCCGACCAGGACGGCGGCCTCGTTGCCGAAGATGTGGTTGGCGGTCTCGTTGCCGCGGCGCAGTTCGGAGGCATCCACCACATCGTCGTGCAGCAGGGTCGCGGTATGGATGAACTCCACCACCGCCGCCAGGGTCACCGGATCCTGGCCCTGCACATGGCAGGCCCGCGCTGACAGGGTGGCCAGCAGCGGTCGCAGGCGCTTGCCGCCCGAATGGATGATGTAGTGTCCGAGCTGGTTGATCAGCACCACCGGCGAGCTAAGGCGCTCGCGGATGCACTGGTCGACGGCCTGCATGTCGTCGGCCGCCAGTTCTCGGATTGCTTCAATGGGCATGGGGGTAGGCAAGCAGGCTCATGTGAGGTGGTCGTGAGGGGCGAAGGCATGCTAGGGAAACGCTGCCTAATGTACAAGTTCGGGCGCGCGTCGGAGCGGTTTGCGGGCAGGGTGGGCCAAGGGCTGTTGCCGCGCGCCCCGGATCGAAAAAACGGGGTGTCCGCGTGTACCCGTCCAAGAGCGTTCCCGCGGCCTGGCCGCTTCCGGCATTGACCCGAGCGAGAAGCGCTGCTAGCATTTCCGCCCTTTCGCGAGACCAGCTCCCAGTCAGCTGGTCCACACAAGGTATCGCAACGGAGTCCCAGGGAAATGTACGCGATCATCGCAACAGGTGGTAAACAGTACCGCGTCGCCGAAGGCGACGTGATTCGCATCGAGAAGCTCGAGGCCGAGGCCGGTTCCGAGGTCGAGTTCGACCAGGTGCTGATGGTCGGTGCGGGTGACGATGTCCGCGTCGGGGCCCCGCTGGTGGACGGTGGCAAGGTCACCGCCAAGGTCGAAGACCATGGCCGCGCCAAGAAGATCCACATCATGAAATTCCGGCGGCGCAAGCACTCCCAGAAGCAGATGGGACACCGCCAGCATTACACCACCGTGCGCATCACCGGCATCGCCGGCTGATCGCCGCAGGCATTCAGGAGAGCTGAACCATGGCACATAAAAAGGCAGGCGGCAGTACCCGCAACGGGCGCGATTCCGAGAGCAAACGCCTGGGCGTGAAGCGCTTTGGCGGTCAGGTCGTGCGCGCCGGCAACATCCTCGTTCGTCAGCGCGGGACGCAGTATCATCCCGGCGAGGGCGTGGGTTGTGGCAAGGACCATACGCTGTTCGCCAAGGTTGACGGCCAGGTCGTCTTCAAGGTGGGCGGTCCGCACAACCGTCGTTTCGTGAGCATCCAGCCGCAGCAGTAAGCCGGCCGGACAGCGAAGCGTTCGCGAAAAGCCCCGTTCGACGGGGCTTTTTTTGTTCTGTACTTCGGGAAGCAAGCAATGAAGTTCATCGACGAGGCCACCATTACCGTAAAGGCCGGCGACGGCGGGAATGGCTGTGTCAGCTTCCGCCGCGAGAAATACATCCCCTTTGGCGGGCCCGACGGGGGTGACGGCGGAGATGGCGGCTCCGTATGGCTGGTGGGCGACGAAGGCCTTAACACCCTGGCCGATTTTCGCTACCAGCGCCGGTTTGATGCCGAGCGTGGCGAGAACGGCAAGGGGCGCAATCGTACGGGGTCTTCCGGCGAGGATCTGGAGATCGCAGTGCCGATCGGCACTCAGGTGCGCGATGCCGAGACCGACGAGATCCTGGGTGATGTGACCCACGAGGGTCAGCGTCTGCTGGTCGCTCAGGGTGGTTTCCACGGGCTCGGCAATACCCGGTACAAGTCCTCCACCAACCAGGCGCCCCGTCAGAGCAAGCCGGGCACCCCGGGCGACCTGCGCAAGCTGTCGCTGGAGCTGATGGTGCTGGCCGACGTCGGTTTGCTGGGCCTGCCGAATGCCGGCAAGTCCACGCTGCTGGCGCGGGCCTCGGCCGCGCGCCCGAAGATCGCCGACTACCCGTTCACCACCCTGATCCCGCAACTGGGCGTGGTGCGCATCGGGGTCAACCAGAGCTTCGTGATCGCCGACATCCCCGGGTTGATCGAAGGCGCGGCCGAGGGAGCGGGTCTGGGTACACGTTTCCTCAAGCATCTGGCCCGCACCCGCTTGCTGCTGCACGTGGTGGACGTGTCCCCGCCGGACCCGGAGGCCGATCCGCTGGTGGACCTGCGCACCGCGATCACCGAACTGGAACACCACAGCGACAAGCTGGCGGCCCTCCCGCGCTGGATTGTGCTGAACAAGAAGGAACTGCTGGATGCCGAGGAGCTTGCGGCGCTGGGCGAGCGCGTGCGTGCGGACCAGGGCGAGGCGCATCCGGTGTTTACCATCTCCGCGGCGACCGGCGAGGGCGTGGACGCCCTGCTGCAGGCGGTGATGCGCCATGTCGAGGAGGCCGCGCAGGCGGCGGCCGAGGCCGATCGGCGGGGTGCGATGGGGACGCCGGAGGACAAGCCGGAGGACCCCGCGTGACAGCGTCTGCCACACGGGCGCTCCCCGCCATTCGCCGGGTCGTCGTCAAGATTGGCAGCGCGCTGATCACCGCCGATGGTGCCGGGCTGGACCGCCCGGCGCTGGAGTCCTGGGCGCACCAGATCGCGGCGCTGCGCCGGCGCGGGCTGGAGGTGATCCTGGTCTCCAGTGGGGCGGTGGCCGAAGGCATGCGCCGGCTGGGCATGACCGAGCGCCCGCACCAGTTGCACCACGTGCAGGCTGCCGCCGCGGTCGGGCAGATGGGCCTGGTTCAGGCCTACGAGCGCGAATTCGCCAGCCACGATCTGCATGCGGCGCAGGTCCTGCTGACCCACGATGACCTGGCCGACCGCTCGCGCTACCTGAATGCCCGCAGCACCATGCTGGCCCTGCTCGAGATGGGGACGATCCCGGTAGTCAACGAGAACGACACCGTGGCCTACGAGGAGATCCGGCTCGGCGACAACGATACCCTGGCCGCGCTGGTGGCCAACCTGGTGGTGGCCGACCTGCTGCTGATCCTGACCGACCAGGATGGCCTGTTCGATCGCGATCCGCGCAAGCATGCGGATGCCCGCTTGATCCAGGAGGGCCGGGCCTCGGATACCGGGCTTCACCGCTATGTGGCAGCCGATTTCGGTCGCCTGGGCCGGGGTGGCATGGCCACCAAGCTGCTGGCTGCCGAACGCGCGGCACGTTCCGGCACGCATACCGTGATTGCCTCCGGGCGCGAGGCGCAGGTGATGGGGCGGGTACTGAAGGGCGAAGCACTGGGCACCTGGCTAAAGCCGGACCGCGAACCGCTGGCGGCGCGCAAGCGCTGGCTGGCGGACCAGCTGCACTCGCGCGGGCAGTTGCAGCTGGACGCCGGGGCCGCACGCGTGCTGCGCGAATCGGGCAGCAGCCTGCTACCGGTGGGTGTGGTCAGCGTCGAAGGGGATTTTCGCCGCGGCGAGGTTGTGACCTGCGTGGATCCGGACGGGATCGCCGTGGCGCGGGGGCTCACGAACTACGCGGCCAGCGAGATTCAGCGTATCCGCGGCCAGCGTGCCGATCGCATCGAGGCCGAGCTCGGCTACCTGCTCGAGCCGGAGCTGATCCATCGGGACAATCTCGTCCTGCTCTCCTGACCGACGCTGGATGCTGCTGTCCTGCGCGGGCCTGTGGAACGACAGTTGTAGGAGCGTGCTTGCACGCGAAGCCCCTGCCCGCGTCCGACTCTGGCAGGGGCTTCGCGTGCAAGCACGCTCCTACGGGATTTGGGGTGTGCTGACCAGGTATCCGGGTTCCCGGCGGTGGGGGCGGGCACGTTGGTGGGGGTGTGCGTGACGCAGGCCATCCCGGCTCTCCGCCGCGCTGCGGCCGGGATGGCCTTGCAGGTGCTGACCCCAGGCTACCCACTTCCTTCTTACCCCTTCGCGCGCTTCCCGTCTTCCTGTTACACGCGATTGTCTGTGTGCCGTCGGTGGTTAAAGGCCGGGAGACCGCGCTTCAGTTTTCGCCGTGTGTGGCGGTGACTTCCAGGTCCAGGCGCCCGCGCGCCAGACGTGCATGCACGCGTTCGCCGCTGGCGGTCTGATCCGCGGCGCGCAGGACTTCGCCCTCTGTGGTCTGCAGGATCGCGTAGCCGCGTTCCAGCACCGCCTCCGGGCCCAGTGAACGCAGCTGGCGCGCGGTGGCGTCCAGCTGCCGCTGGCGGGCGACGAGGGCCTGGTGGGTGGCCGTTTGCAGTTGGCGTTGCAGGCGGGCGAGGGCCTCGCGCCGCTGCAGGATGTCGTGGTCCGGGCGTACCCGCACCAGGCGCTGGCGCAGGTGATCCAGGCGCATGCGGGCGGATGCCAGGCGGGTGCCGGGCGAGGCGCCGGCCAGACGCAACCGGGCGTGTTGCAACCGCACCCGGGCGCGTTCCTCGATGCGCGACCAGGCGCGCTGCAGGCGTTCGCGCTGGTCGTCCAGGCGTTGGGCATCGCGTTCCAGCATTTGCCGCGGGTGGCGGCGTTCCAGGCGCGTATGCAGGGCGGTCAGCGTCTTCTGGTGGCGCGCCACGCGCTGGCCCAGCAGCCCGCTCAGGCGTTCGCGGGCCCGCGCTAGCTGGTGGCGCAGGGTCGCGGCATCCGGGCTGACGGCCTCCGCCGCGGCGGTGGGCGTGGAGGCGCGCAGGTCGGCGACGAAATCGGCGATGGTGGTGTCGGTCTCGTGCCCCACGCCGCTGACCACCGGGATCGGGCAGGCGGCGATGGCGCGCGCGACGCTCTCCTCGTTAAAGGCCTGCAGGTCCTCCAGGGAGCCGCCGCCGCGGGCGAGGATGAGCACGTCGACCCGGCCCTCGGCCGCGGCCTGTTCCAGGGCCGCGACAATCTGGCCGGCGGCCTGGGCACCCTGCACCGCGGTGGGGTAAAGCGTGACCGGTAGCAACAGCGGGAAGCGCCGCGCCAGGGTGCGCTCGATGTCGTGGCGCACATCGCCCTGGGTGGAGGTGATCACGCCCAGGCGGTGGGTCCAGGCGGGCAGTGGCTGCTTGCGCTCGGCGTCGAACAGCCCCTCGGCGGCGAGCTTTTCCTTCAGGCGCTGGAAGGCGGCCAGCAGGCGGCCCTCGCCGGCCGGTTGCAGGGCCTCGACGATCAGCTGGAACTGCCCGCGGGCGCCGTAGATCCCGGCACGTCCCTGGATCTGTACGGCGTCGCCGTCGGCAAAGCGGGCGGCCTGGCGGGAGCGTCCGCGGAACAGCACGCAGCTCACCGAGGCGTTCTCGTCCTTCAGCGAAAAGTACTGGTGCCCGGATGCGTATTGACGCAGGTTCGATACCTCGCCCTCCACGCGCACGAGGCCGAGCCCGTCACGCAGCAGGCCGTCGGCACACTGATTGAGCTCGGTTACGGAAAAGACGGGGGCGTCGCTCATGGGGGGCTCGATGGTTACAGACGGGTGAAGACGCGCTGGAAGACATCGGTGCCGCGCCCGACGGGGTCGACCCGCAGGCGGGCCTCTTCTTCCGCGAGGGCGTGGAACAGGCCGTCCATGGTGTGGTCCAGCACATGCTCGGCCAGGTCCAGGCGGACGTTTGCCAGAAACGGGATGTCGCGCATCCGCGACTCCAGCTCGCGGTGGGTCGTCATGGCCTCCACGGCGTCCAGGCTGTGCTCGATCGCGGGACGCATGGCCTCAGTCAGGCGCGGCCGCATCTGTGTTTCCAGATGGCGGGTGGCGGCATCCTCGGGCCCCAGCAGGATGCCGCGGGCATCGTCGAGATCGAGCGCGAAGATCGCCCGGATGAAGGGTTCCCGGGCCTGCCATACCGCATCCTCGGCCGCGCGGTTCATGCGCTCCTCCAGGGTGTCCAGCGGCGCGGCCATGCCGAGCCGGCCCAGCGATCGCCGTGTGGTGGCGAGCACCTCGGGCAGGGGGATGCGCACGTCCGGGTTGCCGTAGAAGCCGTTGCGCCGGCTGAGGGTCTCGGAGGCGGCGTGGGTCGCGATGACCAGGGCCTCGTGCACCGCCTCGATCAGCTCGGCGGTCGACAACCCGGCGAATTCCGGTGGCCGGGTGATCAGCGAGCGGAACATGTCCTGACCGAAGCGCCACCAGTCGGCGCGAGCGCTGGACGCAGTGGCCAGGCCGAGGCCGGGGGCCAGCAACAGGGCCAGCGCGGTGCGTCGGGTGATGCGGGCCGTAGGCGCGCGCTCGGACATGGGTCTCGCCTGGCAGGGGGCTCGGGATGGATTCGCATCCTATCAGGGTGCTGTCCGGGCGTCTGCGCACGGCCCTTGCTTGTGTGTCTGTGCTTGTCCCGGAAGGGCCCGAATTCTATACTGAACGGCTATTTATCCGCCCCCGGGGTTTTCTCCCTTGCGTCCCGGCGGGCCTGGCCTGGAGTGGTGCATGCGGATACTCGGTGAAGCCCTTACCTTTGATGATGTACTGCTGATCCCGGGGCATTCGAATGTCGTTCCGCGTGATGTCGACCTGAGTACCCGGATTACCCGCGAGATCACGCTGTCCGCCCCGGTGGTGTCGGCCGCGATGGACACGGTCACCGAGGCCAATCTGGCGATCGCGATGGCCCAGGAGGGCGGGCTCGGGATTGTGCACAAGAACATGTCGGCGGAGGCCCAGGCCGCCGAGGTCCGGCAGGTCAAGAAATACGAAAGCGGCGTGATCAGCGAGCCGATCACCATCGGGCCGGATGCGAGCATCGGCGACGTGGTTGCGCTGACCGACGCCAATCACATCTCCGGCGTTCCGATCGTTTCCGGCAACGACCTGATGGGCATCGTGACTTCCCGCGATCTGCGCTTCGAGACCCGCATGAACGCCCCGGTCTCGGAGATCATGACCCCGCGCGAGCGCCTGGTTACCGTGCCCGAGGGTGCCGACCGCGAGCTGGTGCTGGAGCTGCTGCACAAGCACCGCATCGAGAAGGTGCTGGTGGTCAACGACGACTTCCAGCTGCGCGGGATGATCACGGTCAAGGATATCCAGAAGTCCACCGAGCACCCGAATGCATCCAAGGACGAGCGGGGCCGTCTGCGCGTGGGTGCCGCGGTGGGTGTGGGTGAGGGCACCGATGAGCGCGTGGCCGCGCTGGTCGAGGCCGGGGTGGACGTGCTGGTGGTGGATACCGCGCACGGGCATTCCCAGGGCGTGCTGGATCGCGTCGCCTGGGTCAAGAAGCACTACCCGGACGTGCAGGTGATCGGTGGCAACATCGCCACCGCCGATGCTGCCAAGGCGCTGGTCGCGGCCGGGGCTGACGGCGTGAAGGTCGGAATCGGGCCGGGCTCGATCTGCACCACCCGCATCGTGGCCGGCGTGGGCGTGCCGCAGATCACGGCGATCTCCGATGTGTCCGAGGCGCTGAAGGGCACGGGTGTGCCGATGATCGCCGACGGGGGCGTGCGCTTTTCCGGGGACCTGGCCAAGGCGATCGCCGCGGGCGCCGATTGCGTGATGCTGGGCTCGATGTTCGCCGGGACCGAAGAGGCCCCGGGCGAGGTCGAGTTGTACCAGGGCCGCTCCTACAAGATCTATCGTGGCATGGGTTCGCTGGGCGCCATGCAGCAAGGGTCCTCCGATCGCTACTTCCAGGATCCGAACAGCTCGGCCGACAAGTTTGTGCCCGAGGGGATCGAGGGCCGGGTGCCGTACAAGGGCTCGATCGTCGCCATCATCTACCAGCTGATGGGCGGGCTGCGCTCGTCCATGGGCTATGTCGGCGCACACAACATCGAAGAGATGCGGACCAAGCCGCATTTCGTCCGCGTGACCGCCGCCGGCATGCGCGAGAGCCATGTGCACGACGTGGCGATCACCAAGGAAGCCCCGAACTACCGCATGGACTGACCCGGCCACGATGGCCGGGTATCCCCTCTGACAGCCTCCCGGCCCGCAGGCCGGGATACCGGATGACCTCATGACCCAGGATCTTCACGCCCACCGCATTCTGGTGCTGGACTTCGGTTCCCAGTACACCCAGCTGATCGCCCGCCGCGTGCGCGAGGCCAGGGTCTACTCCGAGGTGCATGCCTGGGACATGCCGGCGGCCGACATCCGTGCGTTCAATCCCACTGCGATCATCCTCTCCGGCGGCCCCGAGTCGGTGAATGTCGACCAGCCCCCGCGCGCCGAGGACGCGGTGTTCGAGCTGGGGGTTCCGGTACTGGGCATCTGCTACGGCATGCAGACCATGGCCGCGCAGTTGGGTGGTCGGGTCGAGCCGTCGGAGCGTCGCGAGTTTGGCTATGCCCAGGTGCGCGCCCGTGGCCATACGCCGCTGCTGCGCGACATCGAGGATCACACTACGCCGGAGGGCTATGGCCTGCTGGACGTGTGGATGTCGCACGGCGACCACGTGACCGAGCTGCCGCAGGGCTTCCGCTTGATGGCCTCCACCGATTCCGCACCCATCGCCGGCATGGCCGATCCGGATCGTGGCTTCTACGGCGTGCAGTTCCACCCCGAGGTGACCCACACCACCCAGGGCCAGCGCATCATCGAGCGCTTCCTGCACGATATCTGCGGCTGCGAAGCGTTGTGGACGGCCGACAACATCATCGACGACATGGCCGCGCGGGTGCGCGAACAGGTCGGGGACGATCACGTGGTACTGGGCCTGTCCGGCGGGGTGGACTCCTCGGTGGTGGGCGCGCTGCTGCACAAGGCGATCGGGGACCAGCTGACCTGCGTGTTCGTGGACACGGGCCTGCTGCGCGAGGGCGAGGGTGACCAGGTCATGGCGACCTTCGCTCGCCACATGGGTGTGCAGGTGATCCGCGTGGATGCGGAGGAGCGCTTCATGAGCGCCCTGGCGGGTATCCAGGACCCGGAGGCCAAGCGCAAGATCATCGGCGGGCTGTTCATCGACGTGTTCGACGAGGAGGCCGCGAAGCTCGACAACGTGCAGTGGCTGGCCCAGGGCACGATTTACCCGGACGTGATCGAGTCGGCCGACTCCAAGACCGGCAAGGCCCACGTGATCAAGTCGCACCACAATGTGGGCGGCCTGCCGGAGAACATGAAGCTGGGGCTGGTCGAGCCGCTGCGCGAGCTGTTCAAGGACGAGGTGCGCAAGATCGGTGTCGAGCTGGGCCTGCCCACCGAGATGGTCTATCGCCATCCGTTCCCCGGGCCGGGCCTGGGCGTGCGCATCCTCGGCGAGGTGAAGAAGGAATATGCCGACCTGCTGCGCCGCGCCGATGCGATCTTCATCGAGGAGCTGCGCAAGGCCGATCTCTACGACAAGACCTCGCAGGCCTTCGCGGTCTTCCTGCCGGTGAAGTCGGTGGGTGTGATGGGCGACGGCCGGCGCTACGACTACGTGGTGGCCCTGCGCGCGGTGGAGACCATCGACTTCATGACCGCCCGTTGGGCCCACCTGCCGTACGACTTCCTCGACCACGTCTCGCGCCGCATCATCAACGAGATCCCCGGCATCTCGCGCGTCACCTACGACATCTCCGGCAAGCCCCCCGCCACCATCGAGTGGGAGTGAGTGGAAAGACCCGCAATGGCGGGTGCTGACCGGCGTCATAGCGGAGGCGTCAGGATCCTGCGTTGCACTCCTTGCCGGTAGCACCACTACCGGCCGTGGGCTATGCCTTGTCTCGGAAGACACGGCGCACTAACGCGAGCGTGTACATTGATCGGCGTTTACCTAGACTGTGCCGAGGTGGACTTCCTGGAATAAACGGATCCCATGTTCAGACGCATCAGGGCGGGTGACTGGATTGTCGTGGTGTTGCTGCTGCTACCGGTGTTGGCGGCATGGCCACGTTGGTGGCCGCGGCCGGGGGCCGGCGCAGCGGAGGTGCTCTCGGCGCTTGGTCACCTGGCCGGGGTGCTGGGTCTGAGCGCGCTGCTGGTCGGCGCCATGCTGAGCGTGCGCCTGCCGGGCCTGGATCGCTGGTTTGGCGGTTTGCCGCGCATCTGGACCCTGCACAGGATACTGGGTTTCTCGGCCTTCATCCTGATCATGCTGCACGTGGTGTGGCTGGCCTTCGGGGCGCTGCCCATTTCCCCGGAAGCGGCCGCCCGGGTGATCTTTCCGCCCCTTGAACACGGGGCGGTATGGATGGGCTGGGGCGCACTGGCGCTGATGGTGATCTTTCTCGCGCCCACCTTTCAGTTCTTCGGCAGGCCGCATTACCAGCGCTGGAAGCGCCTGCACCTGTTGTCGGTGCCCGCGTTCCTGCTCGCGTTCGCGCACGCGGTCATGCTGGTGGAGCATGCGCTGCTCTGGTGGGGGCTCGCGGCCCTGGCGATCGCCGCAGTGCTCTGGCGCAAGCTGCTTTCCCCCCGGCTGGGGCGCCATGATTATATCGTCGAGGCCGTGACCGCCCTTGCGTCCAACGTGGTGGAGATCACCCTCGCCCCGAGGGGCCGGGCCATGTCGCATGCCGCGGGACAGTTCATGTACCTCACTCCCCACGACCCGGGCCTGGAAGCCGGCCGGGGGGAAGAGCACCCCTACACCATCTCTTCGGCGCCAGGCGAGGACGTTGTCCGGGTGGGCATCAAGGCCCTGGGCGACGCCAGCCGGGCATTGCAGACGGTGACACCGGGAACCGCCGTGCAGATCGAGGGCCCCTACGGACAGTTCTTCGAGCGATGCGAGCCGCAACGCAGGCAGCTCTGGTTCGGTGGCGGCATCGGCATTACGCCCTTCGTGTCCGGCGCCCGGGCCCTCCAGCGGGAGCCCGGGGCCGGGCCGGATGTCACCCTGATCTACCTGGCCAATCGACCGGACCGCGCCTATTACATGGACGAGCTTCGGGAGATCGCGCAGGGGCACCCGCATTTCGATGCGCAGATCCATTATTTCCAGGATTGCGGCCCCGTGGACGAAGCGTTCATCCGCGCCCATTGCCCGGACCTGGTGGAACGGGAGATCTACATCTGCGGGCCGCCCGGCATGGTGCATCACCTGAGGGGGCTTCTAAGCCGCGCCGGTGTACCCAGGGGCCGCATTCATACGGAGGCGTTTGATTTCCTATGACCGTGAACAAGATTGCCTACACCGCGTTCGTGGCCTTCTGCGCCGTGATCATCACCCTTTGGGCCGTCAGCGCGCTGGTCGCGGAGACTCGCGAGACCCACGACGATCAGCGCCTGGTGACGGAACCCGAACTCGCTGCCCACGACAGTGCCGAGAGCTGCTGGAAGGCCATCGACGGCCAGGTGTACGACGTGACGGACTATATTCCGCGTCACCCCAGCTCCGAGGACGTGATGCTGGAGTGGTGCGGCCGTGATGCCACGAAAGGCTGGTACAACAAGACGCCCGGGCGTCCGCACAGCCCCAGGGCCGCCGCCACGCTGGAACAGTACCGGGTCGGGCAACTTGCCGATGCCCCGGCACCCCAGGCACGGCCCGAGGCCCCAGCACCCACGCGGCAACCCGCCACCCATCCGCCGGGCCGGGTGCTGCTCGGCCTGTCACCGGGGACGTACCTGGACGGGCGCTATCGAGGCGTGTTTTCGGACCGGGGTGCGATGCAGGTCAATATCCAGTTCGATCTGCGGGACGATCATTTCCACAACGTCCGGTTCCGGTACCTGAGCTACCAGGGGGTGGATTATCTGGCGCTTGAGGAGCACGAGGAACTTCATGCCGTGATGCGCCAGCACCGTCAGGCCATCGATTACCTCGAAGGCCGGCCGCTATCGGCCCTATTCGATCTCTATGCGCCGGAGGAGGTGGTGGACGACATCGACGCCTTTACCGGCGCGACGCTGAGAGGCAACAAGCTGATCTCGGCCATCCGGGACGCGCTCAATCGCGGTGTCTATCAGTGGCCGTGATAGGGCCGGCATCCCCCAGGGCAGGAGTGCGTGCCGCCGGCCATTTGTAGCGCTCCCGCCAGGCCCATGAACCACAGCGGGTAGAGCCCCCGTGAGCGAAGTCCTGGGTCTTGCATGTCAGCCCGGTGTGCGGTCGGCAGTGTCCCCCGAGATTACCCACACCACGCGCGACCACGGTACATCCAGCGCAGTCAGGTGTGCCTGGTTCAAAGAAGGTGGTGGATCTGGCGCTTTTGTTCGCTACCGCGCAGACGGGTGGAGCCATTTCCGAGAAACTTTCCGTTGCTTGTCGGTGGATGCTGATCGGCATCCACCTTTATCCCACCACAGCAACGGGAAATAGCCATGAATACACCAGGCAGTAGTGAACACGCCACCACCGATCGCATCTCGGAGCGCGCTCACGAGACTGTAGACCAGGCCGCCAGGGGCGCCGGCAAGGCCGAAGAACGGATCCGCCATGGGGCGGCGAGCGCGGAGGAGAAAGCCAAGGAGGCCGGGGCGAAGGTCAAGGAGCACTCCGAAGAAGCCCTGCAATCGGTGAGTGGCTTCGTGCGGGAAAATCCTTTGCTTTCCCTGGGTCTCGCATTCGCGGCGGGGACCTTGGTGGCTGCTTTACGGCGCCGTTGATCGTGTTCCGTGGCCACCAGTTAAGGCAGGAGGCCGCGCATTTGCGCGGCCGAATTGATCACGGTGCCGGCCTTGTTCGCTGGCGGATCGACCGCTTGCTGCACCGGGCACGGGCCCTGGCCCGCCGGCCTGCTGTGCTGGCCATTGCCTTTGGGTGTGGCTTGTTGGCCGGTCGCCTGGATATGCCCGGCATCAAATATACCTATGGAATCCTGGCAGGCCAGATGAAAGCCTGGCGGATTGCCTCCAGTCTGATCGGCTCGCCGCTTCGCTGACCGCGACCTATTTCTCGGGGCGCTGCGGTTCTGCTTCCGGGGGTTGCTGCTCTGCAGCGTCAACGAGCGATCTCGCCTGGACGAGCAAGCTGTTCACGCTCGCCCTGCTTTCACGGAACGTGAGGTCCCGGGTGATGTGCCGGAGTCGCCAGAAGGCCAGCGCCGCCAGCACCAGATGTGCCAGCGTTACCGTCAGCAGCGCGCCCGTCAGGCTGAAGGCCTGCAGGCTGGCCAGGGCGACCACCAGACTCGCCCCGGCAAACAGCCAGCCGCCCACCAACAGAAGCGCAATCATCACGGTGAGCCCGAGCATCATCAGCACCGTGTGTCCGAACAGCCGCGCCTCTACCGCAAGAAGGCGAGTGATGTCCGCCGCCAGGGTCTTCAGGATTTGCGTGATGTCCTGGCTGCGGTCGTGACCGCCGTCCTCGTCCTGACTGGGATCCGTTTCCTTCATGGTCGTGCGTCCTCCCGGCTACTCAGCGCGTGTTTCAGGCTGGTCTTGATCTCGCCCCAGATGGCCACAAAGAACGCCGTCAAAGGAATCGCGAGTACCATCCCGATCATACCGTTCAGGGCTGTCCCCCAGAAGAACAGGGAAATAATGACGAGTGCGGGGTGCAGGCCAGAGCGGTTGGACATGATCTTCGGCGTCAGCAACCAGCTTTCGATCAGTTGTATCACTGCGAACGCCAGTACGGTCAGCATCAATAGCTCAATGCCGCCATCCGGCTGAAGGTAGGCCAGGGGCAGAATCACCAACAGTCCGATCAGGGTTCCCAGGAAGGGGACGATATTCAGCAGTCCCAGCACGAGCCCGGCAAGCACGCCGTACTGCAGGCCGATCAGCGTAAAGCTGAGCGCATACAGGGCACCCATGATCATGGCGATCAACAGTTGGCCCTGGAAGAAGGCGGTGATGTATCCCACGAAAACATCCATGAAATAGAGTATTTTCTGCTGAGTGCGCCCTTGGAATATGGATAACAGTTCCGATGCCTTTCCCCGCAGCGAGTCACCCGAGAGCAGCGCGAAGAAGAGAAACAGCGGAACGAAGCTGATACCCGCCAACATCCCCAAATAGGACATAACGGTCTCTCCGGTGACTTCCAGAGAAGACTCGGACTCCCCCCCTTTGCCGGCTTCCAGGCGTTCCGAAATCATCGCGCTAATTTCTGGAAAGTAAAAAGAAAAATGATCCTCCCAGCGCGCCAGGGTCTCGGGCAAGGCGGTTACCAGCTGAACGATCTGGGCGGTCAGGGTGGGGACAAGAAAGAACAACAGGGCGCCGACCCCAAGAAAGAAGATCGCCATCAGCAGCATGATGGCCAGCCATCTGGGCAAGCGAAGCCGGGTCTCGAGAAAATTCACCACTGGATGAAGCACCAGCGCCAGGATGCCTGCGAGCGAGAGCGACAGCAGGAGGTTGTAGAACGTACTCAGTATCCAGCCTAGAGCCCACGCAACAACCGCAATCAGCGCGGTCAACGCCACCAGGGACAGCAAGACCGCCGTATAGCGGAACAAGCGAAGCTCGGCCGCGTTGAACAGTCGTTTATGCGGGCGTAACCCGGCGCGGTCCTGAGCAGCCCTTCTGCCCCCTTCATCGAGGGATTCCTCCGTGTCGTGGGGCATTGTGGGGGCCTGGCTCAGGTCCTTGACGATTTGCCGAAGAAGAACAACCCGACACCGGCCGCTGCGGAGGCCGCGCCCAAGACCAGAAACCAAATCGTGGAGTCCGTGAAACGGCCGGTAACGGCCTCGGTCACCTGGTCGCCGAGGCTTTGGGAGGAACGATACGCAAAGAACAGCAGGATCAGGCCCACAACAATCAAAACAACTGCCAGGATCTTGTTCAGTGCCAGAGTTTTATTAGTCGCCATTTTCAATCGTCCTAATGGATGAGGGGTCGTTAATCCGTTATTCAATGATGGCGTTCGGGAAAAGTCGCGGTGCTGGAAACCGCAACCGTTAATAGTGTCCACCATGTATGGGAGCGTCTACACGGCTAAGCTGGGTCCAAGGTTCCATCGGTACCTCGCGCGATCACCCTGCAGCGTGATCCCTGGCGTAGTAGGAATCCACGGTTGAATGCCAGGTGGCGTCGGCCATGTTGGGCCATTCATCCTTGGGAAACCCTGGTGCGTTCTTTAGCCACTCGGGATCGGCGTCAAGCAAAAATCGCTTGTGCTCCTTGTCGTGCTTCAAGGCCTTCCACGGGATCGCGAATAAACGGTCACCCATGCCTAGAAAACCGCCTGAGGCCAGGACCGCATACCGTATTTCGCCCTCGCTGATGTCAAGCATCACGTCCAGGATCTTGCCGAGCTTTTCTTCCCGCAGGTTGCAGACCTCGTCACCGGTAATGGTGCTGGCGCTCACTAGCGTGGGTCCGACATGCGTGTCGTTGGAGGCTTCTTGGCCACTTTCCGAGCCGGGTGCAGAGCCGATCATTCGGTTTTCTTCTTGGCGTCGCTCTTGAGGTCCCCGTACTTGGCTTGCGCCTTGCCGGCATGCTTTTCGGCCTTACCCTTGACCTCGGTGCTCTTGTCGCCGGTAGCCTTGCCAGCAACTTCTTTTAGCTTCCCTTTGGCTTCTTTCCCATGACCTTTGGTTTGATCCTTGTTCATCCGATGATCTCCAGCTAGTGGTACCGCTCGTTGTCGGCCTCTTCCACGCGGTCAGTAGAGGCAGCTTGAAGCTTCCAAACTAGGGCAAGCCCGGGGATGGGTCTGTGCGCTGCCCAACATATACAGAGGCCCTGGAAGGCCTTGGGATCAAGAGCGCGTGTGCAAGGATGCTGGAGGCGAAGTGGACAGACATTCGCGCTTGTCGCGTTGTCGGAGATCGCCGACAAGGCGCTGTCGCCTGGCACCAATGATCGGGGGACTGCGATCAATGTAACCGGATCAATGGTCCGGCTGTTTACACTTTGGGTATCACCGCTGGAGAAGGACAGGGTGGCGGAAATCACCTATGACCGGGTATTCGTGCCGAGCTTGGAGGTCGACGACTTGTTCGACGACGCATGTACGGCTCTGGCTCGTGACGGTGCCGGTTTCGTTGAAGTTGCGATCCGACTGCAGAAGGCTTTTTGTGCGTTGGCCGAGACCGATGACCAGGCGATGATCGCGGTCGCCAGAAGGCATCCACGCATGGCACTGGCCCGCTCCGAACACGCCATGTCATTGCAGGACGATATCGAGGCAGTGCGCAGGGCAGCAGCATTTTCGGCCGTGTAGTACAGGACGAGCAGAACGCGGCCGGGCGGAAATCGATACAGCGAACACTATCGCGTGCAGGTATGTGGTACTGGAGCTGTGGAGTCCAGGCATAAAAAAGGCAGGGGCTTTCGCCCCTGCCGTCTGGTCATCCCACTAGATCTGGGTTGTGCTTGCGATCAATCGCGGCGTTCGAACTCCGGCGCAGAGCGCAGCTCTTCACGGGTTACGTCAACGCGAAGCTCCCGATCATCCGCCGAGCCGGAGGTGGTCACGTGACCCCAGCCAATGGCGACGTCTTTCTCGCCCATGCCCAGGAATCCGCCAACACCGATCACAATAGCGACGACCTGGCCGTTCTCGTCAATGATCAGGTCATCGACCGAACCGAGATCTTCATCGCTCGTGGTTTTAACATCAGTGCCGATCAGCTCGCTCACGTGCATGCTGTTGGCCGGTGAAGAGTCCATATAGCCGCGGTGTTGCATGCGAGCCTCGTCGCGGGTGGCACGGTAATCTTCCGCACTTTTCGAGTCAGACTGGCCGGCGCGCTGGCCCTGTTCACTCTGGGTGCTCTGCGCTTCGCGATCAACGTCCTGCTCATCGTACTGCTGTGCCAGCACAGAACCTGCGCCGAGGGTGATGGCTGGGGTGACCAAAGCGTAAAAGGCAAATGAATGTAGCTTGTTCATGTGAATCTCCTTCGAAACGGATATCCCGGCTTGGAAAAATGTCCGTTTTAACGGCTTCATCAAAACCTGTCCTTCCTGGCGACATTGCCGGGAGGGGACTGAATCGCCACGTTGCAGCGGATTCAGGATGAGGGTTCAAAATAGGCGCAGGACGTTAACGGGTCTGTTCGCTGGCACACTGACGGCGGCCGTTCGCCTTCTTTGTGGTCGCTGAGTGTTGAAAATGTGAAGGGATTTGCGGTTCTAAAAAGCGATGGGTCAAGGTGCCCCGGCGTGGCGGGTCGGACGACAGGACCTGAACGTACCCGGGAGGGAGCGTGAAGCACCATGGAAATGGCTCTTGCGGACTGCGTATTCGAACGCCGCGAGCCGGTGGTGGGGTGGACCGGGGGCCTTGGCAATAGGTGAGGTGCGTGCGCCAATCCCGGGGTTGTATGCGCGCGGGGTGCATGAAGGCCGGGCGAAGGGCGCCATCGGGGTGGGTTCCGAATGCGCGCATCTCGCGAGCGACGAGCGCGCGCGAAGTGTTTCCCTAGGTGGCCAGCAGCAGGTAGGCGGCAGCCCCGATCACGCCGGCCAGAATCGCGACTGCGATCAGCCCAACGCCGAACAACAGGCGATTGGTGCGGCGGGCGGCGTCTTGGGGACTGGCCGGCGCCGGTCGCTCGGGTTCGGCGTGCGCGGTATCTCGCCCGTGGCGCAGGAGGTCCAGCATCGCGTCGATGCGGTCGTTGTCGAAGGCGAAGGGGTCGAACCGGCGTTGGCCGAAGCGTTGCAGCAGTTGGCGAACGTCCACGGCCGCCGGGACGTATTTCATGGACCATTCGCCGAATCCCGGGGTATCCAGTGACTGCTCGCGCAGCACCCGGACCTCTTCGTGGCGACGATCACGGCGGATGCGGTCGACGGTTTCGCGCACTGCATCCGGGGCACCCTCCAGGCACTGGAAAAAGTGCCCGTCGCCGTAATAGAGCGCGCCGACAATCCCGCTGCGCGGGTTGTTCTGGCGCGACTGCATCAGGATGCGACTGACTTCGGGCTCAATGCCCTGGTTGGACGTGTTTTCGCGAAACGTGGCGCGCGAGGCGTAGACGAGCTGGAGAATGGCGGGCATGCGGACGTCCTTCCTGGGAAGTAAGGAGAAGACCGCCCCCGCTGCGTGGGGTTCACTCAATCATCTGGTTTACGTGTTCCAGACCGATCGCGTCGTCTTCCCAGTTCAGCTGGGTCGTGCCGGGCTTGGCGGCCAGGCGGCGGATGGCGGCAACCGCGTTGCGGTCGATGGAGGCCAGGCGATGCCGCGTGGCGCTGTGACTCTCGATGTTGGCCGCCTGCAGGATGTCGCTGTAGTTGACCGGTTCGCCATCCTCCGGCTCGCGCTTGAGGTTCTCGTGTTCGGCCACTGCGCGGATGATCTCCGGCTCGAAATTCCAGTTTTTCAGCATCGCGCGGCCGATGGGGACATGCGCGGCGTCGGCGGCGGCCTGCAGGGCGCGCGGGTCCTCGTAGATCTCGGGTGTCTTCTCCGCGCGGCGCAGGATCGGGATCATGCCGATGTCGTGCACCAACCCGGCGAGCAGCGCGGTATCGGGGTCCAGGTGCGGGTGTCGGCGGGCTAGCAGATAGCTGATGATCGCCACCTCCAGGCTGTGGTGCCACAGTTCTTCCATGCGTACGCGGATCATCTCGTTCCCGCTCTGGAAGACCTCCTTCATCGACAGCGCAATGATGGTCTGGCGGGCGCGTTCCATCCCCAGGCGCGTGATGGCGGAGCGAATGGTCGCGCAGCGCGTGAGCCCACGATAGGCCGGGCTGTTGGCGTGCCGCACCAGGCGCGAGGCCAGGGCCGTGTCGCGCGAGATCAGGTTGACCAGATCAACAATGGAGCTGGACTCGTCCTGGGTGATGAACAATGCCTGCACCGAGACATCGGGCAGGGTCGGGATCTCGATCTGGTGACGTTCGAGGTCCTCGCGCAGGCGCTCCAGAAACTTTTCGACTTCCGCTCGGGTGGCCAAGGGCAATCCATGTCCGGCTGGGAAATGACGCGCTGATTATGCCATACCCGTCCTCGCGGACGGGGGATCCGCGCCGGTTGACGGGCCGCTGGCCCCTGCCGATGATGAAGGGAGCCGACAGGAGGTCGTGATGCGCCGATTCGTGCTGGATACCAGTGTCTTTACCAACCCGCATGTGGCCGGGCAGTTCGGCGAGGATGCCGAAGACATCCTGCGGACCTTCCTCACCCTGGCGCGCCATTGCCCCGCCGAGTTCTACATGCCGTTGTCGGTGTACGAGGAGTTTCGCGGCATGCGTGACCTCGAGGCCATGGCGGCCGATTTCGAGACCGTGGTCTGGGTGCGTTCGCCGCGGCGCTTCGCCCTGATGCTGCCGAGCGACATCCTCTACGAATTCATCGACGAGGTGCGTACGCGGATTGACCGCGGCCTGCGCATTGCGGAGGAGCATACCCGCCAGGCGGGGGCGGCCGAATCGCTCAAGCCCGAGCTGATCACCCAGCTGCGCGAGCGTTTCCGCGAGGCGATGCGCAAGGGGCTGGTGGATTCGCGCGAAGACGTCGATGCCGTGCTGCTGGCGATGGAGCTGGACGCCGAACTGGCCAGTGCCGACGAGGGCATGCGCAAGCTGGGCAACCGCATGGGCATCAAGCTGGTCACCGCCGACTACCTGCGTCGGGTGATGGAGAATCTCTCCGAGTCGGGCATCCCCGGTCAGGGCGGCGCATGAGGCCGCAAGTCGGGGACTTTCCCGTGTTCGCCTGCAAGCAGGCTCCTACAAAGTAGAACCCGTAGGAGCCTGCTTGCAGGCGAAGAGCTCAGTCGTATTGGCGGTCGCCGGCCAGGGCCGAGGCCAGGGTGCCGGTGATCCGGTCGAACAGGCGCTCGAACTCCAGCAGCCAGTAGCCGTTTTCCTCCTGGCGCGGCGTGTCCGGCAGGAAGCGCACATGGCGCCCGCCGGTGGCCTGCATGTGATCGATGAAGCGCTGGGCCCCGGCGTGTTCGCGGAAGCGACAGCGGTAGGTGTGGCCGACGCGTCCCTCGCGCCGGCTCTTGTCCACCGCGGTCGCCAGCCCGGACAGCAGGGCCGCGCCCAGTTCGCGTTCCACGGCGACGCGCTCCGCGGGTGGGTGTTCGGCGAGAAAGATGGCCAGGCGGGTCAGACGGTTGGTGAAATACTCCGGCGGCAGGTCCAGCAGCTGTTCGGAACACACGCGGATGTCGTTGATGCAGGAACCCCCGGCCACGTACTTGGCGCGGTGCTCGCCATCCGCGGTCTTCAGTACCAGGCCCTCGGCACCCTCGGCATCCAGTTGCCGGATCAGGCGGCCCAGGGCCTCGGTGTCTGCGGGCGTGAACCGTCCATGCAGCGGCGCCGGTGGCAGGTCATGGCGCTCCATCAGTGCAAACTTTTCGTCCTGCGGCACAAAGCCCGGCTGGCCGAGCCGCATCAGGTCGAACACGAACAAGCCGACGTCGTCCGCGACGCGCGGGGTGGAGCCCTCCAGATAGGGCGTGTCCGGCCCGGCGATTTCCGTGCAGAGCACCAGATCGGGTTCCGCCTCGAACACCGCGAGGTCCACGAAATCCGGCACCCGGTCGGTACTGAATGCACAGACAAACCCGCCCCGGCTGAAGGCGACGACCCGGCCTTCCCAGCGCAGGATGCGCACGTTGAAGCCGTCGATCTTCTCCTCCGCCCAGAACGGCTGATCGAACTGGCGCGGCAGCCCGGCCTCCAGCGACTGGATGCGCCCGATGGCCGGGTAGCCGGGGACCACCGAGCCATCCGGAAGCACCACGGAACCGCGCGGGTAGTGATTCACCGGCTCCAGCAGCCGGGCGTATTCCAGCCCGTCGAACGTCAGGGCCTCGGCCCGGTGGTTCGCGATGGCGTCCTGCAGGGTTTCGCCGTCGATCATGCGTTCTCCGGTTCCAGCGTCTTGCGCAGCCCTTGGATCTGGTCCTCCAGGGCCTCGGTGTGGCGGCGGGCCTTGTCGGCCTGGGTGACCAGCCGTCGCGCCATACTGATGATGCGGAGTTGGCGTTCCATCTCGGTCATGCTCAGCGAGCCGAAGGTGCCTTCGCGCAGCAGGGCTGCCTTCAGTTCGGCATAGGCCGTCTCCACCGTGCTTACGGCCTCGGTGGCCGCCAGGTCTCTGCCGTTCTCGCTTTCCAGGTTGGCGAGATCCAGGGCGCGGATCGCTTGCTCCTGCCAGGCGCGGCGCTGTTCGCTGACGATCGGGCGTTCCTCGCCGGTCGAATGGCGGCGAAGCTCGGCGATCTGGTCGGCCAGCACCGCAGTCTCGCGATGATAGCGCGCGATACGTACCGCCTCGGCGATGCCGTGCCCGACCGCCTCGGGCATCGGGTGGTTGGCCGTGCGGGCGGCGAAATCGCTGATGGCAGTAGTCAGCTGTTCCACGGCGGCGCGCCGTGCGTCCAGGGTGCCTGCGGCCGGCGGGTCCGGGCGCAGGGCCTCGCGCGCCATGGAGTGGCTGATGTCGGCCAGGCGCTCGGTTTCCTGCAACAACGACTGCAGCGCCAGATCGGGGACGCCCCCGCTGTGCTTGTCGAGAAAGCGCGGCTGGGCGATATCTTCCTCCCGGGTACGGAAGCGCGTCTGCAGAAAGCGGATCATCGGCGGGGCGACCGGGACCATCAGCGCCACGCCCAGCAGGTTGAAGGCGGTGTGGAACAGCGCCAGCAGCACCGCGGGGGCCGGGGCCTCGCCGGTGCTGCCCCAGATCCAGGCGATCGCGGCCAGGAACCACGGCAGGATCAGCAATGCGACGATCGCGGTCAGGCCGTTGAAGATCACGTGTGCGGCGGCCACGCGTTTGGCGTTCGGGGTGGCGCCAATGACGACCAGCAGGGCCTTCACCGTGGTGCCGAGGTTGGCGCCGATCACTGCGGCGGCTGCGGCCTCCAGCGGTACCGCACCGCTCATCGCGGCGGTCAGGGCCATCGCCATGGAGGCCGAGGAGCTCTGCATCAGCACGGTCAGCAGCGCACCGATGCCGACCATGATCAGGAGCCCGACAAAGCCCGGTCGCGCCAGGGCGGAGAGGTCGAAGGTCGCGCTCAGGCCCTCGAAGGTCTCGCGCAGCACGTCGATCCCGAAGAACAGCAGGCCGAAACCGGCCAGGGCCAGACCCAGGTAGCGCGGGCGTGCGGCCTTCATGAACAGGTAGAGCAGGGCGCCGATGCCGATGGCCGGCAGGGCGAAGGCCTCGATCCGGATATTGAAGCCAATCAGGGCGACCAGCCAGCCGGTCATGGTGGTGCCGACGTTGGAGCCGAAGATCACCCAGACCGACTGGCCGAGGGTCAAAAGCCCCGCGTTGGCGAAGCCGATGGTGGCGACGGTGACCGCGCTGGAGGACTGGACCAGGGCGGTCACGCCCATGCCGGAGGCGAGCGCGCGCGGGCGAGTCCGCGTCCAGACGCCCAGGATATGCTGCAGGGCCTTGCCGCCGGCGGTCTTCAGGCCGTCGGTCAGCAGCGTCATGCCGAGGAGGAACAGCCCGAGCCCGCCGAGGAAGCCGGCGATCAGGGCGTAGGTGCTGACGGCTTCGGCCTCCGGCATGCGAGCGGATTACAGCGTGATGGTCTCGCCAAAGGCCGGCACGTGGGCCTCGGCGCCCAGCTCGTCGCGCAGTCCGGCAGCCAGCGCATCACGCGCCTCCGGCTCGCCGTGAACCAGGTGGAACATCGGCTGGTCGCGGAAGCCGCGTGCCCAGTCCAATAGCTGAGTACGCCCGGCATGGGCGGAGAAGCCGCCCAGGGTGTGGACCTTCGCGTTGACCGCGACCTCGTCGCCCAGCAGCTTGACCCGCTCGGCGCCATCGACCAGCCGCCGTCCCAGCGTACCCGAGGCCTGGAAGCCGACGATGACCAGGTGCGCCTCGCGCCGCCACAGGTTGTATTTCATGTGATGACGGATGCGCCCGCCGTTGCACATGCCGGCCCCGGCGATGATGATCGCGCCGCCGGTGATGCGGTTGATCGCCATGGATTCCTCGACCGTGCGACAGACCTGCAGCCCGGGCAGGTAGCCACTCGGGTCGCCGTTCGCGGCCTTGTGCAGGCGCTCCATATCCTCGCTCTTCAGCGACTTGTGCAGCCGCGCGTAGAGTTCGGTCACCTTGATCGCCATCGGGCTGTCGAGGAATACCTTCTGCTGCGGCAGGCGCCCGGCGTGGTGCAGCATGCCCAGGTGGTAGAGGATCTCCTGGGTGCGCCCGACCGCGAAGGCCGGGATCATCACGTTGCCACCGCTGGCGGCGGCCTCCGCGAGGATCTGCGCGAATTCCTCGATGGTCTCGTCCATCGGCCGGTGGTCGCGATCGCCGTAGGTGCTTTCCAGCAGCACGTGATCTGCGTGTTCCATCCGCGCGGGTTCGTGCATCAGCACGGCGTCGGGGTTGCCCAGGTCGCCGGAGAAGACCAGGTGCCGGTCGCGCCCGCCGGACGGCACGATCAGGTCGACGATCGCGGAGCCGAGGATGTGCCCGGCATCCCGGAAGGTCAGCCGGATGTCGCCGGCAATGGTTTGCGTGTCACCGTAGGGCACGGCCTTGCAGAGTCCCAGAGTGGTCGCGACGTCGTCGATGTCGTAGACCGGCTCGACCAGGGGCTTGTCCGCGCGCCGGCGCCACTTGTTCTCCCACTCGATGTCCTTGCTCATCACGAAGGCGGCGTCCTCGAGCATGATCTCGAGCAACTCCTCGGTCCCCGGTGTGCAGTAGATGGGGCCGTGGTAGCCGTCGCGCACCAGCTTGGGCAGGAGCCCCGAGTGATCCAGGTGGCCGTGGGACAGGACGACGGCGTCGAGCTGACCGGCGAGTTCCGCGAGCGGTTCGCGGTTGGCCTCGTCGGCGTCATTGCCGCCCTGATGCAGGCCGCATTCCAGCAGGATGCGGGCGCCGTCGGTCTCGAGGAGATAGCGCGACCCGGTGACCTCGCCGGTCGCGCCCTTGAAGGTGAGCTGTGCCATGTCTCGAAGTGTACGCACGGAGCGGGCTCTGTGTGCAACCGTGCGGGGTTGGTTCGTTGACCGGGAGCAATTCCGGTCGCGATCCGGTCTCGCGGCGGTTGACCCGCTGGCGGCGGCGGGGGAGGCTGAGGATCTGTGGATACAGGAGACGAGGGGATGCGGCTGATCAGTCCTGCCTTCCGTGACGGCGAAGTGATGCCGACCGAGGTGTCGGCCCGCGATGCCAACGAGCTGCCACCACTGGAGATTCATGAGGTTCCGGATGGCGCACAGAGCCTCGCGCTGATCCTCGAGGACCTGGATTCGCCGCTGGGCGAGGTGACGCACTGGCTGGTCTGGAACCTGCCGCCAGACACGCATCGGGTGGACTCGCTGCATCTGCCGAGTCAGGGGCGCGTGGGCCTGGATGCCTTCGGCAAGGCCGGGTATCTGGGCCCGATCCCGCCGGAGGGCTGCCACCACTATCGTTTCCGCCTGCTCGCCCTGGATGAGGCGCTGGATTTGGCGCCGGGTGCGACGCGTACGCAGTTCGACGTCGCGGCCGAGGGGCATGTGCTGGCCAAGGCCGATCTGACCGGCGGGCTTTGTGCGGGCACCCCGGACTCCGACGCGTCGAACTGATGCCCATCCCCGGACTGAAGCCAGGCCGTTCATCATGAGCCAGTACCGCCCGGAAGCCTTTTTCTCCACCGTCAACCCCACCGTGTTCACCGCCTCCGGGATCATGGTGGTGGTGTTTGTTGCCTTCGGGGTGGCCTTGCCGTCCACCGCCAGCATGGTGTTCGACGGCATCCACGGATTCATTACCGAATACCTCGGCTGGGGCTACCTGCTGGTGGTCACGTTCTTCCTCGGGTTCCTGGTCTGGCTGGGGTTCAGCCGCTACGGCGCGATCCGGCTGGGGCAGCCGGACGACCGGCCGGAATTCGGGTTCGCCGCCTGGTTCGCGATGCTGTTCTCGGCCGGCATGGGCATTGGCCTCGTGTTCTGGAGCGTGGCCGAGCCGGTCCTGCACTATCAGAACCCGCCGACCGGTGATGGCGAGACCGCCGAGGCCGCGCGCCAGGCGATGGTCTACACCTTCTTCCACTGGGGGCTGCATGCCTGGGCGGTGTACGTGGTGCTGGGGCTGTCGGTGGCGTACTTCAGCTTCCGCCACCGCCTGCCGCTGACCATCCGCTCGATCTTCTACCCGCTGCTGGGGGATCGCATCTACGGCCCGATCGGGCACGTGATCGACATCCTTGCGGTGTTCGGCACGTTGTTCGGGCTGGCCACCTCGCTGGGTTTCGGCGCGATGCAGCTCAACACCGGGCTCAACGTGCTCGTGGACATGCCGGTCTCGCACTGGTACCAGGTCGGCATCATCACAGCGATCACGGCGGTGGCCGTCTTGTCGGTGCTCTCCGGACTGGATCGCGGGCTCAAGTGGGTCAGCGTGTTCAACCTGGTGCTGGCGATCAGCTTCATGCTGTTCGTGCTGTTTGCCGGGCCGACGCTGTTCATCCTGCGCTTCCTGCTCGACTCCACCGGCGGCTACTTCCAGCAGCTGATCGAGCTGAGCCTGTACACCGACGCAATCGGCGGCTCCGAGTGGCAGAAGGACTGGACCATGTTCTACTGGGCCTGGTGGATCGCCTGGTCGCCGTTTGTGGGCATCTTCATCGCGCGCATCTCGCGCGGGCGTACCATCCGCGAGTTCATCGTCGGCGTGCTCGCGCTGCCCACGCTGTTTGTGTTCGCCTGGATGGCGATCTTCGGCGGGACCGCGCTGCACATGGAGCTGTTCGATGAAGGCGCGGGCATCGCCGCTGCGGTCGCCGAGGACACCACCGTAGCCCTCTACGCGACCCTGGCCCAGCTGCCGTGGACGACCCTCGCCTCCGGGATCGCCACGCTGCTGATCGCGACCTATTTCATCACCTCCTCGGCTTCGGGTACCTTCGTGGTGGATGCGCTGATCTCGCGCGGCTCGAAGCACTCGCCCAAGCGCCAGCGTGTGATCTGGGGCATTATCGAGGGCGCGGTGGCTGCCACGCTGCTGATCGTCGGCGGCGAACGCGCGCTGGACAGCCTGCAGACCGGCTCGCTGACCGCCGGGCTGCCGGTCGCGATCATCCTGGTCTTCTGCTGCTTCAGCCTGATGCGCGCCCTGCGCCGCGAATACCGCGTCGAGGGCGTGGAGCCGCCCTGGCGTTGAAGGCTACGCGGGGCCGTCCGGGAGCGTGCGCAGCAGGTGTTCGATCTGCTCCGGCTTGATCCCGGCGATGTCCTTGATGGGCAGGGTGACGGCAAAGCCGTTGCCCAACTGGCTCAAGTCCAGTTCCGTGTCCAGCCGCTCCAGCATGCGTCGGGCCAGTCCGGCCTCGAGGACCATCAGTAACACCTTGCGGCCGGACGAGTCTTTCAGGTCCATCACCGGGTTGCGCCGCAGCTGGGCGATGCCCTGACCGTCCAGCAGGGTCAGTCCGGCGGCTCCGACACGCTGAACAATCTCGATGGCGCGATCGGCCTGACTGCGAGGGACTACGGCGACGAGCAGAACGAATTGCATGGCGAAGTCTCCGGCGTTCGGAACGTGTCAGGGCGTATGCGTCAGGTGGCCGACGAATTCCATGCCCTGCAGCGCGGCGGTATCCAGGGTAAAGGCAAGTCCGTTGTAGGGCTGAAACAAGTCCATCTCCAGGTTCAGACGGCGGGCGATGCGTTCGGCCTGCTCGGTCTCCAGTTGCCATACACAGACCGATTCGTTGCCCTGGTAGGTCACACCGAGGAAGGTCATGTGCTCGGGGAAGCCGAGGCCCGAGCCGTGCAACACCGTGCCGTCCGCGCCGCCTTCTTCGTCGGCGATGGCCAGGGCCTGTTCTTCGCGGTCCTGGTCGATGATGGCCACCAGAAAGGTCTCCGCCATGAGGCGTCTCTCCCTGCTGCGGTTCGCGTCAATTACCGAGGTAGCGGCGCAGCACCCGCTGCCACTCGTCGGATTCCAGAATCTCGAGGATAGCCACGTTCATCGGGGCGCGCAGCGGCGAGCCCTGGGGCAGGGCCAGGGCATAGTCCTGGCGCAGGAACTCGACGGGTAGCACCTCCAGTTGACCGGCGAAGTGTTCGCGCACCTGGTAACGCAGCAGCGGGGCGTCATAGACCATCGCGTCGGCGTGCCCGTTGGCGACCGCGTCGAGGGCGGAGCTCAGGTCCGCGTGGTCGCGGTAGGCGAAGCCCTGGTCGTCCAGCCAGGCGGCGGCACTGGAGCCGCCGATGGTGGCGATGCGCTGGCCCTCCAGGTCGGAGACATTCTGGATGCCGGTATCCAGTGAGCTGACGGTCAAGGTGGTGGCGATTGCGGCGGTGAAGGTGGAAACCAGGATCAGGGCCGCGAACATCCAGACCAGCGCGATCGCGCGGCCGGGCAGGGTGCGCGGGGCCTTGTCGCCGTAGCCGACCGTGGTCATGGTGACGGCGGCCCACCAGAAGGCCGAGCCCAGCCCCTGTGCGGAGCTGCCGCCGAACTCGTCGGCGTTGCGGTGACGCTCGAACAGCCACAGCAGTGCGCCGACCAGCAGGAGCAGGCCGGCGAGCGCGAGGATGACCATCAGGAATGGCATCGAGATGAATGCCCGCAGGGCGCCGGCGACCGGGTTGCCCTGCTGGGGCACGGCAATGGACAGCCCGGTGCTGTAGTACGGATGGGTGAAGTCGACGCGCTCGGCGCGCTCGGCGGTCGCGGTGAGGGCCGCGACCGAGACATCGATGCGGTCGTCCCCCAGGCCTGTGATCAATGCCTCGAGGCTGACCTCCCGGTACCCGTAGTCCAGTTCCAGGCGTTCCGCTACCCGTTCCCAAAGCTCGATCGCGATGCCGGTCGGGGCCGCGTCGGCCGCGTCCGGGGCGATCACGAACGGCGACACAAAGCGGGTGCCCACGCGCAGGTTGGAATCGAGGTCGGCGGCGCTGGCCCCCGTCTCCTGGGCCTGGGCGGCGGGGATCGCCAGCAAGGCGGCGAGCAACCAAAGGGCCGTGGCGAGCAGTGCGGAGGGCGCGATCAGGGAGCGGGGCATGCGAGCTTCCGGTGCGGGCTTGGTCGTACCATAACCGGTACGCTGTCACCGTGGCAGTCCGTGTTGCCGCGTCAGGAGAGAGCCCATGCGGGACCCGTTTGCCAACTGGATCGAGGCGCCATCCCGGTCGAACCCGGGCGACGTAGCGGATATCGGGTTCATGCTGGACTGGGCGAGTGACGAGGCCCGTCACCGCGAATGTCTGTTTCTGCCGAGGCTGTTGCCGGAGCGGGACCACTGGCCGGGTGATCTGGGCGCCGCCCTGCACGGGCTGGGAGTGGGGGCGGTACACGAGGCCTCCCGGGCGTCAGCCGCGGCCCTGGTCCCGCCGTCCGAGGTGGATCGGGTGCGGGAGCTCCCGGCGTCGGCGTTCAATCGTGGCCTGCGCAGGCATCGCCGGGTGGAGCCCCGTGCCGGTCGTTTTTACCCGAGGGCGTTCATTGCCGGCCATGCGGGCATCGATGCCGGGGATCGCGAGTTGTTCCGGGTCGGGGCGCTGGAGGAGGACCGCCTGGTGGCGGATCTGAACCATCCACTGGCGGACCATGAGCTGCGGTTGCAGGCGCGGGTCATGGCCCGCCACGCCCACGGGCGTGATGACGACCACTCGGTGGATGTGGCCCGGCTGCTGACGGCCCGCGGGCCGGGCATGCAGGCCCGCTGGCGCGGACGGCCGACCGACTTCTGGACCGACGGCGCGCTGGAACGCGAGGATCCGGACCCCGATGCCGCGTTTTATGCCGAACCCCGCCGGGTACACCACCTGGATGCCACCGCGCGCGCCGAGATCGCCGCACTGTATGGCGCCTGCATCCCGCCCGGTGCGCGGGTGCTCGACCTGATGAGCAGCTGGGAGTCGCACCTGGACCGGGTGGAGACGCCGGAAGCGGTGATCGGGCTGGGTATGAACACGCAGGAGCTGGCGGACAACCCCTGCCTGGCGTCCGCGCATGTGCAGGACCTCAATGTGCAGCCCGAGTTGCCGTATGCGGCGGGGAGCTTCGACGCCGTGGCCTGTACCGCGTCGGTCGAGTATCTGACGCAGCCGGAGGCGGTGTTCCACGCGGTCCGCGAGGTGCTGCGCCCGGGCGGGGTGTTCGTGGTGACGTTCTCCAACCGCTGCTTCCCGACCAAGGCGGTTGCGGTCTGGGAACGCCTGTACGACTTCGAGCGCATGGGGCTGGTGCTGGACCTGTTCCTGCGCGCCGGTTTCGCGGGTCTCGCGACCTTTTCCCTGCGCGGCCTGCCGCGGCCGGCGGATGATCCCTATGCCGGCCGGCTGAAGCATGCGGACCCAGTGTTTGCGGTATGGGGTTATCGATGGGACTGAGGGATGGGCCTTTGCCGACACGGGCGGGGGCTTCGCGGGCAGGCCCGCTCCTGTAATGGCAGGGCTCGCTGAGCCGAGGCAGCCTGCCGGAAAGCGATCGGACCGGACTCGGTTCTCAGGCTGGGCAGGTCTGGCCCCCCGAAGAACGTTTTAACCGGTAAACTGCGCGATGATCCCGGGAAACGCCGATTCATCGGCGTTTCCCGGCGGCACAAGGAGGTGCCGCCGCAATCGACCACCGCAGGGGGTTGATTGTGAAGCAAGCTGCAAACCGCGTTTGCAGTGCAGCGTGCGCTGAGAAAGCCAGGATGGCTTTATTCAGCGCTTCCTTGAAAAGTTGCCCGCGCCGCGGGCCGGACCAGTGGGGAGCGCATGGCCGCAAGCAAGGCCAAATCCGGGGGCAAGGGTGCCAAGGGCAGCAAGACGGCAGAGCCGGCCGCACCGCCGAGCCTGAGTGGGCAACTCCTGCGTGGGCTGCGCGAGGGTGCGCTGCTGATCTTTGGCATGCTGGCGCTGTATCTGCTGGTGGCGCTGGCGAGCTATCACCCGGGCGATGCCGCCTGGTCGACCACCGGCGACGGCGAGGGTCTGCGCAATCTGGGCGGCACCACGGGCGCCTGGTTCGCTGATATCGCTTTTCATCTGCTCGGCTATCTGGCCTACCTGATCCCGCTGGCCGTGGGTGGTATTGGCTGGTGGCTGTTCCGGCATCGCCGCGAGGCGCAGATCGCCAGCCCCATGGAGCTCACCGTGCGCGGGCTGGCGTTGATCGTGGCGCTGATCGCCGGCTCGGCCCTGGCCGCGCTGCACCTGTTGCCGGGCGGGATGCCGGTCCATGCCGGCGGCATCCTCGGCGACCTGTTCGGCGGCTGGGCGGTCGCCGGGCTGAGCCTGGTGGGCGGGACACTGGTTCTGCTGGCGCTGTTCCTGGCCGGGGTGACCCTGTTTACCGGGCTTTCCTGGTTCCTGCTGATGGATCGTCTCGGCCAGCTGGCCGTGCGCGGCTGGGAGCGTGCCCGCGTGGCGATCGACTCGGCCCGCGACCGCCGCATCGGTGCCCGCGAACGGGCCGAACGCGAGACCCGGGTAGAGAAGGAACGCAAGCGTACCGAGAAGCGCATGCCCTCGCGGGTGGAGCCGCGTATCGAGGCGCCGCCACCCAGCCCGCGGGTGCAGAAGGAGAAGCAGGTCCCGCTGTTCTCCGAGGGGACGGGCGCGGATCCACACCCGCCGCTGGCCCTGCTGGACGAGGCGCCGCCGCCGCCCGACGGATTCTCCGAGGAGTCGTTGCAGGCGCTCTCTCGCCTGGTGGAACTGAAGCTGAAGGACTTCGGTGTGGAGGTCGAGGTGGTTGCGGTGCAGCCGGGGCCGGTGATCACCCGCTTCGAATTGCAACCGGCGGCCGGGGTGAAAGCCTCGCGCATCTCCGGGCTGTCCACCGATCTCGCGCGTTCGCTGTCGGTGATGGCGGTGCGCATCGTCGAGGTGATCCCGGGCAAGTCCACGGTGGGGCTGGAGATCCCCAACGAGAACCGCGAGATCGTGGCCCTCTCGGAGATCCTGCGTTCGGATCTGTTCGACTCGAACAAGTCGCCGCTGACCATGGCGCTGGGCAAGGACATCGGCGGCGGGCCGGTGATCGCGGATCTGGCGAAGATGCCGCATCTGCTGGTCGCCGGGACGACCGGTTCCGGGAAATCAGTGGGCGTCAACGCGATGCTGCTGTCGCTGCTGTACAAGTCCACGCCGGAAGACGTCCGCCTGATCCTGATCGATCCGAAGATGCTGGAGTTGTCGGTCTACGAGGGCATCCCGCATCTGCTGTGTTCGGTCGTCACCGACATGAAGGATGCCTCCAACGCCCTGCGCTGGGCGGTGGCGGAGATGGAGCGGCGCTACAAGCTGATGTCGGCGATGGGCGTGCGCAACATCGGCGGCTTCAACAAGAAGGTGCGCGATGCCCAGGCCGGTGGCGAGCCACTGAAGGACCCGTTGTTCAAGCCGGAGGAGGCGATCACCGAGACCGAGGCGCCGGAACTGGAGCCGTTGCCGTTCGTTGTGGTTGTGGTCGACGAATTCGCCGACATGATCATGGTGGTGGGCAAGAAGGTCGAGGAGCTGATCGCCCGGCTGGCGCAGAAGGCCCGCGCCGCCGGCATCCACCTGATCCTGGCCACCCAGCGTCCGTCG
The DNA here is from genome assembly GCF_000376905.1 of Thioalkalivibrio sp. AKL6. Taxonomy (NCBI): domain Bacteria; kingdom Pseudomonadati; phylum Pseudomonadota; class Gammaproteobacteria; order Chromatiales; family Ectothiorhodospiraceae; genus Thioalkalivibrio; species Thioalkalivibrio sp. AKL6. The sequence continues at coordinate 387,740 of NZ_AQXS01000011.1, read as the reverse complement.
GTGGACGTGATTACCGGGTTGATCAAGGCGAACATCCCCACCCGCATCGCCTTCCAGGTCTCCTCGCGCGTGGACTCGCGCACCATCCTCGATCAGATGGGTGCCGAGCACCTGCTGGGTCACGGCGACATGCTCTACCTGCCGCCGGGCAAGGCGATGCCCGAGCGCGTGCACGGCGCGTTCGTCAGCGACAACGAGGTGCATCAGGTGGTCGAGTACCTCAAGTCCACCGGCGAGCCGGACTACAACGACGCAATCCTCGACGAGCCCGAGGCCGGTGCGGCCAGCATCCCGGGGTTGGAGTCGCCCGAGGGGAACGGCAACGAATCGGACCCGCTGTACGATCAGGCCGTGCAGGTGGTCATCGAGTCACGCAAGGCCTCGATCTCGTTCGTCCAGCGCCGGCTGAAGATCGGCTACAACCGCGCCGCGCGCATGGTCGAAGACATGGAGGCCGCCGGCCTGGTCAGCCAGGTACAGTCGAACGGCAATCGCGAGGTCCTGGTTCCCGGCCCGAACGACTGAGCGCCCCGAACCCGAGGGCGTGGTTGGTGTCCATGTCCCTGATCGCGTGACGCGGTTCGTCATCCCTGTGCGACACATTCACGCCGGGTTAAGCCTCGCGGCGCATCATGAATCGCATACTCATCCATCCTGGAGACTGCATGAACGCTCGTCCCCTTACGTGTCCGGGCGCCCTCTGGCGGGCCCTGTCCCTTGGCCTGGTACTGGCCTTGACCGCCGTTCCGGCCCTGGCCGCCGACCGCGGTATGGAGGATGCCCGCGCGGCGCTGGATCGCTTTGTCGATGGCCTGGAAAGCTTCTCCGCCGAATTTACCCAGACCGTGCGCGACGACACCGGCTACGTGCTGCAGGAGTCCGATGGCCGCATGCAGCTGGGGCTGCCCAATCGCCTGCACTGGGAGGTGACCGAGCCGTTCCCGCAGACCATCGTCTCCGATGGGCAGGATCTGTGGATGTACGACCCGGACCTGTCGCAGGCCACGGTGCGCCCGCTGGGGGATGCCTTCGACGCCACGCCGATCGCCGCGATCACCCAGCCGGAGCGTCTGGACGAGCACTTCCGCATGTCACTGCGCCCGGTGCCGGGCGGCGATGCCTTGCGCCTGGTGCTGGTGCCGCGCAACGAACAGGCCGACTTCACCAGTCTGGACCTGGACCTGACCGCGGATGGCGACCTGACCCGCATGGCCTTCCGCGACATCTTCGGCCAGGAGACCGTGATCCTCTTCCACGAAACCGAACGCAATGGCGAACTCGACCCGGGCGTGTTCACCTTCGACCCGCCGGCCGGGACCGACATCTATCGGCCTTGAGCGAGGTCCGCTCGCGGGTTATCTGCCACAAAGCGCACAGAGGCCACGGAGAAAACAAAGGCTTTCAGGGAGCGTAGGATGCGTTGAGCGCAGCGAAACGCATCGGTCGGAAGGCGGCGATATTCCGGGTGATCGATGTTGATGCGTTTCGCTTCGCTCAACGCATCCTACCCATGGGCTGTGATACCCCCTTGGGTTGTCTCCGTGCCCTCCGTGGTTCAATAGCCCTTCTTCGTACCTTCGTGCACTTCGTGGTGAACAAGGCTCTTCGGCTCGAGGGGTTACAATCCCTCCATGAGTGATTCCCCCGAAGGCGATCTGTTCGGCCCCGATCCGGACGTGGCCTCGCCCGAACCCGAACCGGCCCCGGTAGCCCCGGATCCCTCGGCGCCGCTGGCCGAGCGCATGCGTCCGGCGCGTCTCGACGAGATGGTCGGCCAGGACCACCTGGTCGGCGCCGATGCCGCGCTGCGCCAGGCGATCGAGCAGGGCCAGACCCCGTCGATGATCCTCTGGGGCCCGCCCGGCTGCGGCAAGACGACGCTCGCGCGGCTGGTGGCGGCGGCCGGAGCCCAGCGCCTGGTCACGCTGTCCGCCGTGCTGGCGGGGGTCAAGGACGTCCGTGCGGTTGTCGAAGCCGCGAAGGCCCGCCGCCGCAATGGTGTCGGGACGCTGCTGTTCATCGACGAAATCCACCGCTTCAACAAGGGCCAGCAGGACGCCCTGCTGCCGCACATTGAGGACGGTACGCTGACCTTCGTCGGCGCGACCACCGAGAATCCTTCGTTCGCACTCAACAGCGCGCTGCTGTCGCGCGCGCGGGTCTATCGCATGGAGGCGGTCGGGGCGGAGGCCATCGAGGCCCTGATCGACCGGGCCCTCAATGACCCCGAGCGCGGTCTGGGCGGGCGTGGCCTGACGCTGGACCCAGAGGAGCGTCAGCGTCTTGCACGCGCCGCCGATGGCGATGCCCGGCGTGCCCTGAACTGGCTGGAGACCGCCTCGGACCTGGCGCGCGATGGCGCCATCACCGGCGACGCGCTGCGCGCGGTGATGGGGGCGCAGTCACTGGCCTTCGACCGTCAGGGCGATGCCTTCTACGACCAGATCTCCGCCCTGCACAAATCCGTGCGCGGGTCCGATCCGAACGCCGCGGTGTACTGGCTCACCCGCATGCTGGATGCGGGCTGTGACCCGGACTACCTCGGTCGTCGCCTGCTGCGCATGGCCTACGAGGACATTGGCCTGGCCGCGGTTGGCCTCGGTGCGCGGGTGCTGGCGGCCTGGCAGACCATGGAACGTCTGGGCCGGCCGGAAGGCGATCTGGCGCTGGTACAGGCAGTGATCGAACTGGCCTCCGCACCCAAGAGCAACAGCGCCTATGCCGCGCTGAACGGCGCGCGGGCCGCGATCCGCGACAGCGGCAGCGCGGGCGTGCCCCTGCACCTGCGCAATGCCCCGACCGAGCTGATGCGTGCCGAGGGCTTCGGTGCCGGGTATCGCTACGACCACGACGAACCGGACGGGTTTGCGCGTGGACAGGTCTATCTGCCCGAAGGGCTGGAAGAAGCGCGCTTCTACAGTCCGCGCCGGGATGGTACCGAGCGCGCGCTGGCGGAGCGTCTGGAGCGTCTGCGCGCCGGCGGTGAAGATCCCGGGGACGGGGGCTGACGGGGTGACATGAGGATTCGACATCACAAGAGCTGGCTGACGGTCGCGGCGATCCTGTTCGGGATCTCGCTGGCGTGGATCCTGTTGACCACCGAGTGGCCCAGCCTCGGCGTTCCGCTGGGCGAGCTGGAGGTCTGGCTGCTCAGCTGGGGCCCTGGGGCCTACCTGGTATTCGTGCTGGCGTTTGTCGTGCTGGCCCTGTTCCCGCTGCCGAGCACCTTCTGGATCCTGCTGGGCGGCGCCTTGTTCGGCCCCTTCACCGGTGGCGCCCTTAGTCTGCTGGCGGCCACCGTGGCGGCGGTCATCGCCTTCATGCTGGCCCGCACCTGGCTGCAACCCTGGCTGGTCCCGCGCATGGGGCCGCGCAGTACCCGGCTGCGCGAGGATGTAGAGGCCGAGGGCTGGCGTGTGGTGGCCCTGACCCGGCTGGTGCCGGTGTTTCCGTTTGCGCCCACCAACTATGCCCTGGGACTGGTGCGCCTGCCGCTGCCCGTGTTTGCACTGACGACGGTGGTGGCGCTGATCCCGGGCCTGTTCGCCTATGCCTGGCTGGGGCATGCCACCCGCGAGGTGGCCAGCGGGGCCGACAGCGGGGTGCAACTGGGTCTGGCGCTGCTCGCGGTGCTGGCATTGCTGCTGTTGCTACCGCGCCTGGTGCGGCGCATCTGGCTGGGACAGAAGATGCTGCGCTCGGAGTCAGACCCAGGCGAGCAGGACTCCGAGGCCCAGGGCGAAGAACAGCAGCGCGGCGAGCGCGCGTAGCAGCCGCAGCGGCAGGTGGCAGGCGAAGCGCTGTCCCAGCCATACGACCGGCGCATTGGCCACGACCATGCCGATGGTCGAGCCGATCACGACCAGGATCAGGTTGTCGAAGGTCGCGGCCAGCGCGGCGGTAGCCACCTGCGTCTTGTCGCCCATCTCGACCAGGAAGAACAGCACCGTGGTGGTCCAGAACACGCCGTGTTTCGAGGGGGCTGGCAGCTCGTCCTCGCTATCCGGCACCAGCACCCAGGCGGCCATGACGATGAAGCCGAGCCCCAGCCCCCAGCGCAGCCACGCGTCCGGCACGCTCGCGCCGATCCAGACGCCGGCCAGCGCGGCGAGGAAGTGATTGGCCAGGGTCGCCACCACGATGCCCCAGATGATGGGCCAGGTCTGCTGGTAGCGGCAGATCAGGAGCAGCGCGAGGAGCTGGGTCTTGTCGCCCATCTCGGCGATGGCGACGATGACGGTGGAGACGAGCAGGGCTTCCATGATGGTCTTCCGGGCCAGGCGGCCAATGCGGGCAGCGGTGAGGCCAGGGGGTTCCCGGGCCTGCCGCGTCGCGCCCCCCTGAAGCAGGCAAAAGTGTAGAAGGCGGCCCCGTTACCGGCAAGAACGGGCTGCGCCGTGCGCGGGCCTTGGGTAGGATGCGCGCGATGAAAGCCTTCGTACGCTGGGTCGATCGCGCACCGCTGTGGCTGTTTGCCCTGCTGGTGGCCACGCTGGGCCTGGCCCCCTGGATCCCCGAGCCGCATGTCGCGGAGAAGCTGCGCTGGCTGTTGGCCGGCGAGCTGAACCGGTTGTGGGACATCCTCGACCTGGTCATGCACGCCATCCCCTGGCTGCTGATGGCCTTCAAGCTCTACCGGACCAGCGTTACGGCGAGGGGCAGGCCCTGATCCGAGTGTTTCTCCGCGGCTTGTGGGAAATCGACGCCGGGCGTGCCTGCCGCTACGGTTGCAGCACGTTTCAAGCACTCAGGAGAACCCCATGCGCTTTATTGTTGCTGTCACCGCCGGTACCGACGACCCCACCCGTGCGACGCTCGGCATGATCGCCGCCAACGTGGCCAAGCAGCAGGGCCATGACGTGACCGTCTGGCTGCAGGGCGAGGCCGTGAACATCGCCAACCGCAATGTCTACGACAAGATCGTCGGCCACAACATGCCGGCAATGAAGGACATCGTCGATTCACTGGTCAGTGAAGGCGTCCCGTTCTGGGCCTGCGAGGCCTGCGCCAAGGGCCGCGACGTCGGCGAACACAACTTCCTGCCGAACGCCGAGATGGCCGGCATGGGCCAGTACGTGCAGGCCGTCGCCGAGTTCGACCGCTCGATGAGCTTCTGATCGTTCATCGTTGCTCGCGGGCGGGGGTGTGATCCCCCGCTCGTTCTGATCTCCCGCCCCTGCCAGTGCCCCGAACTGGCACATCGCGTGCTTGTTTGTTCCGCGAGGCATCCGCGGATCATGAGCATGAGTCAGAATCTCCCCCAGAATACCCCGTCCCCGAGCGTTTCGTATGAAGAGGCTATTGGCGATTTCCTGGTCGCCTCGCGCAAATGCGAGGTAGTGAGCCTGGAGCGCCTGCTGGAGGCCGTGCAACTGGTCGGGCGCATCCGTGCCCTGGTGCATCAACTGCAGCGTGAACGCGGCGCTTCCAGCCTCTGGATCGGCTCGGCTGGCCAGCGTTATGCCGAGGAGCTGGGGCAGTATCGAACCGAATCCGACACCACGGCGGCGGCCTTTCGCGAACACCTTGATGGCTGGTTACAGCCGGGGGCCTGTGCCCATGCACGCGGCCGGTTGCTGGGACGCATGGCACTGGCCTTGCACGGACTGTCCGGGCTGCCCAGCCTGCGCGAGGAGGTCAACGAGCGCACGCTTTCGCCAATGGAGGCGATGCGCGGCTTCAGCGAACTGATCCGTTCGCTTCTGGGCGTGGTATTCGAGGCTGCGGACTCGGCTACCGACCCGGAGGTCTCCGGTGCACTGGTCGCTCTTTTGAACTTCATGCAGGGCAAGGAGCTTGCGGGTCAGGAGCGTGCGATCGGCGCGGCCGGCTTTGGCCAGGGCGTGTTCGACGGCGAGTTGCGTCAGGCCCTGCTGCACCGCATCGATGCCCAGGAGCGTTCGTTTCACATCTTCTCCGAGTTTGCCCCGGAATCGGCCTGCGGTGCCTGGCGTCAGTTGCAGGGCGCGAGCTTCGCGGCCGAGGTCGAGCGCCTGCGCCGTCAGGCCTGCACCCAGGCCGATGGCCAGCCGGACCCGGCGCGGGCCGAGGCCTGGTTTGCCTGCGCCACCGCGCGGATCGACGCGATGAAGGAGATCGAGGACCGGCTGGAGATGCATCTGAACGAGTGCTGTTCGGCGCGTATCGCGGCGGATCGCGCGGACCTGGGTGCGGTGCGTGACCGTATCGCGCAGCTGGCCGAGTCGGAGCTGCGTGACAGCGTGCCGTATGCGGTGTTCTTCGGTGCGCCCGAGGGGCTGGATTCCGACGGCGTGGGCGGCGATAACCCGCTCAATGTGCCGATCGTCGGACATTCGGTGATGGACCTGGTGCAACGCCAGGCCAGTCGTCTGCAGTCGGTGGAGGACGAGCTGCAGGCGGCGCGCCAGGCCTTGGCCGAGCGCAAGACGATTGAGCGAGCCAAGGCACTGCTAATCCAGCATCGCGGCCTGACGGAGGACCAGGCCTACAAGCTCCTGCGCCAGACTGCGATGAACCAGAACCGGCGTCTGGCCGAGGTGGCCGAGGCGACCGTCGCCATGTCCGACCTGCTGGGGAAGGGCCTGTAGGAGCCGCCTTGGCGGCGAAGCCCCTGCCAAAGTCCGGCGCGGGCAGGGGCTTCGCCGCCAAGGCGGCTCCTACGGCGGGTTAGGTCGCCCTCTGGCAGCGCACTATTGCAGGTCAACTGCACCGCAAGTGCGCCCCAGGCTGGTGCCTTAGGGATCGGCTTCCGGACTTCGGGCTTCCCGCAAGCGTTCGACCCGGTGTTCGAAACCATCCGATTTTTCCGCGCCACGTGGCGATTGTTTCCCGCATGGTCGCCTAGCAACGGCTAATTGGCACACCTCCTGCAGGAGTATGGGCAAGACGAGCCAACGGCGGTTCGTCGCCTGACAACAGGGAGACCCGATGACCGGGGCTCCCGTGAGACTGGACAAAGGCGTCCATCACCCGGCTGCACAAGCGGCCGGGCTGATGCGACGCCTTTTGTCGTTTTTGGGATGTGTTTGCTGACAAGGGGAGTGAACCCGTAATGACCGATCAAACGAACGACACGAAGAACACCTCCGGCCTGTCGCGCCGGCGTTTCCTGGGCGGCATGGCCGCCGGAATCGGCGCCACGGCAATGGGCCTTTCGGGCGCGGCGCCCTGGGGCTATGCGAAGGCCGGCAATGGCAAGCCGGAGACCACCGAGGCGAAGCTCGGCTTCATCGCGCTGACGGATGCCGCACCGCTGTTCATTGCGCTGGAGAAGGGCTTTTTCGCCGCTCACGGCATGCCCGATGTGCAGGTGCTGAAGCAGTCCTCCTGGGGCACGGTGCGCGACAACCTGGATCTGGGGTCGCAACGCGGCGGAATCGATGGATCGCACATTCTCACGCCAATGCCCTACCTGATCCATCGCCGGGGCACGCCGATGACGATCCTCGCGCGACTGAACCTGGCCGGGCAGTGCATCTCGGTCGGGGACGAGTACGCGGACCTGAAGGTCGGCACCGACACCACGGAGTTCAAGGGCGCCCTGGCCGAGAAGGCCGCCGGCGGTGACGACATTCGTGCGGCGATGACCTTCCCGGGCGGGACCCATGATCTGTGGATCCGCTACTGGATGGCCGCCGGCGGGATCGATCCGGACCGCGACATCGCCACCATCGTGGTCCCGCCGGCGCAGATGGTTGCCAACATGCGCGTCGGGTCCATGGACACCTTTTGTGTCTGCGAGCCGTGGAACATGCAGTTGATCAATCAGGGCATCGGCTACACCGCCAACACCACCGGCGAACTGTGGCACAACCACCCGGAGAAGGCGCTGGGCATGCGTGCCGACTGGGTGGAGGCTCATCCGAACGCGGCGCGCGCCCTGACCATGGCGGTGATGGAGGCGCAGATGTACTGCGAGGACCCGGCGAACAAGGAGGAGGTCGCCGAGATCTGCTCGCGCCGGCGCTACATCCACGCCCCGTACGGCGACATCATCGACCGCATGCAGGGGAACTTCGACTACGGCACCGGCCGCGTGGTCGAGGACCACCCGGACCAGATGCGCTACTGGAAGGACCACGCCTCCTACCCGTTCAAGAGCCACGACCTGTGGTTCCTCACCGAGGACATCCGCTGGGGTTATCTGCCGCCGGATCTGGACATGCCGGCGCTGGTGGACGAGGTCAACCGCGAGGACATCTGGCGCGAGGCGGCCGCCGAGCTCGGTATCGACTCTGCCGACATCCCCGCGTCCACCTCGCGCGGCAAGGAGGCCTTCTTTGACGGCAAGGTCTTCGATCCCGAGAACCCGCAGGCCTATCTCGACAGCCTGGACATCAAGGCGATCGCGTCCTGACGCGGTGGCCCGACGACACCCGAAAAAACGATTCAAGAGGATTCCGCCATGAGTGCCATTCTCGACCGCACCATGACCTTCGGCTCCGGGCGCGAGCGCCCGGTGGTCGAGGCATCGCCCACCCGGCCCGTGGCCCGGAAGGCCACCACCATTGCGGCCAGACCCCAGCCGCGCCCCGGGGCAGATCCCGGGGCCTGGGCCCGGCGCCTGCGCAATACTGCCGCGGTCGTGGTGCCGCCGGTGGTCGTCACAGCGCTTTTTTTGCTTATCTGGGAGATGATGGCGTCCTCCCCGGGAGCCGTGTTGCCCGCCCCGAGCCAGGTGATTACCGACACCTGGGAACTGATCGTCAATCCCTTCTATGACTACGGCGGCAACGACGTCGGCATGGCCTGGCAGTTGCTGGCCAGCCTCGAGCGCGTGGCCTATGGCTATGCGCTGGCGGTGGTCGCCGGCATTGGCCTGGGCGTGCTGGTGGGTCAGTCCACCTGGGCGATGCGCGGTCTGGACCCGTTGTTCCAGGTGTTGCGCACCGTGCCGCCGCTGGCCTGGCTGCCGATCTCGCTGGCCGCGTTCCAGGCCAGCAATCCGTCGGCGATCTTCGTGATCTTCATCACCGCGATCTGGCCGATCATCATCAACACCTCCGTCGGTATCCGGAACATCTCGCAGGACTACGTGAACGTGGCCCGCGTGCTGCGCCTGAACGGCTTCGAGTACTTCACCAAGATCATGCTCCCGGCCGCCGCGCCGTATGTCTTTTCCGGTTTGCGCATCGGGATCGGTCTCGCCTGGCTAGCGATCGTGGCCGCCGAGATGCTGATCGGTGGTGTTGGTATCGGCTTCTTTATCTGGGATGCCTGGAACGCCTCCATGCTCAGCGACATCGTGCTCGCGCTCGTCTACGTCGGCCTGGTCGGGTTCTTCCTCGACCGTCTGGTTGCCATCGTCGGCAACTGGGTTACCCGTGGCACGCAGGCCGGCTGAGCCGGCCCCTTACAGGAGAAACATCATGACCAGCTATCTCTCCATTGAACACGTCCACAAGACCTTTGGCGAAGGGCCTTCGGCTACCGAGGTGCTGCGCGACGTCGACCTGCACGTGGACCGCGGCGAGTTCATCTCCATCATCGGCCACTCCGGCTGCGGCAAGTCGACGGTGCTCAACATCGTCGCCGGGTTGCTGGAGACCAGCACCGGCGCGGTGATCCTGGACGGGCGTGAAGTGAGCAAGCCGGGACCGGATCGCAGCGTGGTGTTCCAGAACCACTCGCTGCTGCCCTGGCTGACGGTGCGCGACAACGTCGCTCTGGCGGTGGACAAGACCTTCAAGGGCACCAAGTCGGCGGCCGAGCGGCGCGAGTGGATCCTGCAGACGCTGGAGATGGTCGGCATGGGCCATGCACTGGACAAGCGCCCGGACGAAATCTCCGGCGGCATGAAGCAGCGTGTCGGCATCGCCCGGGCACTGGCGATGGAGCCGAAGGTACTGCTGATGGACGAGCCGTTCGGGGCGCTGGATGCGCTGACCCGGGCCCACCTGCAGGACGAGGTGATGCGCATCCAGTCGGATCTTGGCAACACCGTGCTGATGGTTACCCACGACGTCGACGAGGCGGTACTGCTGTCCGACCGCATCGTGATGATGACCAACGGCCCGGCCGCGACCATCGGCGAGATCCTGGAGATTGACCTGCCCAAGCCGCGCGAGCGTCTGGCGATGGCCGACAACCCGCAGTACAACCACTACCGGGCCGAGGTCCTGCGCTTCCTCCACGAGCGTCACAAGAACCCGGAAGCGGAGGCTGCGTAATGAACACGTCAAACGACAAGCCGCGGCTGGTCCTGATCGGCAATGGCATGGCCGGGATGCGCACGGTCGAGGAGCTGCTGAAACTCAAGCCCGACATGTACGACATCACCGTGTTCGGGGCCGAGCCCTGGGGCAACTACAACCGCATCATGCTCTCGCCGGTGCTGGCCTCGGAGAAGACCGTCGACGAGATCATGCTGAACGACGATGCCTGGTATGCCGAGCGCGGGATCACCCTGCACAAGGGCAAGCGCATCGAGCGGATCGACCGCGTAAGCCGCCGGGTGATCGCCGAAGACGGCACCGAGGCGCCGTATGACCGGCTGTTGCTGGCGACCGGCTCGGATCCGGTGATGATCCCGGTACCGGGGGCCGACCTCGACGGCGTGGTGGGCTTCCGCGACATCCACGATGTTGAAGCGATGCAGGCCTCTAGCCGTGAGCACAAGCGCGCGGTGGTCATCGGCGGTGGCCTGCTGGGGCTGGAGGCCGCCAACGGCCTGATGCGCCAGGGCATGGACGTGACCGTGGTGCATCTGATGGATCACCTGATGGAGCGCCAGCTGGACCCCGCGGCGTCCGGCATGCTGCGCGCCTCGCTGGAGGAACGCGGCCTGCAGTTCCGCATGGCGCACCAGACCCAGGCCATCCTCGGGAACCAGCGGGTGACCGGCGTGCGCTTTGCCGATGGCAGCGAGATCGCCACGGATCTGGTGGTGATGGCGGTCGGCATCCGCCCCAACACCGCGCTGGCCGAGTCCGCCGGGCTGCACTGCGAGCGCGGCGTGGTGGTGAACGACACCATGCAGACGTATGACCCGGCGATCTACGCGGTCGGCGAGTGCGTGCAGCATCGCGGTACCACCTATGGCCTGGTCGCGCCGCTGTGGGAGCAGGCCAAGGTCTGCGCCAATCACCTCGCGGAATACGGTATCGGGCGTTACGAGGGCTCGATGACCTCGACCAAGCTGAAGGTGACCGGGATCGACCTGTTCTCCGCCGGCGACTTCACCGGTGACGAGACCACCGAGGATCTGGTGTTCCAGGACGCCGCGCGCGGCGTCTACAAGCGCCTGGTGCTGAAGGACAATCGCATCCAGGGCGCGGTGCTCTACGGCGACACCCTGGATGGCTCCTGGTACTTCCAGTTGATGCGCGACGGCACGCCGGTCGCCGACATCCGCGAGAACCTGCTGTTCGGGCAGGCGCATATCGGCGACTCCGGCCACGGCGACGAGGCCTCGCGGGTGGCGGCGATGCCGGACAACGCCGAGATCTGCGGCTGCAACGGTGTGTGCAAGGGCGAGATCGTCCAGGCGATCAGCGAGCACAAGCTGTTTACGCTGGAGGACGTGCGTGCCCATACCAAGGCCTCGAACTCCTGCGGCTCCTGTACCGGGTTGGTGGAGTCGCTGCTGGCGACCGCGCTGGGCGGCGACTATTCCGACGCCCCGGCGAAGAAGCCGGTCTGCGCCTGCACCGACCACAGCCACGACGAGGTGCGCGCGGCGATCACCCGCGACGGCCTGAAGACCATGGACGCGGTCTTCCAGGCCCTCGACTGGCGGACCCCGAACGGCTGTCACGTCTGCCGCCCGGCGCTCAACTATTACCTGCTGGCGGCCTGGCCGAAGGAGTACCAGGACGACGCCCAGTCGCGCTTCATCAACGAGCGCGCCCACGGCAACATCCAGAAGGACGGGACCTACTCGGTGATCCCGCGCATCTGGGGCGGGGTGACCACGCCGGCCGAGCTGCGCGCGATCGCCGAGGTGGCCGAGCGTTACGAGGTGCCCACGGTCAAGTTCACCGGCGGCCAGCGCATCGATCTGCTGGGCGTGGAAAAGAGCGACCTGCCAGCCATGTGGCGCGATCTCGGCAAGGCCGGGTTCGTCTCCGGCCATGCCTACGGCAAGGCCCTGCGCACGGTGAAGACCTGTGTTGGCTCCGAGTGGTGCCGTTTCGGCACCCAGGACTCCACCGGCCTTGGCATCCAGCTGGAACGGATGAGCTGGGGCTCGTGGACCCCGCACAAGTTCAAGATGGCCGTTTCCGGCTGCCCGCGTAACTGCGCCGAGGCGACGATCAAGGACCTGGGTGTGGTCTGCGTGGACTCCGGCTACGAGCTGCATGTCGGAGGTAACGGCGGGGTGAAGGTTCGCGCGACCGACTTCCTCTGCAAGGTGGAGACCGAGGCCGAGGTGCTCGAATACGCCGGGGCCTTCATGCAGCTCTACCGCGAAAGCGCCCGCTACCTGGAGCGCACCGCGCCCTGGATCGAACGTGTCGGGCTGACGCAGGTGAAGGACCGCCTGGTGGACGACGCCGAGAACCGTGCCGCGCTGTACGCCCGCTTCCTTCAGTCGCAGGAGGTGGCGCAGGTGGACCCCTGGGCCGAGCGGGCCGCCGGCCATGCGGCGCACGAGTTCATTCCCATCCGGCCGGTGGATGGCCCGCCGAAGGGCCCGCGCCCGGAGGTGTCGGCATGAGCTGGATCGCGATCTGCCATCTCGCCGAGATCCCGCCGCTGGGCGCGCGGGTCGTCGCCGGCCCGCAGGGTGACATCGCCGTTTTCCGCACCGCGGACGACCGCGTCTTCGCCCTGCGCGACCAGTGCCCGCATAAGGATGGGCCGTTGTCGCAGGGCATCGTCCACGGCGAACGTGTGACCTGTCCGCTGCACAACTGGGTGATCGACCTGCAGTCTGGCGCGGCCACGGGCGCGGATTCGGGCTGCACACATGCCTTCCCGGTCCGTGTGACCGAGGGCCAGGTGTGGCTGGACCTGGCCGCCTCCGCCACCGATTCGGACGCGGCGCCGGTGGTTGACTGCCGCGAGGCGGGCTGAGATGGCCACATCCGACGCCGTGACGCGCACCACCTGCCCCTATTGCGGGGTTGGCTGTGGTGTGGAGGTGACTGCGACACCGGGAGCCGAGTTTCCGGTGGCGGTGCGCGGCGACGCCAGCCATCCGGCGAACGCCGGGCGCCTGTGTTCCAAGGGGGCTGCGCTGGCCGAGACCCTGGGGGACGAGGGGCGGCTGTTGCACCCGGAAATCGAGGGGGTGCGGGTCGACTGGGACGCAGCACTGGATCATGTCGCGGGAGGCTTTCGCGACGTGATCGACCGGTATGGGCCCGACGCGGTGGCGCTGTACGTCTCCGGGCAGATCCTGACCGAGGACTACTTTGTTGCCAACAAGCTGATGAAGGGCTTCGTCGGCTCGGCTAACATCGATACCAACTCGCGGCTTTGCATGTCCACGGCCGTGGCCGCACACACCCGGGCCTTTGGTGTGGACGGCGTACCGGGTAGCTACACCGACTTCGAACAGGCGGACCTGGTCGTGGTGGTCGGCTCGAACATGGCCTGGGCGCATCCGGTGCTGTTCCAGCGCCTGCAGGCCGCCCGCGCGGCGCGCCCGGAGATGAAGCTGGTGGTGATCGATCCGCGGCGCACGGCCACTGCCCAGGCGGCCGATCTGCACCTGCCGCTGGCGCCGGGCACGGATGCCTGGCTGTTCAACGGCCTGCTGGATCACCTGCGCCGCGAGGATGCGCTGGACCCGGCATTTCTCGAACGCCATGTCGATGGCTTTGCCGACGCCCTGGCGGCGGCCCGCGCCTCCAGCCCGTCGATTGCCGTGACCGCCGAGACCTGCGAACTGGACCCCGAGGCGGTGGCCACCTTCTTCCGCTGGTTTGCTCGAACGGAGCGGACGGTTACCGCGTTCTGTCAGGGCATCAACCAGTCCGACAGCGGCGTGGACAAGGCCGGGACGATCCTCAACGTGCACCTGGCCACCGGCCGCATCGGCCGCCCGGGCATGGGCCCGTTTTCGCTGACCGGTCAGCCCAATGCGATGGGTGGGCGCGAGGTTGGCGGACTGGCCAGCCAGTTGGCCGCGCACATGGGCTTCGACGAAGTGTCCCTGGATCGCGTAAGCCGCTTCTGGAATGCACCGAATCTCGCCCGCAAGCCGGGGCTCAAGGCGTTGGATCTGTTCCGCGCGGTCGAGTCGGGGCAGGTGAAGGCGATCTGGGTCATCGGGACCAACCCCTTGTTCAGCCTGCCCGAAGCCGAACGCTTCGAGCGGGCCCTGCGCGACTGCCCGCTGGTCGTGGTCTCCGACTGCGTGCGCGAGACCGAGACAACCCGCGTAGCCGACGTGCTGTTGCCGGCGACCACCTGGGGCGAGAAGGACGGCACGGTGACCAATTCCGAGCGGCGCATCTCGCGCCAGCGCCCGTTCCGGGAACCCCCGGGCGAGGCGCGTCACGACTGGTGGGCGCTGGCCGAGGTCGCCCGCCGCCTGGGCTTTGCCGAGGCCTTCCCCTATACGCAGCCGGTGGAGATTTTCCGCGAGCATGCGGCCCTGTCCGCGTTCGAAAATGACAGCACGCGGGACTTCGATATCGGCGCGCTGGCCGCGACCGACGCGGCCGTCTTTGAGGCCCTCGAACCGGTGCAGTGGCCGCTGCCCGCCGGAGCCGAGGCGGGAACGGCGCAGCTCTACGCCGATGGCCGCTTCTTTACGGCCAACGGTCGTGCGCGGCTCGCCGCCGTGACCCCGCAATCGCCGACCGACACGATCGATGCCGAATACCCTTTGCGCCTGAACACCGGCCGCATCCGTGACCAGTGGCACAGCATGACCCGCACTGCGAGTACCCCGCGCCTGAGTGCCCACCAGCCGGAACCCTTCGTCGAGATCCATCCGGTGGATGCCGGCCTGTTCCGTGTGCAGGCGGGTGATCTGGCCGAGGTGACCAGCCGACATGGGCGTTTACTAGCGCGGGTGCAGGTGAGCCGCGAGCAACGCCCCGGCAGCGTGTTTGTGCCGATGCACTGGAGCCGCCCGATCGCCCGCCTGGCGCGGGTGGATGCCCTGGTGCCCGCGCATGTCGATCCGGTCTCCGGGCAGCCGGCGTTCAAGCACACGGCCGTCTCGGTGCGCCCAGCGGCGATGGACTGGCACGGCTTCGTGCTGAGCCGCGAGCCGGTGAGTCTCCCGGAGGCCGACTACGCGGTGACTGCGCGCGGCCCGCGGCATCTGCGCTTCGAACTGGCCGGACGCGGCGCGCCACCCGAGATCGCCGACTGGCGGGCACGGCTGGATGGCCCCGGCGAGTGGCTGGAGTTCGCCGACCCCGCGGGCGGGCGCTACCGCGCCGCGCGCATCCACGAGGGCCGGCTTGCCTGCGTGCTGTTCGCGGGTCCCGACCGGGGCCTGCCCGAGCGCGAATGGCTGGGCGGTCTGTTCGCGGCCGAGTCGATCACCGATGACGAACGCATGGCCCTGCTCACGGGCCGTCCGCCGAATGGACAGGCCGCGCGCGGGCGCCTGGTCTGCGCCTGTTTTGGCGTCGACGAGACGCGCATCCGCACGGCGATCCGCGAGCAGGGGCTGGCGAGCTGCGAGGCCGTGGGTGCCTGCCTCGAGGCCGGCACCAACTGCGGCTCCTGCCGCCCCGAGATCCAGACCCTGTTGAATGAAGAATCCGAGGCGCCCACGGATCCCGTGGCGCGGGAGGGATGAGCATGGAACACCTGCCGATCTATATGCAGTTGCACGGCCGCGAGGCCCTGGTGGTCGGGGCCGGTCCGGTGGCCACACGCAAGGCGGCGCTACTGCTGGAGGCTGGGGCGCGGGTGCGCCTGCGGGCCCCTGAGTACAGTGATGCCGCCGAGCGCTTGTTGCGCGAGCACCCGGAGTCGATCACCCGCGAGCCGGGTGCCTACCGAACCGAGTACCTGGGGCAGGTGGCGATCGTGATCGCCGCGACCGACGACGAGACGGTGAACCGCCAGGTCTCGGAGGACTGTGTTGCGCGCTCGATCCCGGTGAATGTGGCGGACCAGCCCCACCTTTGCAGCTTCATCCTGCCGGCCATCGTCGAGCGCGGCCCGCTGACCATCGCAATCGGCTCCGGTGGCCGCGCCCCGGTCCTGGTGCGTCTGCTGCGCGCGAAGATCGAGAGCCTGATCCCGGCCGGCTACGGGCGCCTGGCGGAGCTGGCCGGTCGCCTGCGTGACCGGGTGCGCGCCCACTTCGACAGCGTGAACGCGCGGCGCGCCTTCTGGGAGCGGGCGTTTGCCGGGCCGGCCACCGAGCTGGCCCTGGCCGGGCGCATGGACGCGGCGGCAGAGCGCTTGGAGCTGGAATTGAATGAGGCGGATGCCGCCACGCCGGGCGAGGTCTACCTGATCGGCGCCGGGCCGGGCGATCCGGATCTGTTGACCTTCCGCGCGCTGCGCCTGTTGCAGCAGGCGGACGTGGTCGTCTATGACCGGCTGGTGTCCTCCGAGGTGGTGAACCTGGCCCGGCGCGAGGCCGAGCGTTTCTATGTCGGCAAGGAGCGCGATCACCACTGCGTGCCACAGGCGGAGATCAGCGCGCTGCTCTCGCGGTTGGCGCGCGAGGGCAAGCGCGTGGCTCGGCTGAAGGGCGGCGACCCGTTCGTGTTCGGCCGCGGCGGCGAGGAGCTGGACGTGCTCGCCCGCGACGGCGTGGCCTACCAGGTGGTGCCCGGCATCACCGCGGGCAGTGGCTGTGCCGCCTATTCGGGCATCCCGCTAACCCACCGTGATCATGCCCAGTCGGTGCGCTTCATTACTGGCCATACCCGCGATGGCCGGCTGGACGTGGACTGGTCGCAGCTGACGAACACCCGCGAGACGCTGGTGTTCTATATGGGCCGCAAGGGCGTGGGCGAGATCTGCCGGGGCCTCAAGGGTGCGGGCCGTGCCGGGCGGACCCCGGCCGCGATTATCGAGAACGGCACGACCGCCCGTCAGCGTGTCGTGACCGGCACGTTGGATACCCTGGCCGCCCGCGCCGAGCGCGAACAGGTCGGCTCGCCCAGCCTGATCGTGATCGGCGAGGTCGCCGCCTGCCACCAGCGCCTGGCCTGGTTCCGGCCGGATGCCGGGTCGGCCACGACGTTCCCGCAGCTGATGCCGGCATCCGGTGTCGTGACCGCGAGCGCGGCGTGAGCGGATTGGAGGATCGTACGCATGCGGTCTCTGGCGAGCTGGCCGGCGTCCGAGTCGCGCTCCCGGAGAGCCGTGCACTGGAGGTGTTTGCCGGGCTGCTGGAGCGGCGCGGGGCCGAGGTGTGGCGCTGCCCGCTGGTCGCCATCCACGACAGCCTCGACCAGGCGGCCATCGAGTCCTGGCTGGCAACCGCCATCGATGCCCCGTTCGATCGGCTGATCTTCCTGACGGGGGAGGGGTTTACTCGGCTGACCGGCTTTGCTCGGCGCGCCGGGTGCGAGGCTACCTGGCTGACGGCCGTGGCCGGAACCCCGACGCTGGTACGGGGCCCCAAACCCGGCCGCGCGATGAAACCGTTCGGTGTGCGGCCCGACGCGGTGGCGGCGGCACCGACCACCGAGGGGATCATCCAGACCCTGTCCAGTCAGGACCTGCACGGAGAACGTATCGGTGTGCAGCTCTACGGTGCGGAACCTAACCGTCGTCTGCTGGATTTCCTGGAGCAGGCGGGTACGGAGGCGTTCCCGGTCTGGCCCTACCGCTACGCGGATGCCGCCGAGACCGGGCGCGTAAGCGAACTGATCGAGGCCCTGATCGCAGGGGAGGTGGATGCGATCGCCTTTACCAGCCAGGCCCAGGTCCGGCGTCTGCTGCGGGTCGGCCAGGCCGAGGATCGTCAGGATGCATTGCGGGAGGCGTTGCGGCGCATCATCGTCGCGGCGATTGGCCCCGTGGTGGCGGATGAACTGCACGCTCACGGTATTACCCCCACTGTGGTACCGGATGGTCGATACTTCATGAAACCGCTGGTCTCGGCGCTGGCCCGGCACCTGCAGGCCGTCGTATAGGGAACTTGTGGTGCGGCCGGATGGCCCACGGATGGAGTCTTCTTCGGTGATCACGTGCCATGAAACATCCATTTCCGCGGCGTTCACGCCGATCCTTCCTGCGCTGGATGGCCGGGTCCGCGGTGGCGGTCGGCGCGGGGTGGCCCCTTGTCGGTGGGACCGCCGAGGGGCGTGAGCCGCAGCGCAAGCCGATCCCCTCTTCCGGGGAGGAGATCCCGGTGATCGGGATGGGAACGTGGATTACCTTCAATGTGCCGGAGGATCCGGAAGCGCTGGCGGTGCGTACCCGGATCCTGGATACCTTTGTCCGCCGTGGCGGCGGGATGATCGACTCCTCGCCGATGTACGGGCGCGCGGAGGCGGTGGTCGGTCACGGCCTGCGCGAGCTGGCGCATCCCGAGGGTGTGTTCTCGGCGACCAAGATCTGGACGCGCAGCACCTCGACCGGCCGCGACCAGCATGCGGAGTCGCGGGATCTGTGGGGTGTCGACACCCTGGGCCTGCAGCAGGTGCACAACCTGCAGAACTGGGAGGCGCACCTGGAAACCCTGCGCGAGCGCCGTGAGGCGGGGGAGGTTCGCTATATCGGCGTGACTACCTCGCACGCGCGGCGCCACGATGAGCTGGAGCGCATCCTGCGGCGCGAGGACCTGGACTTCGTGCAGCTCACCTACAACATCCTGGATCGCGAAGCGGAACAGCGCCTGTTGCCGCTGGCGCGGGAACGCGGGGTGGCGGTGATCGCGAACCGCCCGTTTCGGCGCAAGGCGCTGATCAACCAGTTCGAGGGGCATCCGCTGCCGGACTGGGCGGCGGAGATCGAATGCGAGAACTGGCCGCAGCTCCTGCTCAAATTCATCGTCTCGCACCCGGACGTGACCTGTGCGATCCCCGCGACCTCGGTGGTGGCCCACATGGAGGAGAACATGGGCGCGCTGTACGGCCCCATGCCGGACGCCGGGATGCGCAGCCGCATGGTCGCGTATGTGCAGGACCTGTAGGGTTGGCCTCCGAATCCTTGCGACCGGGGAGCCGACATGCTGCCGTTTGAGGCCTCGACCTGGCTGGCTATCCTGGGCCAGTACAACACCGCGATCTGGCCCCTGCACGGGATCGGTGCACTGCTTGCCCTGGTGGCTGTGGGGCTGGTGATTCCGGGTTCGCGTGCGGCTGGTCGTGTCATTGGCCTGCTGCTGGGCGTGCTGTGGATCTGGACCGGGGTGGCCTTCTTCGGTGGTTCGCTGGCGCCGTTCCACTTCGCCTCCGAGTGGCTGGCCGGAGTGTTCGTGGCCCAGGGCCTGATGCTGGTGTTCGCGCTGACTCTGATGGGCCAGGCCCGCTTCGGCTGGCCCGGCAGGCTGGGGGGAGGGGCCGCGATGGTGGTGATCGCCCATGCCTTCGTGGGGTACCCACTTCTGGACGCCGCGCTGGCCGCAACGCCCTGGACGCAGCTGCAATATGTCGGCGTGGCCCCGGGACCGGTGATGCTGCTGACCCTGGGACTGCTGTTGCTGGTGCCGTCGCGTCCGCCCCTGGTGCTGGCGATCATCCCGCTGCTGTGGGCGCTAGTCACCGGCTACATGGCCTGGGGCCTTGGCCAATGGCTGGAATTCCTGCCGGCCGCCCTCGGCGTGGGGGCGTTCGTGCTCCTGCTGCTGCGGCGCTTCGGAGGTGCGGCTCGGGCAGGCCCGCGCCCGGGTGTTTGACCGGGCCGCCGGTTGGTCTGCGAACGAGTTGGGTTTAGGCTCGCGTGCTCTCGGTATTGAGGAGGCTGTCATGTCCATCGAAGTGATTCATCGCCCGGACCACGACCACCTGGAACGCCTGGGGGTGTTCGACTGGCCGGTCTGGGAGAAGGAGGTCTCGACCTTCCCCTGGCGCTACGACGAGCGCGAGGTCTGCTACATCCTGGAGGGGCAAGTCACGGTGACCCCGGACGGTGGCGGCGAGCCGGTCACGGTCGGCGAGGGCGACCTGGTCACCTTCCCCGAGGGCATGGACTGCACCTGGGAGATCCACCGCGACATCCGCAAGCACTATCGCTTTGGGTGAAATGACTCTGGCCTGCGCTTGGGCCGGGGTCCCTGCGAGATCGCCACGTCGCTGCGCTCCTCGCGATGACGACGAGTCTGAGTGCTGTGGATGAGGGACGCGGCGCATGGCCCGTTGAAGGGTTGTCGCCAACCGGTCAGCGGGCGAGCCAGTGGGTGTCGAGGGGGGTGTTGAAGGTCTCCTCGACGCGGCGGAGGTAGTAGAGCATGTCGACGGGCAGGTTGATGCCGTCGTGCATTTGTAGCGGGTAGAGGTCGGCGGCGATTACGCAGTCGGCGATCGACGGGTGGCCGAGGTAGAAGCGGTTGGCGGCCAGGTGCTTGGCCAGTTCCGGCAGGTGGCTCAGTTTGGCGAGCTGGTTGTAGCCGTCGTAGCGGTCGTTGGCCAGCTCCTCCAGCGACAGGCCGAAGCGGTGCTGCACATGCGCCTTGAAGTCGGCCAGGGCCTCGGCGCTCTCGCCGATGCCGTGAAAGCCCGGCGCCAGCGGGGCGTAGAGTCGGTCCAGCACGATCTCCACCTTGGCGCGCCAGTCCACCAGGGCCTGCCAGGCGTCCTCGGCGATCACGCCGTCGGACAGCGGCTCGCCGGTCGGGAACAGGTGGTCGATATCGCGCAGTGCCGTGACGGTGTCGGTGTGCAGCGTAGCGTCGTCGGTCTGCAGGATCGGCGACTGGCGGGCCACGCCCAGTTCGAAGAAGGTCTCGTCGTCGAACCAGTCCAGCGCGCGGGTCTCCAGCGCGACGCCCTTGTAGCCGCAGGCCAGGCGCAGGCGGTCGGCCTTCGCGTCGTGCGGGAAGTGGTAGAGCGTGGCCACGCGGTTACTTCACGCGCTGGGCGTGGTTCAGGATGAAGTCCCACTGGTCCCGGGTGATGGGCATTACCGACAGGCGGTTGCCGCGGCGTACCAGCGGGCAGTCCTCGAGCTGCGGCTGCTGCTTCAGCCAGTCGAGCGTGATGATGTCGCCGAATTTCTCCTCGAAGGCGACATCCACGCGCAGCCAGCGCGGGTTGTCCGGGTCGCTCTTTGGGTCGTAGTGCGGGTCTTCGGGGTCGAAGGCGCAGGCGTCCGGGTAGGCCTCTTTCTCGATGCGCAGGATGCCGACGATGCCCGGCGGCTTGGCGTTGGAGTGGTAGAAGAAGGCGAGATCACCCTTCTTCATCTCGTCGCGCATCATGTTGCGCACCTGGTAGTTGCGGATGCCGTCCCACGGCTCCACGCCGACGCGCTCCAGGTCGTCGATGCTGAACTCGTCGGGCTCGGACTTCATCAGCCAGTAGGCCATGCGGGCTCCTTCAGGGGTTTAGTCCAGCGTATTGTGCCGCGCGCGGTCTGGAAGCGCATGCCAGCCCTGCTCGGTGACAACGCCATCCAGCGGGACGTCCCAGGGCTGGGTTGGCAGCGTCGGGACGCCCTGCAGCGAGTGGGCCACGCCGATCAGTTTCGGCCGGTGGATGCCGAAGCGGCGCCGGGCGAAGTAGCGATCGTAGTAGCCCGCGCCCATGCCCATGCGGTTGCCGGCAGTGTCGAACGCCACCAGCGGCATCAGCACCACCTGCATCTCGCGGCGCCAGATGCGCGGGGCGTCCGGGCAGGGCTCGGCGATGCCGAAGCCGTTGTGGCACAGCGGCTCATCCGGGGCCCAGGTGTGGAAATGCATGTGCCCGGGGCGTTTGTCGTCCATCACCGGCAGGGCGATGCGGGTGCCGCGCCGGGCCAGGGCGACGGTCAGTGGGGTCAGGTCGACCTCGCCGCGCAGGCCGCGATAGGCGCCGACACAATGCGGCTTCCAGCGCTCGAACCAGCGCAGCAGATGTCCGCAAATGGCGGCAGAGTGGTGGTCGAGCTGGGCGTCCGACAGAGCCGCCCGAGCGCGGCGCAGGCGCAGACGCAGGGCACGCAGATCGTCGGGCGATAGCGAATCTTGAACGGAGTCGGTTTCCGCAGACATAAAGGAAATCGGGATCAATTAAAGAAGTGGACGCGCCCCGCAGGCGCCGGCGTGGCCCTTGACCTTGAACCTAGGGCTCAGGTGGGAGAAGTCTCCGAATCTTTAGGCTTTCCGCTCGAAGACGGACATGCACAGCGAAACGGAAGTACTCGGTCCCGTGGTGAAAAATTAAGGCTCAAGGGTACCACCGGGCCACAATCGAACGCCGCAGTGACGCGTCCGAGTTCATTATGAACCAAACCCCCCGGGGTGCGCGCAACCCCCGTGGCTGTAGGGGATCCATCGCGGGCCTCAGCACTGCTCCCAGGGCAGGCCGTGGTAGCGCCAGCCGCTGCGGGTGGAGCGCTTGTGGTTCTCGTCCAGCGGCCCTTCAAAGCCCTCGTCCACCGAGAAGACATGCTCGATGCCGGCATCCACCAGGGCCTGCCCGGCATCCAGTGTGCGCTTGCCGCTGCGGCAGATCAGGTACAGGGCCGGGGCTTCTTCGCTGTGATCGCTGACGCCGCCCAGCAGCAGCTTGCGCACCTGGGGCACGAACTGTGGGTTCACGGTCCAGTCGGGTTCGTCGATCCACGGGATGTGGATGGAGCCGGTCGGATGGCCGACGAACAGATACTCCATGGTCGAGCGGACGTCGATCAGCAGGTCGCGCGGGCGTGCCTGCAGGCGCTCGTAGGTCTCGACCGGCGAGATGCGTTTCGGGGCGGGGCGGGGGGTGTCGGTGGTCATGGTGTTTTCCTGGGGGCGGGCGCCGTTCCCTGGCACCCGCAATGCTTACATGGCGAAGTCGAGGCGTTCCTGGACCCGGTCGATCCCGGCCTGGGCGCATTCCTCGTCGAGATCGCCGCCGGGCGCACCGGACACGCCGACCGCACCGAGCATGCTACCGGCCGCTTCGATTGGCAGGCCGCCGGCCAGCATGATGATGCCGTCCACGTGGTTCATCTCCATGCGTATGTCTTCGCGGTTGTCGCGGAAGTTGGCCGAGGTGGTGCCGGACATGGTCACGGCCCGGGCCTTGTCGCCGGCAATCTGGATGGTCTGCACGCCGGCCATGCGATCGCGCAGGACCACCTGATCGTTGCCGGTCCGGTCGACCACGACGACCGCGGTCTGGTAGCCCATCTCGCGGCAGGCCTCGACGGCGCCCATGGCGATGTCGTTGGCCAGTTCCAGGGTCATGAAGCGCTGGCTGTAGACATCGGCCTGTGCGCTGCTGGCGAGGCCAAGGCACAGGGCCGCGGCGGTGCCGGTCACCAGGCGGGTCAGGGAATTCGGCATGGGTTTCCTCCTGTTTGGTTTCTTGTGCTGCATATCGATCATGGCAGATAGGGGACGTGGTTGCCGAGCGTGCCATTCCGCCCGTCGCCGACCGGCCGCCGGGTGGGGGAACAGGCGACAGGCGGGCATGGCGCGGCTACACTACGCGCATGTCGGGAAACAGCTTTGGGCGACTGTTCGTCGTCAGTACTTTTGGTGAGAGTCACGGGCCGGCCCTGGGCGCGGTGGTGGACGGTTGTCCGCCCGGTCTGGAGCTTTGCGAGGCGGATCTGCAGTTTGATCTCGATCGCCGGCGGCCGGGCCAGTCGCGCCACACCACCCAGCGTCGCGAGCCGGATCAGGTCCGTATTCTGTCGGGGGTGTTCGATCGGCGTACCACGGGTACGCCGATCGGGCTGCTGATCGAGAACGTCGATCAGCGCTCCAAGGATTACGGCGACATCCAGGACCGCTTCCGCCCGGGGCACGCGGACTACACCTACCATCAGAAATACGGCGTGCGCGACTATCGCGGCGGCGGACGCAGTTCCGCGCGCGAGACCGCGCTGCGGGTGGCGGCCGGCGGCATCGCGCGGCGCTATCTCGAGCAGCGCTACGGGATCACCATCCGCGGCTGGTTGTCGCAGCTCGGCCCGATCGAGCTGGAGCCGAAGCAGCCGGAGATCGCGAACGACAACCCATTCTTCTCCCCGGATCCGGACAAGGTCGCGGAGCTGGAGGAGTACATGGACGCCCTGCGCAAGTCGGGCGATTCCATCGGCGCGCGGGTCACCGTCGAGGCCACCGGCGTGCCCGCCGGCTGGGGCGAGCCGGTATTCGACCGCCTGGATGCCGAGCTGGCGCATGCGCTGATGAGTATCAACGCGGTGAAGGGCGTGGAGATCGGCGCGGGTTTCGAATCCGTGACCCAGCGCGGCACCGAGCACCGCGACGAGATCACCCCCGAGGGCTTTCTGTCCAACCACGCCGGCGGCGTGCTGGGCGGGATCAGTACCGGTCAGGCGGTGCAGGCCAGCATTGCCATGAAGCCGACCTCCAGCATCCGCCTGCCCGGGCGCAGCATCAACACCGCCGGCGAGCCGGTGGAGGTGGTGACCAAGGGGCGGCACGACCCCTGCGTGGGCATCCGCGCCACCCCGATCGCCGAGGCGATGATGGCGCTGGTGTTGATGGACCACGCCCTGCGCCACCGTGCGCAGAACGCCGATGTCCCGGACTCGGGGCTGGAGCTGCGCGACCATCCCGGCGAATGACGCGGCCTCCGGCCGTGTCGTCCTGATCCTCTAGCGGTCCCGTCATGGCAGTGACGCAGAACGCGCGCCTGTCCGCGGTCTACTTCTTCTATTTCGCCAGCCTCGGCGCCTTCATGCCGTTCTGGGGGCCGTACCTCTCCGAGGAGGGGTTCAGCGGCGCCCAGATCGGCGAGCTGATGGCGATCGTGCTGGCGACCAAGATCATTGCGCCCAACGTCTGGGGCTGGCTCGCGGATCGCGCCGGCGCGCACATGCCGATCGCCCGCTGGGGCGCGCTGGGCGGGGCGGTCGCCTTCACCGGCGTGCTGCTGTACACCGGGTACTGGTGGCTGGCGGTGGTGATGGCCGCCTACAGTTTCTTCTGGAACGCGATCCTGCCGCAGTTCGAGGCGACCACGATGCGCTCGCTGGGCCGGGATGCACATCGCTACGCGCTGGTCCGGCTGTGGGGCTCGGTCGGCTTCATCGTGGCGGTGGCCGTGCTCGGCTGGGCCTTCGACCGGATCGCGGTGGCCTGGCTGCCGTGGATCGTGCTGGCGGTCCTGATCGCGGTGGTGGCCGCGTCGCAGTTCGTGCGTGAGCCGGCGCGCAACCTCGACGAGGACAATAACGCCCCGCCCCTGATGACCGTGCTGCGCCGCCCCGAGGTGATCGCGCTGTTCGTGGCCTGCTTCTTCATGCAGGCCAGCCACGGGCCGTACTACGCCTTCTTTACCCTGTACCTGGAACAGGCCGGCTACTCGCGTTCCGTAGCCGGGCAGCTGTGGGCGCTGGGGGTGGCGGCCGAGGTGGTGCTGTTCCTGTTGATGCCGCGGCTGATCCTGCGTTTTGGGGCCTGGTTGCTGGTGTCGGCGGCGCTGGTGCTGACCACGCTGCGCTGGGGGTTGCTGGCGGCGGTGCCGGATTCTCTGCCGATGCTGCTGTTCATCCAGATCCTGCATGCGGCCAGTTACGGGGTGTACCACGCGGCGGCGATCTCGCTGATCCACTATTTCTTCCCCGGGCGGTTGCAGGGGCGCGGGCAGGCCCTGTATTCGTCGCTGGCCTTCGGGTTGGGCGGTGCCTCGGGATCCCTGGTGGCCGGCTATCTGTGGGATGGCATCAGCCCAGCCTCGGTGTATGTGTTCGCGGCGTTCCTGGCAGCGGCCGGGGTGATTGCCTCGGTGTATGGCGAATGGCGTTTCCGCACCCCGGTGCGAACCCTGTAACTGGCGTGCCGGGGCAAAGCTTCGTAGGGTGCGCGTAACCCGATGGATCGATAGCACTGGATGGAACAAAGATGATTCGAATTGCGATTGCGGGCGCCGGCGGGCGCATGGGTCAGAACCTGGTGCAGGCGGTGGACGAACACCCCGATGCCCAGCTGGGGGCGGCCAGTGAGCGGCCCGGCAGCGAGACCATCGGTCAGGCGGTGGGCGCGGAGGGCCGGGTGCGCCTGGTCGAGGATCTGGCGACCGTCACCGACGATTTCGATGTGCTGATCGATTTCACCTCGCCGCAGGCGACCATGCAGCACCTGGAGCTGTGTGCGAACGCCGGCAAGGCACTGGTTATTGGCACCACCGGGCTGGATGCGGAGCAGGAGCAGCGCCTGCAGGCGGCGGCAGGGGATCTGCCGATCGTCTATGCGCCGAACATGAGTGTCGGGGTCAATCTGACCTTCAAGCTGGTGGAGCTGGCTGCGCGGGCGCTGGGCGACAGCGTGGATGTGGAGATCCTGGAGGCCCATCACCGGCACAAGGTGGACGCGCCCTCCGGTACCGCGCTGAAGCTCGGGCGTGTGGTCGCGGAGACCCTGGGCCGCGATCTGGAGCAGGACGCCGTCTACGGGCGCGAGGGCCAGACCGGAGCCCGTGACCGGCGCACCATCGGTTTTGCCACGGTGCGCGGCGGCGACATCGTCGGCGAGCACACGACCCTGTTTGCAGGTGATGGCGAGCGTGTGGAGATCACCCACAAGGCCTCCAGTCGCACGGTGTTTGCCTCCGGGGCGGTGCGTGCGGCCGTCTGGCTGGCCGGCGCTGGCAATGGGCTGTTCGACATGCAGGATGTGTTGGGGCTGCGCGACCTCTAGCCGGTTGGGGCTCCGTTTGGCGAAGGCAAGGCCTGGTTCGTCGTCCGGTGTTTACGGTGCCTTCGTCGGGCCGCCAGGCTTGTTGTGGCTGGCCCTGGTTCATCCTCTGGTGTTTACGGTGGCTCCGGTCCGCATACTGCCCGGCGCTGACTCGCCAGCGCGCCCCGAGGCACTTTCTTGCTTGCCCAAGAAAGTGCCCAAAGAAGGGCACCCGGATTCCGCCCGGGAACCTTGCTCCAGGGCCCTCGGCCCGGCGGCGCTGAACTCGCTGCGCCTTCGGCTCCGCTCAGACATCCAGCGCCTTCTCCCGGCCCGAGCACCCTTCCGCAAGGGGCTCCATACGGGAGGCGAAGGTCAAAACCGACGGTATCCGGTAGGGTGCGGTTGAGCGCAGCGAAACGCACCGTTCCCCACGTCGTGCGAAACCCTGATGCGATTCGCTGCGCTCATCACATCCTACGCCCCCCGGCGCCCGCTTCGCGGGCGCGTCATGCAACGGCCACAGGCCGAGCGTGCCGAAGATGTCCGAAGACCTAGCCATCATCCACTGGCAAGAACGCTGGGATAGCCGTTGGTTGGACCTGCCTCCCCGTTGTCGTCGCGCCGAGTGGAGAGGCTTTTCGCGGGACGATTCTAAATAGACACGGGGCGCTGGATGTCTGAGCGGAGCCGAAGGCGCAGCGAGTTCAGCGCCGCCCGCGAAAAGCCTCGGAGCGAGGGAAACCCCGGCCCGCGCAGCGGGCCGGGGTCGCGGCAGTCGGGCGTGTTTCTTGGGTACTTCTTTGCACGAGCAAAGAAGTACCTCGCGGTGCGCTCGCGAGAGAGCGCGTGGCAGGCGGCCGGACGAAGCCACCGTAAACACCGAGCGATGAACCAGGGCCAGCCTGAAAAGGCCAGGCTAGCCACGGAGCATCGGCTTCATACCTGGGCCGGGTAGGCGGTGTTCGGGCCCCGGAAAGCGGGCGGCGAGTGGCGGGCGGAGACGCCGGAAGTGGGGATCTCGTTGGACGCCGCGCGCGGCGCTCGCGTACACTTGAAGGCGTAATCGTATCCGTCCTCCGAGCACCGAATCGTTGCCGAAAAAGGGGTTCACACCCCGGTAGAATGGTGCGGACGAGGGCGGGTCGCAGATCCCGAACGAATCGCAGTACCGCCGCCGGCGAATCGCCTGGCGGCCCCGACCCAGACCACCCGGAGGTCCCCCTGTGTCCGCGCCTGCTCTGCTCGTCCTGGAAGATGGCACTGTGTTTCATGGTCAGGCGATTGGCGCCCTGGGCCAGACGGTTGGCGAGGTGGTGTTCAACACCGCGATGACCGGGTACCAGGAGATCCTCACCGATCCGTCCTATCACCGGCAGATGGTCACGCTGACCTATCCGCATATCGGCAATACCGGGACCAACCCGGAGGACGACGAATCTTCGCGGGCCCATGCCGCGGGGCTGATCATCCGCGATCTGCCGCCGCTGGTGTCCAACTGGCGCTCGCGCGAGTCGCTGCCGGACTACCTGCTGCGTCACGGCATCGTGGCGATCAGCGGGATCGATACCCGCAAGCTGACCCGCATCCTGCGCGAGAAGGGCGCGCTGAACGGCTGCATCCAGGCTGGCGACGTGGACGAGGGCGCGGCCCTGGCGGCCGCGCGCGAGTTCCCCGGGATCAAGGGCATGGATCTGGCGCGCGAGGTGACCACGCGCAGCCGCTACGAGTGGCTGGAAGGGACCTGGCAGTTGGGCGAGGAGCCGGCGCG
The DNA here is from genome assembly GCF_000376905.1 of Thioalkalivibrio sp. AKL6. Lineage (NCBI taxonomy): Bacteria > Pseudomonadati > Pseudomonadota > Gammaproteobacteria > Chromatiales > Ectothiorhodospiraceae > Thioalkalivibrio > Thioalkalivibrio sp. AKL6. The sequence goes on along the minus strand of NZ_AQXS01000011.1, from coordinate 359,385 downwards.
GGTCGATGCGAAGGCCGCCGACTATCACGTGGTGGCTTACGACTTCGGCATGAAGCAGAACATCCTGCGCATGCTGGCGGATCGCGGCTGCCGCGTGACCGTGGTCCCGGCCGAGACGCCGGTGGACGAGGTGATGGAGCTGAAGCCCGACGGGGTGTTCCTGTCCAACGGGCCGGGCGATCCCGAGCCCTGCACCTATGCGATCGAGGCGATCCGGGATTTCTGCGAGCGCAAGCTGCCGCTGTTCGGGATCTGCCTGGGGCATCAGTTGCTGGGTATCGCCAGTGGCGGCAAGAGCGTGAAGATGAAGTTCGGCCACCACGGGGCGAACCACCCGATCCGGCACGAGGCCAGCGGGCGAGTGATGATCTCGTCGCAGAACCACGGCTTCGCGATCGACGAGGACAACCTGCCGGAGACGCTGACGCCGACGTACCGGTCGCTGTTCGACGGCACGCTGCAGGGCATCGCCCGCACCGACTGCCCGGCGTTCAGCCTGCAGGGGCACCCCGAGGCTAGCCCGGGGCCGCATGACGTGTCCCCGGCGTTCGACGACTTTGTCGAGATGATGCGCACGGCGCGCAGCTAACGCCTTCCCCCCGATTTTCCGACCGAATTTCCGATTTCGACAGCCTGCGAGAGCCGTCACATGCCCAAGCGTACCGACATCCAGAGCATCCTGATCCTCGGGGCCGGCCCGATCGTGATCGGTCAGGCCTGCGAGTTCGACTACTCCGGCGCCCAGGCCTGCAAGGCCCTGCGCGAGGAGGGCTACCGGGTGATCCTGGTGAACTCCAACCCGGCGACCATCATGACCGACCCCGAGATGGCGGATGCCACCTACATCGAGCCGGTGGACTGGCAGACGGTCGCCCAGATCATCGAGAAGGAGCGCCCGGACGCGGTGCTGCCGACCATGGGCGGGCAGACCGCGCTGAACTGCGCGCTGGACCTGTCCCGGGAAGGCGTGCTGGAGAAGTTCGGTGTAGAGATGATCGGTGCCAACGAGGCGGCGATCGATATGGCCGAGGACCGCGACCACTTCAAGGCGGCGATGGCTGATATCGGCCTGGATACCCCGACCGCGATGCTCGCGCACTCCTGGGAGGAGGCGCAGGAGATCCAGCCGAAGATTGGCTTTCCGGTGATCATCCGGCCGTCGTTCACCCTCGGTGGTTCGGGCGGCGGCATCGCCTACAACCGCGAGGAGTTCGAGTACATCGTCAAGAACGGGATCGATCTCTCGCCGGTGAACCAGGTGCTGCTGGAGGAGTCCGCGCTCGGCTGGAAGGAGTTCGAGATGGAGGTGGTCCGCGACAAGGCGGACAACTGCATCATCATCTGCTCGATCGAGAACCTCGATCCGATGGGCATCCACACCGGTGACTCGATCACCGTGGCCCCGGCGCAGACCCTGACCGACAAGGAATACCAGATCATGCGCGACGCCTCGCTGGCGGTGTTGCGCAAGATCGGCGTGGAGACCGGCGGCTCCAACGTGCAGTTTGCGATCAACCCGGAAAACGGGCGCATGATCGTGATCGAGATGAACCCGCGGGTGTCGCGTTCCTCCGCGCTGGCCTCCAAGGCGACCGGCTTCCCCATCGCCAAGGTCGCGGCCAAGCTGGCGGTGGGCTACACCCTCGACGAGCTGAAGAACGACATTACCGGCGGCCTGACGCCGGCCTCGTTCGAGCCGTCCATCGATTACGTGGTCACCAAGATCCCGCGCTTCACCTTCGAGAAGTTCCCGCAGGCGGATGCGCGCCTGACCACCCAGATGAAGGCGGTGGGCGAGGCCATGGCCATTGGCCGCACCTTCCAGGAGTCGTTCCAGAAGGCGCTGCGCTCGATGGAGACCGGCATGGACGGCCTCGACGAGCGCATCGATCTGACCGCCGATGACGTGACCGATCAGCTACGCACGAAGCTCGCCAACCCCAGCCCCGAGCAGGTGCTGTACGTGGCCGATGCCTTCCGTGCCGGTTTCTCGATCCAGGATATCTTCGACCTGACCGCGATCGACCCCTGGTTCCTGGCCCAGATCCAGGAGCTGGTGGACGTCGAGAAGGGCGTGAAGGACCGCATCCTGGGCGAGATCAGCGCCGAGGAGATGTACCGTCTGAAACAGCGCGGATTCTCCGACCTGCGCCTGGCGAAGCTTGTGAACGATACCGAGAAGGCGGTGCGCAAACACCGCCATGGACTGGGCGTGCGCCCGGTGTACAAGCGGGTGGATACCTGTGCGGCCGAGTTCGCGACCACCACGGCCTACATGTACTCCTCGTACGAAGAGGAGAACGAGGCGGATCCCACCGACAAGCAGAAGATCATGGTGCTGGGCGGCGGGCCCAACCGCATCGGTCAGGGCATCGAGTTCGACTACTGCTGCGTGCACGCCGCACTCGCGATGCGCGAGGACGGGTACGAGACCATCATGGTTAACTGCAACCCGGAGACCGTCTCCACCGACTACGACACCTCGGACCGGCTGTATTTCGAGCCGCTGACGCTGGAGGACGTGCTGGAGGTCGTGGCGACCGAGAAGCCGGCCGGCGTGATCGTGCAGTACGGTGGCCAGACGCCACTGAAGCTCGCGCGGGACCTGGAGGCCGCCGGCGTGCCGATCATCGGCACCAGCCCGGACTCCATCGACCTGGCCGAGGACCGCGAGCGCTTCCAGGCCCTGCTGAACAAGCTGGGGCTCAAGCAGCCGCCGAACCGCACCGCGCGCAGCGAGGAGGAGGCCGAGAAGCTGGCCGAGGAGATCGGCTACCCGCTGGTCGTACGTCCGTCCTACGTGCTCGGTGGGCGCGCGATGGAGATCGTGCGCGACCGCGAGGACCTGCGCAGCTACATGAAGAACGCGGTGTCCGTCTCCAATGATGCCCCGGTGCTGCTGGACCGCTTCCTGGATGACGCCATCGAGGTCGATGTGGACGCGATCTCGGATGGCGAGAACGTGATCATCGGCGGGATCATGGAGCACATCGAGCAGGCCGGCGTGCACTCGGGCGACTCCGCCTGTTCCCTGCCGCCGTTCTCGTTGTCCATGGAACTCCAGGACGAGATGGTCGAGCAGGTGCGCAAGATGGCACTGGGCCTGAAGGTCGTCGGCCTGATGAACACCCAGTTTGCGATCAAGGGCGACGATATCTACGTGCTGGAGGTGAATCCGCGGGCCTCGCGCACCGTGCCGTACGTCTCCAAGAGCGTCGGACGGCCACTGGCCAAGATCGCCGCGCGTTGCATGGTCGGGCAGACCCTGCCCGAGCAGGGCGTGGGCGATGCGGTCTATCCGGACTATTATTCGGTGAAGGAATCGGTGTTTCCGTTCGCCAAGTTCCAGGGCGTGGACCCGATCCTGGGGCCGGAGATGAAATCCACTGGCGAGGTGATGGGGGTCGGGCGCAGTTTTGCCGAGGCGTTCGCCAAGAGCCAGCTGGGAGCGGGCGTACTGTTGCCGTCCACCGGCAAGGCCTTCGTGTCGGTGCGCGAGATCGACAAGCCGCACGTGGCGGAAGTGGCCCGGCGCCTGGTGGAGTTGGGCTTCGAGGTCCTGGCGACGCGTGGCACGGCGAACGTGCTGGAGGAAGCCGGCATTCAGGTGACGCGCGTGAACAAGGTCACCGAGGGTCGCCCGCACATCGTGGACATGATCAAGAACGACGAGATCAGCTTCATCATCAATACCGTGGAGGGGAAGCAGTCGACCTCCGACTCCTACACCATTCGCCGCGAGGCGTTGATGCACAAGGTGGGCTATACCACCACGATCGCCGGGGCCAAGGCCACCGTACAGGCCCTGGATCACCTGGGGGCGAATGACGTCTTCCGGCTGCAGGACCTCCACCAGGAAAATCTCGGAGGGAAAAGCGCATGAACAAGACGCCCTTGACCGTGACTGGCGCGGAAAAGATGAAGGAAGAGCTGAAGAAGCTGAAGGGCGAGGATCGCCCGCGCGTGGTCAACGCGATCTCCGATGCGCGCGAGCATGGTGACCTCAAGGAGAATGCCGAGTACCACGCGGCCCGCGAACAGCAGAGCTTCATCGAGGGCCGCATCCGCGAGCTGGAGTCGAAGCTCTCCAACGCCCAGATCATCGACGTGGCCACCCTGCCGCAGACCGGCAAGGTGGTGTTCGGGACCACCGTGGTGCTGGAGGCGACTGCGGACGGGCGCCAGGTCACCTACAAGATCGTTGGTGACGACGAGGCCGATATCAAGAACAACATGATCTCGGTGTCCTCGCCGATTGCGCGGGCGCTGATCGGCAAGGAAGAAGGCGACGTCGTGACCGTGCAGGCCCCGGGCGGGGAGACGGAATACGAGATCCTGGAGGTTCGCTACGTCAACTGATGACGTGGCGGGTCCCGGTCGCGCTCAGGGGCGCAACCGGGCGGTGGGGTCAGGCCGGGTCCAGGGAGACCTTCGGGTCATCCGGGTTGCGGCGGAACAGGGTGGCGACATAGCCGACGCGTTGCACTCGCGCGGCGCCAGTGCGTTCACAGAGCTCTTCCACGGTGCCGTTGCGGACCTCGCGGTCGCCGATGTTCACCTTGATCTTGACCAGCTCGTGGTGGGTCAGCGCCAGCTCCAGCTCCGCCAGTACGGCATCAGTCAGCCCATTGCGGCCAATGGTCACGATGGGCTTGCGCGGATGGGCGAGGCTGCGCAGATGGCGGCGTTGCGCGTCGGTCAGATTCACAGGAGGCCATTTTCAGTGTTTAAACATCAAAATTGTAGCATGCCGTCCGCAGCTGCGAGGCCGCTCAATGCCCAAGCGTAGCCGCTCCAGTCAGCGCTGGCTGAAGGAGCATTTCGACGATCCCTACGTCCAGCGGGCCCAGCAGGAGGGTTACCGCGGGCGGGCGGTGTACAAGCTGCAGGAGATCAATGAGCGCGACCGGTTGCTGAAACCCGGCATGCGCGTGGTGGACCTCGGTGCGGCACCGGGCGGCTGGACGCAGTACGCCGCTCGGAAGATTGGCCGCAAGGGCGTGCTGATTGCCACGGACATATTGCCGATGGACCCGGTGCCGGGCGCGGAGATCGTCACCGGCGACTTCCGCGAGGACGCCGTGCTGGACGCGATACTTGCCCTTGTGGGCGATGAGCGTGCCGATCTTGTGCTTTCCGACATGGCCCCCAACCTGACCGGGACGGGTGCGGTGGATCTGCCGCGTTCGATCCATCTTTGTGAACTGGCGCTGGACTTGGCGACACGCATTCTGAACCCCGGGGGCGCATTTCTGGTCAAGCTGTTTCAGGGTGAAGGTTCGGATGCCTATCTGGCCGAGGTGCGTCGGCGGTTCGGCTCGGTAAAGGTGCGCAAGCCGAAGGCATCGCGGCCACGGTCACGCGAAGTGTACGTATTGGCGCGCGAGCCCCGGGATGTGTAAAGCTGCCAAAAGCTAACGATTAAATGTTCTTCGAGGTGTCGTTTTGAACGGTCTGGCCAAGAATCTGATCATCTGGGCGGTAATTGCCGTCGTCCTGATGTCCGTCTTCAACAACTTCGGCCCGCAGCAGCAGACGCAGGATGTTCGGAGCATTACGTACTCCGAGTTCATCCGCGACGTGCAGGGCGGTCGCGTGGACAACGTGACCATCAAGGGCGAGAAGATCGAGGGTACGACGATCGAGGGCCAGGCGTTTACCACGGTGAACCCGAACGACCCCGGTCTGATCGGCGACCTGTTGCAGAACAACGTGGAGCTGAATGCCCACGAGGAAGCCGAGCGCTCCCTGCTGATGAGCATCCTGATTAGCTGGTTCCCGATCCTGTTGCTGATCGCCGTGTGGATCTACTTCATGCGCCAGATGCAGGGCGGTGGTGCCGGTGGCAAGGGCGCGATGTCCTTCGGCAAGTCCAAGGCCAAGCTGATGTCCGAGGACCAGGTCAAGGTCAGCTTCAATGACGTGGCCGGCTGCGACGAGGCCAAGGAGGAGGTGACCGAGCTGGTCGACTTCCTGCGCGACCCGTCCAAGTTCCAGAAGCTGGGTGGCCAGATTCCGCGCGGCGTGCTGATGGTCGGCTCTCCGGGTACCGGCAAGACGCTGCTTGCCAAGGCGATTGCCGGCGAGGCCAAGGTACCGTTCTTCAGCATCTCCGGTTCCGATTTCGTCGAGATGTTCGTTGGCGTGGGCGCCTCGCGCGTGCGCGACATGTTCGCCGAGGCCAAGAAGCACGCCCCCTGCATCATCTTCATCGACGAGATCGACGCGGTCGGCCGCCAGCGTGGCGCCGGTATGGGCGGCGGTCACGACGAGCGTGAGCAGACCCTGAACCAGCTGCTGGTCGAGATGGACGGCTTCGAGGGCACCGAGGGGGTTATCGTGATTGCCGCGACCAACCGTCCGGACGTGCTTGACCCGGCGCTGCTGCGCCCGGGTCGCTTCGACCGCCAGGTGGTGGTGCCGCCGCCGGACGTACGCGGTCGCGAGCAGATCCTCAAGGTGCATATGAAGAAAACGCCGATCTCCGACGATGTGCGTCCGGATCTGATCGCGCGGGGCACGCCGGGTTTCTCCGGCGCGGATCTGGCCAACCTGGTCAACGAGGCGGCGTTGTTTGCGGCGCGCTCCAACAAGCGCCTGGTGGACATGTCCGACTTCGAGCGCGCCAAGGACAAGATCATGATGGGCGCCGAGCGCAAGTCTATGGTGATGTCCGAGGACGAGAAGAAGCTGACCGCCTACCATGAGGCCGGCCACGCGATTGTTGGCCTGACGGTGCCGGAGCACGACCCGGTCTACAAGGTCAGCATCATCCCGCGTGGGCGAGCCTTGGGTGTCACCATGTTCCTGCCCGAGGAGGACCGCTACAGCCACTCGAAGACGCGTCTGGAGAGTCAGCTGGCGAGCCTGTTTGGCGGGCGTCTGGCAGAAGAGATTATCTTCGGCAATGACAAGGTGACCACCGGAGCCTCGAACGATATCGAGCGCGCCACTCAGATCGCCCGCAACATGGTCACCAAGTGGGGCCTGTCGGAAAAGCTCGGCCCGCTGGATTACGGTGAGGAAGAAGGGCATCCGTTCCTGGGTGGGCAAATGGGCAAGTCGAAGCCGATGTCCGACGACACTGCGCGCCAGATCGATGCCGAGGTCCGTCACATCATCGATGCGAACTACCAGCATGCGAAGCAGATCCTGGTCGACAATATCGATACGCTGCACGCGATGGCGCGGGCACTGATGAAATACGAGACCATCGACGACAAGCAGATCGCGGACATCATGGCCGGGCGCGAGCCCCGCGAGCCGGCGGATTGGGATAGCGGCGGCGGTTCCGGTGGCTCGGCGCAGGCCAGCGACGAGGCCGAGGGTGGTGCCTCGGATGCCGATGGCGACGCCAAGGACGGCTCCGATGGCCGGGGTGACGATGACAAGGGTGTGGTCGGCGGTCCTGCGCCGCAGTCCTGATCCGTCCACTTCGTGACCGGGCTTGGGTCCGGTCGCCGCCACTGGCCGCCAGGCCCTCGTCCTGGCGGCCTTTTTCGTTGGGTACTCACAGGAGAACGCCGATCGTGCCGACTGACGCACCGGTACTGCAATGCGGGGGGCACGCCCTGGACCTCGGGCAGCCGCGCATCATGGGGATTCTGAACGTTACCCCGGACTCGTTCTCCGACGGTGGCCAGTACGCGCGGGTGGAAGATGCGCTGACGCGGGCCCGCGCCATGGTCGCGGAGGGGGCGGAGATCCTTGACGTGGGCGGCGAATCCACTCGCCCCGGTGCGGCGCCAGTGGCGCTGGAGGATGAGCGTCAGCGGGTGCTTCCGGTCATCGAAGCCCTGCGCGCGGAACTGGATGTTCCGCTGTCCGTGGACACCATGAAGCCGGAGATGATGCGCGAGGCGGTTGCCGTCGGTGCCGGGATGCTGAATGACGTGAACGGCTTTCGCGCCGAAGGGGCGCTGGCGGTCGCGATGGGGGCAGCCCGCGAGCGTGGCGTAGCGCTTTGCGCGATGCACATGCAGGGCGATCCGCAGTCGATGCAGCGGGCGCCGCATTACGACGATGTGGTGGACGAGGTGCGCGCCTTCCTCGAGCAGCGGGTGGCGGAGTTGTTGCGTGGCGGCGTGCCGCGCGGCCAGATCCTGCTGGATCCGGGCTTCGGCTTCGGCAAGACCCTGGAGCACAACGTCGCGCTGTTTCGCGGCCTGCCGCGCCTGGCGGCCTCCGGCTTGCCGCTGCTGGTGGGCGTCTCGCGCAAGTCGATGATCGGTCAGCTGCTGGATGACCGTCCGGTCGCTGACCGGGATCCCGGCAGTGCCGTGGCGGCCCTGCTGGCGGCACAGGCCGGTGCGCGTGTCCTGCGTGTGCACGATGTCTCGGCGACCCGTGATGCCCTGGCGCTATACTCAGCGTTGCGACCGGATGGTGGCGACGGACAGGACAATCGAGGGAACTGATGGGCAAGTATTTCGGAACCGACGGCATCCGTGGGCGCACCGGCGACTGGCCGATGACGCCGGAGTTTGCGCTGCGCCTCGGGTATGCCGTGGGCGAGGTGCTGGGCGAGAACGGCCACCGCCAGGGGCCAGTCCTGGTGGGCAAGGACACGCGCGTGTCCGGCTACATGTTCGAGTCGGCGCTGGAGGCCGGGCTGTCCGCCGCCGGGCTGGATGTCGCGTTGCTGGGACCGATGCCGACCCCGGCCATCGCCTACTTGACGCATACCTTCCGTGCCACTGCGGGCGTCGTGATCAGTGCCTCGCACAACCCATTTCACGACAACGGGTTCAAGTTCTTCACCCCCGAGGGCGACAAGCTGCCGGATGCGACCGAGGCGGCCATCGAGGCGCGTCTCGATCAGCCGGCACAGCCCATCAACAGTGCGCGTCTGGGCAAGGCCGTGCGCATCCAGGATGCCGCTGGACGCTACGTCGAGTTCTGCAAGAGCGCGATCCCGGCGCGTTCCGAGTTGCGCGGGATGAAGATCGTCATCGATTGTGCCCACGGCGCGACCTACAACGTCTCCCCGCACGTGTTCGAGGAGCTGGGGGCGCAGGTCGAGATCCTCGGCGCCAGTCCGGACGGCTACAACATCAATGACGGGGTCGGCGCCCTGCATCCGGAGAACGTCGCCGAACAGGTGCGGGCGACCGGGGCGGATCTCGGGATTGCGCTGGACGGCGACGGTGACCGGGTGATCCTGGCCGATGCCGATGGCACCGTGGTCGACGGGGACCAGATCCTCGGTATCCTGGCGCTGGCGCGGCAGCAGGCCGGGGGCTTCGACGGCGGTGTGGTCGGGACCCTGATGACCAACCTGGGGCTGGAGCAGGCCCTGGGGGCCGCCGGCATCCCGTTCGTGCGTGCGAAGGTCGGGGATCGCTATGTCCTGGAGGAGCTCCGCCGTCGCGACTGGACCCTGGGCGGCGAGGGGTCGGGTCATATTGTCTGTCTGGAGCACACCACGACCGGCGACGGTACGGTGGCGGCGTTGCAGGTTGCACACCTGATGCACCGTACCGGCCAGCCGCTCTCGGCGCTCGCAGCGGCCATTCCCAAGCTGCCGCAGTGCCTGATCAACGTGCCCGTCAGCGGTGCCGCGGCCGGCTGCCTGGAGGCCGAGCCAGTGCGCGCCGAGGTCGCCGCGGTGGAAGATCAGCTCGGCCAGCGTGGCCGGGTCCTGCTGCGTCCCTCCGGTACCGAGCCCCTGGTGCGGGTGATGGTTGAGGGCGAAGATGTCGACGAGACCCGCTCGGCCGCCGAGCGCATCGCAGACAGCATCCGGGCGGCGATCTGATCGCCGCTACGACGCCTCGCCTGCGCGCCCCGCGATGGCTTGGTTGATTTGCTACCGGTGCGCCGGTAACATCCCGCCGCTCTAATCATCATGATCGGACCCCGTGTATCTGCGGGGTTCGGCCGATCGCAGGAGGAAGATCCGCATGCGCACGCCGCTGGTCGCCGGAAACTGGAAGATGAACGGTTCGCGGGACGCGAACCGCGCGCTCCTGTCCGCCCTGAAGGGCAGCCTGGGCGACATCCGGGGCGTGGACGTGGCGGTTTGCCCGCCCGCGGTCTACCTCGCCGAAATCGCGAACGACCTGTCCGGTGGCTCCATCGCCGTCGGCGCGCAGGATTGTTCCGACCAGGAAAAGGGTGCCTACACCGGCGAACTGGCCGGCTCCATGCTGGCCGAGGTCGGTTGCCGCTATGTGATCGTCGGGCATTCCGAGCGCCGCGAGCGGCAGAACGAGGACAATGCCTGGGTAGCAGCCAAGTTCGTTGCGGCGCAGGCCGCCGGGCTGACGCCGATCCTGTGTGTGGGCGAGCAGAAGGCCGACCGAGAAGGCGGGCGCACCGAGACTGTGGTCGCCGAGCAACTCGATGCGGTCCTGGATGCGGCCGGAGTCGAGGCGTTCGACCGCGCCGTGATCGCCTACGAGCCGGTTTGGGCGATTGGCACCGGTTTGACCGCCACGCCGGAACAGGCCCAGGAAGTGCATGCATTCATCCGCAACCGTGTTGCGGGTCGTGACCCGCAGGTCGCAGCCGATCTGCGCATCCTCTACGGGGGCAGCATGAAGGCCGATAATGCGGCCGGCCTCCTGGCGCTCGAGGACATCGACGGCGGTTTGATCGGCGGTGCCTCGCTGGATGCCGACGCATTTTCCGCCATTGCCCGCGCCGCGGGCGAGCAGGTCGCGGCATGATTTACGGCCTGCTCCTGGTGGTCCAGGTCGCGGTATCGCTTGGCCTGATCGCGCTGATCCTGATGCAGCACGGCAAGGGCGCCGATGCCGGCGCGGCCTTCGGCAGCGGCGCTTCGGCGACGGTGTTCGGTGCGGCCGGGTCGGCCAACTTCCTGAGCCGCTCGACGGCCGTGCTGGCGGTGGTCTTTTTCCTCAACAGCCTGACGCTGGCGTATCTGGCGGCATCCAGCCCGGAGGCCGAGAGCCTGCTGGACCAGATGGAGGCGATGGAAGAAGAGGGCGATGGTCCGCCGGACCTCCCGGCCGAAGTGCTCCCGGGGCAAGAGCCCCCGGGTGGCAGCGGCCCACAATCCGGCCGGCCGGCCGATGTGCCCGATTGAGATCCGGTACCTGTACGAATTGGCAGATGTGGTGGAATTGGTAGACACGCTATCTTGAGGGGGTAGTGGCGCAAGCCGTGTGGGTTCGAGTCCCACCATCTGCACCAAATACTCGTTGCCCCGGGCCGCTGAATATCTGTCGGCGCCCGGAGTAATCAGCAATAAAAACAGCATCTTATAAAATTACGAATACTTGACACCGTTTTTGGGCATCACCTAGACTCCGTGCCCGGTGTACGGCTCTGCCGCGTCTCTGCGGGACCGAGTCGTACCCGCGCTTTCAACCAGCAACGCTGAACGGCTCGCCGGCGCGCTCGATCCACGCGACGCCTCGCGAACCTGCCCGCCTGAGGCGGCGTACGGGAGAGAGAAATGCTGGAAGGTTATTTACCCATCCTGCTGTTCATCGCAGTAGGCATCGTGATCGGCGTCGTGCCGCTGGTGGTCGGTATGGCCGTGGGTCCGCACAAGCCGGACGCGGCGAAGAATTCGCCCTACGAGTGCGGCTTCGAGGCCTTCGAGGATTCGCGGCTGAAATTCGATGTCCGCTTCTACCTGGTCGCGATCCTGTTCATCATCTTTGATCTCGAGATCGCGTTTCTCTTCCCGTGGGCCGTGTCGCTAGACACCATTGGCCTGTTCGGGCTTCTTGCGATGGCCCTGTTTCTTGTCATTCTGGTCGTCGGTTTCATCTACGAGTGGAAGAAGGGGGCGCTGGAATGGGAATAGAAGGCGTTCTTGAGAAGGGCTTCGTCACCACCTCGGCGGACAAGCTCATCAACTGGGCCCGCACCGGGTCGCTCTGGCCGATGACCTTCGGTCTCGCGTGCTGCGCGGTGGAGATGATGCATGCCGGTGCCGCGCGCTACGACCTCGACCGCTTCGGGATCATCTTTCGGCCGAGCCCGCGCCAGTCGGACGTGATGATTGTGGCCGGCACCCTGGTCAACAAGATGGCGCCGGCTCTGCGCAAGGTCTACGACCAGATGCCCGAGCCGCGCTGGGTGATCTCCATGGGGTCCTGCGCCAACGGGGGCGGGTACTACCACTACTCCTACGCGGTGGTGCGCGGTTGCGACCGCATCGTGCCGGTGGATGTCTATGTGCCGGGGTGCCCGCCGACGGCGGAGGCGCTGCTCTACGGCATTATCCAGTTGCAGAACAAGATCCGGCGCACGAACACGATCGCGCGCTGACGCACCCGGGGTAGCAGATGGCTGAACAAGACAACTGGACCGACGCCCTGCGGGCGGAACTGGGCGATGCCCTGGAAAGCCTGCACGAGGCGAACGGCGAGATTACTGTCGATATCGCACCGGGCTCCTGGCGCGAGGCAGGCGAGAAGCTGCGCGACGCCCTGGGCTTCGAGATCCTGATCGACCTGTGCGGGGTGGACTACCTCGAATACGGGCAGGACGAATGGGGCACCGACTCCGCCACCAATACGGGCTTTTCCCGCGGAGTCGAAGCGGCGACCTCCGGGCGTTTCACCTTCGATGATGCGCCGGAAGATTCCAACTGGGACGGCCCGCGGTTCACCGTGGTGGCTCACCTGCTGTCGCTCGAGCATAACCGCCGCGTGCGGATGCGCGCCTGGCTGAGCGACGAGGAGTTCCCCGAGGTCGAATCCCTCGTGGATGTCTGGGCCTCGGCCAACTGGTTCGAGCGCGAGGCCTTCGATCTGTTCGGCATCCTGTTCTCCGGGCATCCGGACCTGCGCCGCATCCTCACGGACTACGGCTTTGTGGGGCATCCGTTCCGCAAGGACTTCCCGCTGATCGGGCATGTCGAGATGCGTTATGACGCCGAGCAGGCCCGTGTGGTGTACCAGCCGGTGACGATCGAGCCGCGCGTGCTGGTGCCCAAGGTGATCCGCGCCGACCATCGCTACAGCGAGGGCGAGAAGCCGGGCGAAGGAGCCGAGAATGCCTGAGATTCGCAACTTCACCCTCAACTTCGGGCCGCAGCATCCCTCCGCCCACGGCGTATTGCGCCTGGTGCTGGAGATGGATGGCGAGGTGGTGCAGCGGGCCGACCCGCACATCGGCCTGCTGCACCGCGGCACCGAGAAGCTAGCGGAGAGCAAGCCGTACAACCAGTCGATCGGCTACATGGACCGTCTGGACTACGTGTCCATGATGGCCAACGAGCACGGCTATGTGCTTGCGATGGAAAAGCTGCTGGGCATCGAGGCCCCGCTGCGCGCGCAGTACATCCGGGTGATGTTCGACGAGATCACCCGCATCCTGAACCACCTGATGTGGCTGGGCGCGCATGCGCTGGATATCGGCGCCATGGCGGTGTTCCTGTACGCCTTCCGTGAGCGCGAGGACCTGATGGACTGCTACGAGGCGGTGTCGGGTGCGCGCATGCACGCGACCTATTACCGCCCCGGCGGTGTCGCGCGGGACCTGCCCGGCACGATGCCGAAGTATCAACCGTCCTCCTGGAAGTCGCAGGAGGTGGTGGATGACCTGAACAAGATCCGTCAGGGCTCGTTGCTGGACTTTATCGAGGCGTTTACCGAGCGCTTCCCCGGCTGTGTGGACGAGTACGAGACCCTGCTGACCGATAACCGGATCTGGAAGCAGCGCACCGTCGGGATCGGTGTGGTCGACCCGGATCGTGCCAAGCAGCTGGGCTTCACCGGCCCGATGCTGCGCGGCTCGGGAATCGAGTGGGACCTGCGCAAGAAGCAGCCCTACGAGGTCTATGACCGTCTCGACTTCGACATCCCGGTGGGCACCAACGGCGATTGTTACGACCGCTACCTGGTGCGCATCGAGGAGATGCGCCAGTCCAACCGCATCATTCGTCAGTGTGTGGACTGGCTGCGCCAGAATCCGGGCCCGGTGCTCCTCGAGGATCACAAGATCACCCCGCCGAAGCGCGAGGAGATGAAGGCCGACATGGAGGCCCTGATCCACCACTTCAAGCTGTTCACCGAGGGCATGTGCCTGCCGGAAGGCGAGGCCTACGCGGCGATCGAGCATCCGAAGGGCGAGTTCGGGGTCTACCTGGTCTCGGATGGTTCCAACAAACCGTATCGTCTGAAGGTCCGTCCGCCGGGCTTTGTGCACCTGTCCGCGCTGGACGAGATGGCGCGCGGCCACATGCTGGCCGACGTGGTCGCCATCATCGGGACCCAAGACATCGTATTCGGGGAGATCGACCGCTGATGGCTGCCGAACAGAAAACTGTCGCCTTCCACAAGCACGCCGCGAAGAAGGTCGAGCTGAGCGCGCACGAGCGCGAAGAGATCGATGCCTGGCTGGCGCGCTATCCCGAGGATCAGAAGCGCTCGGCCGTTCTGGGTGCTCTGCGTGCGGTGCAGCACGAGGATGGCTATCTCTCCACCGCGAAGATGGACGCCGTGGCCGACTATCTCGGGTTGCCGGCGATCGCGGTGTACGAGGTGGGTTCGTTCTACTCCATGTACGAACTGGAGCCGGTGGGCAAGCACACCATCATGGTGTGCGACAACATCTCCTGCATGCTGCGCGGCGCCGAGCCGATCATCGAGCACCTCGAGAAGCGTCTGGGCATCAAGCGCGGCGAGACTACACCGGACGGCAAGTTCTACCTGAAGCTGGAAGAGGAGTGCCTTGCAGCCTGTTGCGGCGCCCCGATGATGCAGGTGGACCACAAGTACTACGAGAATCTCACCCCCGAGCGGGTCGACGAGATCCTCGACGGTCTGGAGAAGTAGCATGGCCAACCAGATCTGCTTTGCGACGCGTTACCTGGATAACGCCGCCGCGCTCGAGACCTACAAGAGCGTCGGCGGCTATCAGGCGCTGGAGAAGGTCTACAAGGGCAAGATGGCCCCCGAGGACGTGATCGAGGAGGTCAAGACCTCCAACCTCCGCGGCCGCGGTGGCGCGGGTTTCCCGACCGGTCTCAAGTGGTCGTTCATGCCGCGCAACAGCCCGGGGCAAAAGTACATCGTCTGCAACTCGGACGAATCCGAGCCGGGGACTTGCAAGGATCGCGAGATCCTGATGTACAACCCGCACGCCCTGATCGAGGGCATGGCCATCGCCGGCTATGCGATCGGCGCGACGGTGGGCTACAACTACATGCGCGGCGAGTTCATGGACGAAGTGAACACGCGTTTTACGGCCGCGCTGCAGGAGGCCTACGAAGCCGGCTACCTCGGCAAGGACATCTTCGGCTCGGGGGTGGACTTCGATCTGCATCCGTCGCTGGGGGCCGGTGCCTATATCTGTGGCGAAGAGACGGCACTGCTGGAATCGCTGGAAGGCAAGAAGGGCCAGCCGCGCTTCAAGCCCCCGTTTCCGGCCAACTACGGCCTGTACGGCAAGCCGACCACGATCAATAACACCGAGTCGCTCGCCTCGATCCCGTCGATCATCCGCAATGGCGGCCAGTGGTTCGCGGATCTGGGTGTGCCCAAGTCCGGGGGCGAGAAGCTGTTCTCGGTGTCCGGGCATGTGAACAAGCCGGGCAACTTCGAGATCCCACTGGGCACTCCGTTCCAGGATCTGCTGGAAATGGCCGGCGGTGTACTGAACGGGCGCAAGCTGAAGGCGGTGATCCCGGGCGGATCATCGGTGCCGGTGGTGCCGGGCGACGTGATGCTGAAGGCCAACATGGACTTCGATTCCATCGCGCATGCCGGCTCCATGCTGGGTTCCGGGGCGGTGATCGTGATGGACGAGACCGCCGACATGGTGAAGTCCCTGCAGCGGATCTCTCGCTTCTATTTCTCCGAGTCCTGTGGCCAGTGCACGCCCTGCCGCGAGGGGACTGGGTGGCTCTACCGCATGCTCACTCGCATCGTCGAGGGCCAGGGCCGACCCGAGGACCTGGAACGGCTGGACGACGTGGCCAGCAAGATCGAGGGCCATACCATCTGCGCCCTGGGCGACGCCGCCGCCATGCCGGTGCGCAGCTTCGTCAAGCATTTCCGCCACGAATTCGAATACTACATCCAGCACGGCCGGAGCCCGGTGGCAGACGCCGCCTGACGCTCTACCGCGCCATCGCATCAGGAATCGAGCATGAGTCAGGATCAGAAACAAGATCTGGTCAGCATCGAGATTGACGGCCGTACGGTGGAGGCGCCCAAGGGCGCCATGCTCATCGATGTCGCCGATGATGCCGATATCCGCATTCCGCGGTTCTGCTACCACAAGAAGCTGTCGGTGGCGGCCAACTGCCGTATGTGTCTGGTCGAGGTGGAAAAGGCACCCAAGCCGCTGCCGGCCTGCGCCACGCCGGTGATGGACGGCATGAAGGTGTACACCCAGTCCCCGCTGGCGCTGCGCGCGCAGAAGGGGACCATGGAGTTCCTGCTGATCAACCATCCGCTGGACTGCCCGATCTGTGACCAGGGCGGCGAGTGCGAGCTGCAGGACGTGGCCATGGGCTACGGCGAGAGCGTGTCCACCTATACCGAAGCCAAGCGCGTGGTGAAGGACAAGGACATCGGTCCGCTGATCGAGACCGAGATGACCCGCTGCATCCACTGCACCCGTTGTGTGCGCTTCGGCGAGGAGATCGCCGGGGTGCGCGAGCTGGGCGCGACCGGACGCGGCGAGCACATGCGCATCGGCACCTACGTCGAGAAGACCGTGGCCCACGAGCTCTCCGGCAACGTGATCGACCTGTGCCCGGTGGGGGCGCTGACTGCCAAGCCGTCGCGCTACAGCGCGCGTGCCTGGGAATACGCGCAGGCGGCGACGATTGCCCCGCATGACGCGGTCGGCTCCAACCTGTTCCTGCATACCGACGACGGCCGTGCGATGCGGGTCGTCCCGCGCGAGAACGACGCGGTCAACGAGACCTGGATCTCCGACCGCGATCGCTTCAGCTACACCGGTCTGTATGCGGAGGATCGACTGACCCGCCCACGGATCAAGGTCGACGGCCAGTGGCAGGAGGTCTCCTGGGAGACCGCATTGAGCTACGCCGTCGAGGGCCTGAAGGAAGTGGCCCCGGATCGCATCGGTGCGCTGCTGTCGCCCTCGCTTTCGCTGGAAGAACACTACCTGGCGCAAAAAGTGCTGCGGGGCATGGGTGTCACCGACATCGATCACCGCGTGAATCAGCGCGATTTCCGCGACGAGGCGGCGGCCCCGCTGTTCCCGTATCTGGGGGTCGCAATTGGCGAGCTCGAAAACGCGGATGCCGTTCTGCTGGTGGGCAGCAACCCGCGTCGCGAGCAGCCGTTGCTGGCACACCGCCTGCGCAAGGCGGCCTCGCGTGGTGCACATGTGAGCCTGATCAACGACATGCTGCTGGACCTGACCTATCCGGTTCAGGCCCAGCTGGTCGGCGACGAGCATGACCAGGTCCTGGCGCTCGCCGGGATCGCCGGGCAGCTCGCCGCGGCCGGCAAGTCGCTGCCCAAAAAGCTGGAGAAGATCGTCAAGGCGGCCGCGACAGACGACGGCGAGACGCGGGAAGCCTTCGAACGTGCAGCCCGGGCGCTGCTGGACGCGAAGCGAGGCCATGTGCTGCTGGGCGCCGCTGCAATCAACGGGCCAGCCTTTGCCACGTTGCGGGCCCTTGCAGGCTGGATCGCCAAACATACCGGTGCCAGCCTGGGCTACCTGCCGCAGGGCGCGAATGCCGCGGGTGCCTGGCTGGCTGGCGTCCTGCCGCATCGTGGCCCGGGTGGGGCGGAGCTGGATGTCGCCGGTACGAATGCCGCCGAGATGCTCGAGCAGGGACGCGATGCATTCGTGATCGCCGGGCTGGAGCCGGGCCGCGATGGGGTCGATCCGGCGGCCTTCCAGGCAGCCCTGGAGCGTGCCGGTCTGGTGGTCGCCCTGAACAGCTTCGCCACACCTGAACTGGAGGCTGTGGCAGATGTGCTGCTGCCGATCGCCACAAGCTTTGAGCAATCCGGGACCTTCGTGAACGCCGAGGGCCGTTGGCAGAGTTTCCGCGCCGCCTCGCGCGCCCCCGATGACGCCCGGCCGGGCTGGAAGGTCTGGCGCGTGCTCGGCAATCTGCTCGACCAGAGCGGCTTCGATTACCTGGATTCGCCCGCGGTGCGGGACGAGCTGAAGGGCCAGCTGGCGGATGCCAGCTTCGATACCGGCGTGAACCTCAACAAGGTACAGGTAGAGGTGCCCGAGGGCGGCGCGGGCGACGGGCTGTACCGTGTGCAGGCGGCCGCGCTCTACAGCGGTGATCCGCTGGTGCGCCGTGCCGAGCCGCTGCAGACCAGCCCCGAGGGGCTGCTGGCCGAGAGCGTGCTGGTGCATCCCGAGTCCGCCGGCGAGCACGCCCATGGCAGCCGCGTGCGACTGCGTCAGGGCAAGGCCGAAACGGAGTTGACCCTGTTGCTGGACGATTCGGTGCCGCCGGGTCTGGCCGTGACCTTTGCGGGTTCCGCGGCCATGGGGGCCCTCGGCCTGCCGAACACCACGGTCACGCTGGCGCGGGCCTGAGGGACTTAAGACATGTTCGACTGGATGATGAACCTCTTCTACAGCCTTCCGACGGTCATGCAGATCCTGATCGGCATTCAGCTGATCGTGATCCCGCTAATGCTGGCCGTGGCCTACACGACCTTCGCCGAACGCAAGGTCATCGGTTACGCCCACGTGCGCATCGGCCCGAACCGGGTGGGCCCGCGCGGCTGGCTGCAGCCGATCGCGGACGCCCTGAAGCTGTTGACCAAGGAGGTCATCCTCCCGACCAACGCCAATCGCTTCCTGTTCCTCAGCGCCCCGGTGCTTACGATTGCGCCGGCTTTGGCGGCCTGGGCGGTGGTTCCGTTTTTCGACGGCGGGGCCCTGGCGGACGTGAACGCCGGCCTGCTGTATCTGCTGGCCCTGACCTCCCTCGGTGTGTACGGCATCATCATCGCGGGCTGGGCCTCGAACTCGAAGTACGCGCTGCTGGGCTCGCTGCGCTCGGCCGCGCAACTGGTCTCCTACGAGATCGCGATGGGCTTTGCCCTGGTGGGCGTGCTGATGGCTGCCGGCACCCTGAACGTGGGCGGGATCATCGAGGCGCAGTCCGGGAGCATGTACCACTGGTTCCTGCTGCCGCTGCTGCCGATGTTCTTCGTGTACTTCATCTCCGGGATCGCGGAGACCAACCGTGCGCCCTTCGACGTCGCGGAGGGCGAGTCCGAGATCGTGGCCGGGTTCCATGTGGAATACTCCGGCATGGCGTTCGCAGTGTTCTTCCTGGCCGAATACGCCAACATGATCCTGATCTCGGCGCTGACCGCGATCCTGTTCCTGGGGGGCTGGCTGTCGCCGTTCCAGGGCATCCTGCCGGCCGCCGTGTTCGACTGGCCGGTGATCGGGGCGCTGCTGGATCACGGGATTCACTGGTTCCTGTTCAAGACGGCGGTGTTCCTGTTCGCCTTCCTGTGGTTCCGCGCCACCTTCCCGCGCTATCGCTATGACCAGATCATGCGCCTGGGCTGGAAGGTCCTGATCCCGGTGACCATCGTCTGGCTGTTTGTCGAGGGCGTGCTGGTCGCGTTCAACGTCGGCCCGTGGTTCGCCTGAGGAGATCGTGATGAAAGCCGTGCGCCGTTTCTTCAAGAGTTTCCTGTTCTTCGAGCTGCTGCTGGGGCTGCGCCTGACCGGGCGTTACCTGTTGAGCCGCAAGTTCACCGTGCAATACCCGGACGAGAAGACGCCGATGTCGCCGCGCTTCCGCGGGCTGCACGCCCTGCGCCGTTATCCCAACGGCGAAGAGCGCTGCATCGCCTGCAAGCTGTGCGAGGCGGTGTGCCCGGCGCTGGCAATCACTATCGACTCCGAGGAGCGCGACGACGGCACGCGGCGGACCACGCGCTACGACATTGACCTGTTCAAGTGCATCTTCTGCGGCTTCTGCGAAGAGGCCTGTCCGGTGGATTCCATCGTCGAGACGCACCTGTTCGAGTACCACTTCGAGAACCGGGGCGAGCAGATCATGACCAAGGACAAGCTCCTGGCCATTGGTGACCGCTTCGAGAAAGAGATCGCGCAGGCCCGCGCGGTCGACGCCCCCTACCGGTAACGCAGGGAACGCCTCATGACCTTCGAGCTTGTCCTTTTCTACCTGTTCGGTGCGATCCTGCTGGGAGGGGCGCTGGCGATGATCAGCGTGCGCAACCCGGTGCATGCGGCGCTGTTCCTGGTGCTTTGCTTTGTTGCCGCCGCGGCATTGTGGGTCATGGCGGAGGCCGAGTTCCTGGGCATCGTCCTGGTGCTGGTGTACGTCGGCGCGGTCATGGTGCTGTTCCTGTTCGTGGTGATGATGCTGGACATCAACCTCGCCAAACTGCGCGAGGGCTTCGCCGAGTATCTGCCGGCGGGGATCGTGGTCGCGCTGGCCATGGCCACCGTGCTGGTGCTGGTGATTACCCGCTACATCACCATGGACGCCCCCGAGCGGGCCGGCCCCGAGTACGCCAACACCGAGGCCCTGGGCGCGATCCTGTACACCGAGTACGTCTATCCGTTCGAGATCGCCGCGGTCATCCTGCTGGTCGCGATCATCGCCGCGATCTCGCTGACCATGCGCAAGCGGCCGGATAACAAGTCGATCGACCCGGGCAAGCAGATGGCGGTCTCCCGCGAAGGGCGGGTGCGCATGGTCGCCATGCCGTCGGAGAAGAAAGAAGCCCCGCGCCGGGGTGCGCAGGGGTCCGGGGCGAACGCCCCGGGCAGGGACGACGGCTCGAAGTAGGCACACCGAGTACACAGGCATCCCGGCCGCGCGCCGGGACCCGGACACCGGGGGCGGCCAACGTCCCCGAAAGAACTCAGGGCTAGAACATGATTACGCTAGAGCACTACCTGGTGCTGGCCGCGCTTTTGTTTTCCATTAGCGTGGCCGGGATCTTCCTGAACCGGAAAAACGTGATCGTGCTGTTGATGTGCATCGAGCTGATGATGCTCGCGGTGAACATCAACTTCATTGCCTTCTCGTTTTTCCTGCAGGACCTCGCGGGCCAGGTGTTCGTGTTCTTCATCCTGACCGTCGCCGCGGCCGAGGCGGCCATCGGCCTCGCCATCCTGGTGTTGCTGTTCCGTAATCGCGGAACCATCAACGTCCAGGACATGGATGCAATGAAGGGATAACCGGCCATGGATACGATCTATCTACTCATTGTTCTGGCGCCGCTGTTCGGCGCGATCGCCGCTGGCCTGTTCGGTCGCCAGATTGGCCGTGCCGGAGCGCACACCGTCACCATCCTGGGGGTGGCGGTGTCGTTCATCCTGTCTGTGGTGGTCTTCTGGGCCCATGTCTTCGGGGATGCCGGGGTCTACAACGAGACCCTCTACACCTGGCTGGTGTCGGACGGCATCCAGTTCGAAGTCGGGTTCCTGGTCGACAACCTGACCGCGATGATGATGCTCGTGGTCACCTTCGTCTCCCTGATGGTGCACATCTACACCATCGGGTACATGAAGGACGATCCGGGCTATCAGCGCTTCTTTGCGTACATCTCGTTGTTCACCTTCTCCATGCTGATGCTGGTGATGGCGAACAACTTCATGCAGCTGTTCTTCGGCTGGGAGGCCGTGGGCTTGGTCTCCTATCTGCTGATTGGCTTCTGGTACAAGCGCCCGACCGCGACCTACGCGAACATGAAGGCGTTCATCGTGAACCGCGTCGGGGACTTCGGCTTCCTGATCGGCATCGCCGCGCTGGTGTTCTATACCGGCAGCCTCAACTACACCGAGGTGTTCGCCGAAGGCCAGGCGATGAGCGAGGCCACGATCACCATCTGGCCGGGCTGGACCTTCGGCCTGCTGGATCTGGCCCTGATCTTCCTGTTCATCGGTGCGATGGGGAAATCCGCCCAGGTGCCGCTGCATGTCTGGCTGCCGGATTCCATGGAAGGCCCGACGCCGATCTCCGCGCTGATCCACGCGGCCACCATGGTGACCGCGGGCATCTTCATGGTCGCGCGCATGTCGCCGCTGTACGAGTTCTCGGTCGCGGCGCTGTCGTTCATTCTCATCATCGGCGCGATCACTGCGTTCTTCATGGGCCTGATCGGTCTGGTGCAGAACGACATCAAGCGCGTGGTCGCCTATTCGACGTTGTCCCAGCTGGGTTACATGACCGTGGCTCTGGGGGCGTCGGCGTACGCCGCGGGGCTGTTCCACCTGATGACCCACGCCTTCTTCAAGGCGCTGCTGTTCCTGGCGGCCGGCTCGGTGATCATCGCCATGCACCACCTGCAGGACATGCGCGCGATGGGCGGCCTGCGTCGGTACATGCCGATCACCTACGTGACCGCGCTGATTGGTTCGCTGGCCCTGATCGGCTTCCCGTTCTTCTCCGGGTTCTTCTCCAAGGACGCGATCATCGAGGCGGTGGGCTATTCCGAAACCCCGGGGGCCACGTTCGCCTACTGGCTGGTGCTGGCCGGGGTGTTCGTCACCGCGCTGTACACCTTCCGCATGTTCTTCATGGTGTTCCATGGCGAGGAGCGCTATGACCAGGCACACAAGTACATGCCGGACCACGGCGACGAACACGACGATGAGCATGGCGATGACCACCACCACGGTCCGTTGCAGCCGAAGGAGTCGCCGTGGGTGGTGACCGTGCCGCTGATCCTGCTGGCGATCCCGTCGGTCGTGGCTGGCTACTTCATCGGTCCGATGTTGTTTGGTGACTTCTTCGCCAACAGCCTGTTCGTGTTGCCGGAGCAGGATGTGCTGGCGACCAAGGGCGAGACCTACACCGGGGTCATCGGCTTTGTACTGCACGGTCTGATGCTGCCGGCGTTCTGGCTGGCAATGGCCGGCCTGGCGACCGCCTGGTACCTGTACATGAAGCGCCCGGAACTGCCGGCGTTGATCGCCGAGCGCCTGAAGCTCGGGGTGCGCATCCTCGAGGACAAGTACGGCTTCGACCGCTTCAACGACTGGTTCTTTGCCGGGGGGTCGGTGCGTCTCGGGCGGGCGCTGTGGCGCTATGGTGACGCGCTGATTATCGACGGCTTGCTGGTCAATGGCACGGCGCGCTCGATCGGCTGGATCTCGTCGCGTGTCCGCCACATGCAGTCCGGCTTCCTCTACCACTACGCGTTCGTGATGATCATCGGCCTGCTGGTCCTGATGTTCGCCTTCGTGATCTGAGCGGCTTCGACACCCATGCGCTCGAAGCCCATCGCTGTTTCAAGGAACGACCATGTTTGCTGACTGGCCTATCTTGAGTCTGTTGATCTGGCTGCCGATTCTCGGTGGCTTCCTGGTGCTCGCCGCCGGGCGCGACGCGCCCCGTGTGGCGCGTCGGCTCGGGCTCGCGGTGGCCGTAGCGACCTTTGTCGTCAGCCTGCCGCTCTGGTTCGTGTTCGAGCGGGGGACCGCCGAGATGCAGTTCCAGGAGCTGGCCTCCTGGATCCCGGCGTTCAACGTGAACTACCACCTGGGTGTGGACGGCATCTCCATGCCGCTGATCCTGCTGACCACGCTGATCACCGTGGTCGTCGTGGTTGCCGCGTGGGAATCGGTGAAGGACCGCATTGCCTACTACATGGCCGCGATGCTGGTGATGGAAGGCCTGATGATTGGCATGTTCGCATCGATGGATGCGGTGCTGTTCTACGTGTTCTTCGAGGCGATGCTGATCCCGATGTTCCTGGTGATCGGGATCTGGGGCGGTCCGCGGCGCGTCTACGCCACCCTCAAGTTCTTCCTCTACACCTTCCTCGGTTCAGTGTTCATGCTGGTCGCGCTGATCTGGATGTACATCCAGTCCGGCAGCTTCCTGATCCAGGATTTCCATGCCCTGCAGATCGGCCTGACCGCGCAGATCCTGATCTTCCTCGCGTTCTTCATGGCGTTCGCGGTGAAGATCCCGATGTTCCCGGTACACACCTGGCTGCCGGATGCCCACGTGGAGGCGCCCACTGGCGGCTCGGTGATCCTGGCCGCGATCATGCTGAAGATCGGGGGCTATGGCTTCCTGCGCTTCTCGCTGCCGATCACCCCGGATGCCAGCGCCGTGCTGGACACCATGATGATCGTGCTGTCGCTGATCGCGATCGTCTACATCGGCCTGGTGGCACTGATCCAGAGTGACATGAAGAAGCTGATCGCGTATTCGTCGATCGCGCACATGGGCTTCGTGACCCTGGGCTTCTTCCTCGCGTTCTACATCTACTCCAACACCGGTGACTGGGAAGGCGCCTCGCTGGGGATCGCCGGCGGCATGGTGCAGATGATCTCGCATGGCTTCATCTCGGCGGCGATGTTCCTCGCGGTCGGCGTCCTGTATGACCGGTTGCACAGCCGGCAGATCGCCGACTACGGCGGCGTGGTGAACACCATGCCGTGGTTCGCCGCGTTCTTCGTGCTGTTCGCCATGGCCAACACCGGCCTGCCGGGCACGTCCGGGTTCGTCGGCGAGTTCATGGTCATCCTGGCCGCGTTCAAGGCGGATTTCTGGATCGCCTTCCTCGCCGCGACCACCCTGATCCTGGCCGCTGGCTACACCCTGTGGCTGGTCAAGCGCGTGATCTTCGGCGCGGTGGCCAACGAGAACGTGGCCGGTCTTTCCGACATGAATCGCCGCGAGTTCTTCCTGATGGGCGTGCTGGCCTTCTTCACGCTGCTGCTGGGCGTATGGCCGGCCCCGCTGCTGGATGTGATGAACGCGACCATCGACCACCTCGTGGCGCATATCGCGCAGTCGAAGCTCTGAAGGGGCGCCTGACATGAATTTCGAGATCCCCAATTTCCTCCCCGCCGTGCCCGAGATGTTCGTGCTCGGGATGGCGTGCCTGATCCTGGTGATCGACGCGTTCCTGCCGGATTCGCGGCGTGATGTCACCTACGGCCTGGTGCAGGCGACCCTGGTCGCGGCGGCGGGTCTGACACTGTGGATGATGGGGCCGGAGACGGTCCTGACCTTCTCGGATACCTTCGTGAAGGACCCGATGGCCGACATCCTGAAGGTGGCGGTGTACGTGACCAGCTTCCTGGTCTTCCTGTATTCGCGTCCGTACCTGATGGAGCGCGGCATCCACAAGGGCGAGTTCTACGTGCTGGGCCTGTTCGCGGTGCTCGGCATGATGATCATGATCTCGGGACACAACTTGCTGACCCTGTACCTGGGCCTGGAGTTGCTGTCGCTGTCGTCCTACGCGCTGGTCGCGTTCTGGCGCGACAACTCGCGCGCCACCGAGGCGGCCATGAAGTACTTCGTGCTGGGTGCGCTGGCATCCGGTTTGCTGCTCTACGGCATGTCCATAATCTATGGCATGACCGGTTCGCTGGATATCGCCGTGATCGCCGCCGAATTGGTGGCTGCGGACGAGAGCATGAACGTCCCGCTGGTCTTCGGTCTGGTGTTCCTGGTGGTCGCCATCGCGTTCAAGCTGGGGGCGGTGCCGTTCCATATGTGGGTGCCGGACGTCTACGACGGTGCCCCCACGGCGGTCACGCTGTTCATCGCCACGGCGCCGAAGATTGCGGCATTCGCCTTCCTGATGCGGCTGCTGGTGGAAGGCATGGGTCCACTGCACGCCGACTGGCAAGGCATGCTGATTATCCTCGCGGTCCTGTCGCTCGCAGTGGGCAACGTGATCGCCATCGCCCAGACCAGCATCAAGCGCATGCTGGCCTATTCGACCATTGCCCATATCGGGTTCCTGTTCATGGGGATCCTGGCGGGCACCGACAGCGGGTACGCCTCCGCAATGTTCTACGTGATCGTCTACGCGATCACGGCCGCCGGTGGTTTCGGAATGATCGTGTTCCTGTCGCGCAAGGGGTACGAAGCGGACCAGATCGATGACTTCAAGGGGCTCGCCAAGCGCAACCCCTGGTTTGCGTTCATCATGCTGCTGCTGTTGTTCTCCATGGCCGGTGTACCGCCGACGGTCGGCTTCTACGCCAAGCTGGCGGTGATCCAGGCCGCTGTGGGCGCGGAACTGGTCTGGCTGGCGATCGTCGCGGTGATCTTCTCGATCATTGGTGCCTTCTACTACCTGCGTGTGGTCAAGATGATGTTCTTCGACGAACCCCAGGAAGGTGCGGAGGAGCCGGTCCAGCCGTCCGGTGCGCTGGCCGCTGCGCTTAGCATTAATGGGCTTGCGGTACTGCTGTTGGGAATTTTCCCGGGTCTGCTGCTGTCTTTAACCCACTACGCAATTATCGGGTAACTCGTGACACAGTGGATTCCGTTTGATGTTCTAGTCTGGGGGTATGTGGTGGTGGCGTTTATCAGCGCCAACCTGCCCTGGCTCAGTGATCGTATCGGCCTGATGGTGTTGCCGGAGAGTGGCATCAAGGGTCCGTGGACCCGTATTGGCGAATGGCTAGTGCTGTATATCGTGATCGGCGCAATCGGGAAGGGGCTGGAGTTCCAGGCGACGGGCGGCATCCATCCGCAGGGCTGGGAGTTCTACGTGATCACCCTGTCGCTGTTCGCGATGTTTGCCCTGCCCGGATACATCTGGCGCTACGACCTGCGCCCACACCTGCGGGCTGGCCAGCGCCGGGCACGATAAATAATCGGCGACAGGCCTTGCGGGGCGGGTCGCCGCTTTGGTATAGTTCTGCGTCTCGGATGCGGGGTGGAGCAGTCTGGCAGCTCGTCGGGCTCATAACCCGAAGGTCGCAGGTTCAAATCCTGCCCCCGCTACCAATTGTCAGAGAGGCCCCGTACGGGGCCTTTTTGTTAAGGACCGATGGTCCGGTCGCAACTGCTCGCGGTCGGCCCGCCGTCCTTAAGGCCGCGCTCCCGCGCGCCTCGCAGCGGATGTTTCGCTGCAGTCATCTTGAGAGGTGTACGAGGGGCGTTCGGCGCCCTTTTTTTGTTTCTGGGTCCCGCCCGCGGGACGGAGTCGATCGAGACGCCCTTGTCGCAGAAGGCTGAACAACTGAAAACACTGCTGACCCCGGTTGTCGAGGGGGAAGGCATGCAGCTGTGGGGGCTGGAGTACCACTCCGGTTCCACGCCGCCTGTCCTGCGGATCTATATCGATGGCGAGAATGGCGTCACTGTGGACGATTGCGCGCGCGTCAGCGATCAGGCCGGTGCGGTCATCGAGGTCGAGGAGGCTCTGAAGGGGAACTACACCCTGGAGGTGTCCAGTCCCGGTATCGAACGCCCTCTGTTTACCCCCGAGCAGTTCCGGAGCTACATCGGTCATCCGGTGAAGGTGCGTCTGGCATGGCCGGAGCATGACCGCCGCAATTTCCGTGGCGTACTGCTGTCGGTGGAAGACCCGATGATCGAGGTGGAAGTGGACGGCATGGCCTACGAGCTGCCGCTGGCCGCGATCCACAACGCGCGTGTCCTTGAGCAGCTATAAAAAATAGCTGTAGTCCAGGGCGCTGCTACGCTTTTTGTTGAATCGGCAGGCAACTGCCGAGTGCGGAGAGGCAAGACATGAACAAGGAGATCCTGCTGGTCGCTGATGCTGTGGCGAACGAGAAAGGAGTGGAGAAGGACATCATCTTCGAAGCCCTGGAATCGGCCCTGGCGATGGCGACCCGCAAGTACCACGGCGGCAAGATGGACGTTCGCGTGAGCATCGACCGCGAGGAGGGTGATTACGAGGCCTTCCGGCGCTGGACCGTGGTGGACGACGAGGACCCCGAGTTCGAATCCCCGGAATACCAGACGCTGCTGTCCTATGCCCAGCAGAAGAATCCGGATGCCCAGGTCGGCGACGTGATCGAGGAGCCGGTCGAGGCCGTGGACTTCGGTCGCATTGCGGCCCAGGCCGCGAAGCAGGTCATCGTGCAGAAAGTACGCGAGGCCGAGCGAGCCAAGGTCGTCGCGGAGTACCAGGATCGCGTTGGCACGCTGGTCATGGGGATCGTCAAGCGTACGGATCGCAATGGCACCTATGTGGACCTCGGGAGCAACGCCGAGGCCCTGATCCCGCGCGAACACATGATCCCGCGCGAGACCGTGCGTACCAATGACCGGCTGCGCGGCTATCTCAAGGAGATCCGCCCCGAGGCCCGCGGCCCGCAGTTGATCCTCAGCCGCACCGCGCCGGAGTTCCTGATGGAGCTGTTCAAGCTCGAGGTACCCGAGGTCGGCCAGAACATTATCGACATCATGGGCGCGGCCCGTGACCCGGGTATGCGTGCCAAGATTGCGGTGCGCTCCAACGACCCGCGTCTGGATCCGGTCGGCGCCTGCGTCGGCATGCGCGGCTCGCGTGTGCAGTCGGTGTCCAACGAGCTGGCCGGCGAGCGCATCGACATCATCGTCTGGGACGAGAATCCGGCTCAGTTCGTGATCAATGCGATGTCGCCGGCGGAGGTCCTGTCGATCGTGGTCGACGAGGACAAGCAGTCGATGGATATCGCGGTCGAGGAGGACAAGCTGTCGCTGGCCATCGGCCGTGGAGGCCAGAACATCCGCCTGGCCTCCCAGCTGACCGGCTGGGAACTGAACGTGATGACCGAGGAACAGGCGGCCGAAAAGAGCGACGCCGAGGCCCAGCAGTTGGTCGCGTTCTTCATGGAGGCCCTGGATGTCGACGAGGAAGTTGCCAGCATCCTGGTTCAGGAAGGCTTTACGACCCTGGACGAAGTGGCCTATGTGGAAGAGGCAGAACTGCTGGCGATCGAGGAGTTCGACGAGGCCATGGTCGAGGAGCTGCGCAATCGTGCGAGCGACGCGCTCCTGACCAAGGCCATCGCGGCCGAGGGTGGCGATGGCTATCAGCCCGCGGAGGATCTCCTCGGCATGGAAGGCATGAGCCCGGCGCTGGCGAACAAGCTGGCGTCACATGGCGTGTGCACCATGGAGGACCTGGCGGAGCAGGCATCCGACGACGTGGTCGAGATGACCGGCCTGGATACGGAAGAGGCGTCGGCGCTGATTATGACGGCGCGCGCCCCGTGGTTCGAAACCGGGGAGTAAGCCCCGGTCGCTCGTCTCGCGGACGCGTATCACAGGCTGTCGGTTGGCCTGAAAAGAATCTGGAATGGAGGTAGGCGCCATGGCGCAAATGACAGTGCAGCAATTCGCGGAATCGGTGGGAACACCGGTTGACCGCCTCATGGTTCAGCTCAAGGAGGCGGGCGTCGAGGTCGATGGTCCGGAAGCGGCGATCACCGATGCCGAAAAGCGCAAGCTGCTCGATCACCTCCGTCAGGCGCATGGCGAGGGCGACGCAGGGCGCGTGACCCTGAAGCGCCGGACCCAGGCGCAGACCCTCAAGGTCAGTTCCGGCCAGGGGCGCTCCAAGACGGTCAACGTCGAGGTGCGCAAGAAGCGGACCCTCAAGCCCAAGCCGGCCGAGGCGCAGCCCGAGGCCCCGGTGGAAGAGGCCCCGGTGGCCGAGGAGCAACAGGCCCCGGCGCCCGAGGCCCCGGAAGAAATCCGTGCCGCCGGCCAGGCGGAAGAGACGGCCCCCGAGGCCCCGGTCGAGGACGAGACCCCGGTCGCCGAAGAGGTGCCGGTCGAGGAGCCCAAGGCTGAAGAGCCGGTCGTCGAGACTCCGGCCGAGCCGGAACCCGAGGTGGCCGAAGAGGCGCCGGTCGAGGAGCCCGCTGCCGAACCGGAACCCGTGTCCGAGAAGCCGAAGCGTCCGCTCAGCCGTACCGAGCAGCTGGCGCTGCAGGTGGAGGCCGAGCGCGAAGCCCAGCGCAAGGCGTCCGACGCGCGCAAGCAGGAAGCCGTTGAACGCGAAGAACGCCAGAAGCGTCGGGCGAAAGAGCTCGAGGCCCAGGAGGCCAAGCGCGAGAAGGAAGAACAGACACGGTTGGAGCGCGAAGCCGCAGCGCGGCAGGCCGCTCCGGCGGCTGCCCCGGCAGCCGATGCCAAGGCCGGCAAGGGCGCCCGCAAGGGTGGGCGTAAGGACGAGCGCAAGGAGCTGCATGTCGCCGGGGACCGCCGCGGTCGCCGCAAGAAGGGCGAGAGCCGCAAGGCCCAGTCCGCTGCGGCTCAGGCCGTGACCAGCAAGCACGGCTTTGCCAAGCCGACCGCGCCGGTGGTGCGGGATGTCGAGGTGCCGGAAACCATTACCGTGGCCGACTTGGCCCAGGCGATGGCGATCAAGGCGCCGCAGCTGATCAAGGCCCTGATGGGCATGGGCGTGATGGCCACCATCAACCAGTCGATTGATCAAGACACCGCGATGCTGGTGGTCGAGGAGATGGGGCATAACCCGATCGCCGCGAAGGAAACCTCGGTCGAGGACGAGATCGATACCGGTCTCGAGCAGAATGCCGAGGCCCGGCCGCGGCCGCCGGTGGTGACCGTGATGGGTCACGTCGACCACGGGAAGACCTCGCTGCTGGACTATATCCGCAAGGAGAAGGTCGCCTCTGGCGAGGCGGGTGGGATTACCCAGCACATCGGCGCCTACCACGTTAAGAACAACCACGATGGCGTGACCTTCCTGGATACCCCGGGGCATGCCGCGTTTACCGCAATGCGTGCCCGCGGCGCCCAATCCACCGACATTGTGATCCTGGTGGTTGCGGCGGATGACGGCGTGATGCCGCAGACCATTGAGGCGATCCAGCATGCGAAGGCTGCGGGTGTACCGATGGTCGTGGCGGTCAACAAGGTCGACAAGCCCGAGGCCGAACCGGATCGGGTCATGAACGAACTGGCCCAGCACGAGGTGATCCCCGAGTCCTGGGGCGGCGATACCCAGTTCATTCAGGTCTCTGCCCATACCGGCCAGGGGATCGACGATCTGCTGGAGTCCCTGGGGCTGCAGGCCGAGGTGATGGAGCTGAAGGCCCCGGACGAGGGTCCGGCGCGGGGTGTGGTCATCGAATCGCGCCTGGAGAAAGGCCGCGGCCCGGTCGCGACCATTCTGGTCCAGTCCGGCAAGCTCAAGCACGGCGACATCGTGCTCTCGGGCAAGGAATACGGCCGCGTGCGGGCGATGTTCGACGACACCGGCACGGCCGTGAAGGAAGTCGGCCCGTCGATGCCGGTCGAGGTCCTGGGCCTGTCCGGGGTGCCGGACGCTGGCGACGAGGTGCTGGTGGTGGCCGATGACAAGACGGCCCGCGAGGTCGCAGAACATCGCGACACCAAGCAACGGGAACGCAAGCTGGCCGCGCAACAGGCGTCGAAGCTGGAGAACATCTTCAACCAGATGCAGGACGGCCAGATCGCGACCGTGAACATCCTGATCAAGGCGGATGTGCAGGGCTCGGCCGAGGCCCTGCGCGAGTCGCTGATCAAGCTGTCCACCGACGAGGTCCGCGTGAAGGTGGTCTCCGCCGGCGTGGGCGGGATCTCCGAGTCCGACATGAACCTGGCGATGGCCTCCGAGGCGATCGTGATCGCGTTCAACGTGCGTGCCGATGCGGGCGCGAAGCGCCTCGCGGCGGAGAACGAGATCGACGTGCGCTACTACTCGGTGATCTACGAGGCGATCGACGACGTGAAGCAGGCGCTGTCCGGTCTGCTGTCGGCCGAGATCCGCGAAGAGATCGTCGGCCTGGCGCAGGTGCGCGACGTGTTCAAGGCCTCGGGCTTTGGTCAGGTGGCCGGCTGTCTGGTGATGGAGGGCGCGGTCAAGCGGGGCAACCCGATCCGCGTGCTGCGCGACAACGTCGTAATCTACGAGGGCGAGCTGGAGAGCCTGCGTCGCTTCAAGGACGATGTGAACGAGGTCAAGGCCGGTACCGAATGTGGTATCGCGGTGAAGAACTACAACGACGTGAAGGCGGGTGACCAGATCGAGGTCTTCCAGCGCGTCGAGGTGGCCCGGACGCTCTGATGCCCGGTAACCGCGACTTCCATCGTTCCGACCGTGTCGGGGAGCAGATCCAGCGCGAGCTGGCCGAGCTCATCCGCATGGAGGTCAAGGACCCGCGGGTCGGCATGATCACGCTGGCCGGGGTCGAGGTGTCGCGCGATCTGGCGTATGCCCGAGTGTATTTCACCCAGCTCGGCGGGGCCGAGAAGGGTCAGGAGGCGCAGAAGGGCTTGAACAGCGCCGCCGGTTTTCTGCGTCGGGCCCTGGGGCAGCGCATGCGTCTGCGCTCGGTGCCGCAACTGCGCTTCATCTATGACGATACGCCCGAGCGCGGTGCGCACCTGTCGTCACTGATTAACCAGGCGCTGGCCGAGGATCGGGCGCATCATGCCGACGATCCCGAGACCCTGGATGGGGACGGCGCGGCAGATGACGGTGGCTCCGACAAGCGACGCGATCCGGACGAGGGACCGGAACGCGGGGCCTGAGCCCGGGCGTTTGCGGCCGGGCGGTTCATCCATGGCGAGCAAGCGTCGCGACGTCGACGGCATCCTGTTGCTGGACAAGCCGCGGGGGCGCAGTTCCAACCAGGCGCTGGGCCGGGTCAAGTATCTGTTGCAGGCGAAGAAGGCCGGTCATACCGGGGCACTGGACCCGCGGGCGACGGGCCTTTTGCCGTTGTGCTTCGGGCAGGCCACCAAGGTCTCCGGCTGGCTGCTGGATGCGGACAAGCGCTATGTCGCCGAGGCGCGCCTGGGTGTGGAGACGGACAGCGCGGACCTCGATGGCGCAGTGATCCGCGAGGCGGCGGTGCCGCCCATCGAGCCGGCCACCCTGCGCGAGCTGGAGCGGCGGTTCAGTGGCGACCAGGCGCAGGTCCCGCCAATGGTCTCGGCCCTAAAGCATCAGGGCAAGCGCCTGTACGAGCTCGCGCGTCAGGGGGTGGAGGTGGACCGCCCCCCGCGTCCGGTGCAGATCCATTCCCTGGAGATCGAGCAGATCGCGGCGGATGGCCTGCGTTTGAAGGTGCACTGTTCCAAGGGGACCTATATCCGTTCGCTGGTTGCCGACATCGGGCATGCGCTCGGTTGTGGAGCGGCGGTGGATACGTTGCACCGGGTCGGGCACGGCCACTTCGATGCCGCCGCGATGGTCTCGCTGGAGGCCATTGAGGCGGCCTTCGAGGCGGGCGGGGTCGCCGCCATCGAGGCCTTGCTGCAACCGGCGGAGGCGGCGCTGGCGCACTGGCCGTCGGTCACGCTCGACGCCGCCGCCAGCGCCGCCATGCGCCATGGCAACCCGGCCGCGCCGACCGCCGTGGTCGGGCAGGCCCCAGGGGCGGCGGATGCGCCGTACGAAGGGGATACTGGCTGGCCCCTGGTGCGGATTTTTGATGATGGTGGCCGCTTCCTGGCGGTCGGTGTTCGCGACCCCGACGGGCAGATCCGGGCGCGGCGTTTGTTCGTGCCGGCGGCGCACGCGCCGGCCTGAGCGTGCCCGGTCTCTTTCTGTTCACGTCGTCGTGCGTCGTGCTACCATTGCCCGCCTATCGCCAGCGCCACTGGTCGGTTAACGGTTTAGAAATTTTTCAGGAGTCAGGTTTTCATGTCGCTCACCACCGAAGAAAAATCGGCCATCGTCGAGAAGCACAAGCGCGATCCCAACGACACCGGTTCGCCGGAAGTCCAGGTCGCGCTGCTGACGGCCCGCATCCAGCATCTGATGGGGCACTTCGACAAGCACAAGCAGGATCATCACTCGCGCCGCGGCCTGTTGAAGATGGTCAGCACGCGCCGCAAGTTGCTGACCTATCTCAAGCGTCATGACCAGGAACGCTATCAGGCCCTGGTTCAGGAGCTTGGGCTGCGCCGCTAAGGCCGGCATGACGGGCCCGCGCCATTGGTGCGGGCCCGTTCGCTTTCGGGCCGGCACCAATGGGTCGCGAGAGCCAGAATTCAGGCATCAAAGTCGCAAGAACACGGGAAACGGGAAATAACGTGGCATACAAGAAGTCATTCCAGTACGGAAACCATACGGTCACCTTCGAAACCGGTGACATCGCTCGTCAGGCCAGTGGCGCCGTCATCGTCAATATGGCCGAGACCGTGGTGCTGGTCACCGTGGTGGCTCGCAAGGAAGCCGACCCGGGCCGAGACTTCTTCCCCCTGACCGTGAACTACCAGGAACGCACCTACGCGGCCGGCAAGATTCCGGGTGGATTCTTCAAGCGCGAGGGGCGCCCGAGCGAGAAGGAAACCCTGACTTGCCGCCTGATCGACCGACCGATCCGTCCGCTGTTCCCGGAAGGCTTCAAGAACGAGACCCAGGTGGTCGCGACGGTTATGTCGATCAACCCCGAGGTGGATCCCGATATCCCCGCGATGCTCGGGACCTCGGCCGCGCTGGCGCTCTCCGGCGTGCCCTTCGCCGGTCCGATTGGCGCCGCGCGGGTCGGTTACCGCGCCGGTGAATACCTGCTGAACCCGACCTACAGCGCCCTGGCGGATTCCGACCTTGATCTTGTCGTGGCGGGTACCGAGAACGCCGTGCTGATGGTGGAATCCGAGGCCAACCAGCTCTCCGAAGAGGTGATGCTGGGTGCGGTGATGTACGGCCACGAGCAGATGCAGGCCGCGATCCAGGCAATCAAGGAACTGGCGGCCGAGGCCGGCAAGCCCGCGTGGGAGTGGCAGCCGACGGCGTCGCTCGAATCGCTCGAGGAGCAGATCCAGGGGGTGGTCGGCGAAGAACTGGTAGAGGCGTACCAGATCGCCGAGAAGCAGGCGCGCACGCAGCGCATTGGCGATCTGCGCGGCAAGGCCGTGGAGGCCCTAGTCAGTGAAGACGAGTCCGGGCCCAGCCTGGATGACGTGAAGACGGCCTTCCACGACCTGGAGTACCGCCTGGTCCGTGATCGTATCCTCGACGGCAACCCGCGCATCGATGGCCGCGACACCAAGACGGTACGCCCGATCCACGTGGATACGGGCGTGCTGCCGCGTGCGCACGGCTCCGCCGTGTTTACCCGGGGCGAGACGCAGGCGATGGTGGTGGCCACCCTCGGCACCGATCGCGATGCCCAGATCATCGACGCCCTGGAAGGCGAGCGCCGCGACCGTTTCATGCTGCACTACAACTTCCCGCCTTACTGCACCGGCGAAACCGGCTTTGTCGGGTCACCCAAGCGCCGCGAGATCGGCCACGGGCGCCTCGCCAAGCGTGGCGTGCAGGCGGTGATGCCGAACGAGGCGGACTTCCCCTATGTGCTTCGCGTGGTCTCCGAGATCACCGAATCCAACGGGTCCAGCTCCATGGCCTCTGTCTGCGGTACCTCGCTGGCGCTGATGGATGCCGGCGTGCCGCTGAAGGCCCCGGTTGCAGGTATTGCGATGGGCCTGATCAAGGAAGGCGATCGCTTCGCCGTGCTCTCCGACATCCTCGGCGATGAGGACCATCTGGGGGACATGGACTTCAAGGTGGCCGGCACCAACGACGGCGTGACCGCGTTGCAGATGGACATCAAGATCGACGGGATCACCCGCGAGATCATGGAGCGGGCGCTGGCCCAGGCCCGTGAAGGCCGCATGCATATCCTCGGATGCATGAACGAAGTGCTGCCGCATCATCGTGACGAGATGTCCTCGCACGCGCCGCGCTTCATTACGATGAAGATCAACCCGGACAAGATCCGCGACGTGATCGGCAAGGGCGGGGCGACCATTCGCGCACTGACCGAAGAGACCGGCGCGACGATCGACATCCAGGACGACGGCACGGTGAAGGTCGCCTCCACTGATCAGGCGGCGGGCCTCGAGGCCAAGCGCCGTATCGAAGAGCTGACCGCGGATATCGAGGTCGGGCGCCAGTACACCGGGAAGGTGGCGAAGATCATGGACTTCGGGGCGTTCGTCTCGATCCTGCCGGGCCGTGACGGTCTGGTCCACATCTCGCAGATCTCCGACGAACGTGTCGAGAGCGTCGGCGATTTCCTCTCGGAAGGGGATTCGGTGACGGTGCGGGTCCTGGAAGTGGACAAGCAGGGCCGCATCCGTCTGAGCATGAAGGCGGTCGAACCCGAGTCCTGATCGGACTCGCTTCGATCACGGGCGTTGCTTTTTCCGGCGCCCGGCCATTCAGACTCGGGACGCGTGGGCATGGACCTCGTCAGCATTCGCAAAAGTTACCGGCGCTACGCTCGCCACTACGATGCCACCTTCGGTCGAGTGTTCGCGACCGGGCGGGCCAGCGCGCGGGAGACCCTGGCGCCGGTCTCGGGCAAGCGCATCCTGGAGGTCGGGGTCGGCACCGGGATCTCGCTGCCGGATTATCCGGATGACTGCGAGGTGGTGGGGATCGATGTATCCCGCGAGATGCTGGAGGTTGCGCGTGGGCGCCTGAACGGCGGTCTGCCGGCGGTATCCGGCCTGTGCGAGATGGATGCCGAACAGCTCGGCTTCGCCGACAATAGCTTTGATGCGGTGGTCGCGATGTATGTGGCCACCGTGGTACCCAACCCCGATGCCCTGTTCGCCGAGATGTGGCGAGTCTGCCGCCCCGGGGGACGCTTGCTGGTGGTCAACCACTTTGCCTCGCAGCAATGGTTGTTGCGCGGCGTCGAGCGCTGCCTGCGGCCGCTGTCGAAGGCCGTTGGGTTCCGGCCGGACATGGAATACGAGGACTTCGTGCGCGTGACCGGGCAGGAGCCCTGCATGGTCGCCCCGGCCAGCCTGTTCGGCTACTGGAAACAGGTCGAATTCCGCAAGCCTGTCTGAACGTTCGTCCTCGCATGGCGCCGCCACGAGCACCGTGATTGCGAGGAGCGTAGCGACGAAGCAACCTCCGTCCGTATCCCCTGCGTTTTGTTCGGTTCGGTTGCCTGGCCGCCCAGGAAGGCCGCCATGTCGCCACATTCCTTGCGATGGCAGGGCTTGTGACAAGGCCATGGCTGGTCAGCGGCGGGTGAACAACGGCAGCTCGTGGCGCCGCGCATTGGCGGCGAGAAACTGCCCGCGGCCGTCCCGCTCGGCATCCAGCCCGGCCTGTTCCGTTGAAGGTTCCCCCAGGATTGTTGCCAGGAACACCTCCAGTTCCCGCCCGTCCACCCGCAACCTGCCGAAGGGCGTGCCGTCTGCGGCCGCATACCAGAACAACCGTGGCTGCCAGTTGCATCCCTGGATCTTTGGGTGGCGGTAGAGTTCGATCAGGCGCTGTTCGAGTGCGTCGGACATGGGAACCTCGGTCGGGGCGGGCCGGACGAAACGCTGTGGGCAGAAACGTCGACTGTCGCCAAAAGGCGTTACTGTAGAACAACACCATCCCCGCGTCAGAGGACCCGACGAATGGCCATCGACTGGAAGCAATACGATTCCGCCCCGTTTTACGACGAACTGATCGAGAAACCTGGCCAGCCACGCCCTCCGGCTCGGGCACTCGCGGAATACCTGGCCTCGCTGGACGCGGGCGAGATCCACAGCCGCAAGCAGGCCGCGGACAGCGCGATTCTCGAGATGGGTATCAGCTTCACGGTCTACACCGAAGGCGAGAACATCGACCGCGCCTGGCCGTTCGACATCATCCCGCGGGTCATTGCGCGCAAGGAATGGGATCAGGTCACGGCCGGCCTGGAGCAGCGCCTGAATGCCCTGAATCTGTTCATTGACGATATCTACAACGAGCAGCGGATCTTCCAGGACAAGGTGATTCCGCGCTACGTCCTGAACCAGTCAAAGAACTTCCGCGAACAGTGTGTTGGCATCAAGCCGCCGCAGGGCGTCTGGGCACACATCTGCGGCTCGGACCTGGTGCGCGACGGCTCGGGGCAGTTCTACGTGCTGGAGGACAACCTCCGCGTGCCCTCCGGCGTGTCGTACATGCTGGAGAATCGGCAAGTCACCAAGCGGGTGTTCCCGGAGCTTTTCGAGAGTTCCAGCATCCTGCCGGTGGATGAATATCCCACCCAGCTGTTCGACATGCTCGCCTCGATCTCGCCGCGTCCGCAGGACTACCCGGAGATCGCGGTGCTGACGCCGGGGATCTACAACTCGGCCTACTTCGAGCACTCCTTCCTCGCCCAGCGCATGGGCGCGGAGCTGGTGGAGGGCGCGGATCTGGTGGTCGGCGACGACGACTGCGTCTACATGCGCACCATCGATGGTCTGGAGCGCGTCGACGTCATCTACCGGCGCATCGACGACGAGTTCCTGGATCCGGAGGTCTTCAATCCGGATTCGATGCTGGGCGTGCCCGGGCTGATGCGCGCCTGGCGCCAGGGCAACGTGGGGCTCGCCAACGCGCCGGGCGCGGGCGTGGCCGACGACAAGGTGATGTATGCCTTTGTGCCGGACATTATCCGCTATTACCTGGATCAGGAACCGATCATCCCCAACGTGCCGACTTATCTCTGCGTCAACGAGAAGGATCGTGCCTACGTGCTGGATCACCTTGACGAGCTGGTGGTGAAGCCGGCCAATGAGTCCGGTGGCTACGGCATGCTGGTCGGCCCGCACGCAACCAAGAAGCAACGGGCCGAGTTCGCCCAGCTGATCAAGAAAGACCCGCGCAACTACATCGCCCAGCCGACGCTGGACCTTTCGGTGGCCCCGACGCTGTGCGGTGACGAGATCGAACCGCGGCACCTGGATCTGCGCCCGTTCGTCCTGCAGGGGGTGCGCACCGACGTGACCGCCGGCGGGCTGACCCGCGTGGCGATGCGCAAGGGCTCGCTGGTGGTGAACTCCTCGCAGGGCGGGGGCAGCAAGGACACCTGGATCGTGGACGAGGAGAACTAAGATGCTCTCGAGAGTCGCAGAACGCGTGTACTGGATGGCGCGCTACGTTGAGCGTGCCGAGAACACGGCGCGCATGGTCATGGCCTTCAATCTGCTGGCGCTGGACATGCCGAAATCGGTGCAGCTGTCCTGGAAGGGGCTGGTGGACGTCACCGGTAACGAGGCCCTGTTCGACAACCACTACCAGCGCGAAGATGAACGTAACTGCGTGAAGTTCCTGCTGGCCGATGCCGACAACCCCAGTTCCATCCTCAACTCCCTGCGCGCCGCGCGCGAGAACGTTCGCACCACGCGCGATCTGGTGCCCTCCGAGGCCTGGGAGGTGATGAACGAACTCTATCTGTTCGCGCGCGACCATATCGATCAGGGTATCGGCAAGCGCGGGCGTTTCGAATTCCTCTCGGACGTGATCCAGCGCTGCCAGACCCTGACCGGGCTGCTGGCCGGAACCATGAGCCACGATGCCGCCTACGACTTTATCCGCCTGGGGCGCAACCTGGAGCGGGCCGACATGGGGACGCGGCAGATCGACGTTGGCGCACTGCGCCACCTGAAGAAGGACGGCGAGGACCCGGGCCCCTACGAGGGACTGCTGTGGACCAGCATCCTGCGTTCGGAGAGCGGCTTCCAGATGTATCGTCAGCATGTGAAGCGGCGCATCAACGGCGTGGATGTGGTGCGCTACCTGTTGCAGGACACCGCCTTCCCGCGGTCGGTTACCCACGCCCTGACCCAGGTACAGGACGCGCTGGAAAAACTGCCGAACAACGAACTGCCCCTGCGCCTGGTGATCCAGGGGCGCCGTCACGCGGCCGATGCGCACGTGGACGAATTGATCAAGGAAGAGGCCCTGCACGCCTTCATCGACGTGCTGCAGCGGGATATCGGAGATATTCACGGCGCGAACGCCGAGACCTGGTTCCTGGCCTCGCCGGCGCAGGTGCAGACTCAGGCGGCGTAGCGTCGCCGCGCTGCGGTGTTCAGCGCCGCGGCTTTTTCGTCTTGGCCGAGGAAGACCCCGCCGTCTTGCCGGAGCCGCGGCTGACGCGCGTCCCGCGCAGCTTGCGTTCGTGGGCGGATTCCCAGTCGAAGCGCGGCAGGTCGGTGAAGGCCTTCTTGATGTTCATGTCCCAGGCCTGGGTGAGCGACCGCAGGTAGTCGTCGTCCGTCTCCAGGCACAGGTAATGGTCGAAGGTCAGGGTGCCGCGCTCATAGACCATCACCTCGATCGGTGGCCCCACGGTCAGGTTCGAACGGATCGTCGAGTCGATGGAGACCAGGGCACAGCGCGCGGCATCGCCCAGCGGGGTGGTCGGGTCGATGATGCGGTCCAGAATCGGCTTGCCGTATTTGCTCTCGCCGATCTGCAAGAAGCGTGTCTGCTGCGAGGTGGTGATGTAGTTGCCCTGCGGGTAAACCATGAAGATCGCCGGCGCGTCCTGGCCGATCTGGCCGCCGATGATCAGCGTGGCCTCGGCCTTGATGCCGGAGCGGGACAGTGCCTCGGAGTGCTTTTCCGCCTCTTCGCGGTTGAGCCGGCCCAGATAGTCGGCCGCATCCGACATGCGCTCCACGGTGGCCAGGCTCTCGTCGGCACCTTCTTCCATGTCCCGTTTGAGCTGCTGTACCACGGATTGCGTAGTGGCGAGGTTGCCGGCAGCGAGGACCACAAAGACCCGCTGACCCTCGATCTCGAAGGTGTGCATCTTGCTGTAGGTGCTGACCTGGTCGACGCCGGCATTGGTGCGGGAGTCGGAGGCGAAGACGAGACCGTCGTCCAGATCGATGGCGACACAATAGGTCATGGGGACGCGGGTTTCCGGGCAAGGGGGTGACGGCATACTAGGGCTGGGGTCGGGGGGCGTCAACGCGCCAGGCGGATGGTTGCGCCCAGAACATATATCGAACCGATGCCCTTGGGTGACGGTCTCTTGCTTCGTTGAACCCCTTCCTCACTGGAGGTCCCGATGCTTCG
Source organism: Thioalkalivibrio sp. AKL6 (assembly GCF_000376905.1). NCBI lineage: Bacteria > Pseudomonadati > Pseudomonadota > Gammaproteobacteria > Chromatiales > Ectothiorhodospiraceae > Thioalkalivibrio > Thioalkalivibrio sp. AKL6. Next base: position 318,928 of record NZ_AQXS01000011.1, on the reverse strand, counting down.
GCGCTGGTTCTTGTTCCTGATCATCCTTGGATTTCCCCCCGTAACCGCGAGCGCCGACACACTGGCCCCGGATGCGCTGATCGAGCGCATGCAGGCGGGTGGGCTGGTGATCTACTGGCGGCATGCGGCCACCGACCGCAGCCAGCGGGACACCGACCTGTCCGACATGAGCCGTTGCGAGGGGCAGCGCAATCTCGACGACCGCGGGCACGAGCAGGCGCGTCAGGTGGGCGAGGGCTTCGAACGCCACGCGATCCCGGTCGAGCGCATCCTGAGTTCGCCCTTCTGCCGCAATGTCGACAGCGCCCGGATTGCCTTCGGCGAGGATTCCTGGGAGGTCCGTGACGACCTGTTCAATGTGCCGCCCGTGCGTGACCGTCAGCGCCAGCAGGAGTTACTCGATGCATTGCGGCGCTATCTGGTGACGGCGCCGGGGGATGCCGGGAAGAACGTGGTGATCGTGGGCCACAACATCAATCTTCAGCAGGCCGCCCGGGTGCGCATCGACGAGGGTGAAATCGCCGTGTTCGAGCCCGGCAGCGACTCGCCCCGGGTACTCGGGGTGCTGACGCCCGACGATTTCGACTGAGCCCCGGGAGACTGTGAGGCGCGGGCCCGGTGGGTGCCGGGTACCGCGGCCGCAGAGCGTCCGCACACAAGGGAAACACCGAATCCATCACTCGCGAGGAGGACGGCATGCGAAATGGGATGCTGAGCGCAATCCTGGCCCTGTTGCTGGTGGCGTTCGCTACCGCAGATGCGGAGACGCTGGCACCGGATGCGCTGATCGAGCGTATGCAGGCGGGTGGGCTGGTGGTGTACTGGCGGCATGCGGCGACCGATCGTTCGCATGACGACTACGACCTGTCCGACATGGACGATTGCGAAGGACAGCGCAATCTGAGCACGCACGGGCGCGAGCAGGCGCGCCAGGTGGGCAAGGGCTTCGAGCATTACGCGATCCCGGTGGAGCAGGTACTGACCAGCGAGTTCTGCCGTAACTGGGAGACCGCGCACTATGCCTTCGGTGACTACGAGATTCGGACCGAGCTCTACAATCTGCCGATTATCCAGGACGATGAACGCCGCGAGGACCTGATCGAAGGCCTTCGGGGGCATCTAAATACTCCGCCCAGGGATCCGGAGAAAAACATCGTCGTTGTGGGCCACGATCTCAACCTGCGCCACGCCGCGGATGTGGAAATCGAGGAGGCGGAAATGGCGGTGTTCGAGCCACACGCCGACGGCCCGCGCCTGCTGGGCACGCTGCAGCCGGACGATCTCGGCAAGCGTTGAGGGGCGTTGGGTCCGACCGGTCGCACCCTGGCCCCGCTATGCGGGGCCAGGGCTGGAATGGTGCCTAGTAGAGGAAGTCGGGCAGGTGCTTGCGCAGGGTGGTGGCGTCGGTCGACTTGGTGATGTTCTTGGCGACCTCGGCGGTGACGCTATGGGCGACGGTCGGGTCCAGCATTTCGCGCAGGGCGCCCAGGAACGAGGGGGCGGCGACGATCACCAGTTTTTTGAAGGTGCCGTCGTTATGGGCGGACTTGAGGCGTTCGGCCACCTGTCGGGCAAAGCGGTTGCGCTCGTTGGCGGCGGGGTCGGTGCTGTCCTGCATGGCGTGGCGGGCGTCCCCGCTGGCGCTGCTCCAGCTGCGCCCGGGACGATCCGAGACGAGATCCTGATTGTGGGCGCGGGATTCGCTGTGCGAGAGCGTCTCGCTCTCGTGCATCCCCTGGCAGGCACGGCCCTCGCAGGTGAAGATGCGGGCTCGTGCGGCGTCGGCGACAACGATCCAGACAGTATCCATGCAGATCCTCCTGTAGCGTATTCGGTGGCCCGACCGGCCGTTTCCTGACGTACCGGGCCGCTGTGGCGCCGGCCCGACAGGCATCGGCCCCATCTCCGAGTGTAGATGTTTTGCCGGTTTGCGGGTGCGGCTTGGCATGACGAAACGTACGTTCCGTGCGGGCGCGCACGGCTTGCCACGCGGTACCCTGAAGCCTCTCCCGTTCGTGCGCCGTGTTGCCCAAGGAAAAGACCCCATGAGCGTCCTCACCTGGCTGGGTATCCTCGTCTGCCTGTCCCAATCGGCGATTCTGTCCGGACTCAATCTCGGACTGTTCTCGCGCAGCAAGCTGGAGCTGGAGGTCGAGGCGCAGAAGGGCGACCGGCGCGCGGAGCGCCTGCTGGCCCTGCGCGCCGATGCCAACTTTGCCCTGGTGACCATTCTCTGGGGAAACGTCTCCGTCAACGTGCTGCTGGCGTTGTTGTCGGGTTCGGTGATGGGCGGCGTGGCGGCATTCCTGTTCTCTACCGTGGTGATCACGATCTTTGCCGAGATTCTGCCGCAGTCCTACTTTTCGCGGCATGCCCTGCGGGTCGCGGGGGCGCTGTATCCACTGCTGCGCTTCTACCAGATCCTGATGTACCCGGTGGCACGGCCCACTGCCTGGGTGCTGGACCGCTGGCTGGGGGGCGAGGAGATTCGCTTCTTCCCCGAGCGGGATCTGCATCACCTGATCGACCTGCACATGCAGGCCCACGGCAGCGAGATTACCCGGGTCGAGGGGCGGGGCGCGCGGAATTTCCTCGAGCTGGACGACATCCTGGTGCAACACGAGGGCCAGGCGCTGGCCCCGGACAGCGTGATCACGCTGGACTTCGAGGCCGGGCGTCCGGTGTTCCCGGCGATCGAGCCCCGTACCGATGATGCGTTCCTGCGTCGACTCAATGGGCCGGGTCGCAGCTGGATGGTGGTCATCGATCCCGAGGGCGAGCCGCGCACGGTGATCCGGGTCGCGGATTTTACCCGCGAGGCGCTGTTTGCGCCGGAGCGGTTCGATCCCCACCATCACTGCCATCACCCGCTGGTCGTGCGTGATGGCAGCCACCGGCTGGGCAGCCTGGTACCCCATTTCCGGGTGCGCCCGGCCAGCAGCGGCGACACGGTGGTTGGGGACGACGTGATCCTGCTGTGGACCGATAGTCAGCGCCGGATATTGAGTGGGTCGGATATCCTTGGGCGCCTCTTGCGTGGTGTCGGCCGAGAGGCCCCTGCGGACACGCCGGCGCCGGTTTGATTGCCATGCCGGGAGGACGAATGGAGTTCAGGAGCGTGGGAGGGGCGGGGATTGCCCCCTATCTGGAGGATGTTGCACGCCTGCGCATCGCAGTCTTCCGCGAGTGGCCATATCTCTACGACGGCAGCGCGGAGTACGAAGAGCGGTATCTGCAGGACTACGTCGACTGCCCGGACAGTACGCTGGTACTCGCGCTGGAAGGTGATCGCGTCGTGGGGGCCTCCACTGCGCTGCCGCTGGCTGCGGCCGAGGCGGAGTTCCAGACACCGTTCCGCGCGCAGAACCTGGATCCCGCGGCGTACTACTACCTCGCGGAGTCAGTGCTGGAGCCGGAGTTTCGCGGCTAGGGAGACGCTGATTGAATCGCGCGCTCGCGCTCGAGTCGCTTTTGCGTGCGAACAAGGCGCGGCGACTGCCTCTGCACAAGGGAGCCGCAACGCTGTTCGCGCGCAAAAGCGGCCGAGCCCCTGCATTCAATCGCTTGTGGGGTTGGTGCCCCCTGTTCCCCGATCCTGCGTTGCGCCGCTTGCGGGTAGAACCACTACCCGCTGCACGACGCGCCTTGTCTCGGAAAACAGGGGGCACCAACGCGAGAGCGCGATTCAATCAGCGTCTCCCTCGGGAGCCGGGCACCGGTTCTTCGACGAGCGCGAGGCGGCAGCGCGGCGCCTGGGCTTTGCCCATGCCACCTTCTGCGCGGTGGTGCGCCCGGAGGATCACCCGCGACGCCCGGCCGGTTACCGGCCCCTGGACGGGTTCTGGAAGAAGCGCGGCTACCGGCGCGCCGAGGGGCGGGTTGGCCACTTCCCGTGGCCGGATATCGGCGAGAGGCAGGAGAGCCTCAAGCCATTGCAGTTCTGGTGGCGCCGGCTCTGACCCGATGCCGACTCCAGCCCGCAGTCGTTCTACGCCTTCGAGTCGTCGCCGCCCCGGTCGTTCGTGTCAAGCAACCCGGCCAGCCCGGCAAACGGGTTGTGGGTGGCCGAGGAGGTGCTCGCCGTATTCCCGCTGCCCGGAGTGGCGTCGGTGTAGCGCTGGTGTTCGTTGTCGTGGCAGTACAGGCACAGCAGCTCCCAGTTGCTGCCGTCGGATGGATTGTTGTCGTGGTTGTGGTCGCGGTGGTGCACGGTTAGCTCGCGCAGATTGACGCGGGTGAATTCGCGCCCGCAGCGGCCGCATACCCACGGATACATCTTCAACGCTTGCTCGCGGTAGCCCTGTTCCCGTTCCGCCTGATCGCGGCGGCTGCGGGCAACCAGGTCGTCGAGGCGGTTGGGGGTCGAGTGGCTCATAGGGCGTTCTCCGAAGGTTGGCTGGGTCCACCGTAGCGCCAGCGCGCGGTGGTGGCCAGAGAAACCCGAGTCAGTGCTTTTCGCGCAGGTACTGCGCCAGGGCGTCGGGCGAGCGTTCGTGGCCCGAGGGGAGGCTTCCTTGGGGGTCCCGCAGCCAGGCGGCGATGTCGTCGAACGTGGTCTCGGCCCCGGTATACCGGGTCAGCATGTGATAGCCCTCGGGGTACAGCGCGGCCCGATGGTCATCGGATCCCTGGGCGCTCAGGGCCTCCAGCAGGCGCGCCAGGGGCAAGGGTGGCACCAGATCGTCGCGCGCTCCGTACAGCGTCAGGCTCGGTGGGGGCAAAGCCGGGCCCGCCTCCAGCGCGTGGGTCATCAGGGTGGTCAGGCCGTCCAGGGCATCGATGCGGGCATCACGCAACACCAGCGGGTCGTCACGCATCTGTTGTAGCACCGCGGGGTCATCGGTGGGGTGGATGTCGAGGTCAGCGGCCATCTCGCCGTCCAGGCGCCAGCCGGGCGCCAGGCGCGTCCCGAGCCACAGGCCGAAGCGCTGATACCAGGGCATGTCGCCACGGCTCCAGACCGCCGGGGCGATCAGGACCGTGCCGGCGACCCGGGGCGATGCAGTGGCGGAATCGGTCGTTTCCTCCATCGCCAGCAGCGCGACAGCGCCGCCCATGCTCTTGCCGATCAGGTAGGGCGTCTGGTCGGGGTAGCGCTCTTGCAGCAGCCGGAGTGCGGTGCGGGCGTCCTCGGCCAGCAGGCGGTGACCGGACCAGTAGCCAGCGTTGCGCGTGGCTCCGAAGCCGCGCTGGTCATAGGCATACACCGCAATGGCGTGCCCGGCCAGCGCCTCGCCCAGCGCCTGCATGCTGCCACCGTGGTCGTTGAAGCCGTGCAGGGCCAGCACAACCTGCTCGGGGGTGTCCGGCCCCCAGCGGTGCAGCGGCAGCCGGTCGCCATCCGTCGTGTGGATCACCTCGGAGGCGATCATCGGGGTGCGGGTCTCGTCACCGGAGGGGCTGGGTACCGTCCCGGCACAGCCGGCGAGCGATAGCGCGAGTGTCGGCGCCAGCAGACGCAAGGCCCTGCTAACGAGCATCGGACTCGTCGTCGCCTCCGTTGGTCGTGGTCTGCGCGCCGGGCGGGAACAGGAATTCGCCCGGACGTTCGCGCAGGTGGCGACCATAGGCGCGAACGACGCGGCCAAAGGTCCCGATGCGCACGCCACGGGCGCGCAGCGCAACGTACAGCGCGAGCCCGAAGCTGACCCACAGGTTGACCGCCCCGATCAGCAGCACGAACCCCAGAAACAGGACGAACATGCCCAGCCCGGGCGCTTCGCTGGCGGTGACATAGCCGAGGTTGGCCGAGGCAAAGGCGACGTGCTGGATGTCCAGGGGCAGGTTCAGCAGGTAGCCGACATATCCGGTCACTCCCAGAAGCACGCCGAACAGGAAGTTGCCGATCAGTGCACCGTAGTTGTGGCCGATCCAGTCGGCCAGGCGGTGGCGTGCCCCGGTCGGCAGCAACCGGCGCAGCAGCGGATGCTCGCGCAGGCGGCCGGGCAGGTCGAGGTAGGCGCAGCGGTTGTCGAAGAAGCCCGCAATCAGGCCGGAGACGAACAGCCAGACTCCGGCGATCGCGGCAAAGAATAGCGCCAGGCCCATGATCGGGTGCAGCCCGTCCACGAGGTAGTCGACCTCACGACCGGACAGGACTGGTGCGCTGAACAGACCCGCCGCAAACAGACCGATCAGGATGGCGGTCGGCAGCGCGATGCCCACGTTGCCGAGTACGGCGGCGAACTGCGAACGGCCCACCCGCATCAGGAGATCGGCCATCGTTCGTGGATCGGCTGTGCCGCGTTCGCTTTCTTCGATGGCGGCGGCCAGACGCGCGGCGGTCATGGCCGGCTGCTTGGTGGCCACGGTGAAATGCAGGATGTGGATCAGCACAAAGCCGAGGCCGTAGTTCAGGCTCACCCACAGGGTGTTGACCGCGTGGGACAGTCCCAGGGATTCGATCTGGATTTTGATCAGGGCCATGACCGCGATGATCAGCCCGGCGCCGGCTCCGGAGCGCAGCATCTGGAAGTATTCGCCGCGCGACTGCGTGATGTAGTGCTCGCCGGTGTCGCTGACTTGCTGGGTGATGCTGCGCGAGACCAGCTTGATGTTGTCCTGCCACAGCGCGCGTACGCCGTGCTGGCGGGCGCTGATGGTGATGAGTTCGCGGAACACCCCGACCGAGGCCGCGCGCGTGTCGCGGTCCGCGTCCGGCTCCAGCAGGTCCAGTAGCTTGTGAATGCGGCCGAGGGTCTGGTCCAGACGTTCCAGAAGGTGGGTGAGCGACAGGCTGTTGCCATGGGTGATGGCCAGCTGGCGCAGGCGCGCGATCTGCTCGCTGCACTGCTCCAGTAGCACCCGGGCATGGCGGTCATCCATGCGCTCGTGATCGGGGTCTTCCAGCGCGGCGCGGTAGTCACGCACGTAGGCGGAGATCTCGCGCTCCTGGGCGACAAAGGCCGAGTTGTGCTCGGCGATCGATGGGTCCAGGCGCAGCAGTTCCGGCTCCAGCTCCTCCGCGGCCACCCAGATCGACAGCATCTCCAGGGCGTAGAGGATCTCCTCGCGCGCCCGTTGCAGGACCCCGGGGTGTTCCCCGGTCAGGCAGCCCAGGGCCTCCAGCAGGCGCCACCAGGCATCATCCGGCAGGGCCGCAACCCAGGCGGCGTCATCGGTCTGGTGAAACACGTGATAAAGCACGTCTTTCAGGTCGCCCCGGTCCATCGGGCGCGGATTGATCCGCTCGTAGATCAGCTCCGCGGCCTCGCGGAAGAAACCCTTGCGCGAGAACAGCCCGATCCCGGTGTACAGCGTCAGGTGCCGGGCGTCCTCCAGCCCGTCCTCCAGGCGCTCACGCAGCCGGTCCTGCAGGCGCGGGTTCTCGCCCAGGGCGAGGGTTAACTGCTCAATACGGGAGATCACCGGCGCGACATTGCGCGGGTCTTCCGGGCGCAGCCAGTCCACGAGCTGGCGCAGGGTCTCGGCCAGATCGAGATCGGCGTCTTCCACGCTGGCGAGGAGGTGTTCCGCATCCTGCTTCGGCATGACAATCCCTGTGGCTGCGGGGTTGGCGTTGCATTATACGAGCGTCTTCCCGGGACGTGTGGCCGCCCGAAGGCCGGCCCCTGAAGGCACTCAACGTTGAGCTTGGCGCGCGCTGCGTTCACAATACGTCCTCCAATTCTCCCGCGTGTGCACGCGAGCCCGCCCATTTCGGGGCGGCTTGCATGAGGCGTGCGCGAATTCCCGCGCGGGTTCGGGCCGCAACGTGCGGGAACCATGGGCCGCGGGCCCTGGCCCAGAGCGAATCGATGATCCAGCTGCGCACCTACGTCTACATGGATTCCCTCCAGCCGCAGCTGGCGGAATACATGGCTACGGTCTCCCAGGGCTTCCTGCCCGTTCCGGGAGACTCCTGCCTGTGGGTGGAAGTGTCCCCGGGGATGGCGGTGCACCGCCTGACCGACGTCGCACTGAAGGCGACCAACGTGCACCTCGCGCAGCAGGTGGTGGAGCGCGAATTCGGCTCCATGGTGATTCACCATCGCAGCCAGAGCGAGGTGATCGAGGCCGGCCGGGTGCTGCTGGAGCGTCTCGGTGCCAGCCAGGAGGACCGCCAGCCCTGTCGCATCCCGTGGCAGGAGACCATCCGTGGGATGACCCCGGACCACACCGTGTTGATCAACCGCCAGAACCGCCGCGGGAACATGATCCTGCCGGACCAGAGCATGTTCATCCTCGAGGCGGAACCGGCCGGCTACATCATTTATGCCGCGAACCAGGCACTGAAGGCATCCAATGTTTCGCTGATCGACGTGCGCGCAGTCGGCGCTTTTGGTCGCTTGACCCTCGCGGGACGGGAAGGCGACGTGGACGAGGCGGCGCGTGCGGCGATCCACGCGCTGCACAACCCCGCCGGGACCTGAGATGCATCGCGCCCAGCTGCTGGACCTGCTCGCCCGACACCAGACGACCTTCATCGAGGAGGCCGGCTACGTCCGCCGCGCCCTGGAGTTCGTCAGCGAGCACCCGGACTGCTTCCACTGCGATCTCCTGCCCGCGCATGTAACCGGTTCCGCCTGGGTGGTCAGCCCCGACCGTGAGCAGGCCCTGTTGCTGCTGCACGGCAAGCACCACCGCTGGTTCCAGCCCGGCGGGCATGCCGACGGCCAGGCCGACATCCTGCAGGTGGCGCTGCGCGAGACCCACGAAGAGACTGGCCTCGCCCCCGAGCAGATCCGCCTGGTGGAAGAGGATGTCTTCGATCTCGATATCCACACCATCCCGGCCAGCCCGCATTTCCCGATGCACGAGCACATCGACGTGCGCTTCCTGCTGGAAATCGACGACCGCCTGCCGGTGCCCGGCAGCGACGAGTCGAACGACATCCTCTGGGTGCCGCTGCAGCACGTCTCGCGCTACAACAACTGCCGTTCCCTCTGGCGCATGGTGGAAAAGACCCGCCGTCTACGCACGTTCCGGCATACGCACCCGCGCTGACCCAATCCCTCGGGGCTCTTCCGGGCGGCGTTCCCGCGGGCATGACGGGACGCTATAGTCGCGGTTGGTTCCCTTGATGGATGCCCGCGTGTCGACACGATTCCTGCCGCGTCTGTGCCTGCTGCTGTCTCTGCTTCTGCTGTTTCCGCCGGCGGGTGCCGGAGAGGTTGAATCGCGGACGTTGACAGTCACCGATCCGGCCGGCGTCGACCTGGGCGTCACCGTGTACCCGGCCACTGGCGATCGGCTCTACCTGTGGCTGCTTCCGCAGGCGGGCGAACACGCCAACCATGCGCGCTTCGGGCACGAGCTGGCGGCGATGGGCGTGGAGGTCTGGCAGGTCGATCTGCTGGATGCCCATTTCCTCCCGCGCACCAATGAGAGCATGCGCAGCCTGGATGGCGTCAGTGTGGCCGCATTGCTGCGCGCGGCGCACGCGCAGACCGGCAAGCAGGTGATGCTGGTCGCCTCGGGCCGCCCGGCGATCACCGCCCTGCGCGGCCTGCGTCAGTGGCAGGAGGACGGCCCCGAAGCGGCCTACGTACTCGGTGCGGCGCTGGCCTTCCCCAACCTGATGGTCGACACGCCGGTGGCGGGTGCCCACGCCGAGTTCGTCGATGTGGTGCGTGCTACCAGTCTGCCGGTCTTTCTGCTGCAGCCCGCACAGGGCGTCTATCGCTGGCACCTGGACGACATCCTGACCGACCTGCGCCGCGGCGGCAGTGCGGTGTTCGTGCAGACGGTCCCGGATGTGCGCGACTTCTATTACCTGCGCCGCACCGATCCCGAGCCGGAGGAACAGGCCGCGGCCGAGCGCCTGCCTGCGCAACTGCTGCAGGCGGGCCGGCTCCTGGCCAGCGTCCCGCGCCCGCTGGCGGCCGCGCCGCTGCCGGAGGCCACCCGTGCGATCGAAGTCGGCCGCGGGCTGGTGGCGCGCGATCGTCCACGGCCGGTCGCGGACTTCGCGCTGACCGATCACCTGGGTGACGAGCAGTCGCTGTCCGATTACGACGGCCAGGTGGTGCTGCTGAATTTCTGGGCCAGCTGGTGTCCGCCCTGCGTGCACGAGATCCCGTCGATGAACCGCATGGCCGAGACCCTGGGCGAGGGCTTCGCCATCGTATCGGTCAATTATCAGGAAAGCGCCGAGCACATCACGGCCTTCATGCAAGAGGTGCAGGTGGATTTCCCGGTCCTGATGGACTTCGACGGACGGGTGGCTGCCGATTGGCGCGTTTTTGCCTTCCCCAGTTCGTTCATTCTCGATCGTGACGGCCGCGTGCGCTATTCGGTCAACAGCGCCATTGAGTGGGACGACCCCGATGTCATCGCCACGGTCGAGGCCTTGATGGCGGAGCCGAAGTAGCTGATTCGCTGCCTGGCGGAGTCACCGCCGATTCGCCACCCATTCCGTCCTTGCGAGCACCGCGAAGTAATCGGGTGGGGCTGTGCCCTGGTCTGGCCGATGGCGTCGCTGCGCTTGCAACGACGAGGCAGGTGTCCTCTCGGGCTAGCCGTCGGTCTCGCCCTCGACCGTGGTCAGGCCGAAGGCGTGCCACATCTGCATGCCGCCGCGGTACCACTTGAGGCGCTCGGCCGGGTAGCCGAGGCCCCCGAATCGGCTTCCGGGAGGATTGTTAATATCCGGTCTCCTGCATGTTGTATGTGATAGCCTTCACAAAAATGAAAGGTCGCGGGTTAGGGGGCTGATGGACAGGGGAGTGGAGTATGACCGGGCGCGCATGCCCAGGGTCTTTGTCGGGAAGTGGGCACGGGTCACTTGCGGCGTTTTGCTGCCATGGATCCTGTCGGTCCCCGGCTACGCTGCAACTCTGGACCAGCAGCGCGAACAGGCCGTTGCACTTGCCCAGGAAGGGCGGGTGATCGAGGCCGCCGAGCGTTTGCGTGCGCTGGAGGCCCGCTCCCCGAATCAGCCCCGCCTGCAAGCGGACCTGATTGTTGTGTTGCGTCTGGTCGGGGACAACGCCGCGATCGTCTCTCGAACCCAGGACCTCGATCCCGAGTCCGTCCCGGACTATGCCCACATGAGCTGGGCCTTCGCCCTGCGTGACGAAGGCGAATTTGCGGCAGCGGCGACTATCCTGCGCGACTCTAGGAAAAGGCTGGGTAGTTCCGCGCAGATCCTTTTCGCCGTGGCCAGCGCCGAGGCAGGTGATGCAGCAACGGCGCGCCAGGCCCTTGCGGAAATTGACCCCTTGCCCGAATCGGTTCAGGAGCTGGCTCTGATGGCGTATGGCTTGCGCCAGTCGGATACACCGCGTCAGGCTCTGGCAATGGCCAATCGTGCGCGCGCGCGCGATCCACTGCATCCTCTTGCATTCCAGGAGCAGACCCTTTCCCTGTGGACTCTTGGCGCCAGCAACCGGGCGTTGTCCGCGATGCAGGAGCGGCCGGATCTGTTCGAGGACGGTGTTCGCTATCAGGCCGAGGCGGATGCGATCGCGGCGGATATCCGGCAGGCACTGGATATCCGCTCCGAGCTGGAGGCCGAAGGACGCCACGAAGAGCGGGACCGGGAGCTGAATCGGGTCCTGGCCAGCGCGGACGAATTTCTTTCGCGCATCCCGGAGGCGCATCCGCAGCATTTGCGGGTCCGTTTCGATCGAATCGCCTTGTTGCGGGAACTCGAGCGAATGCCGGAGACGGTCGCGGCATTCGAGGCACTACCGGACCGCACGATCGCACCGGCCTATGTGCGTCGGGCGGCGGCCGATGCCTACCTGGCTGAAGAGCAACCCGAAACGGCCCTGCCCCTGTACGAGTCCCTGGTTCCGGAGGACGAGCCGCCGGAGGTCTCGTTGCTGCTGGACCTCTATTACACGCACATCGCGCTCGAGGAATATTCCGCGGCGGCGGCTCTGCTTGAGCGCGCCCAGCGCCACACGCCGGTCTGGCTGGAAATCGATCCGGATCGTGATCCGATCCCCAACTGGGAGCGGGTCGACGTCGATCAGCTTCGGGTGTACGACGCGGCCTATCGCCAGGATCTCGATCGAGCCTGGGAACGCAGTGGAGAACTGGTCCGTCAGGCTCCGGCCCACACCGGTCTGCGGAACACCCAGGCGCGCATGGCTCGCTGGCGCGGCTGGCCGGCGCGCTCGCGTGACATCACCGAAGTGGCGGAGCGCTGGGCGCCCGATGCACGGGATACGCGACTCAATCGGGCGGAGAATGCGCGCGACCTGGGCGAGCACGACACCTGGGTCCAGGAAGTCGAGTCCCTGCGGGCCGATTATCCCCGGAGTACGGATGTTCAGCGCCTGTCCGAAGAGCTGGAAGACCGTGGCCGCCCCTCCATCGAGAGCGAGGTCGTTTTTGGCCGGACATCGGGTGGCGAAGGGCTGGTAAGCGGTGATCGCGACCGGGAATGGCGTACCCGACTGAATTCGCCCTGGTCCGATCATCCACTTCGGGCCTTTCTGGAACATCGCTACACCACGGCGTCATTCGGCGATACCGATGGACGCTATGACCGCATTGGTGCGGGCATCGAGTGGGACGCGCGGCGCCAGCAGGCCTGGTTGCGCTTCGATCGTGATCTCAAGGGGGATGCCAATCCCGGGATCGCGGCCGGATGGTCGCGGTGGCTCGGTGACCACTGGCGGATCGGCGTCGAAGCGGACAGCTACTCGATGGAGACGCCCTTGCGGGCGATCGATGCGGGTCTGAAAGGCTGGTCGGCCTCAGCTTCCGTGGACTGGCGGGCCCACGAATCCCTCTCGGCGTATGCCAACGTGGGCCTGTTGTCGATTGATGACGGCAATCACCGGAGCTCGCTGGGCGGGGGCGTCACACGACGAGTGTATGCCAGTGCCCACCACACGACCGATGTGGGCGCCGATTTCTTTTTCCAGAACAACAGCCAGCCGGGCGGACCCTATTTTAACCCGGAGCAGTCGGCCAGCACCTCCGTTCGGGTGGACCACGACTGGATTACCTGGCGTGACTACGACCGGGCCTTTACGCAACATTTTCACGCCGCGGTCGGTACGGGCTACCAGTCCGGGTTTGGCAGTGACCCGACGGTGGCGCTGCGCTACGAGCATCGCTGGGATCTGGATCGTCGCTGGTCCGTCGACTACGGCCTCGGCTGGGGTTCCACTACCTACGATGGTGACCGGGAAGACCGGCTGTTCGGGCTTGTGCGCCTGCGAGGGACCTTCTGATGCGTCGTCTTATGATCATCCTGCTGATGCTTGCGGGGGTATCGCATGGCCTGGTGCATGCGCAGGACGCCTTCACCATCCCGGGTGGGCACTTCCTCGCGCTTTCCTATCATGATGTACGCGACGACGTGCAGCCGGGGAGGGATGCGGACCCGTACGCCGTCAGCACGCAGCGGCTGGTGGAATGGTTTGACTGGATGGAGCGGCAGGGGTGGCGGCCGGTTTCGTTGCAGCAGATCGTTGATGCCCGCGAGGGAAGGGAGCCGCTGCCGGCCAATGCGGTGCTGCTGACCTTCGATGATGGTCTGGCCAGTGTCTACAGCCACGTGTTCCCGTTGTTGCAGGCCTATGAGTATCCGGCGCTGGTCGCGCTGCAGACCGGTTGGTTGGAGACCGTCTGGGCGGGCGAGGATGTCACCTACAACCCCGAGACATTCGCGGATGTCGCGAGCCCCGAGCCGGCAGCAGATCAGCCCCCGCCCGGGACCGTCACGTACAACGAAGCGCCGCTCGGAGCCGAGGGCTTTCTGGCGCTGTCCGAGTTGCGCGAGATGCAGGCATCGGGGCTGGTGGAATTCGCCAGTCACAGTCACGACCTGCATCGCGGCATCCTGGCCAACCCGCAGGGGAACGAGCAGCCAGCGGCCATTACGCGTCGTTATGACCCGGAAAGCGGCCGTTACGAGGACCACGACACGTTCCGTCAGCGGATCCTCGATGACATGCGGGCCAGCAGTGCCTCGCTGGAGGCGATGGTAGGTGTTGCGCCGCGCGCCATCGTCTGGCCCTACGGCGCTCACAGTGCGGAGGTGGACGCACTGGCGACGGAGGCCGGGATGCCCTGGTCGATCTCGCTAGGCGCGGACCCGGTCAACCACCCGGAACAAGCGCGGGTCAACCGCTTGCTGATCAGTGGAGATCCGCGGCCGGTACAGATTGCGCAGAGCGCGCGTCCCGAATCCGCGACACGTGCGACATCGCCGCAGCCACAGCGGGTGGTCCATGTGGATCTTGACTACGTCTACGATCCCGATCCGGAGCAGACCAATCGCAATCTCGGTGTACTCCTGGACCGCATCCAACGGATGCAGGTCCGCACGGTCTACCTGCAAGCCTTTGCCGACCCGAACGGTGATGGCAACGCGGATGCGTTGTACTTTCCGAATCGGCACCTGCCCGTGCGTGCCGACTTGTTCAATCGCGTCGCCTGGCAGCTGCGGACGCGGGCCGGGGTGCGTGTGTATGCCTGGATGCCTCTGCTCTCGTTCGATTTGCCCGACCGGGACCTCCATGCCGCGCTATCGGTGCGCCGGCCCGGACCCGAAGGTGCCCCCGTTCCGGCGGACCGCGACTATCGCCGCTTGAGCCCGTTTCTCCCCCGGTCTCTGGAGATTGTCGGCGATATCTATGCGGATCTCGGGATGGCGGCAAGCGGTATCGCCGGGGTGTTGATCCACGACGACGCCTATCTGGCCGCCGACGAGGACCTGGCGGCCTGTCAGGGCGGAGCGCGCTGGCCCGGAACGGACCGCCCGCTCTCGGATTGCACTCTGCGGCCGGAGGAGAAGACCCAGGCCCTGATCGATTTCGGGGACGAGGTGATCGGCCGGCTGCGCTATTTCACCAATCTGTCTCTCGAATTTCGCACCGCGCGCAACCTGTATGCGCGGGTGATTCTCGAACCGGAAGCCGAGGAGCGGTTCGCCCAGGCGCTGCCCGCTGCGGTCGAGGCATACGACGAGGTCGCCATCATGGCCATGCCCTGGCTGGACGGGACCGAGCTTCCGCCGGATGTCTGGCTGGCCCGACTCGCGGATGCGGTGGAGGAGCAGATCGGGGGCTTCGAGGACGTTGTATTCGAGTTGCAGGCGCGTGACTGGCGCGGCGAAGGCCGCTGGCTGGAAGCGACGCTCTTGCGCGACTGGATGGAGCAGCTTGTGCGGCGCGGGGTGCTGAACTTCGGGTACTACCCGGACGACTTCCTGCGGGATCAGCCGGAATTCGGCCCCACGTTCGAGGGCATGTCTCTGAATGCCTTCCCTCATCCGCGATAGGGAGTCGGCATGACCTTCAACGCCCTGACCAATTTTGCCTTCTTCTACCCGCTAATCATGGCCTGGGTCTGGATCATTGGGGGCGTCTGGTATTACCTCCGCTGGGAGCGCCGCAAGGGGGCCGACCCCGATCATCCGCCCGACAGTGGCAGTCTGGCTGCGTGCAGCATCATCATTCCTTGCTTCAACGAGGCAGAGGTGATTCGCGACACGATCCATTACGCCCATGCGAGCGAGTACCACGACTTCGAGATCATCGCCGTCAACGATGGCAGCAGCGATGCAAGCCCCGAGATCCTCGAACAATTGACCCACGAGTATCCCCGTCTGCGCGTGGTGCACCTGGCCAGCAATCAGGGCAAGGCCGTTGCCCTGCGGACCGGGGCACTGGCGGCGCAGAACGACTTTCTGATCTGTATCGATGGCGACGCGTTGCTGCATCCGAACGCCGTGGCCTGGATGATGTTCCACCTGACTTCGGGTCCCCGAGTGGGCGCCGTTACCGGTAACCCGCGCATCGTCAACCGCAGCAGCCTGCTGGGCAAGCTTCAGGTTGGGGAGTTCTCGGCCACCATCGGTCTGATCAAGCGCGCCCAGCGAGTCTACGGGCGCATATTCACCGTCTCGGGAGTGATCGCGGGTTTTCGTCGCACGGCCCTCGATCGGGTCGGGTACTGGAGCAGCGACATGGTCACCGAGGACATCGATATCTCCTGGCGGCTCCAGCTTGACCACTGGGATATACGATACGAGCCCAATGCGCTGTCTTACATCTACATGCCGGAGACTCTGGCAGGACTTTGGCGTCAGCGCCTGCGCTGGGCTCAAGGGGGGGTGGAGACGGTGCTCCGCCACGGCGCCAGTCTGTTCCATTGGCCCAAGCGGCGGCTATGGGGCGTGGCCCTCGAGTATGTGGTCAGTATCGTCTGGGCCTACGTCATGTTTGTCATCATCCTTGTGGCCTTGCTGGGTCTGGTTATCGAGCTTCCGGAAGGCTGGATCCAGCCGGGGCTTCTGCCGCAATGGGCGGGCGTAATTCTCGGACTGACCGCGCTGATGCAGTTCCTTGTCAGTTTGATGATTGATCGTCGCTACGAGGTCGATGGCCGGTTTTTCCGCAATTATTTCTGGGTGATCTGGTATCCACTGGCGTTCTGGCTGTTGTCCATGGTCACCACGGTCGTGGCGGTCCCGCGCGCCCTTCTCAAGCGTTCCGGAGAGCGTGCTCGATGGATCAGCCCGGATCGCGGGCTGCGGCCCCCGGAAGAATGAGCCCATGAAGCACTTGCGACCGCGTGTTCCCAAAATGATCGACCGCTCGGATCTGGAGCCGAGTAGAAAGCGCTATATCAGTCAGTTGGTCAGTCTCGTTGGATGGGGCATCTGGATCTACCTGTTCACACCCCTGATCGCATTGGTCGGGTGGGCGCTGGGCGTGGAGTTGTTCGAGCGCTACATCCTGGATGACCCCATGGGCACGTTGCGGGCAATTCAAACGTACGCCATCACGATTGTCTCGGCGGGCGTGATCTTCATAGGGTGGGCCGGTTACAACTGGTTCCGCTTTTACAACAAGGAACGTCGGCGCGCACCGGAACCGGTCGGGACCGAGGAGTTGGCCCGGCATTTCGGCATCGATCGTGACGAGGCCGAGATTATCGCAACGGCTCGCATTGTGACGGTTCATTTTGATGAGACCGCACGGATCGTCGATGTCCAGACCATGGTTCCGCGAGCTCCATCGGAGCTCGCAGGCGATTCCGACGAATCCAGTGACTCTGACCCGCCGGCGGACCCGAATGGGGAGCGCCGCTACGGCTGACTGGCGGTGGTTTCTTTGTACGCCCGTTATTGGTCGGCCTTGCCGCCCGCGGGGTTACCTACACGCCGGATTGCTTCGCAGCGCTCGCAATGACGAGATGGACGTGAACGGGCTAGTCGCTGGTCTCGCCCTCGACCGTGGTCAGGCCGAAGGCGTGCCACATCTGCATGCCGCCGCGGTACCACTTGATGCGCTCGGCCGGGTAACCGAGGTTGGTCAGGGTGCGGATGTTGGTGGGTGACTGGCCGCACCAGGGGCCGTTGCAGAACAGCACCAGGGTCTTTGCCCGGCTGAAGTCGTAGAAGTCGCCGTCGAAAATTGCGCCGAAGTCTTCGGTCAGCACGTTGCGCACGTCGTCCGGGTCCGCGCCGGAGGCAAAGTGCAGGCGGTCCCAGGGGATGTTGACGGCGCCGGGGATGGTGCCGCGGCGGTATTCGCGCGGGGTGCGCGAATCGATGATCACCAGGTCGTCGTGCTCCGTGGTCTGCTGGAGGTAGTCGATGAACTCCAGCTCGCCCAGGGTCTCGACGCCGGGCCCAAGGCTCATCGGCTGGATACAAAACGGCGGGCAGGGCCGTGCGATCTGTGCGTAGTCGAGGTCGATGGTTGCGAAGGTGTCCTGGTCGCGGGTCACCGTTACCAGTTCGTCGCCGTGGCGCACCTCGAACTCGGCCATGTCGGTGGTGATGCCGACCTCTGTTTCCGCGAATGCCGGAGCGCTCAGGAACAGGACCGCCGCTGCGAGCAGGTTTGATCGCACTTTTGGTGCGGTAAAGGGTGCTTTCATGGGGGAGGCTCCGCTATGTCTCTCATACCTCGAACGTAGACTCGAACTGCGGCGATTGCGCGAAATAATGCCTGCCCGCGTGGGCATTTCCTGACCCGGTAACGTCCTGCACAAGGGGGCGCGCGATCCATCTGGTGGGGGGTGACCGATGATGTACGGACGCCTTGATATTCGGGGGGTCGTGCAGGTCTGGTAGGGTGCGCGCTCGCTCGCGCGGGGCAGGTGCGCGCAGGATTGCGTCCAGAGGAAGGAAGGTGTTTGTGTTGCGAGGAATGCGTACGTTCTGGGTGGCCGGCATTGCGCTGGTGGCCACCGGGTGTTCCATCACCCAGTCGATCGAGCCGCTGGATGCGGTGGATGTCAGCCTGGTCTGCGTGCTCGACAACCCCGAGATCCACATGGCTGGATTTCAGCCCGAGATGCGCGAACTGATCGAGCAGCGAGGCATCCGCACGGACGTCTATTCCGGTTCCCGCCCTGCACGGTGTTCGCATTACCTGGAACACACCGCGAACTGGAAGTGGGATCTGGCAATGTACCTCTCGTACGCCGATCTTCGCGTCTATGACGCCCAGGGCCTGGCGGGGCAGGCCACCTACGATGCCCGCAGCGGTAGCGGGCGGATGGACAAGTTCGGGCCGACCCGAGAGAAGCTTGCGCCGCTAGTGGACGAGCTGTTTGCGCAAGTGAATGCCGTGGAGTTGATCCGCGGAGGTGAACAGGCGGATCAGGAACGCGTTGAAGACTCCGACGGCCGTTCGGTCGAGGCGCGACTGGAAGAGCTGGATCGCTTGCACGACCGGGGGCTGATTACCGAAGCGGCCTACGAGGAGCGTCTGCGCGCCATCCTGGCGGATCTTTAGCACACCCCGCGCGGCGCCGCGCCCTTTCCGGGCCGCTATGCGTCGTCGTCCAGCAGGTCGCGGATCTGGTCGGTCACGCCGGGTTCGGTCCATTCGATGGCGCCGAACAGGTAGTAGCGCAGGCGGCCCTTGCGGTCGACGACGTAGCTGGTGGGGTAGGCCATCGCGCGCCAGTCGTCGAGGGAGTCCTGTTCCGGATCGAGGAGGATGGTGAACTCGGTCTGCACCTCGTCCTCGATGAAGCGGCGGATAGTGTCCTTGTCCTCTCCCAGGTTCACCGCCAGGATGCGAAAGCCTTGGTCGCGCAGTTCGTCCTCCAGCAGTTGCATGGACGGCATCTCGTGCACGCAGGGCGGGCACCAGCTGGCCCAGAAATTGATCAGCACCACCTCGCCGCGATAGTCCTCCAGTCGATGGATATCCCCCGCCAGGTCGGGCCGCTCCAGCGGCGGGGCCGCCACGGGTTCATCCAGGGCGTTGAGCTGTGCGTCGGTGCCGCTTGGGGTGCGTACCGTCAGGTCCGTGTCCGCTTCGGCCACGGCGGGCGTCCGTTGATGAGGCAGCCGCGTCAGCAGGTCCATGGCGAAGATCATCTCGCGGTGGAAGGTCTCGCTGGCGAGCCGCTCGGCTTCCGTCGCATCGGGGCGGAAGAAGAAGCGGTCGCGGATCCCGGGAAGCAGCCGCGCACCCACCGCGCTACTGCCCTCGGTCAGCCCGCTGCGAATCCGCCCGAGATGCTGGCGCTGGGGCGACTGGGCCGGTTGCAGGATGTACACCGGCAGATTAGTCAGCCGGACGATGGGTTGTAGTTCGGCCTCATCGGTATCCACCCCGGTATGCAGAAAGGGGCTGGTCATCAGCAGTCCGGCCAGGTAGTCGGCCTCGGGGTGGGCTTGTTGCCACTGGTACAGGCCGGTGAGCAGCCAGGGCAGGGCACGGTCATGCCCGAAGGCATAGACCGGTCGTCCGGTATCGGTGTGGGTTGCCTCGATCAGGTCCGTCACCGTGGCGGTGGGCATGTCGTCGAAGCTGGATGCCGCCTCGGGCAGGAAGTGGCCGCTGAACGGATCGACCAGCCAGGTCTCGACCCCGGCCGCCTGCAGCGCCAGCGCCTGTTGTCGATGGCCGTCCTGCAGGCCGTGTTCGGAAGGAAACCACAAAAGCACGGCGTCGCCATCGGCGCGATAGCGTTCCACCGGGATCTCGGCCCCGCCGGCCTCGATCGAGGCGGTGGCGTCGACTGCGCCCGTCGGGCCGTTCGCCTCCTGCGCCGGTGCGGCGAACGGGATCATCAGCAGGGCCGCGAGGGCAAACAGGCGTACGAGGATGCGGTGTGTCATGGAAACCTTGGTGAAGGGGCTCGGGAATAGACGCGCGAGAGCTTGATATTGCTCCACGGATCTCCTGCGGGGTGTCAGGATTGTGTTCGCCGTCGGGGATTCCGGTCCCTACAACGCGGGCATGCCTGCAACGGATATGGGTTCGGCGGGGGCGATGATGATGCGGTCACGTCCGCCGTCCTTCGCGGCATACAGGGCCTGGTCGGCGCGTCCCAGCAGCGAGTCCATGGTGTCGCCGGGGTGGAAGCTGGCGATCCCGGCCGAGCAGGTCTGGCCGTTGGGCATCGCGGTGCGCAGGCGTTCCAGCACGCGGCGGGCCTGCTGCGCATCAATGTGCGGGAATACCACCACGAACTCCTCGCCGCCAAAACGTGCCAGTAGGTCCGTGGGCCGCAGGATGGGACGCCAGGCATCCACCATGTCCTGCAGCAGGGCATCGCCGGCTGCATGGCCGTGGGAATCGTTGAAGCGCTTGAAGTGGTCAATATCCAGGAATGCGAGGTTGAGCGGGCCCTGGGTGCGTTCGGCGCGGGCGATCTCGCGGGTTAACTGTTCTTCCAGGTGGCGCCGATTGCCGGCCCCGGTCAGCGGGTCGGTACGCGAGAGGTTCTCCAGGCGCTTGGCCTGGTGCTGGGTCTCGCGCAGCAATCCAGCCATGCGGTACAACACCAGCAGGAACAGCAGGATGGAGGCGATCGCCGCAACGCGAATGATCTCCATCTCGCTGCCCGCCGTGAACAGGATCACCATCGGCACCAGGACGGACGCGGCGCCCAGCACGAGCAGACGCCGGCCGGAGAGTTCGGCGTGCGAGGTGTGTGCGCGCGGTTCGGTCTTGGCGGAAGGATGCCATGCCGCCGCCACGATGAGGGAATAGGCAATCAACCAGAAGGCATCGGTCAGTCCGCCCGCGGTGTACCAGCCGGTGGAGTTGCCGTGGGCGTAGAGCAGGTCGGCCGTCAGATAGGCGAGCATCCCCAGGAGGAGGAAGCTGTGGGCCGTGATGCCGGTTCGGTGGAGGAACACCAGGCGCAGGACCAGGGGCAGCAGGATCAGGTCCGCGACCGGATAGCCCGTGGATACCAGCAGTTGCAGCCAGGTCAGGTCGGGGTCGTAGGTGTAGGGTGCGATCAGCAGGGCCCACCCGAGCACCGCGGCCGAAATGCCCACGATCAGGGCATCCACAAACGCGCCGTCGTCGCGTGCGGTCTGGCTTCCCAGTTGCCACAGCGCGATGGCGAACAGCGGGTATACCGACAGGTAGAAGATATCCGCGGCTGAGGGGAAGGGTTCCAGGCCCTGCAGATCGAGCCAGTACCAGATGCCGTGGCCGATGGCCGCCAGCGTCAGTGCGGTGGCGATCAGGCCCCAGGCGGTCGCGGCGAATGGCCTCGGCCGGCGCAGTGCGGCGATGCCGACAGCGAGGGCAGCGCTTGTGGTGCCCAGCACGTAGAGACTGCTGGCCAGCAGGCCATAGGGCAGGGCGACATAGGTTGCGGTCAGCAGGAGGCCAATGCCCAGAAGAACCTGCCAGGTATCCGGCCGAACGGCCCGGGCGCCGCGATGGTTTCCCCCGTCAGCGCAGTGCGTGTCGTCGTGCTGGATACTGGCCCATTTCCCCATAGACAATATGGTGACAGACCGATTGCGGGTTGTCCCGTTTCGGCATGCCTCTTGAGCCGCTCAGCCGGGCGCCACGGGCTACAAATAGCCCGTGGCGCCCGGCAGGTTACGTTACAGGCCGATCAGTTCGGCGTGGACACCGGTCGCGGTTACCGTGTCCAGCAGCTTGCGGCTGTCGACCCGTTCCGGATCGTACTCCACCACCATCAGGTGGGGCCGTTCGTCGTGACTGGAGGCGGCCATGACGCCGGGGAGTTCACGCAGGGTGTCCTGGATGCGCTCGCGGGCCGCGTGGTCGGTGTTTTCGTCGATGTGGATGGTGACATCCGCCATGTGATTGCTCATTGGGGGTTCCTTCGGCTGCTGGGCCGTGTGCCTTTACCCTGAATATAGACACTGTACGGGGTGGCTCAAGCGGAGGCCTGGCCGGCGGCGGAACAGGGGGCTATGGTGGAGGGATGGACGCCAAAAGGAGAATCACGATGCGAGCGATCTGGCTGGGACTGGCCCTTGCCGCGGTAGGTAGTACCGCGCAGGCCGAAGAACTGACGGGCGACACGCTGCTGGAGGCCGCCAACGCCGAGATCACCAACATCGACAAGGAGGGCCTGCAGGAGTGGATCGCCAGCGAGCCGGACCATGTCGTGATCGACGTGCGCACCCGCACCGAGATCGAGCACACCGGCGGGCAGATCCGGTCCAGCGAGACGCTCAATATCCCGCGTGGCTGGATCGAGTTCGAGGTGCCCGGCGAGATCCCGGACAAGGACACCCCGATCGTCGTCTATTGCGGCCAGAACCTGCGCAGCGTGGCCGCCGCGCAGACCCTGCAGCAGATGGGCTACACCAACGTGCAGAACTACCCCGGCGGCTTCTTCGAGTGGCAGGACGCGGGCCTGCCACTGTACGTGCTGGACAAGGCGCGCGACTCGTTCCTTTATGACCGGCCGCAGGAGGTGACCGATGGCGTGTGGTCGGCGATTGGCGCGACCCAGCCCTCCACCTACGAGAACTCCGGCCACAACAACAACCTGTCGTTCATCATCACCGAGGACGGCGTGGTGGTGATGAACGCCGGCGACAACTACCTGCTGGCTAAATCACTGCACGAGGAGATCCGGAAGCTTACCGACCAGCCAGTGAAATACGTGGTGCTGGAGAACGCCCAGGGCCATGCCATGCTCGGCATGACCTACTGGCAGGAGCAGGGCGCCACGGTGATCGCGCACAAGGATGCCTGGCGCGAGATCGAGGCCAACGGCCAGGCCAGCCTGGAGGGTGCGCCCAACCGCACCCGTGACAAGGCGTTCATGACCGAGCTGGGTACGCCGGATGTGACCTTCGCCACGCGCCTCGACCTGGACATGGGCGGCGAGACCATCCAGATCCGCTACCTCGGACCGGGCCATGCCCCGGGCGATATCGCCATCTGGGCGCCCGCGCGCAAGGCGCTGATTACCGGCGACCTGGCCTTTCACCAGCGCATGCTCCCGATCTTCGATTACACCGATACCGCCGGCTGGATCGAGACCTGGCATGAACTGGAGGCCCTGGATGCCGACTACATCATCCCGGGCCACGGCGAGCCGGTGAATGACTTCGACGTGCTGCGCCGCTACACCCACGACTACCTCGTGCATCTGCGCGAGGAGGTCCAGCGCATCCTCGACGAGGGCGGCACGCTGAACGATGCCTACAACATCGACCAGTCCGCCTACCGCCACCTGGACACCTACGGTGAACTGCACCGCCAGAACGCCGGCCGCGTCTTCCGCACCATGGAGTTCGAGGACTTCTGAACCGGAATCCGGGTGCGGTGACCTGGTCATTGCGAGCGCAGCGAAGCAATCACCATCCATAACCCGGGCCGCCCATCCGCGGCCCGCCCCCTCCAGGGTATTGATCGGGCCTGTGCAGCGCATGGGCTCGATCGTTTTCCCGCGATGTATCGTGGCCGGCGTATGGCGTTTCGCATATGTTCGCGCTAAATTAGAACGAACGTTCGGTTCGGTTGTGGTGATGACGGAAAATCCGAGGCAATCGGTGCGCGGTGCCGCACTGCGCAAGCTCGTGCTGGATACCGCCCTGGAGCGGTTCAGTCGCGATGGCTATTTCAATACCTCCATCCATGACATCCGTCGCCAGGCCGGGGTCTCCATCGGCTCGATCTATCACCACTTCGGCAACAAGGAGGCGCTGGCCAAGGCGCTGTACGACGACCTGCTGCAACGCATGGACGCCGGCCTGGCCGAGGTAATGAGGCGCGAGAGTGACTGCCGTGCGCGCTGTGACGGGATCATCGCGTTCCTGTTCGTGGCCGCGATCGAGGCCCCTCAGACCCTGCGCTTCGTGCTGGAGGCGCGCCACCGCGAGTTTCTTCCGGACGAGCCACCGGTGTGTTCCTCGCAGCCGTTCCAGCGCATGCGCCAGTGCATCGAGCAGGGCATCGAGTGTGGCCAGGTACGACCGATGGAGGTTCCGGTAGCCGCCACCGCCGCATTCGGCGGCGCGATCCGCCTGTTGCACCTGCACCTCGACGGTGTCCTGGAACAACCGCTGGCGCACTACCTGGCCGAGACACAGGAGGCCGCTTGGCGGGCTATTGCCGTGACCCCGGTGGATCCATCCAATCCCGCTTCAACCCCGAAGGAGAGTCCCCAATGAAGATCGTTGCATCCCTGTTCCTGCTGCTGGCCCTGTCCCTGACCACCCTGAGTGTCCACGCCGACGTCCCCACCGATGCGCTTGCCCTGGAGGGCGTCGAGCAGGGCCGGGTGGTCTTCGACCTCAACAACACCGACCCGGAAATGCTCGCCCTGTACCTGATGGTGATTCGCGAGACGCATGAAGACTTGACCGACCAGGGTGTGGAACCGGACATGATCCTTGCCTTTCGCGGGCGGGCCGTGACCATGGTGTCCGAGGACCGCGAACGCTTCGATCTGACCGAGTTCGACCACCTCGACGCCATCGAGGAGCACGTGGCTGCGTTGAAGGAGAAGGGCGTTCGCATGGAGTCCTGTGCCGTGGCCACCCGCCTGTTCGGGGTCGAACATGGCGAGCTGCTGCCCGGCATCGAACCGGTGCGCAACACCTTCGTCTCCCTGACCGGCTATCAGGCGCAGGGCTACGCGGTCATCCCCATCTACTGAGTCCGATTGATTCAGGCTCCGAGTCCGGGGACGAGACACCCGGACCTAAACCACGAAAGGAGGAGTATCCATGCGAAACCGAATAGTGATCCTGCTGGTGGCCCTGCTGCTGCCGCTCGGGCTGGGTTCGACGGCCGCCGCCGAGGGCCTGGACAACCGTGAGGCGACCCAGGGCATCGAGACCATGCGGGCGGTCTACGACATGCGCAAGTCAGACCCGAACGTGATGCTCGCCTATTTGCGTGGCATCGCCACCAACCACGAGAACCTGATCAAGGAGGGTGTGGAGCCCGATCTGCGCATGGTCTTCATCGCCGAGGCCGTCAAGTTCATCACCACGGACCCCGAGCCGGAGATCGCCATCGACCACGGCGACACCCTGGAAGAGATCGCCACGGCCGTCGACCGCCTCGATGAGCTGGGCGTGAAGATGGAGGTCTGCGCCGCCGCGACCCGCGCCTACGGGGTGGACAACGACAAGGTGCTGGAGCCCATCCAGCCGGTCCGCAGTGGGTTCATCGCCGTCATGGGGTACCAGAACCAGGGCTACGCACTGGTCCCCGTCTACTGAGTTCCCGTCGGCCCTCACACGGGCCCGTTCTTGTCGTCGCAGGGAGGCGACGACTTTTTTGCCGGCAGCGGAGTGGAAAACCGCTGCGAACCCGTCCGGGGGACGTCGGGCGCACGGGGCATCCGCGACCCGGTCTCCCTGATCATCGATCCCTCCTCTATCGGCCTCGAGTGACGCCCTCCACTCGGCCCCGTGCTTTTCGAATACCATGCTGCGCGAGATTCGGGAGTTGCTCCGGCGGGAAACCTTGCGGGCGGGGCGGTGTCCCAGCCTCGCGTGCTGCCAAACGGCATTGGCGCGAAGTGATTTCGCACCGTGGGCGCCCCGGACGATCGAACCGGGGCGCCCGCGGCCCTCACCGAATCCATGGGATCAACGCAATGTCCAGCAGCCGTGATCTGCTTGACGGACTGGCCCACCTGACAGGGATTCGCAATGCCCAGCGTCTGGAATACAGCCTGCTCAAGACGCTGGACGACATCTACGAGAATGCCTGCATCTGGGCGATTCAGCTTGATGTCGAAGGCCAGCCCCGGAGCCTGCATACCTTTGATCGCAAGCACGATGCCGTGATGACGGTGCCGTTCGACCCCAAGGATCAGCCGGTCCCTGACGGGTTGCTGGAGCAGGCGTTGGCAACCGGTCAGCCGGTTGCCGAGGCCGATGCGTCCGGTCGTCGGGTCTCGGACTTTCCGATGTCCGGGCTCAACGAGTTCAGTATCTGCCTGGTGTTTTCATTCGATGGCGACGATGCTGACGAGTCCCTGGATGCCCGCCTGGTCAAGAGCTTCCTTTCGGTGTATCGCAACTTCGTCAAGCTGATTGATGACGCCCAGACCGATGAGCTCACCGGTCTGCTTAACCGCAAGACCTTCGACGACAATTTTCGCGACCTTGCGACACTGGAGCGCAGCGTCCACCGGCCGGGCCTGGCGGAGGACCGCCGCCAGGAGGCCGATCCCGAGGAGACTCAGATCTGGCTGGGCGTGATCGACATCGACGACTTCAAGAAGGTCAATGACGGATTCGGCCATGTCTACGGCGACGAGGTGTTGATTCTGCTCGCGCGGCTGCTGCAACAGAGTTTCCGCGACAATGACTTGGTCTATCGCTTTGGCGGCGAGGAGTTCGTGGTGCTGGCCGAGCTTGCCGGTGCCGACAGGGCGGCCGCAGCCTTCGAACGCCTGAAACACGCGGTCGCCGCCTACACATTGCCGCGAGTCGGCCGGGTCACGACCAGCATCGGCGTGACCCAGTTGCGCCCCTACAAGACCGCCAGCGTGGTGCTGGACGAAGCCGATCAGGTCCTGTACTACGCCAAGGCAAACGGCAAGAACCAGGTCTGTTTGTTCGACCGCCTGGTTGCCGAAGGCGCGATTCAGCCGCCCACGATCAGGACCGGGGAAATCGAACTGTTCTGACCGCGCTTGTCAGCCGCTAACCGCGCGCTAGGCGGCGGTTGAGTGCGTAGACCGACAGCGGCGCGAACACCAGCACGATGCCCAGTGCCCAGGCCAGCGACCAAAGTGCCGGCTCAAGGGCCGGACCATCGGCATTCATCAGTGCGCGCGCCGCGTCGGCCAGCAGCGACACCGGGTTGGCCTGCACGAAGCCCTGCAGCCACGGTGGCATCGTATCCACCGGCACGAAGGCCGAGCTCACGAAGGTGACCGGGAACAGCGCGGTAAAGCCGAACAGCTGCACGTGCTCCGGGTCGCGTGCGATGACGCCGACCAGCACCATCACCCAGGAAAAGGCCACGGCAAAGGTCAGCACCAGCGCCACCATCGCCAGTAGATGGGCCCATGAAGTCTCGAGGCGAAAGCCCAGCAGGAATCCGACGACCAGCAACAGGGCAATACACAGCAGCTGCTTGACCACGTCCGCCAGGATGCGCCCGGCCAGCGGCGCCCAGCGCGGGATGGGCAGGGCGCGAAAGCGGTCGAACACGCCGCGGGTCAGGTCGGTGTTCAGGCCGTGGCCCACGTACACGGTGACGAACAGCATGTTCATCACGATCACGCCTGGCAGCACGAACGCCAGGTAGTTCTCTGGCGAGCCGGCAATTGCCCCGCCGAATACGAACAGGAACAGCACCAGAAACAGGATCGGCTGGATGCTGTAGTCGCCCAGCTCCCAGGGGTTGCGCCGCACCTGCACCAGGCTGCGCCAGGCCAGCGCCAGGGTCTGATCGAGGGCCTTCATGGCGTGTCCTGCGCGTTGCCCGACTCTTCGCGGCTGGCCCCGCTGCGCCCGGTCAGGGACAGGAACACATCGTCCAGACTGGCGCCGCGCAGCCCCAGCTCCGCGACCTCGATGCCGGCGGCGTCCAGCTCTCGCAACAATGCGGGCAGCAGGGCCGGGTCCGACACCGGTACGCTGATCGTTTCGCCCTCCACACGGGGCGGGGTGCCCACCATCGCGGCGACCCGCTCGCCGGCTGCCGCGGCCTGTTCCGCGCGGGCCACCATCAGGAACAGCGAGCGTCCGCCGACCCGGGCCTTCAGTTGTGCGGCGGTGCCTTCGGCGATCACGCGTCCGTGGTCCAGTACTACGATGGAATCGGCCAGGGCGTCGGCTTCCTCCAGGTACTGGGTAGTCAGCAGCACGGTTGTGCCGTCGGTCTGCAGTTGGCGGACACGCTCCCACAGGTCGCGGCGGGCCCGCGGGTCGAGGCCAGTGGAGGGCTCGTCGAGGAACAGGATGCGCGGGCGCCCGACCAGGCTGGCGGCCAGATCCAGCCGACGCCGCATCCCGCCGGAGTAGGTCTGGGCCGGGCGCTGGCCGGCCTCGCGCAGGTCGAAATCCTGCAACAACTCGTCAGCGCGGGCCCTGGCCTCACGGCGTTTCAGGCCCAGCAGGCGGCCGATCAGGATCAGGTTCTCCCGTCCGGTCAGCTTCTCGTCCACCGAGGCGTACTGGCCGGTCAGGCCAATGATCTCGCGCACCCGAGCGCCGTCGCGAGCCACATCGAAGCCGCCTACACGGGCGACCCCGGCGGTGGGCGTCAGCAGGGTGGCGAGCATCCGCACCACGGTTGTCTTGCCGGCGCCGTTTGGCCCCAGCAGGCCCAGTACGTGGCCGGCCGGCACCCGCAGATCCACGCCGTCCACGGCCCGCGTACCGCCAAAGTCGCGCACCAGGCCTTCCACTTCGATGGCGTTGTCCAAACTCGTCTCCCTGTTCGATGCCCTTGCTGAGACGCCGTCTGGCCGTACCGGTTCCTCAGCGTGTCCCTCAGTCGTCTTGCCGCACCTTCAGCAGGTCGCGGATCTCCGTCAACAGTTTCTGGGTGCCGCGGGTTCCTCCGGCTTGGCCTCTTCCTTGCGCTGCAGGCGGGCGATCCCCTTGATGGCGGCGAATACCACCACGGCGATAATCAGGAAGTCCACCACGCGCTTGATGAACAGTCCGTAATTGATCGTGACCGCCGCCACGCCGTTCTCCGCCTCGCGCAGCACGATCGCGAGTTCTCCAAAGTCGACCCCGCCGATCAGCAGGCCGATGGGTGGCATCACTACATCGGATACCA
The DNA here is from genome assembly GCF_000376905.1 of Thioalkalivibrio sp. AKL6. Taxonomy (NCBI): domain Bacteria; kingdom Pseudomonadati; phylum Pseudomonadota; class Gammaproteobacteria; order Chromatiales; family Ectothiorhodospiraceae; genus Thioalkalivibrio; species Thioalkalivibrio sp. AKL6. The sequence continues at coordinate 290,051 of NZ_AQXS01000011.1, read as the reverse complement.
GTGATGACACGATTTGGCCGAACGCCAGCCCGCTGATGACACCCACGGCCATGTCGACCACGTTGCCACGCGCCACAAACTGCTTGAACTCGTTCACGATGCCCATGGCCCCTCTCCCGTCGATGGATGTTGCTCGATCTATAGGCCACAGCCGGGGCGGTTGCTATGGAAGGACGGCGGGGAAGGTCCCAGTTTGCACGGGGGATACGTCAGTCCAAGTGCCGCGACGTTGCGCTCGACGCGCGTGATTTTGCGGCGCGACGCTGTGAATAGATGCATGGTCTATAAAGGTTATAGCGGAGCGTTGTGGATCCGCTCCAGAGGAGGGGGCAATGAAACGACCAGAATCGGCATATCCTTCGGCCATCGGACGTAATCCACTGGGTGCCCATTTCGCGGCCGGGCTCGCGGTGGTCCTGTTGTGGTATTTCGCCTCAGTGGCCCAGGCGTCGATGGGGCCGGATTTCACCGAGCTGTTTGCTGACAGCGACTTTATCGAGATCATCGAGCGTGACGAGGGGCTCGAGACCCGGCCGACCGGGTATGTGCACCCGGATGCCGAGCCGGATCATGTATTCCGGATCGATCTGGACGAGGGGCAGGTGCCGATCGGGCAGGGCGTGGTCTACGACGGCTTCCTGATCGACGGGAAACTGCCCGGGCCAACCTTGCGGGTGACCGAGGGCGACATCGTGCGCATGGAGATCACCAACAGCGGCGATGTGATGCATGGGGCGTCGATCCATGCCGCCTATACCCAGACGTCGAAGCACGTGGGAAACATCCTCCCCGGGCAGACCAAGTCGGTCACCTTCCGGGCAACCACGCCGGGCGTTTTCATGTATCACTGTGCCCCGGGTGGTCATGCCATCCCGATGCACGTGATGTTTGGCCAGTACGGGATGATCGTGGTCGAGCCGCGCGATAAGTCCTACCAGCTGGAGGCGGATCTGGGACAGGAGCCGGACCTGAAGCTGTACATGCTGCAGCACGAGCTGTACGCCAGCGGCAAGGAGGCGGTGGAAGGCGATGTCAGCTATACCGCCTTCAATGGCGAGCTGTTCCGCTATGTGGAGAATCCCATCCCGGTCCGTCCGGGCGACTACGTGCGCATGTACTTCCTGAATGTCGGCCCCAACCTCCTGTCCACCTTCCATATCGTGGGCATCCTGTGGGACTACGTGTACTGGCAGGGGCACCCGGAAGCGCAGTGGCCCGGCGGGCAGACGGTAACCGCGGGCCCCTCGGACTCCTGGGTGATCGAGTTCCGCATCCCGCCGGAGGAAGGCGTCTACACGATGCTGGATCATGGCGTCGGGGCCACCAGCCGTGGTGCCATCGGGCTGCTGGATGCCCGAGCGGACGCGGACACCTCCTCCGAGATCCTGGCCGAAGGCCCCTCGCACGAGCCGGCAGAGCGTGCGGAACGGATCAGTGAAGCGCGGCGTGTCCTCGCGCCGTTCGGCATCCCCGCGGCGGAGGCCAACCCGGTACCCGCCCGGGCGGATCGCCCCGTCCGGTTCGGGGCGGATGTGGACGAGGTCGTGATCGAGATGAAGGGCAATTCCTTCTACCCGAAGGTGGTCGAGGTGGCGCCGGGCACCAAGATCACCTGGGTGAACGAGGATGTCTTTACCTATGGTTTCGGGGAGACCTCGGGTGCGCACAATGCCGTCGCCATGCGTGGCCCGCAATCGTTCGCCACGGCGATGCTGGGCCACGCCGAGAGCGACAGCGTCACGCTGACCGAGCCGGGCACGTACGACTACATCTGTGCCCCGCACCCTTACATGGAAGGCCGCATCATCGTGCGCGATCCCGGGTAAGTCAGCGCTGAGTCAAGCCATCCTGGCCTTCTCGGAGCACGGGGGCTGCAGCGTGCCGTAACAAAATGCCAGCCTATCAGGGTTTCCTGAACACTCGGCAGGCCTGCTGGACGCGGCTCGATCGCAATCGAGCCGCGTGTGGCGGGTTGGTGGCGAGGGTCAGGTTCCGTGGGCGCTGCGGGAGTCGTCCGGCGCCTGGTCGCGGTCGTGCATGCCGTAGTCGCGCACGACCTCGGCCACGCGCAGGCGGTAGTCGGCGAAGATGCCGCCGCGGCCGGCCGCCTGCACCTGGCGGTGTTCCTCCAGGTTGCGCCATTCCCGAACGGCGGCTTCATCCCGCCAGAAGGACAGTGACAGCACCTTGCCCGGTTGGCTCAGGCTCTCGAAACGCTCGATGGAGAGGAATCCGTCGACGTCCTTCAGGTGTTCGCGCAGACTCGCGGCCGTATCCAGGTAGTCCTGTTTGCGTTCGGCGTGTGGTTCTACTTCGAAGATTACGGCGATCATGGTGGGCTTTGCTTCGGCCGGGATGAAGGGCCGATTAAACCACGTGAATGCCGGTGCTGGGGATGGGGTTCAAGGGGCGAGGAGCCCGTTGGATTGATTACAGCGCCCCCCGGACTCCGCCATCCCGGCCGGAGCGAAGCGCAGAGCCGGGATCTCCTGCGTTGGCGACTCCCCCAACGGCGGAGACCCCGGCTCGCCGCTGCGCGGCGTCCGCGACGAAGGGCAGGGGCGCGGGCGGTTGGAGGGCTGGTGATGAGTGGGCTTCAGGCTGTATCGGGGGTGCTCGCGGTCGGCGTCTCGCGCCGGATCAGGTGGTCGACGTAGAGAAAGCCGAAGGGCACCACTCCAAGGAACAGGACCAGCAGCCATTTCCAGACTGTCCACCCGCTCAGGTGGCTGGCGATCAACGACGTCGCGCCATAGACGATGAACAGGATGCCGTGCACCCAGCCCACGTAGGTCACCGCCAGTGGCATATCCGCGTAGGTGCGTAGCGGCATGGCGACAAAGAGCAGGGTGACGAGGGAAATGCCCTCGACAATGCTGATCAGGCGGAAGAATTTCATAGGGCTGGCCCGGCGGCATGGGAATCGGCGCGGAGGGTAGCACACGGGGCCCGAACGCCTGATAACCTTCCGGTACGAGAAGCCTTTGCTCCGGTAACCAGGAACCCGCATGAGCACCAAGCCGCACTGGGAAGACGTCTACCAGACCCGCGCCACCGATGCGGTGGGGTGGTATCAGGCGGAGGCGCGGACGTCGCGGGCCCTGATTTGGGCGGTGGCGCCGGCCCCCGATGCCGCGATTGTCGATATCGGTGGCGGTGCCTCGGTCCTGGTGGACGAGCTGCTGGCAGAGGGCTATCGCAACCTGACGGTGCTCGATCTGTCCGGGGCGGCGATCGAGAAGGCGCGCGAGCGGGTCGGGGAGCGCGCCGCGGCGGTCGCATGGCAGGAAGCGGATGCACTGGAACACGCGTTTCCGGAGGCAGCGCTTGATGTCTGGCATGACCGCGCGGTGTTTCACTTCTTGATCGCCGCGGATCAACGGGCCCGATACGTGCAGCAGGTGCAGCATGCCCTTCGCCCGGGTGGGCATATCGTAATCGGGACCTTTGCGCTGGATGGCCCGGAAAAATGTTCCGGCCTGCCGGTGCAGCGGCATTCCCCAGAGACCCTGCAGCACGCGTTCGGTCCGGGTTTTGCGCTGGTGAAGTCGCAACGCGAGGTCCACGTGACCCCGGGCGAGACCGAGCAGCCGTTCAACTGGTGCGTGTTCCGCAAGAACGACTGATCCCGAGTGCTCCACGTTCAGCGGTGCCGCCGCGGCGATCAGCGGCGTTTGACCTCCGCGGCATGGGCCTTGGCCCGGGCGCGGATCTCCTCGAAGAACAGCATTTCCCAGCGGGTGTTGTGTTCCTCCCGCGACAGGGCCCCGGTGTCCTGTTGCTCGCGTTCCAGGCGCGCATCCGCCGCGCCCTCCGCGTCATCCAGGATCTGCTTGAAGCTCTCTCGTGCCGCGGCCGCCTTCGGATCGATCCCCTGGCGCTGCAGGACATCGGCCAGCAAGGCTCCCCCTTTCTTCCACTTTGACCACAACCTCATGCGAACTCCTTCGGGACCACACGGAAGCACGCACGTGTGTGTTCGAGCCCATCCTGCCCGCAAGCGCTTGCGGTCGCCACCCCGCAGCCATTGTGCCGCCCGAATCGGCGTCGGCCGCGTGAAACCCGCCGGGTCCGGCGCTGCCGCAGCCCCGTGCATCAAGGTCACGCGATGCGGTAGGCGGAGGCCAGGTCGCGTACGCGCGAGGCGATGTCCGCGACCTCCTGGCTGGCGGTCGCCGTCTGGCGGGCCCCGTTGGCGGTATCGCCGGTGATGTCATTGATGGCGTAGATATTCCGGTTGATCTCTTCGGCCACCGCGTTCTGTTCTTCCGCCGCGCTGGCGATCTGTGTGGTCATGTCGCTGATTCGGCCGACCGCTTGGACGATGGATTCCAGCGCTTGCCCGGCGCGTTCGGCGTCGTTGCTGGTGGCTTCGGCCATTTCGCGGCCGCGGCCCATCGCGGTGACGGCGTTGCGGGTGCCCGCCTGCAGCGACTCGATCATCGCCTGGATATCCGCCGTGGAGTCCTGCGTGCGCGAGGCGAGGGTACGCACCTCGTCGGCGACCACGGCGAAGCCGCGTCCCTGTTCGCCGGCGCGGGCGGCCTCGATGGCCGCATTCAGGGCCAGGAGGTTGGTCTGCTCGGCAATGCCGCGAATGACGTCGAGCACCGAGCCAATCTGCTGCCCCTTCTCGTCCAGGTTGCGCACGGATTCCTCGATGGTCGCGACTTCGCCCGATAGGCGTCCGATGTCGCTGACCACCGTGCGCACCACTTCGCCACCCGCGCGGGATTCCTGATCGGCTTCCTGGCTGGAGGACGCGGCATCGGAGGCATTGCGCGCGACCTCCTGCACCGTCGCGGCCATCTCGTTCATCGCCGTCGAAACCTGTTCGGTCTGCGAGCGCTGCTGGTCGATGTTCCCGTTGGTCTGGGTACTGACGGCGGACAGCTGTTCCGCGGCAGAGGCCATCTGGTCCGTCAGCGTGCGCAACTCGCGGATCGAGTCCTGGAATTGGTCGAGCATGCTGTTCAGGGCGCCTGCAGTGGCGCCGATCTCGTCGTCGGAGCGAACGTCGACCCGGCGCGAGAGGTCATGGTGCTCGGCGATCTCCGTGAGTGTCTCGCGCATCCGCGAGATCGGGAGTGCCACCGAGCGATATGTCCACACCCCGGTGACCACGACGATGATCAAGACCACCAGCATCAGCGCGCCGCTGCGCACCAGAACCTGGGTGTAGAACGCCGATACCCGCTCGGCCTCGGTCCCGGCAACATCGATCTGCAGGTCGACCAGCTGGGTGATCTGGTCGCTGATCGGATCGATGGTGTCGTACAGGGGACCGTTGAAGGCGTCGAGCTCGCCCTGGACATCGCCGGACATCCCGCCAAGAGCCCCCTCCAGACGGTCCAGGTGGGCGTTGGCTGCGCGGAACAACCCGCGGGCACCATCGGCCAGTTCCTGCTCACGGGGCGTCAGGGTCGTGGCCAGGTAGGCGTCCCAGATCTCGGCGATCTCCTCTCGTGCCTCACGGACGTCGGCGAGTGCCTCTTCCGCCGTCATCCGTCCGGCGTCCGCCTTGTTGACCGCGTCGATGACCAGCACCGCATAGTTGTCGGCGATGGTCTTCAGCTGCTGCAGGGGCACGACGCGGTCGTGATAGATGTTTTGCACGCCCTTTTCGATGTTGGCTGTGCCGCGGGCGGCCAAGGCCGCCAACAGCAGGAGCGCGGCCACGGGTACCACGATGGTGATGACCAGCTTGGATCGAACGGAGAGCGAGCGGAAATTCATGGGCGGTCCTTGTGTGGCCAGTATTGGGAGCAGCCCGCAACCTCGGGCCATGACCACAGTAAACGGCCTGGCCGGCCAAACCTTGAGGTGGATCACCCGTTGCGACGTCCGCTAGAGTCCGCCGCCAGCCGGTTCGAACGGGTGTCGGGCCTGCGCGGTTGGCGGCGTATTTGTTAGGGGTTCCGCGGGGTTTGCTGCGGGGCCGACTGACGAAGCAAGAGGCAAGGTTTGAACCCAAAGGTCGCGAAGGTCTCGCGTTCTACTTCATCTCGCGGACGGTCCGGACGACAGGGTCTCGCGGATGCGCCGCACGTCGCGCACATACTCCAGCATGGCTGTCATGGCATCGGCGAACAGGTAGGCGCCGAACAGGACCATCCCGCCCGCAAACAACCCGGCGAGGGGCCACAGGATCGCCGTCAGGATGGCCAGTCCCCAGCTCGCCGGTTCCACCAGCTCGGCTTCAAGGCCGAACGCGGCCACCGCAACGCCCGCAAAGGGCTCGACCGCCGTCAGGGAGATGACCGACAATGCCAGTGCGAGCAGCACGAAGGCAATCGCCAGCAGTTCGCCGACCAGCCGTGTGCAGACGACAACGCAGGTGATGGCGGGATAGTCCCGCGTCGCCAGCGCGCCCAGTGCGCGGGCCCTTCGCCACAGGAGAACGACCCAGGCCAGCACCGCAACGGCAAAGAGGGCCTGCAGCAACACCAGGGATGCGACCGGCCAGGGCACCTGCGGCGTTTCCTGTGCCAGTGTCCAGAGCGTCACCGATGTCAGTAGCCCGCCCAGGCCCGTCAGGACCGCCATACCGCGCAGCCCCCATCCCGCCAGCCGCTGCAGGGGGAGTGCACCCTCGGTCCCGCCGGTTGTCTCGTCGTTCACGGCCGTCTCCATGTCGTTCGCATACGGCCACACGATAGTGCCCGAAAACCGGCCCCGTCAGGTCGCGGGAGAGCGCCCGGGTCAGTCTTTCTTGCCGAGCAGGTCGGCGAAGCCGTGGTTAACGTCCCGGTGGCCTGCCTCGTCGGCGCGTACCGCGCGGATCACGTCGGACAGGCGGGCATCTTCCGCAAGGTTCCAGTACTGGATCGCGCGTTCCGGCGCGGCGACGTTATCGAGCCCGCCGGACTCCACTTCCTCCAGGTACTCGGTATAGCTGACGACCGCTTCCTCTTCGAAGTAGCCTACGATCCGGTGCGCCGTACGCGACGAGATGATGTAGATCATAAAGAACAACGTGTAGAAGAAGCCCTGCGCCAGGATGATCAGGAAGCGCTCCAGCCAGTTGGGCGAGGTGATCTCGATGAAGGTGAGCAGGTGCATGCGCTCGTTCTCGGCCTCGTCCATCAGCGTGCGGATCCAGCCGTGGTCATCCTCCATGCGCCGCAGCGAGCGCAGGTGCTGCAGCGTGGCGCCCACCATGCCGGGGACGCCCGCAACCGTCTCCAGGACCACGGCGCGGTGTCCGTAGCGCCGGGCAAAGAAGGTGTCGGCGAAGAATCGCATCAGCGAGGTAAAGCCCCGCGCGACGCGGTCGGAGAAATCCCGGGGTTCGTGATGGCGGCTCAGGTCGATGTCGTGGTCGTTCGGCATGCTGCCCCTAACGCTGATCAGTGCGCCGTTTCAGGCGGCAGGTATCCATGGAGCATAGAACCCGCCGTCTGAAATGTCGTGGGGCCGCTTCACAGAGCGTGAAACCCCATGCATGACAGAAGCCCGGACCGGGTTTCTGATGTCCAATGTCGAGGTTGTGGATGCAGCGGTGCAATCGGGGGAACCGGGAGCCGAGAAGGCGGCCTCAGAGAGAGGCGAACATCAAAGGAGAGCGCATGGCGAACGAAACGAGCAAGCCGCAGCTGGAGATCAGCGTGAACGCGGCGCGCGAACTGGTCGATATCGGCCTGGCCGTGTTGCTGGATATCCGTCAGCCCTTCGAACTGGAGCTGGAAGGCGCGGTAGAAGGTGCTGTCCCTGTGCCCCTGTTCCGCCTGAAGCAGCTGCTGGGTCGCGAGCTGTCCGAGGAGGAACAGGAACTGCTGGATGCGGACGAGCCGGACGAGCGGGATTTCCAGCACTTCATCTCCCTGATCAACCGCCACCACGTCACCCAGGACCAGATCCTGCTGTGCCTGTGCAACAGCGGCCGCCGCAGCCTGCGTGCCGCAGAGCTCCTGCGGGACCTCGGGTATGCACGCTGCCTTTCCGTCCGGGAAGGTTTCCGCGGCTGGACCAGCAAGGGAGACACATGATCCATGGGCATGTTCGCCCGTGCTGATCGCGGATATGGGCTATCTAAGGAGGTGAGTGGGGGCGATTTCGCCTCAATGGTCACTGTTTCGGGCCCTGACCCGGGGCCGACCCCGTCATGACCGTCAATGGGCGCCGGCCGGGTGATTCTACGGAGGGGCGCTGCCATGCTTCGACTGCCGGCCGTTCCGTTTGCCCACCAATCCTGGTGCTGCCGACTGCGCATCGTCGCGCTTGTCGGGTTGGCTCTGCTTGTCGGAAGCCCTCTAGTGGCGCATGCGGATGGCGCCGAAGACTGGCTGGCCGCCATTGCCGAATCACCGCTGGGCGAGCCGATTGCCGTTACCTCCACTGTGCAGGGCGGCGTCGTCGAGGGGGCGGTGCACGCCCGGCTGCCGTATTCGTTTGCGCTGGTGGCCAGTGAGCTGGAAGCGCTTTCGGCGTGGTGCGAAATCACCGTCCTGCACATCAACATCAAGAGCTGCGTCTACCGCGAGGGGGCGGACGCCTTGCTGCACCTGTACGTGGGCCGTGCGCGTTACGAGCAGGCAGAGTATGCAGAGCGTGTGGAGCTCGTCAGGCGGTCGGCCCAGATGGGTGAGGACTGGCTGCTGATCGAGCTGGAGGGCGATCGTGGGCCGTACGGAACCCGGGATTACTCCATCGTCGTCCACGTCGTGCCGCACGACACGGGGACCCTCGTCAACCTCGAGTATTCGTTGCGCTTCGGGGTGATTGCCCGGCTGGCCGCGCTCGTCTACCTCGCCACCGGGGGACGCGAGCGGGTGGGTTTCACCGTGGTCGGTTACGAAAACGGCGAGCCACAATACATCGGCGGCCTGGAAGGCATGATCGAGCGCACCGTCATGCGCTTCTATCTTGCACTGCAGGCCTGGCTCGACGTCCGCGACCGGCCGGCTCAGGAGCTCCTTCTGGCCCGCCTGGAACGCTGGTTCGACCTGACCGACGAATACCCGCGCCAGCTACGCGAGCTGGACCGCGAGACCTACCTCGAACAGAAGCAACGCGAGTACGCGAACCAGCAGAAGCTGCAGGATGCCCCACCGCCCCGCCGGCGCATCCTGCCCCTGGACTGACGGGCTATCCGAATCTCCCTGTCCTTGCAGCTCGGACAGGAGGCGGGTGTCGTGTTCTTCCGTCTTCGGCCGCAGGGGGGGTGTGGGTCAGGGGTGCTCCGGTGCGTCGGCGTATTGCTGGCGGGGGCGGTTGAGTTCGAGCAGTTCCAGGCGGTGGTTGCCGGTCGGATGGGGCCCCGAGGGGCCCTGGACGAGGAGGGCGAGGCCGTCGTCGATGCCGTGCTCGGTGAGCCACTGGCGCGCGAAGTCGTTCCAGTCGGCGCGGTCCTCGGCGACATCCACGGGGTGGACACCGTAGGAAAACTGCAGGCCCTGGGCGGTGGCCGGGTTCGGGGTGAAGGCGGCGATCCAGCAGGGCAGGCGCAGGCGGGCGATGCGCCGGGCGGTGGCCCCACTGGCCGTAGGCGCCAGCGTGACCCGTGGCAGGCGCCGCTGCGCGGTGTGCAGTACGCTGCGCGCGATCAGGTCGACGGCTCGGTCAAGACCTGCCTCGTCCGGGTCGTCGGGGCCGTCGGCGCTGATGCCGCCGTCGCGTTCCGGTTCGATGGAGCGGGCGATGGCCGCCAGCATCGCCACGGCCTCCACCGGGTACAGCCCCATCGCCGACTCGGCGGAAAGCATCACGCAGTCGGTACCGCCGAGGATGGCGTTGGCGACGTCGGTGGCCTCGGCGCGGGTAGGGCGGCGCGAGGCGACCATGGACTCCAGCATCTGGGTGGCGGTGATCACCGGGCGGTTGTGCCGGTTGGCGCGGCGGGTGATGCGCCGCTGGGCGAGGGCGATGCGCGCGATCGGGATCTCCACTCCGAGATCTCCGCGCGCCACCATGATGCCGTCGGCGGCCTCGAGGATGCCGTCGAGCTGCTCCAGCGCGGCAGCGCGCTCGATCTTGGCGATGATGAAGGGGGCGTAGTCCAGTGCTTCTGCCGCCTTGCGCACCGCAAGGATGTCGTCGCCGTCGATCACGAAGCTTTGGCTGACCGCATCCACGCCGTGTTTCGCCGCAAACCGCAGCCATTGGTGGTCGTCCGTGGTGAAGGCGCGGATGCCGAGATCGATGCCCGGCAGATTCAGGCCCTTGCGTGAGCGCAGTTCGCCGCCGGTATGCACGCGGCAGATCACTTCGCTGCGCTCGACCGTCACCACCTCCAGCTCGATGAAGCCATCGTTCAGAAACAGGGCATCGCCCGGCTGCACCGCCTCCGGCAGGCCCGCGAACGAGACGCTGACCCGCGAGGCATCGCCAATACAGGCCTCGGTAGTCAGGGTGATGGTCTGGTCGGTGTGCAGTTCGATCGGCTCTTCCGCCAGTTCGCCGATACGCATCTTCGGACCGGGAAGGTCACCGAGGATGGCGACGCGGGTGTCGGTCGCGCGCGCGGCGTCGCGGATGCGGCCGATCAGCTCGGCATGGTAGGCGGCATCGCCGTGCGAGAAGTTCAGCCGAGCTACATCGAGCCCGGCCAGCATCATGCGCCGCAGCGTCTCTGGTGAATCGGACGCGGGCCCAATGGTGGCAACGATCTTCGTCTTCTGCGCGGGAAACGGCATGGGCGGGTTATTCATCCGGGCGGTGTCTTAGGAGGGTAGACCGTCCGCGGGTACCTGTCGCCGTGCCCGTGGCGTGTCCATGTGCGGCCGCTGGAATCGGTATACGACCTTCGTAGACGACCCTCAGTGCGATGCGTCCGCTTTAATCGTGGCGTAACCCTGCCGGAGCAGTGATAGCGGCCCGTTGGGTCGAACGTTCGGACCATCGGAACAACATGGGTGTCCTCTTCTTCCTGGTCCTGGAGCAAGAAGGATGAGCGAGATAACAGCACAACCCATCGAGCGGTTTCCGTTTATTCGTTCATGTCTTCGCGCTTTGAGCGCTCCTCCTGACGTCGCTTGCGAATGGTGCTGGACTTTATGAATGGCAGGAGTTTCAGCAGCCCCGTAACAAGGCGTGAACGATAGTACTCGACGCGTACGATGAAGCGGACAGCCCAGTGTTCCTTACCCAACTTTTCCTTGGCCTCTGTTATCGCGGCACTGCTGCCGGCATTGCGGACGCTGGCCAGGCGGAACAGTTCAATCTGTCGGAGCAGGGCCGTGTGTCGCAGCAGCGGCAGGGGACGGAGAAGTCGGATCAGGCGAGTGGATTTGAGTATCTCGTGAAGCAGTGGAAACGAGAAGATGATAATCAACACCGACAGCCAGTTTTCTTTGGTCGTCTTCCAGCGGTCATGCGAGATGGCCATGTAAAAAGCATACTCGACCACGAACACGGCCCAGATCAGCCAATCGGCGACCGTGATCAGGGGGTGTTCCACGTCTAACCAGTAAGTGATCGTCAGCGGTACGGTCAGTATGGCGGCAATGATGACGGCAGCGGTCAGGTAATTGCTGAGCGATTCTTCAAGCGCCGATTCAAGCTTCAGTCGCACCGGCTCCCTCCCGCTACCCTGAGTGGCCGCCTTCCAGCGCACGAATGGCAATGGATAACGTCACGCGAGGGATTCGTGCCTTTGCATGGCGCGTTCGTCATCAACACAGACTGTTCGCCACCATAGGCCGAGGTCAGGCTGGCGTCGGTACGGTGCCAAACAAAGCGGTTTCGAGGCTCTTTGCGGCGGAAAAGCCCGCCTTTTCTCCAGCAGGGCGAGCGCCGCGGTTGACGCCAGGAGCCCGTACCGCTGGGGTCGGTGAAGGCCGGCTGCAAGAAGATGGGGATGGTGCGTTCAACCGGTCGACGCAACAGTGGCCATGAGTTTATCCGCCGGGGAGATGAAGCCCAAGGTTTTCCGCGGTCGCCGATTCAAGCGGAGGGCGACTTCATCCAGGTCGGTCTGTGAGAAGCCTGCCAGTTCTGTACCCTTGGGGAAGTACTGGCGCAGCAGGCGGTTGGTATTCTCGTTGGTGCCGCGCTGCCAAGGACTCTGCGGGTCACAGAAGTAGACCTTCACATCCGTGTCGGCGGTGAAGGCCTTATGGCTGGCCATCTCGCTGCCGCGATCCCAAGTCAGGGAGCGCCACATCTCGCGCGGGAGTCTGCGGACCTCGCGGCTGAGCGCGCTCGCGACACTCGCCGCATCCTTGCCTTGGACCTTCACCAGCATCGTAAAGCGGGAGTGGCGCTCGACAAGCGTGGCGATGTGGCTGTTCTTCGCCCCGGAGATCAGGTCTCCCTCCCAGTGGCCCGGTATCGCACGATCTTCCACTTCCGCCGGGCGCTCTCGGATCGAGATTGCATCAATGATCTGGCCGCGAGGCTGTCCTTCCGTGCTCGCAAGGCGTGAGCGGCGCATCATCCGTCGCGAACGCAGGTGCTTCAGCAGTTCTTTCTTGAGTACGCCGCGAGCCTGAATGAAAAGGCTGCGGTAAATCGTCTCGTGGGAGATGTGCATATTGGACGCGCCTGGATACTGAACCCGTAGCCATCCTGCGATTTGCTCGGGCGACCAGTCCAATCCGAGCTTCTCTGCCACTATTTGTTGCAGTGGGATATGCGTTGCGAGCCGACAGGGCTTGGGGCGCCGCGCCCGATCCCACGCCCGACTATCGGCCACAGTGGCGCGATATGTGCGCCGGGTGCCGTGGCGCGCGATCTCGCGGCTGATCGTGGAAGGGGCGCGCTGGAGGGTCGCGGCAATCTGACGGATCGTTGCCCCGCCAGCAAGGCTGCGGGAGATCTCCTCGCGCTCTGAGGGCGTCAACGCCAGACGGGACCTGCGACGCTCGGCAGGGGCAATTCCGCCACACGCGGCGACGACGCCATGAATCGAACCAGCCTGCTTGCCCAGCGCTCGGCCAATGTCACTTAGCGACTCGCCAGCTTGCCACCGTGCCCAAAGCTCAGCCCTCTGTTTGGCCGAGAATCCCGGCCTCCCCATTGGCTCCATATGCAACACCCCCCAAACGCAGTATTAGGACCGAAGGTGTTGCATCGATCAATTGAACTCACCATCTCTTCTTCCGGCTGAGGGGGTACCACTAGCTCCGCCATGATCGGAAGGAGGGGCAACAGGCAAGGTCGACCCCATGCCATGCGCGCACCCAATAGCGTGACGCACTTGACTGAGACCGGCGCCGTAACATGGAGCCCTTCTGATTCGGTTTCTCTACAATACCCGGCATCACACCCTTCCGGATCAACCCATGCAGCTGGAACAACGCGCCCGTTCCTTCGCCATTGCCGCGCATGCGCGCGTCGAGCACGTCTGCCGGTATACCGGCGAGCCCTATATCGTGCATCCGGCGCGGGTTGTGGAACTGCTGCGTTCGGTGCAGCACACCGAGTGCATGCGGGCGGCCGTCTGGCTGCAGGACACCATTCGGGATACCGGGGTAAAACCGGAGACCCTGGAGCGGCTGTTTGGTGCGGAGGTCGCAGAAATGGTGGTGATGATCAGCGACGTGAGTCATCCGGAGGACGGCAACCGGGCCCAGCGCAAGGCGATCGACCGGGCGCATCTGGCGCGGGCGACGGCCCCGGCCAAGACCGTGAAACTGGCCCAGCTGATCGATCTGGCCTGTACCGTATTCATGCATGATCGTGCCTTCACCCCGGTGTTTGTTCGCGAGAAGGCGGCCTGGCTGGAGGTGCTGGAGGGCGGCGACCCGTTGCTCTGGCGCCAGTTGCGGGATCTGACACCGGCCATGCACCCGGAAATGGCGGACAAGGACGCCGACTGGCGTCGAAACTGCCCCTTCGCACGGCGCTCTCCCCTGCGCCGGTACGATGTCGCAGTGGGGCATGGTGTTCGGGAAGGATCCAGTAACCAGGACACGGCTGCGGCCGGGTGAAGCGACAGCCCGAACCGCGCAGGAACAGGAACCCGGTCCCCATTATCGCGGTCGGCGTCTGGTTGTTTCTTGCGCGGGTCTGACACCGTCCCCAGCAGCGGGGGCAGATCAAATTTGTCACGTTGGGAGCAGCGTTGGCCTCACTCGCCGGGGACGCTCGTGGTCCTCGTGCCGATCGGGTGATGGACTACTAACTGGAGGCTCGGCCTTGCGCGCCTCGGGAAGGAAGGGGTCAGACCTGGTCTTTTTCTCTGCCTTCACCACAGGGGCAAAAGGCAAGGTGTGACCCCATGCCACAGCGGGAGATGCCGCATTGCCGTCTGTCTGCGAGCAAGTTGGCCATTTTCGTCCCTGAAATTGTCCGTTTAAGGCTATCTGTGGGCCTGGAAACCGCTATAACCGAAAGTATTTCCGGCTCTTATCGTGGTCCGACCCCGTCGCGCTTGTCGGCGCGTGCACGCTCGCCTATCGAGTGATGGGCGGACCGAAGGGTTCGGTCTTGCGCGTCTCGGCCTCCGCGCGTTGCTCCGGGGTGAGTTGCTGGTGGATGTAGTCGCGCGCCTCGGCCGCCGGCTTGTGGCCCTGATCGGCGGCGCGCGCGAACCAGACCCAGGCGGCGACATAGTCGACCTCCACACCATGGCCCTCGGCCAGCACGATGCCCAGGTTGTACTGCGCCGGTGCCAGACCCTGCCGGGCAGAGGCTTCATACCAGCGCGCCGCCGCCGACTGGTCCCGGGGTAGCCCCAGACCCCGATCCAGCAGGACCCCAAGATTGGCCTGGGCCTGGGGATGGCCCGCTTCGGCCGCCGCCCGATACCAGTGAGCGGCAGCTTCCATGTCTTCCTTTGTGCCCTTGCCATCGCGGCAGAGATTCCCCAGTTTAGCCGCGGCGTCGGGGTCCCCGGCCTCGGCGGCCTGCCGATACCAGCGGACGGCGGCGGTCAGGTCCGGGTCCACTCCATCGCCCTGTTCCAGGGCGAGGGCGAGGTTGAAGGCCGCCTCGCGGTGTCCCGCGTTGGCCGCCTGGGCGTAATACCCGACGGCGGCCGTTCGATCCCGCTCGCAGCCGCTGCCCTGCTGGTGGGCGACCCCAAGGCTGTTCAGGGCATCGGGGTCGCCGCGTTCCGCGGAGCGTTTCCACCACTGGACGGCCTCGGTGGTGGCGGCATCGCCGCCCTGGTTGAGCAGCAGAACCGCCAGATTGTTCTGTGCCGCAACGTGTCCTGACTCGGCCGCGCGGCGATACCAATGCCGGGCCATCTCGGTATCCGCCGGCTCTGCCTTCTCGGCCATCACGCCCAGGTTGAAGCTGGCATCGCTCAGTCCTTGTTCGGCAGCCTGTGTCCAGTATTCGCGTGCACGCGCCGGGTCCGCCTCCAGCCCCAGCCCCTCCGCGTAGAGGATTCCCATGCCGAGCTGCGCCCAGGCCGAGCCACCATCGGCGCGGTCCTCCCAGATATTCCGGGCGGCCCGGTAGTCGCCCCGTTCGAAGGCGAAAAAACCGTCGCGGTCGGCGCCGCCCGGACTGTCGGGGGGCAAGGGGTTGGCAGATGAGGTGGGCGTGTCCATGGCTGATGCGCTCGGTGGCAGGTGACAACCCGAGGATACAGGCCCGGATGCCTACCGCAAGACACAGCACGGAACATCGTCGGGGTTACACGGCTCGCCACCCATTCGCCCGGCCGAGCCGGTCGGTGACGGCCTGTCTCCAGCCTGGACCTTGGCTCTTGATGAAGCTTCACAGGCCACGATCCGGCAGCGACCGCTCGGTCCTCAGTACCTTGTCGAGGTCAGTCCCGGTAATGCGTGGCTGGCCCGGGTCGCCTCTGTAACCTCTTAGGGTGGCCAAATCCACAGGATCAGCGGCACGGCAGTCACGATGACGATCAGCGACAGTGGCAGTCCCATGCGCCAGTAGTCGCGAAATTCGAAGCCACCGGGGGCCATGACCAGCGTGTTCGACTGGTGCCCGATCGGCGTCAGGAAGGCGCAGGACGCACCCACGGCGACCGCCATCAGAAACGGATCCGGCGCGGCCTCCATCGACCGGGCCAGCGCGATCCCCACCGGCGCGGCCAGCACCGCCGCCGCGGCGTTGTTGATCACGTTCGACAGCAGCATCACCACGGCCATTAGCAACGCCAGCATCACGGCGGGGGAGGAGGCCTCGCCCAGCGCGAACAGGCCATCGGCGATCAGCTGCGAGCCGCCGGTCGTCTCCAGCGCCTGACCCACGGGCAGCAGCGCCGCCAGCAGCACGATCACCGGCCACTCGATCCCGCGATACACCTCGCTCGGCCCGATCAGCCCGACCAGCACCATCGCCACCGCGGCCCCGACCAGCGCGGGCGCCGCCGGTACCCAGCCCAGCGCCACCGCGCCCAGCGCCAGCGCAAACAGGCTGCTGGCGAGGATCACCTTGCGCGGCCGGGTGATGCGTAGCCCGCGCGAGGCCAGCGGCAGGCAGCCGAGCTCGCTCAGCGCGGCGGGCAGTTCCTCCTCGCCGCCCTGCACCAGCAGGATGTCCCCGGCGCGGAACCGCACCTTGTCCAGGCGCTCGCTCCGGCGCACGCCCTGGCGCGCAACGGCCAGCACATTCACCGCGTAGCGCTGGCGCAGTTCCAGGGCGCTGGCCGTGGTCCCGACCAGGCGCGAGCCGGGCGTGACGATCGCCTCCTCCAGTGCCAGTTCGCCCAGCGCGTTCTCGCGCTTTTCATCGTTGCCTTCCTGCTCGGCCTGCTCTTCCGCCTCCTCGACCCGCGCCTCCAGCTCCATCTCGGTCACGTCCAGCAGCGTCTTCAGGCTGTCGGAGTCCGCCTCGACCAGCAGGATGTCGTCCGCGCGCAGCACCTCGTAGATGGCGGGCATCGGCTCGCGGCGTTCCCCGCGCACCAGCCCGACCACGACCACCTCGGCCTCGCCGCGCAGCTCGCGCATCAGCTCGTAGACAGTGTGGCCGACATAGCGGTTGCCCTCCGGCACCCGCACCTCGGTCAGGTAGGCGCTGATCTCGAACAGCTCGCCGCTGGCGGCCGGGCGCTCCCGCTGCGGCGTCAGCCGCCAGCCGATCAGTGCGATGAAGATCACGCCGACCACCGCGATCCCAAACCCCACCGGGAGGAAGTCGAACATCGCAAACGCGGTGCCCGTCGCCTCCGCGCGGTACTCGGCGATGATGATATTCGGCGGCGTGCCGATCATGGTCAGCATCCCGCCCAGCAGCGAGCCGAACGCCAGCGGCATCAGCAGGAACGCGGGCGAACGCCCGCTCTGGCGTGCCATCCAGATGGCCACGGGCATCAGCAGGGCCAGCGCGCCCACGTTGTTCATGAACCCCGAGGCCAGTGCCACGACCCCCGTGAGGGCCGCCACCTGCACCCAGGGCTGGTCACCCACACGGGTGAGCTGGCGCGCCACCGTGTCCACGACCCCGGCGTTCAACAAGCCCCGGCTCAGCACCAGCACTGCAGCGACCGTGATCACCGCCGGGTGGCCGAAGCCGGAGAACATCTCGCGAAACGGGACCAGCCCGAGAAAGGCCGCTGCCAGCAGCGCCCCGATCGCCACGATGTCGTAGCGCCAGCGGTTCCAGACGAACAACGCCAGGGTCACCGCTAGCAACCCGAAGATCATCCACTGCTCGGCCGTCACTCACCGCTCCCTCGGGTGTCCCTTTCACCCAATGTAGGGCCTTCGCGGGTTACGTGCACCGTTTTCGGCGGCAAGCGTGCGGTGCATCAGAAACGGCCAATGGCACACCGAGCAGTGGCTGCAGGACTACAACGAAACCATCCCCCACGATTCGCTGGGGGACCTGACGCCGGTCGAATACCGGCAGCTACACCACCCGGAAACCTCTGGTTATGCGTGGACCTAATCCGGGGAAGTGGACAGTGGGGCGGTTGGTAGGCGTTGCCGCATGTACACTTCTAAGACCAAGACCGGATTGTTGCGGCAGTAGGAGAGCTGGGCGATGAGTAAGGACAGCAACCTCGCGGTGTTGATCGACGCGGACAATGTGCAGCCGGCCATTGTGGATGGGCTTCTCGCAGAGATTGCCAAGTACGGTACGGCAAGCGTCAAGCGGATTTATGGTGACTGGACAGGGCCTGCACTCAAAGGCTGGAAGGAGGCGCTTTTGCAGCATTCCATCCAGCCGGTGCAGCAGTTCGGTTATACCCGCGGCAAAAATGCGACCGACAGTGCACTGATCATCGACGCGATGGATCTGTTGTACACCGGCAATTTTGGCGGATTTTGCCTGGTTTCCAGCGATAGTGACTTCACGCGGCTTGCCTCGAGGATTCGCGAGTCCGGGCTGACTGTGTATGGCTTTGGCGAGCGGAAGACCCCTGCACCCCTCGTTGTAGCCTGCGACAAGTTTATCTACACCGAGGTCCTCACCGAGGGCAATGAAGAAGAGCAGCAATCACGGAAGCGCTCCGCCAAAGAACTCAAATCCGATACCCGACTGGTGAATGCGTTGCGCAATGCAGTCGAGGGCTCGTCGGACGAGGACGGCTGGGCACAACTGGGGCCGGTCGGTAGCAATATCGCGAAGCAGAGCCCGGAGTTCGATGCGCGCAACTTTGGTTACCGCAAGCTGCGCGATCTGGTCGAGGCGACCGGGTTGTTCGAGGTTCAGGAACGCTCCGCAGCCGATGGTGCATCCAAGGTCATCTACGTACGGGACAAGCGCAGGCCGTAGGTCGCGCCCTGGGCCGGGTATCTCCGAAGCCTCTGTTGGCAGGCTCTGAAGTCCTTGGCAGCCCATTTCTAGGCCGAAAATTGGCTGTTTAAGGCCGTATGAGGCGCTTGGTCTGTCTCTTTCCGCACTATGTTCAGTGTCTTACCGAGGTCCGACCTCATCAGGATTTCCTCTCGCCACACGGAGCCGCCGGTAATTCGCCTTCCAGAGTTCGCTGCCATGCCGTGGCAACTTCCTGAGAACTGAATATCCCATGTAAGTTTCCACTAGGAATTGGCGTCCATATGGTCGCCCTCGAAAACTGGCGACCAATGACAACGATGCGGGTCATTTTACCGATGTTTGCTTCCGTGAACGTCTCAAAGCTGGTGGCACCTAGTTCTGTCAACTTGACGTAAACCGGCCAGCCCATATCTGTCCTTTCCCCTGTCATTGATTTCTGCACATAGGGCGAGCACAGATGAAACTCCAGCTCAGTGTCTGCTACCACAATGGCAGGAGTAACCAGCAACAGAACAGCGATCCATTTCAGCATGACGATTGCCTAAGGCCAAGCTCAGCCGGGGAAGGCCGCATCGGGGCCTGATGTCGGCTGGAGCCGCGTGTTAGAGCATTTTCGTAGCACGGTAAGGTCAAGTGCGGCGTGAAGCGGGTCCCCAACACCGGCGTCTACGGGGTACGGAAGCCGGTTGCCGGCCTCGGCATATCCCCTTCGGAGGTAATACTGGACAAGTTCCCGACGCGCGGACACGACTACCAACACGAACACCTCCACCCCCGGCACGGTGCTCGCCCATGCCTGCGCGCGCACGAGAAGCGAGTTACCTATCCCCTTAGCCTGCATTCCTGGCGCGACCGCAAGCATGCCGATATGCGCCTCCCTTCCTTTAACGTCAACCTGAACGCAGCCGACAATTCGCCCATCATCCAACGCGAGAATAATCCTCGCCAGCCCCATTGCCGCCCCGATCTGCATCGGATTGGTTCTCTGGCCTCCAAGCAAAAGCGATTCGTGAGTCCAGCCCTCGTCTCCAGTGCTGGGCCGATATGCGGAATTCACAAGCCGAGCGATGTCCTCCACATCGCCTGGTGTCGCCGTCCGATACACCAAATCGACCATTACCTTCTCCGCGGCTCTAACAGTGATTAGGTAGCGTGCACGGATATTGGTTGAACGTGCGCGCTATATCTTGAACGAGCGGAGGGAAGCACTGCATTGCCGATTTCCTGCGCGCTGGTCGGCCATTTTCACGCCTGAAATTGGCCGTTTAAGGCCTTCTCTGGGCCTGCAGTAGCTTACCGAGGTCCGACCCCATAACGCTCCAACGCTGCCGAGAAAAGTCGGTTTCCTGTCCTCATGTCCTCAGGCCGCGTCGATAACGCTTGCAACTCCCGATAAGGAGATACCAACCAAAAGAAGGGTTAGCCCAATCTGTGCAGCCCGTAGCCAGCCGCCAACGATCGTCACGTGTGTAACTGGCTTCCCGTTTGCATACGTATCTCGGCTTGGGGAGATCTTTATTCCTCGGAATGAGAAGAGAGCCAAAACCAATGTCCCTATGATTTGCAGAATGGCGGAAAGGCCGACGAGGTACACCATATGCTCTTTCACGAAGATAGCTAGATCGAACATGTTAAAAGGCCTTTCGAATCCTTGTCCTATCGAGGTCTGACCCGGTGATGCCCACCGACTGTGTAATGTGACTTACGCCGTTGGTTGTCCCTTGCCGGCGTGTTCGTCGAAGCGAATCTGCTGGACGGCATCCAGCTTCACGTGCCTGCGCGCACACCAGAGGTCGTGCTGGTCCTGCATGGCTAGCCAGCTTTCGGGTGAGCGGCCGAGCGTCTTCGATAGGCGCAGTGCCATCTCGGGGCTAACGCCGCTTCGGCCCTGAAGGACACGACCGAGTGTGGAGGGCGAGACATCAAGCTTGTCTGCCAACTGACGCGCGCTCAGGTCGTACGGTTGCAGATAGACCTCGCGAATGAACTCACCCGGGTGCGGGGGGTTGTGCATGGTCATCAGTGATAATCCTCATAGTCCAGGATGTGGACATTGCCGTCACGGAACTCGAAGGTCAGGCGCCAGTTGCCGCTGACCCGGATGGTCCAGCGTCCTTGCGCCGAGCCCTTGAGTGGGTGCAAGTGGAAGCCGGGGATATCCACGTCCTCGATTGAGGAAGCGGTATCCAGGGCCGCCAACTGCATCCTCAGCCGCTTCGCGTGCCGAGGCTGTATCCCGGTGACGCTTCCCGACTCGTAGAAACGGCGCAGTCCCTTGTGCCGAAACGACTTGATCATTTCTCAAGTGTAGCGCATTGCGCGACGCTCGACATTCTGGTTGCCGATATCGGATGGCCCGGCACGCAGGGCACTAGCTGTGATCAGTCGAGGAAGGCGACGGATTTGACGAGGGCGTGGGCGCGGGTGCCGGGCTGGAGGGCGAGGCGTTCGGTGGAGAGGCGGGTGAGTTCGGCCATCAGGGTCTGGCCGTCGTCCTGGCGGCAGGTGGCGAGGATGCGGGCGGGGCCGTGGTGGCCGGGGGCTTCGTCCAGGGACTCGATGGTGACGGGGATGATGTTGAGGATGGAGACGTCCTGGGGTGGGGTCAGGGCGATGGAGACGTCGCGGGCGTCGATGCGCAGGCGGGCCTCGCTGCCGGCGCCGTTGGTGGAGCCGGGCGTGGCCGGAACGCGATAGCGTGCGTCCGGGGAGCCGAAGGGGTGCAGGCCGTGTTCGTCTGGCGGACCCAGCTCGCCCTGCAGGACAGATACGGCGCCCTCGTCGCGGAACAGGGGGGAATCGGTGCGGGCGAGGGCCTCGCGCAGGGGTTCCAGGCGTTCGAGCTGGCCGTCGTGCATGAAGGCGACGCGGTGGGCCAGGCGTTCGACCTCGTCCGGGGCGTGGGTCACCAATAGCGTGGGGATGCCGGTCCTGTCGGACAGGCGGGCGAGGAAGGGCATGATCTCGCGCTTGGTCTGGGTGTCCAGCGCATTCAACGGTTCGTCGAGCAGCAGCAGGTCGGGGCTGATGAGCAAGGCGCGGCCCAGCGCCACGCGCTGGCGCTGGCCTCCGGAGAGCTGGTCGGCGCGGCGCTCCAGCAGCTCGGTGATGCCGAGGAGGTCGGCGACCTCGTCCAGGTGCAGGCGGCGCAGGGGCTCCGGGGTGCGTTTGTAGCCGTAGAGCAGGTTGCCGCGCACGGAGAGGTGCGGGAGGAGGGTGGACTCCTGGAACACCAGTCCGACGCGGCGGCGGTGCAGCGGGACGAAGGTCTTGCCGGATTGCCAGATGGTGCCGCCGAAGTGCACCTCGGCGCCGGGCGGATGCTCTAGGCCGGCGATGATGCGGAGGAGGGTGGTCTTGCCGCAGCCGGAGCGGCCGAACAGGGCGGTGACGCCCTCCAGCGGGAAGGCGGTGTCGACGTCCAGTGCGAAGCCCGCGCGTTCGAGGCGCGCCTTGATGCGCAAGGTTTCGCTTGTGGGTCGGTTCACAGGCGCACCGTGTCGAAGCGACGGTTGATCGCGTAGACCACGAACAGCACCACGAAGGCGAAGATGAGCAGCCCGAGCGACAGGCGATGCGCGGAGGCGAAGTCCATCGCCTCGGCGTGGTCGTAGATCAGGATGGACAGCACCTGGGTCTCGCCGGGGATGGCGCCGCCCAGCATCAGGATTACGCCGAACTCGCCGAGGGTGTGGGCGAAGGCGAGCGTGGCGGCGACGATGAAGCCGCCGCGCGACATCGGCAGGACCACGGTAAAGAAGCGGTCCATGCGCCCCGCGCCCAGCGAGCCGGCGATCTCGGTCGGCCGGCGGCCGAGGTTGGCAAAGGCCTGCTGCAGGGGCTGCACGGCGAATGGCAGGGAGTAGATCACTGAGGCGATCAGGATGCCCTGGAAGGTGAACGCCAGGTGGTTCAGGCCCAGGTTCTCCAGCGTGCTGCCGACCGGGCCGGCCGGGCCCAGCAGGACCAGCAGATAGAAGCCGAGCACGGTGGGCGGCAGCACCAGCGGCAGGGCGACCAGTGCCTGCACCGTCGTACGCAGGCCGCCGGGGGCGCGGCCGTTGGCCAGCCACCAGGCGATGGGGGTGGCGATGACCAGCAGGATCAGCGTGGTGTACAGCGCAAGCTTGAGGGTGACCTCGATCGCCATCCAGTCCGTGGGGCTCAGCTCGAACATGTCGGGTTACGGGGTGGCGTCGTCGGGCAGCTCTTCGCCGGGCATCACGAAGCCGTAGCGGCGCATGATGTCGCGGGCGGTGTCGCCGTTCATGTAGTCCGAGAAGCGGTGCGCCGTGTCGTTGTGTTCACCGCGTCGGGTGATGATGAAGCCCTGGGTGAGTGGTTCGTGCAGGGCGTGGTCGATCAGGTAGTGCGGGTGTTCGGCGAGGTCCGGGAACTCGGCCAGCGACAGGGCGATGATGCCGATCTCGGCACCGCCGGCCTGGATCATGCGCGCGGTCTGGGCGATGTTGTCGCCGTTGACGATCTTGGACTGCAGATCCTCCCAGACGCCGACGGACTTGAGCGCTTCCATCGCGCGCACGCCGTAGGGCGCGTGGGTGGGCGAGGCGATGGCGACGCGGCGGATATCGTCGCGCAGCAGGTCTTCCAGCGTCATCGTGGAGGCATCCATGCGGTTGCTCCACAGCACGATGCGGCCGATGGCGTAGACCTCCGGTTCGGTGACCGCGTGGCCCTCGGCGTGCAGTTTCTGCGGGTAGGCGATGTCGGCGGAGAAGAATACGTCGTAGGGGGCGCCGTTCATGATCTGCGTGGTCATGCGGCCGGAGGAGCCGTAGGTGACGCGTACGGCATCGTCCGGGTGCGTCTCGCGGTAGGCGTCCAGGATCTCGTCCAGGGCAAAGCGCAGGTCGGAGGCGGCGGCGATGGTCAGCGGGCCGCTGGTGGTGGCCAGGCCGGGCAGCAGGAGCAGCAGGGTCAGGAAGAGGGCGCGCAGGTGCATGGTGTAGGTTGTTCCCTGTGGCTGGGTCTTGGTGGGCTCGGGTGGTTCCGTTGGGAGACTGCTTCGCCGCGCTGCTCCTCGCAGTGACGCGGCGCTTGTCTGGGTGGATATGCGTTTCGTTATATTTCAGTTTGCATATCGGTTGGCGCAATGATGCGGGGACCAGGGAGACCCGTCAAGGCTGGGGTCGGGGTTACGGCTTGGGGTCGTCGGCGAGGAAGTCGGCGAAGGCGTGCAGCTCGTCGCGCAGGGCCTCGCAGGCCTGACGTTCCATGTCGCGGTAGCGCGCCAGGACGGTCTCGCCGAATTCGGTGACCTGTGCGCCCCCGCCGCCGGAGCCGCCCTTGGCCGTGGCCACCACCGGTTCGCGGAAGCTCTGGTTCATGGTCTCGACCAGGTCCCAGGCGCGGCGGTAGGACATACCCACACTGCGGGCGGCCGCGGAGATCGAGCCCTTGTCGCGGATGGCCTCCAGCAGCATGGCCTTGCCCGGGCCCATGGCCGTGACCTCGCCCAGCAGCACGCGCAGGCGCGGGGCCTGGGGGTGGTCCTTGGGGTTGCCGGAGTGGTGGGTGCTCATGCGTTGTGGGGCCTGGGGTTTGCCGGTGATAGTGCCGGGGAAGGCTGGCGATTGCGAATGATAACCCCCGAACTGTAGGAGCCCAGCCTCTGGGCGATGGGGTGCTGGACAGGCCCCATCGCCCAGAGGCTGGGCTCCTACAGGGAGAGCCGAGAAAAGCCGAGAAAAGCCGGGGCGCGGGGCCCCGGCCCGGGGCTCAGGCCTTGCCCTGGAGCTGCGGGATGACGGCCTCGTTCTCCAGCGTGGAGGTGTCGGAGGTGATCTCCTCGCCCTTGGCGATGGAGCGCAGCAGGCGGCGCATGATCTTGCCGGAGCGGGTCTTGGGCAGGCCGTCGGCAAAGCGGATGTCGTCCGGCTTGGCGATCGGGCCGATCTGGTCGGCGACCCAGTTGCGCAGTTCCTTGACCATCTCCTCGGCCTCGTCGCCGGTCAGGCGATCGCCCTGCAGGATCACGAAGGCCACGATGGCCTCGCCCTTCACGTCATGCGGGCGGCCGACCACGGCGGCCTCGGCGACCGCCTTGTGCGCGACCAGGGCGGATTCGACCTCCATGGTGCCCATGCGGTGGCCGGAGACGTTCAGCACGTCGTCGATGCGGCCCATGATCCAGAAGTTGCCCTCGGCGTCGCGGCGGGCGGAGTCGCCGGCCAGGTAGTACTTGCCGCCGAACTTGGGCCAGTAGGTGTCCTTGTAGCGCTGGTCGTCGCCCCAGACGGTGCGCAGCATATGCGGCCAGGGCTTCTTGATGACCAGGTAGCCGCCCTCGTCTGCGCCCAGGCTCTTGCCGTCCTCGTCCACCACGTCGGCCGCAATGCCGGGAAGGGCCTGGGTGCAGGAGCCGGGGACCAGCGTGGTCGCGCCCGGGATCGGGGCGATCATGTTGGCGCCGGTCTCCGTCTGCCACCAGGTATCGACGATCGGGCAGCGCTCTTCGCCGACGGTGGTGTAGTACCACATCCAGGCCTCGGGGTTGATCGGTTCGCCGACCGTGCCCAGCAGACGCAGCTTGGACAGGTCGTACTGTTTCGGCAGGTCGGGGCCGGCCTTCATCAGCGCGCGGATGGCGGTGGGGGCGGTGTAGAACACGGTCACGCCGTGGTCCTGGCACATCTTCCACCAGCGCCCGGCGTCGGGCACGGTCGGGGTGCCCTCGTAGACCACCTGGGTGGCGCCCACGGCCAGCGGGCCGTAGGCGACATAGGTGTGGCCGGTGATCCAGCCGACATCCGCGGTGCACCAGTAGACGTCGTCGCCCTGCAGGTCGAACACCCACTCGTTGGTGACGATCGCGCCCAGCAGGTAACCGGCACTGGAGTGCTGGATGCCCTTGGGCTTGCCGGTGGAGCCGGAGGTGTAGAGCAGGAATAGCGGGTGCTCGGCCTCCACCCATTCCGGCTCGCAGTCGACGGATTCGCCGTCCACGGCGTCTTCCCACCAGACGTCGCGGTCGGCGTGCATGGTCACGTCGTTGCCGGCCCGCTTGCAGACGACCACTTTCTCGACGTCGCCCGGGTTGGAGTCCAGGGCCTTGTCGACGTTGGCCTTGAGCCCCACGACCTTGCCGCCGCGCTCGCCGCCGTCGGCGGTGATCACGACCTTGGAGCCGGAGTCCACCACGCGGTCACGCAGGGCGTCCGCGGAGAAGCCGCCGAACACCACCGAGTGGATCGCGCCGATGCGGGCGCAGGCCTGCATGGCGATCACGGCCTCGGCGTTCATCGGCATGTAGATGATGACGCGGTCGCCCTTCACCACGCCCATGCCCTTGAGGGCGTTGGCGAGCTTGCCGACCTCGTTGTAGAGGTCACCGTAGGTGAGGTGGCGGGTGTCGCCGTTCTCCGCCTCGAAGACGATCGCGGTCTTGTTGCCGCGGACTTCCAGGTGGCGATCGATGCAGTTGTAGGAGACGTTCATGCGCCCGTCGGCGAACCACTGGTAATGCGGCGCCTTGGACTCGTCGAGGCCCTGGGTGAACTCGGTCTGCCAGTCGATCTTCTCGCGCGCGAGATCGCACCAGAAGCCCTCGTAGTCGGCCTCGGCCTTCTGGTGCAGGGCCTCGAGATCGGCCGGCTTCAGGCGGGCGTTTTCGGTGAACTCCGCCGGCGGCGCAAAGTGGCGCGTCTCGGTGAGGGTGGACTCGATGTTGTCACTCATCAGGGCCTCCAGATCGGTTTTTGGTATGGGGTATGGGAGTGGCCAACCGCCAGCCCCTTTGGTGGGTGCGAGGATAGCATGCGAACCGGGCGCTGGCCGCGCTTACCAGAGCCACGCGGGGCGGAACAGCACGCGCCCCAGTGGCAGTTTTCCGTCCGGCGATTGCCGGCTCAGCAGCGCGGCGAACAGCTCGCCCGCGGCGATGGCGTCGAACAACGCGTCGTGCGCGCGATAGGCCGGCAGGTTGTAGCGCGCGCGCAGGGTATGCAGGCGCAGCCCGTGGGCCGGGATCGGCTGGCCGGCGCGGCGCAGGGCCGTCTCCGCCAGGCGCAATGTGTCCACGATGGCCAGCGGGGCGCGCACGCCGTACAGGCGCTGGCAGGCCTGCTCGAGGAAGCCGATCTCCAGGGCCGCGTGGTGCGCCACCATGACGCGCCCGGCGAGCGCATGGAACAGGGCGTTCAGGGCCTCGTCCAGCGGTACCCCGCGGGCGGCGCGCCGATCGGTGATGCGGTGGATGACGGCGCTGGCCTCCGGCACGGGCCCTTCGGCGCGCACCAGGCGTTGGTCCGCGGTGGCGAGGTCGATGCGCGGGCCCTCCATCGCCACCCAGCCCATGCTCAGGATGCGGTCGTGTTCCGGGTCCAGGCCGGTGGTTTCCAGATCCACTGCGAGAAAGCGGCTGGCGGCCACCGGCTGGCCGGCGGGCGGCATGGGGGCCTCGAGGAGTTCGCGCAGCGGGCCCGGCGGGGCGCGGCGTGCGGCCCGACGCCGGGCGCGGCAGAAGCGCCAGTGGCCAGGCGGGCGGAGCCATGTGGCAGCGTGCAGAGGGCAGACCATCAGAGGGCCGTCTTGCGGGCGTCGTTCACCAGGCGGAAGGCGGTCTTCAGGTGACTGCGCTCCAGGGTGGACAGTCCGGCCGGGTCCAGCGCGTTGTCCGGGGGCTGGCCGTTGCGGATCTGGCGAGCCTGATGGCGGGCGCGCAGGTTCGCGATGTACAGCCAGGCATCGGCCAGGTTGTCGGCCGTGCTCTCGTGGATAACCCCTGCCCGGGCCGCGGCGCTCAGGCGTTCCACCGTGCTGCGTGCCGCGCTGCCGGCGCGCAGGGCAAAGACCCGTGCCATGGCGACGATCGGCAGCAGCCCACGCATCTTCAGGTCGAGGGTGTCGGCGTGTGCGCCGCTGTCCTCCAGCACGAACTGGCGGAAGAAGCCGAGCGGCGGGGGCAGGTTGCGCGCCTGGTCGGCCAGGGTGCTCAGCAGGGCCTCGTGGCGCGCACCTACCTCCAATGCCTGTTGGCGCAATGGTTCGAACAGTTCGGCTGCACCGTGGATCACGCGCATGTCGAGGTAGTGGGTGGCCAGCATCGCATCGCGTGGGGCCGGGTGGTGCAGCACGCGTTCCATCTCGCGCGCCCAGTCGGCCGCGGGTCGGCGCCAGTCGGGATGGGTGGGATCGACATCGCCGGGGCAGGCGCGGATGCCGCAGGCGTCGAGGCCGGCGGTTACCCCGCGGGCAAGCTCCGCGAACCAGACGTCGACGTCCGGCGAGGCGTCATCGGCAATGATGAGAGCGGTGTCCTGGTCAGTGAACACGGTCTGCTCGTGGCGGCCCTGGCTGCCGCTCGCAAGCCAGGCAAAGGCGCAGGGTGCCGGGCCGCGGTCGCGTTCGTCCAGCTCGATCAGGCGCTGGGTGAGTGTGTCGATCACCGTGGTAACCGTCTGGGTGAGTTGGGCGGCGTCGGCGCCGGCCTCCACCAGTTGCACCTGCAACTGGGGCAGGGCCTGCATTACACCCTGCAGGCCGGCAAGGTCGTCGGCCCGGCGCAGGTCGCGCACCAGGTAGATGGCGCTGGTCCCCTGGTGGCGGATCAGGTCGGTGCTGGAGAGGATGCCGGCCAGGGTCCCGTCGGCCTCGTGGACGACCGGGAGGTGGTGGATGTCGTGGCGCGCCATGCGCAGCAGGGCCTCGAAGGCGGGGGTGCCGCGCGCAACCGTGGTCAGCGGGCTGGCCATGGATTCGGCAACGGGCTGGCCGGGGTCCACGCCGTTGGCGACCGCACGGCGCAGGTCGGTGTCGGTGAGGATGCCGCAGGGTTCGCCCGGGCGCTCGGGCGTGTGCAGCAGCAGTGCGGAAATGTCGCCCCGGTCCATCAGGCGCGCGGCCTCGCGCAGGCTGAGCGTGCTGACGGCCAGTATCGGGTCGCAGGTCATCAGGGCGCGCACTGGCGTCGTTAGCAGGCTGCGGTCGCCGTGCCCGCCCTGTGCTGTGCGGTCAGCGGCCAGTGGGCGCGGGGCGTCGGCGTCGAGGAACTGGGCGATGGCGTCGTCGCGCGCGGCCAGCTCAAGGGCGCGATCCAGCGGCAGGTGGTAGACCAGGGCGTCCTCGGTGACCGGGCCGAGCGGGCGCGCCGGGGTGTTGGGGATGTGCACCAGATCGCCCTCGCCCAGGCGGTCGTGCAGGGTGTCCTGCGCGTCGCGGATCTCCAGCGTGCCGGTGCGCACGATCCACAGGCCGGGTTCGGCGTCCGGGGGAAAGCTGGTGCCCTCGCGCAGGTAGCGCAGAGTGAGCTGGCGCAGAAAGGCATCCCGGCTGGCCTTTGGCAGGGGGGCCAGATCGGGGCAGTGGTCGAGAAACTCGCGGATCTCTTCGAGTTCGCCGTTCATGCGTGGGTCCGTATGGGGTGGGGCAACCGGCAATCGACCGGGGTGGGGTCGATTGCCGCTTGGCCCGCAGACACTGTGCCAGATAAAAGGGGCCGACCCGGTGTACCCGAGCCGACCCCGTCTTTTCTCCTGTCGAATGACCATCCAGTCATGGTGGCAGGGGTCCCGCCATGTCGGTCATGGCGGGACCGTCCATCAGCCTTCGGTACGCGGTACGCGCACGCTTTCCACCAGATCCTGGATGTCCTTCGGCGGCTCCTTGGTCAGCTTCATCACGATGTAGGCGGTGACGAAGTTGAAGACCGCGCCGATGGCGCCGAAGCCGGTCGGGTTCACGCCCAGCAGCCAGCCGTCCGGGTTGTCCGGGAGCATGGCGGTGCCGGAGAAGAAGAACCAGCCCTTGTACGTGAAGATGTACAGAAGGGTGGTCAGCAGACCCACCAGCATGCCGGCGATCGCGCCTTCCTTGTTCATCTTCTTCATGAAGATGCCCATCATCAGGGTCGGGAACAGCGAGGCCGCGGCGAGACCGAAGGCCAGTGCCACCACCTCGGCCGCGAAGCCGGGTGGATTCAGCCCCAGATAACCGGCGAACAGGATGGCGACACCCATGGCGATACGTCCGGCCATGAGCTCCCGTTTCTCGCTGATCCTTGGCATGAACACGCCCTTCAGCAAGTCATGCGAGATGGCCGATGCAATGGCCAGCAGCAGGCCCGCCGCGGTCGACAGTGCGGCGGCGATACCGCCCGCTGCGACCAGTGCGATGACCCAGCCCGGAAGCCCGGCGATCTCGGGGTTGGCCAGCACCATGATGTCGCGGTCGAGGGTGACGATCTCGGAACCTTCCCAGCCGTATTCCTCTTCGGCGAAAGCCGCGAACTCTTCGTTGCCGTCGTTGTAGTACTGGATCACGCCGTCGTCGTTCTTGTCCTCAAAGGCAAGCAGGCCGGTCTGTTCCCAGCGCTCCATCCACGCCGGCCGGTCCGCATGGGCCAGGTGCCCCTCTTCGGTGCCGATCTCGCCCGGGTGGACGGTGTTGACCAGGTTCCAGATGGCCATCGCGCCGACTGCCGGGGCAGTGGTGTAGAGGATGCCGATGAACACCAGCGCCCAGCCGGCGGACTTGCGGGCATCACGCACGCGCGGAACGGTGAAGAAGCGGATGATCACGTGCGGCAGGCCCGCGGTACCGATCATCAGCGCCAGCGTCAGCAGGAACATGTTGAGCATGCTCATGCCGCCCACTTCGGTGTAGGCGTGGAAGCCCAGATCGATCATGGTCTGGTCCAGCGCCTCCAGCAGGTAGGTATCCGTCCCCTGCAGGGTGGAGCCCAGTCCCAGCTGCGGTACCGGATTGCCGGTCAGGGTGATGGCAATGAAGATCGCCGGCACCGTGTAGGCAAAGATCATGATCACGTACTGCGCGATCTGGGTGTAGGTGATGCCTTTCATCCCGCCGAGCACGGCGTAGATGAACACCACGGTCATGCCGGCGATCAGGCCGGTGGCCAGTGGCACTTCCAGGATGTTGGAGAAGGCGATCCCGACCCCGCGCATCTGCCCGATCACGTAGGTCACGGACATCACGATCAGGGAGATCACCGCGATAATGCGCGCGGTCTTCGAGTAGAAGCGGTCACCGATGAATTCCGGCACCGTGAACTTCCCGAACTTGCGCAGGTACGGGGCCAGCAGCAGCGCCATCAGCACGTAGCCGCCGGTCCAGCCCATCAGGTAGGCACCCCCGGTGAAGCCGAGGAACGCGATCAGGCCGGCCATGGAGATGAACGACGCGGCGGACATCCAGTCCGCGGCCGTGGCCATGCCGTTGGCGATCGGGTTAATGCCGCGCCCGGCGACGTAGAACTCGCTGGTCGAACCGGCGCGCGCCCAGATGGCGATGCCGATGTACAGGGCGAACGTCGCCCCGACCACGAGCAGGCTTAGAGTCTGTTGATCCATGACAGGCTTACTCCTCGTGGACGTTGAACTTGCGATCCAGGACGTTCATGCGCCAGGCATAAACGAAGATCAGGATGATGAAGGTGTAGATCGAGCCCTGTTGCGCGAACCAGAAGCCCAGCGGATAGCCCCCCAGCTGGAACGCGTTCAGCGGCTGGGAGACCAGAATGCCCAGCACGAACGACACCAGGAACCAGATGGCCAGGCAGATGCCCAGCAGACGCAGATGCGCCCGCCAGTAGGCCTGCCGGCTCAGGTCTTCTTGTGACATGACGATGCTCCTCTCGTAAGGTTTTGTTGTTTGCCGTGACTCGTCTATGCGATTCGTCACAGTTGGTACTGCACCTCAAGCTGTCCCTGCAGCTTGCGGGCCTGCCGGAAACTCTCCTTGAGCACCCGTCCCTCCAGGGCACCCAGCTCTTCCGGCCGGATTCGGTTGTCGTCGTCGCGTCCCTCGCGCAGCGCCTTTTGCTGGGCGCGCAGGCGCAGCATCTGCAGGTAGCGCAGGGCGGAGTGGTAGTCACGGGCGTCGCCTTCGCGCATCACATCCGCCGCAACGGCCTGGTCCAGGCGCTCGTGAGTGCGCGTGGCCGGTAGCTCGG
Organism: Thioalkalivibrio sp. AKL6; assembly: GCF_000376905.1. NCBI lineage: Bacteria > Pseudomonadati > Pseudomonadota > Gammaproteobacteria > Chromatiales > Ectothiorhodospiraceae > Thioalkalivibrio > Thioalkalivibrio sp. AKL6. Next base: position 258,535 of record NZ_AQXS01000011.1, on the reverse strand, counting down.
CGGCCAGCGCGATGACCCGTGCGCCGTCGACGAAGGGCGTGAGGCCCTGCTTCTTGATGTCGATGCCGTTGGACCCGCTCTTGATCTCGCCAAACAGACCCAGCGGTGGACGGAACATCTGCTGGTTGGCGGCCATCTGGCGGCGGAAGCGGCTGTTGAAGGCGGTCTTCTGTAGCAGGCGGGTGCGCAGCGCCTCGACGGGTCCGGCATCGCCGTCCACGGCGCGCAGATCGAAGAAGATGCTGCTCTTGAGCAGGTGCTCCGGCGTGCCTTGCTCGATCCAGCGGGTGAAACGCTGATCCCACTCCGGGCCGCTCAGGCAGCACTCCGGGTTGCCGGCCATGATGTTGCCGGGGCACAGCATGAACCCGCACTCGGCCAGCGCCAGGTTCACGTCCTTCGCGTACGGCAGCAGGCGCTCGCGGATCGCGTCCGCGTCGCTGACCGCGGCGTCGAACAGGATGCCGTTGTCCTGGTCCGTGACCAGGGCCTGCTCCTCGCGCGCCTGGGAGCCGAACGCCAGCCAAGTGAAGTCGATGCCCTCGATCGCCTCGTGCTGCGGCCGCAACAGGGTCAGCACCCGGCGGGTGGCGTGTTCGTTGAGACGCGTGATCAGGCGCAGGACCTGATCGGCCTCCGCGCCCTGGCCGACCACCGCCTCGATCAGGCGGGGCACCTGGTGCAGGCGCTCGGCGACGACGGCGACGGAGTCGGCGCGGCGGATCGCGCGCACCAGACCGTCCAGGGTCAGCGGCTGACTGGTCAGCAGGTCGCGCTCGCCCAGCACGCCGACCAGGCGGCCGTCGCGCACCACACACAGATGGGTCATCCCGTGCTCGGTCATCGCCTCGATACCCTCGAAGCCCGGGGTGCTCTCCTCCAGCGCCACCGGGTCGGGGGTCATCACGGCCGCGACCGGGGTGTCGAGGTCGACATCCGCAAGCGCCACGCGCGCGAGCAGGTCATGCAGGGTGAAGATGCCCACCGGCCGCTGGTTGTCGTCGACCGCGACGATGGAGCCGACACGTTCGTCGCGCATGGTGGCCAGGACCTCGCGCAGCCGGGTGTCCGGGCGGCAGGTCACCGGGCTGCGCGCCAGGCGCAGGACCAGCGGCGTATTGAGTTGTCCGGCGCCACCGTCGCGGGCGGACAGGGTATCCAGGCCCTGCTGCAGGCGGTCCAGCAGGTTGGCCAGGCGGCGCGTGCAGAAGTCGTTAAAGACTCGCGAACGGACGCGCAGGCGATCGAAGTCCTCCAGGCTCAGTTCCAGGCAGACGGTGTCCTCCGCTGCGCGATGCACGGTATGTACCGCGCGGCGGCCGAGCAGGGCGCCGATCGGGAAGCATTCGCCGGGGATCAGCTCCCAGGCCTTGCCGGAGAGCTGTTCGTCCTCGCTGGGGGTCTCGCCGCGGATACGGCCCTGGCGGATGATGTGGAAACGCTGGGCCGGACCGGCCTCGGGGTCGGTGATGCGCGCGCCACGCGCGTAGAAGCGGCTCTCCAGGCGGGGCAGCAGGAACTCCAGCGCATCCGTCTCGAGCTGGTCGAACGGGGCGTGGGCGCCGAGGAACTCCCGGGTGCTGTCGAGCGCGTCGGACATGGCGGTAGCGGCATCCCCAAAGTGATGGTGTTCACGTCTCGGGGGTCTACTGCAAGTTGCACGCCAATTCTTTGGCCCCCGCGAATCAGCAGGTTGTGGTCAATCGGTCTGTTCCGTGCGTTACGTTGCGTAACGTGCGTGTTTCTTCTCGTTACACCGGCCCGCGGCATAACGGAGGCAAATGCGAATGCCGACGTGTTCGCATTCGCCCCGGTCGTCAGCAAGCCTTCGTTACACCGGGGGGCGCCTGCCGGTGACGAAGAACACCACCGCGAGGATCAGGCCCACGACAAACAGGATCCAGGCGATTTGCGTGGCGGCCCCGGCAATCCCGCTCAGCCCCAGCGCGCCCGCGACGATCGCAACGATCAGGAAAAGTAGCGCCCATCCCAGCATTGGTTCTCTCCTTTCGACTCGTTTGAATTCTTAGTGTAGGCCAGAATTCGCTGCCCCATGACTTCTTGTATTCGGCTTGGCGTACCAGTTCTCAGTTCCGGATTCCCATGGGCGACCTGGCGTATCCACCAAGGACACACTGGGGGGAGGTGAGTGATGCTCGCTATGGGTTTTCAATCGGATGAACGTGTGTCCGGTCGGGAAATGTGAACCTGTTCAGGACGGCTTCGGTGTATGCCGAGATAGAGGTCGCCGGCGTCGGTACAAAAATGTTGCCTTGTCGATGGATTGGGAAGCATTGATCGGCGCGCCCTGGAAAAGAATTCCTGGAGGGAAAATGCAATGAGCAGCGTTATCCGAAAATCATGCAAGGATGCGGACGGTCCGTCCCGATTCCTGTCGCTGCCGGTATATGCGGTAGCCCTGGTGCTTGGCGGCATGCTGGCGGGCTGTTCCGATCCGGGCCCGGCGCAGGAGGCCGGCGAGGCAGTGGACGAGACGGTCGAGGAGGTGGACGAGGACCTGCGTGGCTGGATCGAGGATCTGCGCGAGGATGAAGTGCAAGAGGACGAATCCGGCCGCGGGGGGCATGACGACGCGTTCTCCGAGGAGGATCCGGCGCACGATATGGACTGATCAGTGGTCGCCGTGCCGTGGGGCCGGGTCGGAAAGGGATTCGGTCAAACGGATGCAGCAATCAGGAAACAAAAGGCTGGTGGGTGGGTCGCCATGAGCGGATGGCGGTTCGCCCATCAGCCTTTTTCTTTGGGTTCTGTGCGTGTGCGCGGTATCACGAGTCGGGTCTCGGGGTGGTCCTGTTTTGCACGTGTTTGAAAATGAGTCACGCATTTCTGCTTTCCGGACCTGGGGTGTTTCGGGAAAATCGCCAGCGTCTTTATGGCAGTCAAGAAATTTTACATTCCGAGCACGATCAGGAAGGAGACGCGAAAATGAAAAAGATCTTGTTGAATACGGTTGTGGTGGCCGCTGCAGGGATCCTGGCGCCCCAGGTGGTGATGGCAGATGAGTCCGATCGGGGCGAGGGCCTGTACATGGGGCTCGGTACCGGTTTCAGCGCTCTGAAGAACGACCGCGACGAGGTCGCCGATTTCATCGGTTCCGGGGCCTCGGACTACCGTCTGGACGACGACGACAACGTCTGGCGCGGGTTTGTCGGGTACAACTTCAACCCGTATGTAGGGGTCGAGGGGTTCTACTCGGATCTCGGAAAGGTGAAGCTGCGCGGTGACGAGTCCGGTGCGCATACCGACATCAAGTCTCGAGCCTATGGCGCGAGCGTCCTCGGCAAACTGCCGATCGGGCAGCATTTCGAGTTTTTTGCGAAGGCGGGCCTCGCCAAGTGGGATGCCGACGTCCGGGGCAACCTGGGGGATGAGAGCATCACCCTGCGCGATAACGATGGCGTGGATCCGGTCTACGGACTCGGTGCGCAGGTGAATCTGGACAGCTTCCTGATTCGCGCCGAGTACGAACGCTATGACTTCGACAGCGACTACAAGGTCGACGCGTTGACTGCCTCGGTTGGCTGGCGATTCTAGAAAATACGGGCACTGACGGCCCACGAGATAACGTCTTGACGCCGCCCCGGTTGGTTGCCGGGGCGGCGTTTTACGTGGGGAGAACGGCGTGACCCTCAGGCGGCCTTGGCGATGCCTTCCTGGCGGCCCGGGCGGCCTTCCTTCAGGGTGACCAGTTCCTCGGCGCTGGTCGGGTGCAGCGGGATGGTCAGGTCCAGGTCGCGCTTGGTCGCGCCCATGCGCACGGCCACCGCGAAACCCTGCAGCATCTCGTCCACGTTCGCGCCGATCATGTGGATGCCGACGACCTTTTCGTCGTCCCCGGCGCAGACCAGCTTCATCGCCACCGGCGGCACCTCGCCCTCGGCGAATGCACGGTTCAGGCCGCCGAACTGCGTCTCGTAGATGCGTACCGTGTCGCCGTGCTTCTCCACCGCCTGTGGCTCGGTCAGGCCGACCATGCCCGCGGTCGGGTGGGTAAAGGTGACTGTGGGGATCTGATCGTAGTCCACCGGCACGGGATTCGTCTCCGGGGCATACCAGTGCGCGGCCAGGCGGCGACCGGCGGCGATGGCCACGGGGGTCAGCGGGCCCTTGCCGATGATATCGCCCAGGGCGTAGATGCCCTCGACATTGGTTGCCTGCCATTCGTCGACCGGGATCGTGCCGTCACGGGCGATCTCGACGCCGATCTCTTCCAGGCCCATGTCGCTGGTGGCCGGCTTGCGGCCGACGGCCCATAGCACCTTCTCGTACGGGCCCAGTTCCTTGCCGCCTTCCAGTTTGATGGTGACCGCGCCGGGCTTGCCGCCCAGACCCGCGGCCTTCATGCCCAGGTGGCGTTCGATGCCCTGGTGCTCCATGTGCTGGTCCAGCGTCTGCGAGATCATCGGGTCGGCAATCTCCAGCACGCGGTCCTCCATGGCGATCACGTCGGTCTTCACGCCCATGGAGCGCAGCATGCCGGCCATTTCCAGCCCGATGTAGCCTCCGCCGATTACGGCGATGGATTCCGGCAGCTCGGTCCACTCGAAGAAGTCGTCGGAGGTGGCACCCAGCTCGGCGCCCTCCAGCGGCGGTACCAGCGGGGCGCCACCCATGGCCAACACGATGCGCTCGGCGGTGTACTCGGTGCCGCTCTCGCTGACCACCTTGTTCGTGTCGGCCAGGCGGGCCCGTTCCGGGATATGGGTCACGCCCAGCTTCTCCAGGTGCCCGGACCAGAAGTTGTTCAGGTCCTTCAGCATTGCCTGGCGTTTGTTCGCCAGGTCGGCATAGCGGATGCCCTTGATCTCGACGTCCACACCGAACTCGCCGGCCTCGCGGGCGTGCGACAGGTGCTCCGCGGCGTACCAGGTGAGCTTTTTCGGGACGCAGCCCTCGTTCACGCAGGTACCGCCCAGGGGCTTGGGATCGAACACGGCGACGCGGGCGCCGTGCGGGGCGGCGCGTTCCGCAACGGCCAGGCCGCCGCTGCCGCCGCCAATCACGATGATGTCGTAGTGTTCCATGTCGGTTCCTCGAAGGAGTCGGTCAACGTTGGGTTTAGTCGAAGTTTCGCATAACGACCGCCGTCGTTACGGTCGTCAGGGTTTGCCATCCGTGTCCGGACGTCCGGATGGGTCGACATCCGGACACGGATGGCCACCTGTGGGAGCAGATGGCCATCCGGGGCGGGCCGTGGACCCGCCCCGGGTGGTGGTGACGAGTTACGCCGCCTTTTTCTCGCGGGAGATCCACTCCTGCAGATCTTCCGCGCCACCGATGCGGTGCCCGCCGACGAACACCTGCGGCACGGTCATCGCACCGGTAGCCGCCCGCAGGCTGCGCAGGCTGGCGTCGCGACCCAGCACGATCTCCTCGTAGTCGAGACCGGCGTTCTCCAGCATCTCCTTGGCGCTGGCGCAGTACGGGCAGCCCGGCTTGGTGAAGACGACCACGTCCTCGGGGCAGGCCGCATCCGGGGCGACGTGGGCGAGCATCGTGTCGGCGTCGGAGACGACGAAGGGGTCGCCCGGCTCGTCCGGCTCGATGAACTGCTTCTCGATCACGCCGTCGCGCACCAGCATGGAGTAGCGCCAGGAGCGATGACCAAAGCCAAGGTCGCTCTTGTCGACCAGCATGCCCATCTGTTCGGTGAATTCGCCGTTACCGTCGGCGATGAAGGTCACCCGGTCGGCCTGCTGATCGGCCTGCCAGGCTTCCATCACGAAGCCGTCATTGACCGAGATGCAGACGATCTCGTCGATGCCGTGCTGCTTGAGCACCGGTGCCAGCTCGTTGTAACGCGGCACGTGGGCGGACGAGCAGGTCGGGGTGAAAGCGCCCGGCAGGGCGAATACGACCACGTTGCGACCCTTGAACAGGTCTTGGCTGCGGACGTCATTCCAGTCGTTGTCCTTGCGGCAGCGGAAGGTGACTTCCGGGACGCGCTGACCTTCGCGATTTTCGAGTTCCATGTTTCGTACTCCTGTTTGGGTGTTAATTGCGGTAGACCAGAAAGAAGATTTTGGTTCGGTCGGGGCGATGCCCGACTGCGAGACTCAAGATAAGGGCTGGCCTCTCATTGATCCAGTTTTCGTTCTCTATGTGGTTGTTAGTTTCGGGCTATCGTCAGTTCCGGCCCTTTGTGGCGTCTCAAGGTTGACGCGTCCGCCGGAAATGCGGAAGCTTGCCGCCCGGATTCGGAAAGCCCGAATCGCGGTCCGCGTTATGGTGGTCCGTATCAGTCCCCTCGCGACGACAGGTTGTGAACCCCGCCAGGCCCGGAAGGGAGCAACGGTAGCAGCTGCGTCGGGCGCCGGGGTGTGGCGGGTGCGGGCCACCACCCTTTTCCTTGCGGCCCAGATTCCTGCGGTGATTGCCCCGCACCCGGGCACGCAACAGACTCCACTGACGGGGGAGGCATGAGTCACCAGGTTCTGGCCCGCAAGTGGCGCCCCTCGCGCTTCGAGGACCTGGTCGGGCAGCCGCATGTGGTGCGCGCCCTGGCCAATGCCCTGAGCGGCGAACGCCTGCACCACGCCTACCTGTTTGCCGGTACCCGCGGGGTGGGCAAGACCTCCATTGCCCGGATTCTTGCGCGCTGTCTCAATTGCGAGACCGGCGTAACGGCCACGCCCTGCGGCGAGTGCCGTTCCTGCGTGGAGATCGCCGAGGGTCGCCACCTCGACTTGATCGAAGTGGATGCCGCCTCGCGCACCCGGGTGGATGATACCCGTGAGCTGCTGGATAACGTCTCCTATGCCCCGACCACCGGGCGCTTCAAGGTGTACCTGATCGACGAGGTACACATGCTCTCGGAGAAGAGCTTCAACGCCCTGTTGAAGACCCTGGAGGAGCCGCCGGAACACGTGAAGTTCCTGCTGGCGACGACCGATCCGCAGAAGCTGCCGGTCACCGTGCTGTCGCGCTGCCTGCAGTTCAACCTGAAACCGATGCCGCCGGCGATGATCGCCGAGCACCTGACCCGGATCCTGGCCGCCGAAGGCGTCGAGGCGGAGCCGGGTGCCCTGCTGCGTCTGGGCGAGGCGGCCGAGGGCTCGATGCGCGATGCCCTGAGTCTGACCGACCAGGCGATTGCCTATGGCGGCGACCGCCTGAGCGAATCCGACGCCTGCGACATGCTTGGATTGCTCCCGCGCACGCGACTGGCCGCGCTGCTGGATGCGGTGTTTGCCGGGGACGGCCCGGCCCTGCTGGCGGGCCTGGCGGAGCTGGAGACGCTGGGACCCGACTGGTCGCGCCTGCTGGACGAACTCGCCGCGCTGGTGCATCAGGTGGCGGTGCAGCAGGTGGCCGGTGCCACACCGGCGGCGGGCGAGGAGGCGCTGGTCTGGGCACACGAGACCGCCGGCCGGGTCGACCCGGAAACGATTCAGCTGATCTATCAGATCCTGATCCACGGGGTGCGTGATCTGCCCTACGCGCCGGACGCGCGCATGGGCGTGGAGATGACATTGCTGCGCCTGCTGGCCTTTCGCCCGGAGCCAGCCCCGGGGTATGGGGAGCACGAGGGCCAGGCCGAACGCCGGCCGGCCACGGTGCGCGGGGAAGCGTCTGCGCCGCGCGCCGCGCCCTCCCGTAATGCCGCAGCGGCGGCGCGACCCGCTGCAGTCGAACCGGCCGTGTCGAAATCGGCCGCGCAGGCGGCCTCGCGCAGCGGTGAACACTCGCCGCCGCCCCGCGAGCGGGTGAGCGAGCCGCCACCTCCGCGGGAGGCACCCACACCGCCGGTGCACGCCGATGAGCCCACGCACCAGGAGTCGTCGCCGCGACAGGCCACGCCGGCGGCGTCTTCGACGGCGGAACCGGTCGCACCCGCCGTGGCCGCGGACGGGATGTTCGACTGGCACCGTTTTGCCGAAGGTCTGCCCATGGGGACGGTGCGCGAACTCGCCCTGCACGCAGAGCTGCGCAAGCATGACCAGGAGTGCGTGGTGATTGCGGTGGCTCCGGGTACGTTGTGTACCGACCGGGCCAGGACCCGCCTGAAGGAAGCGCTGGAGAAGACGCTGGGGCACTCCCTGCGCCTGGAGATCGTCAACCAGTCCGAACCGTCGGAGACGACACCCGCGGCGCGGCTTGCGGCCGCCTCGGCAGAGCGTCAGGCTAGCGCCGAGACGACCATGCGCGAGGACCCGGTGGTCCAGGCCCTGGGCCAGGAATTTGGCGCCGAACTGGGCGCGGTGCGCATTCGCGAAACCAACGAAGACAACTCCGCGGGCGACGCGTCGTCGGCCCCGCGCTAACCCGTCGAATACGGACAAACCCGCCTTTGTGCGGGGCAGGAGATCGAACCGATGATGAAAGGTGGCATGGGTGGCCTGATGAAGCAGGCCCAGAAGATGCAGGAAGACATGCAGAAGGTGCAGGCCGAGCTGGCCGAGATGGAGATCGAGGGCCAGGCCGGCGGCGGGCTGGTCAGCGTGGTGTTGACCGGCAAGTACGCCGCGCGCCGCGTGAAGATCGACCCCAGCCTGTTCGACGATGACCGCGACATGCTCGAAGACCTGGTGGCCGCTGCGATCAACGATGCGGTGCAGAAGGTCGAATCCACCACGCAGGAGCGCATGGGCAGCCTGACCGAGGGCATGGGGCTGCCGGCCGGCATGAAGCTGCCGTTCTGAACCGGCGGAGCGGGCGCGCCTGATGGAAGCGGAACTGGACGAGCTGGTCCAGGCGCTGCGCTGCCTCCCCGGGGTCGGGGCGAAGTCGGCGCGGCGCATGGCGCTGCACTTGCTGGAGCGCGACCGTGAGGGTGCGCGACGCCTGTCGCGGGCGGTGGACGAGGCCGTGGCGCGCATTGGGCATTGCTCGGTGTGCCGCACGCTGACCTCGGCCGAGACCTGTTCGCGCTGTGCGGACCCGGAGCGCGATTCGCGGGTGGTTTGCGTAGTAGAGAGCCCTGGCGACGTGCTGGCGATCGAGTCGGCCACGGATTTCGGCGGTCGCTTTCACGTTTTGCTGGGCCGGTTGTCGCCGCTGGACGGGATTGGCCCGGAGGAACTGGGGCTCGACCGACTGGAGGCCCGCTTGCAGGCGGAGGGTGTGGAGGAGCTGATCCTGGCGACGAACACGTCGGTAGAGGGCGAGGTGACCGCGCATTACCTCGCCGAGATGGCCGCACGTCACGGGATTCGTACCACGCGTATCGCCCAGGGTATCCCCAGCGGCGGCGAGCTGGAGTACATCGATGCCGGCACCCTGGCGCATGCACTTTCGGGTCGGCGCGAATATTGATGCGTGGTAATATTTTGATACAGGAGTGGCGGCATGACGGATTGCGTGTTCTGCAAGATCGTGGCGGGCGAGATCCCGGCCCGGGTGGTGTTCGAGGACGACGCGGTGCTGGCCTTCGAGGATCTGAACCCGCAGGCGCCAGAACATGTGCTGGTGATCCCGAAAAAGCACATTGCCACGCTGAACGAGTTGAGCGCTGCGGAGGCCCCGGTGATCGGGCAGATGGCCCGGGCCGCGGCGGAGATCGCACGCGATCGCGGATTTGCGGAGAACGGTTATCGAACCGTGATGAATTGCAACGACCACGGTGGGCAAACGGTCTACCATATACACATGCATGTTCTCGCTGGGCGTGCACTGAGCTGGCCCCCCGGCTAGCGACCAGGAACGACAACACGGATTACTGGTGTGACGCGACAAGGATCGAACGGTGCAGCCCTGAAGCGGCCGCAGGCACAATGCCTGCGGCCGCTTCGTGCGCGCGCGTGGCGCTCGGGCTGGTTCGTGGTTTCGCTGGTGGTTGCGGGTCTCGCACTGGGCACGGGCGCTGCCAGCGCCGCCGACCGTTACTCGCTGGTTGCGCCACCCCAGGCCCAGGGGATCGGTGGGGCGGGGGTGACGTTGCGCGACGAGCCGGAAACGGGTCGCGACACCGAATCGCGCTACCGCCTGTCGGTGCGCAGTACCGGCGATGCCTCGGCCCTGGACGAGGCCGACAATGCCTTTGGCGGGACGCGCCTGTTCGAGGCGGTGGGTGGCTATCACCAGGAACTGGGTGGGGGCTTCGGCTACGGCCTGAATCTTGGGGTGGGCATGGAGACGCGTCCGGACTGGAACGAACTCGGGCCGTCCGGTGAGTCCACCGCGTACTTCACCGATTTCAGCTTCGGGCCGACCTTCGCCTCCGGGCGTTTCGACAGCCAGTTCCGGGTGGGCGTGCGCCAGCCCCTGTCCAGCGAGGATCGGGATCTGGGCTTCGGCTACGGTGATCGCAGTCGCGAGACGGGCCGCACCGCCGGTTACCTGAGCCTGGATGGCCGCCTGCGCCTGCAGAACCAGTCCGAGCTGTCCCTGAGCCTGTACTACGACGATTACTCGCTGAACTCCGCGGATAACTGGCTGGCCGATCGCCTCGAGTTTGAAGGCGTGAGCCGCGAGCCGGCCTCCTCGGTCATCGGCGTCGAGATGGGCCTGACCTTCTGATCCCGGCCCCCCGGCCGCGACACCTGCCACACGTTCCGCCGCAACTCTCACTGCCCGCCACCGTGCGGCCTCCCCGAACTCGTCTGGCGCAACCACGACGTACACGAAGGCACGAAGAAGGGCCGGAAAAGCGATTCACAGGGCATTGGGAGGTTGGAAGAAATCCCGACTGGAATTTTCCGATTCGCACGGATCGTTGCGGCGTGCCACCGAACACGCGGTTTCCAATGCCTTTCTGCGTCCAGGCTTCCCCTTCCCGTTAATCGCTTTGTAACGCTGGGTGTTCTTCGCGCGCTTCGTCGAGGAAAAGTTACCCGCGCGCGCGGTTCTGGGCGGGGATCTCGGCGGCGAGGGCGTGCCAGGCCTGCAGGCGTGCGGCGGGGAGTTCGCCGGTCTCGATCGCGGCCAGTACCGCACAACCGGGCTCGCTCTGGTGGCGGCAGTCACGGAAGCGGCATTGATCACCGCGCTCCGCGATGTCCGGGAAGCCGCGCTCCAGGGTGTCCAGGGACGGGATCTCGGGCGTGAAATCGCGCACGCCGGGCGAGTCAATCCAGGCGCCGCCGTTGGCCAGTGGAAACCACTGGGCGGTGACCGTGGTGTGGCGTCCCTCGCCGGAGGCGGCCAGGTCGCCAGTGGTTGGCGCGATCGCGTCGACGATCCCGTACTGATCGAGCAGCGCGGCGACCAGCGAGGACTTTCCGACACCGGACTGCCCGACCAGGATGTTGGTCTGGCCGGCCGCAGCCGCCGCCAGGTCGTCCAGCCCGAACCCGCTTTTGGCGCTGACGAATAGCGGATCCAGGTCCAGCTGGCGGTAGGCGTCCAGCCACTCGGGCCGGGCCGCGGGCCCCTCGTCCTGCTTGTTGATCAGCAGGCGGGGGCGGGCGGGCAGGTTGAGGATGGCCACCAGGAAGCGGTCGATCAGGTTGCGCGAGGGTGCCGGTTCCGGCGCGATCACAATCCACACGCAGTCGATATTGGCTGCGATGACCTTGCGCCGGCCGAAGCCGTCGCGGCGCACGAGCACGTTGTTGCGATCCAGCTGGCGGGCCACCTCGTCGCCGGTGGCATCCAGCTCGACTAGGTCGCCGCAGGCGAGGTCGCGGAAGCGGCGGTGCAGGCGTAACCGACGCGGGGCCTCGTCGGGCCCCGCGATGTCGGCCATCTGGTTGTGGCGGGCGAAGACCCGGGCGATCTGCGTCAAGCTCGTACTCGGCCGTGGCGGGAAGGGTTAGTCGAACAGGGCATCGACGCGCGCGGCACAGATAAAGTCATTCTCGCTCAGCCCGCCGATGGCATGGGTCGAGAACTCCACCGCACAGCGGTTGAAGCCGACCGCCATGTCGGGGTGATGATCCTCGCCATGCGCGATCCAGGCGACGGCGTTCACAAACGCCATGGTTTCGTGGAAGTTCTTGAACTTGAAACTGCGCTGGATGCTCTTGCCGGCTTCGTCGATACCCCAGGCATCGTGCACTTGTTCCAGGGCGCGTTCCGCGTCTGCGCGAGGCATCGGGGCGGTCATGCCCTCGCAGGACTCGCAGTGTCGGGTCTTGAGATCACTCATCGAACTGGTAGTACTCCGCGTTGAGGTAGGCGACCACGGCATTGACCTCGTCGTCGAACCAGTTGGTACCGAGATTCACGTTGCAGTTGTTAACCTGGGCCACCAGTTCGTCGTGCGAGCCGACCATGCGGTTCGATCGCGTGTAGAGGTCGGAGCCATCGCCTCCGACCATGTCGGCGTGACAGCTGATGCAGTTGTCGCTGTGCAGCTCCTGTCCCATGCGGATGTCATCCGCCAGCGCGATATTCGCGCCGCTAAGGCTCAGGGCCAGCGCGGCAGTGCCGGCGGCAATACGTGCGTTGGTATGTCGCATTGTTCCCTCCTGATCACGGGGGTTGGAGTCCGGGGCCACAGGCCCCGCAACCATGATGATAGACTCCTGCGGCATATGAAAGGGCCGTGGTCGTCACACGACGGCCTCCCCGCGAAGGAGTACGCGACATGGCCGTGAATGCCGAAAACCTGATCTGGATCGATCTCGAGATGACCGGTCTGGAGCCGCAAACCGACCGGATCCTGGAGGTGGCGACCATCGTCACCGACAAGGACCTTAACATCCTGGCCGAAGGGCCAGTCATTGCCCTGTACCAGCCGGCCGAGGTGCTGGAGGGGATGGACGAATGGAACCAGCGCACCCATGGAACATCGGGACTGATCGAACGGGTGCGCAACAGCTCGTCGGACACCCGCGATGCGGAGCAGGTGACCCTGGAGTTCCTGGCGCAGTATGTGCCGAAGGGGGCCTCGCCGATGTGTGGCAATTCCATCTGCCAGGACCGGCGCTTCATGGCGCGCCTGATGCCGGATTTGGAGCAGTACTTCCACTACCGCAATCTGGATGTCTCCACCTTGAAGGAGCTGGCGCGGCGCTGGGCCCCGGACGTGATCGCGCAGTTGCGCAAGAACGCGTCGCACCAGGCCATGCAGGATATCCGCGATTCCATCGACGAACTGCGCCTGTACCGCGAACGCTTCATCCAGCTCCCGCCGGCGTCGCAGAACTAGCCTCCCGTCCTTCCAGGTCCCATGGTGCACTCGGCGTGTGTGCTGCGTGGCGCACCGGCCGGGCCCGGTTCTTCCTCGGGTGTTTATGGTGGGCTCTGTCCGGCGCCGACCCGGGAGGCTGGTCCCGGTTCATCCTCAGTGTTTACTTGCCTCTGGTCCGCCGCCTGCCACGCGCTCTCTCGCGAGCGCACCGCGAGGTACTTTCTTGCTTGCCCAAGAAAGTACCCAAAGAAGGGCCCTCGGATTCCGCCCGGGAACCTTGCTCCAGGGCCCTCGGGCCGGCGGCGCTGAACTCGCTGCGCCTTCGGCTCCGCTCAGACATCCAGCGCCTTCTTCCGGCCCGAGGACCCTTCCGCAAGGGGCTCCATACGGGAAGAGCAGGTCAAGACAGAAGGTGTTCCGTCCCCCGGACATAACAATAGGCAATGCCGTCCGAAGGCCCCGGCGCCCGCTTCGCGGGCGCGGCACGCAACGGCCAAAGGCCGAGCGTGCCGAAGATGCGGGAACAGCCTGCCTCCATCCAATGGCAAAGGCCTTCGGATCGCAATTGTCTTGACCTTCCTCCCCGTTGTCGTCGCGCCGAGTGGAGAGGGTTTTCGCGGGATTCAAGGCGCTGGATGTCTGAGCGAAGCGCAGCGTAGCGAGTTCAGCGCCGCCCGCGAAAAGCCTCGGAGCGAGGGAAACCCCGGCCCGCACAGCGGGCCGGGGTCGCGGCAGTCGGGCGTGTTTCTTGGGTACTTCTTTGCACGAGCAAAGAAGTACCTCGCGGCGCGCTGGCGAGTCAGCGCGTGGCAGGCGGCCGGACGCAGCCACCGTAAACACCGGATGGCGAACCGTGGCCAGCCACAACCAGGCATGCGGCGGACCGAAGCCCTCCTAAACACCAGTGGATGAACCAGGCCCGGCCCCAGGCGGCGAGTGGAGCCCCGTAATCGTCGGGATCGCAACCGTAGGGCTAGTCCAGGCGCAGGGAGTAGTCGATGGCGTGGAGGTGCTTGGTCAGGGCGCCGACCGAGATGTAGTCCACGCCGGTGGCGGCGATGGCCGCCAGGCTGTCCGGCGTGACCCCGCCCGAGGCCTCGGAGATCGCGCGGCCGCGAATGCGCTGCACGGCCGTGGCCAGATCTGCCAGCGACAGCTCGTCGAGCATGATGACGTCGGCCCCGGCGGCCAGGGCCTGATCGACCTCGTCGAGGTTCTCGGTCTCGACCTCTACCCAGCGCCCGGCGCCCAGGGTGCGGGCCCGTTCCACTGCGGCCGCGATGGAGCCGCAGGCGGCGATGTGGTTTTCCTTGATCAGCACGGCATCCCACAGGGCGAGGCGATGGTTGTGGCCCCCGCCGCAGCGCACGGCGTACTTCTGCCCGTGGCGCAGGCCCGGGAGGGTCTTGCGGGTATCGAGGATGCGGCTGTCCGTGCCCTCCAGGCGGGCGACCCAGCGGGCGGTCTCGGTGGCCGTTCCGGACAGGGTCTGGAGCAGGTTGAGGGCCGCGCGTTCGGCCGCCAGAACGGCCCGTGCGGGCCCTTCCAGGGTGGCGATCACGCGTGGTTCGTCGTCCACTTCCACGTGGGTGCCTTCGGCCACCTGCCAGTCGATCCGGGTCTCCGGCGCGAGGCTGGCGAACACGCGGTCGAACCAGGGCTGGCCACAAACAATCGCGCTCTCCTTCAATAGCAGCGTGGCGCGCGCCACCCGTTCAGCCGGGACCAGGGCGGCGGTCAGGTCGCCGGCGACACCATCGGGGCCCAGGTCCTCCGCGAGGGCGCCTTCGACCTCGCGCACCAGCATGGCCGCGTCCGGACGTGCGGGGGCCTGTGCGAACGGGTCGGATGGACCACCCGCAACGCTGTGCTCATCCCTCATGGCGATCCGGCATCGGGCGATGCGCCACGTAGTCGTCGCGCAGCTTCTTGACCAGGCCGGCGAGCAGGATCAATGCGATCAGGTTGGGTGCCGCCATGGCGATGTTGGCGATGTCGGAGAAGTTCCAGACCACGCCCAGCGGGATGGTCGCGCCGAGCACGATGAGGATGACGAACACGACGCGGTAGGGCATCACCGCGCGCTCGCCGAACAGGAAGTAGGCCGAGCGGTCGCCGTAGTAGGACCAGGCAATCATGGTGGAGAAGGCGAACAGCATCAGGCTGATGCCGACCACCATGGCGCCGAACGGGCCCAGCGTGGAGCTGAAGGCGGTGGCGGTCAGCGAGGCCCCGACCACGTCGTCGGCGCGGTCGATATAGGCCCCGGTGACGACAATGGCCAGGCCGGTCAGGGTGCAGACCACGATGGTGTCGATGAACGGCTCGAGCATGGCCACGGAGCCTTCGCGCGGCGGGTCGCCGTTCTTGGCCGCGGCGTGTGCCATGGCCGAGGAACCCAGGCCCGCCTCGTTGGAGAACATGCCGCGCGCGACGCCGTACTGGATGGCGAGGCCGATGGCACCGCCGCCGGCGGCCCAGGGGTTGAGCGCGAGGTTGAGGATGGTGCCGACCGCCGCCGGAACCGCCTGGATGTTGGCGACAATCACCACGAAGGCGCCCAGCATGTAGATCACGGCCATGAACGGGACGATGGTCGAGGCGATCATGGCGATGCGCTTGACCCCGCCGATGATGACCAGCGCCACCAGCACGGCCATGGTCAGGCCGATGATCAGGGCCATCCAGCCCATGATGTCGTCGTTGGCGCGCAGGTCCGGGACGATGAAGGTCAGGCCGTCGACCACCGAGTTGGCCTGCACCATGTTGCCGATGCCGAACGAGGCGATCAGGGTGAAGGCGGCGAACAGGATCGCCAGCTTCTTCATCTTGAGGCCGTGGAGCAGGGTGAACATTGGCCCGCCGGCGATGCTGCCGTCCGGGGCGATCTCGCGGTAGCGGACGGCCAGGGTGGTCTCGGCGAACTTGGTGGCCATGCCGAAAAAGGCCGTGACCCACATCCAGAACAGCGCACCGGGGCCACCCAGCGCGATGGCCGTGGCCACACCGGCGATGTTCCCGGTACCGATGGTGCCGGACAGCGCGGTCGACAGCGCCTGGAACGGCGAGATCTGCCCGGTGCCGCCGCCGCGTCCATCTGCCCCGCGCAGGGCGCGCCAGCCCTCGCGGAATGCGACGACCTGGACCAGGCCCAGGCGAATGGTGAGGTAGAGCCCGGTGCCCAGCAGCAGGATCAGGGTGAGCGGGTTGCCCCAAAGCAGGCCGGCGGTGTCGCCGAGGAACTGGTCGATGGTGTCGAGCATCGGAGGGTCCTTGTGGTCCGGAGCGGCTTTGGCTGAAAACTCTACCGCGCACAACGGGTGTTGACGATAGCTTTTGTCGAACCTGGCCATTGGGCGCGTCTGTGGAACGCCGCGATGGACCCTGTTTCAATGGCAGCCTCGACTCTCAAGGACCACGCATGAGCGAATCCTCTCCCGCGGCTTCCGAGCCGGATCACGGCAAACCGGTACCCCGGATCTTCCTCGTCGGATCGCTGATCGCACTGGCGGTCTTCATCTGGCTGGTCAGCCTGCTGTGGCCGATGCTGGAAGAGCGCATTGCCGATCTGAGCACGCTGCAGATCGGCTTGCTGGCGAGTTTCGTCGCCGGTCTGATGACCGCGGTGGGGGCGATCCCGATCTTCTTCCTGCGCCGCATCAGCCAGTCGGTCGAGGACGCGATGATGGGCTTCGGCGCCGGGGTGATGCTGTCGGCCACGGCCTTCGAGCTGGTGCTGCCCTCGGTGGAGCAGGCGGAAGCGCAGTACGGCGGCGTGGGCATGGCCATTGTCGTGCTCGCGGTGGGGATCGGGCTGGGTGGCGGTGCATTGCTGGCGCTGCACAAGCTGGTGCCGCACGAGCACTTCTTCATCGGGCCGCAAAGCGGGGCCGACCCGCAGAAGATCCGTCGCGTATGGTTGTTCATCTTTGCAATCGCACTGCACAACCTGCCGGAAGGCCTGGCGGTGGGGGTCGGCTTCGGCGGCGATGACGTGAGCGACGGGATTGCGCTGGCCATCGGGATCGGGCTGCAGAATATGCCCGAGGGGCTGGTGGTCGCCATCGCCCTGCTGTCGCTGGGCTACAGCAAGTGGGCGGCATTCGGGGTGACCTTGCTGACGGGCCTGGTGCAGCCGATCGGCGGCCTGATCGGGGCCGGAGCGATCACGCTGATGGAGTTCCTGCTGCCCTGGGGGCTGGCGTTCGCGGCCGGGGCGATGCTGTTCGTGATCAGTCACGAGATCATCCCCGAGTCGCACCGCAAGGGCCACGAGGCCCAGGCCACGGTGGGGGTCCTGGTCGGCTTCGTCGTCCTGCTCGCGATCGACATGGCGTTGTAGGGGCACAGCACAGTGGTAGCGAGTGGCACCGTCATTGCGAGGAGCGCAGCGACGCGGCACAAAAGCGCGCAGCGCGTTGAACGGCCGCAGGCCGGCCCGAAGGGCGAGCGCAGCGAGTAACCTCCGTTCGAAACCACCGGATGCTGATCGTGACGCACTGCCAGCTTTCGGAGGTTGCTTCGTCGCCTTCGGCTCCTCGCAATGACGGTGCTTTTTGGATGTATGAGGGGGTAGGTGACGGGGCAGGCCGCGGCGTCGGAATAGTGGCGCGGCCCGTCCGGGCTTTCGCAGCGAGGGTATTTTGGTCTACAATTACTTTCGTCTGTGGGCGCCCGACAATGCCCGCACACCGTTCTGGAAGAGATCTGCGATCGCCAGTCGATTGGCAGACGCCGAAGGCGCAACATCCGCCCGGAATCGCTCAGGCTACAGGACCGGAACGGTGCAGGAGACACACTCTGGAGAGCGGCCGGAAACGGCCCACCGAAGGGGGCGGTCACGCAGTCCGACAACGGGCTGACGCGACGCAAACTCTCAGGTTTCAGGACAGAGGGGCGGCTGGCAGATTCATTCTGCCGGCCGCCCCTTTTTTTATGCCCGGAGCGCGGCGGCCGGGCCTCGCGGTTCCACCGGCGGATGCCGGCGAGCCGACCACGACACGCAAGCAAGGCGAGAACTAGATGACGACGTTGAAGACAACTCCGCTCCATGCCGCGCATCAGCGCGCGGGGGCCAAGCTGGTCGATTTCGCCGGTTGGGAGATGCCACTGCATTACGGCTCCCAGATGGAGGAGCACAAGCGGGTGCGCGAATCCGCCGGCATGTTCGATGTCTCGCACATGCAGGTCGTGGATATCCACGGCCCGCAGGCCCAGGCCTTCCTGCGCTATCTGCTGGCCAACGACGTGGCCAAGCTGAAGACCGAGGGTCGCGCGCTGTACAGCTGCATGCTGAACGAGGCCGGCGGTGTGATCGACGACCTGATCATCTACTGGACCGGTGGCGACAGCTACCGCGCGGTGGTCAATGCCGCGACCGCCGAGGGCGATATCGCCCACATGCAGACGGTGGCGAAGGACTTCGACGTGAACGTGGAGCCGCGCCCGGAGTTCGCCCTGATTGCGATCCAGGGCCCGCAGGCGGTGGAGAAGACCCTACCGCTGTTGCCGGCCGATCTGCGCAATGCGGGGGATCTCAAGCCGTTTTCCGCGGTCTGGAATGACAAGTGGTTTGTCGCCCGCACGGGCTACACCGGCGAAGACGGCTTCGAGGTGATGCTGCCGGCGGAGGAGGCCGACGGTCTCTGGGAAAAGCTGAAGGCGGCCGGCGTGCACCCCATCGGCCTCGGCGCGCGCGACACCCTGCGCCTGGAGGCCGGCATGAATCTCTACGGCACGGACATGGACGACCAGACCAATCCGCTGACCGCCAACCTGGGCTGGACTATCGCGCTGAAGGATGCCGAGCGGGATTTCATCGGCCGCGCGCCGATCGAGCAGTCGAAGGACGAGGGCGTGAAGGAACGCATGGTGGGGCTGGTGCTGGATGGTCGCGGGGTGCTGCGTGGCGGCACCCGCATCGAAACCGAGGCCGGCGACGGCGTGGTCACCTCCGGCAGTTTCGCGCCTAGTCTGGGCGTGTCGGTGGCGTTCGCGCGTATCCCGGCCGGGGTCGAGGCCGAGCAGCTGCACGCGGACATCCGCGGCCGCAAGCTGCCGGTGCGCGTGGTCAAGCCGGTGTTCGTCCGCAACGGCGAGCCGCAGATCGATCTGCCGAAAAACTGAAGCGAGGATTGCCTCATCCCGCGTGCACCGGACTACACTGCGCAGGCGGGATCTAACAAGCAAAAGGAAGATGTCATGAGCGAAGCACCGAAGGACCTGAAGTACACCAAAAGCCACGAGTGGGTGCGCAGCGAGGCCGACGGCAGCGTGACCGTGGGCATCACCGATCACGCGCAGGAACTGCTGGGCGATCTGGTGTTTGTCGAGGCCCCGGAAGCGGGCAGCATCATCGAGGCCGGCACGGCCTGCGCCACCGTGGAATCGGTCAAGGCCGCCTCGGATATCTATGCGCCGATCTCCGGCGAGGTGACCGCGGTCAACGAGGACCTGGCCGACAGCCCCGAGAAGGTCAACGAGTCGCCCTTCGAGGATGGCTGGCTGTTCAAGGTGGAGCCGTCCGATGCCGGCCAGCTGGATGCGCTGATGGACGCGGATGCCTATGCCGCGCACGTCGAGGCGGAATCCTGAGCGTAGCCGCGTATCACCGGTCCCGGCCGCGTCCGGCCGGGACCCAACCGAACTTCGCCGCAATCGGCGAAAGCGAGACCTGACATGCCGTTTATCCCGCATACCGAAGAAGACATCCGTGCCATGCTCGACAGCATTGGCGCCGAATCCGTCGAGGACCTGTTCGACGAGATTCCCGCCGACCTGCGTTCGCCGCCACTCACGGGGATCCCCGAGGGCGAGAGCGAGATGGGCATCACCCGCCTGATGCAGGAGCGGGCTGCGAAGGACGGCATGCCATCGAATTTCATCGGGGCCGGTGCCTACGAGCACCACATCCCGGCCGCCGTGTGGCAGATCGCTACCCGCGGCGAGTTCTACAGCGCCTACACGCCGTACCAGGCGGAGGCCAGCCAGGGCACGCTACAGCTGATCTACGAATACCAGACGATGATCAGCCGCCTGACCGGGATGGAGGTCTCCAACGCCTCCCTGTATGACGGTGCCTCCGCCCTGGCCGAGGCCGTGCTGATGGCGGTGCGCGTGAATCGCCGCTCCAAGGCCAAGCGCGTGCTGCTGCCGGGGGCGCTGCATCCGGACTATCGCAAGGTGGTGAAGACGCTGATCGGCAACCAGGGCATCGAACTGGTCGAACTGCCGTTCGACGAAACCACCGGCCAGACCCCGGTGGAGGTGCTGGCGCCGTATGCGGACGACGACGTCACCGCCATGGTGATCAGCCAGCCCAACTTCTTCGGCATCCTGGAAGACGTGGATGCCCTGACCGGGTGGGCCGAGGAACGCGGCATCCCGGTTATCGCCGTGGTGAACCCGGTCTCGCTGGCGCTGCTGAAGCCGCCGGGCGAGTGGGGCGCCAATGGCGTGGACATCGTGGTCGGCGAGGGCCAGCCGCTGGGTGCGCCGCTGTCGTCCGGCGGGCCGTACTACGGCTTCATGACCACGCTGAAAAAGCATATCCGGCAGATGCCGGGGCGCATTGTCGGCCGTGCCGAGGACGCCGACGGCAAGCCCGGTTTCGTGCTGACCCTGCAGGCGCGCGAGCAGCATATCCGCCGCTCCAAGGCGACCTCGAACATCTGCACCAACCAGGGCCTGGTGGTGACGGCGTCGACGATCCATATGTCGCTGCTGGGTGACGAGGGCCTGACCCGCGTGGCCGAGGCCTGCTACGCCAACACCCATGCGCTGGTGGAAAAACTGGCCGCCAAGGGCATCAAGCCGCGCTTTACCGGCGAGTACTTCCACGAAGTCGCGCTGGACTTCGGCGGCGATGCCGCGACCCGCGTGCAGACCATGGCCGATGCCGGCGTGCTGGCGGGCCTCGAGCTGAGCCGGGACTATCCGCAGCTGGATGGCTGCGTGCTCGCCTGCGCCACTGAGACCAAGACCGAATCCGACCTGGAGCAGTACGTGACCACTTGGGAGCAGGCCGCCTGAGGCGGTTCGGCTTCCCACGGTCAACGACACCAAGCGCCATACACATCAAGCCGGGAGGCAACCATGGCCGAAATCAAGCTGCAAGGTAATCCGATCAACACCAACGGCGATCTGCCGCACGTGGGCTCGCCGGCCCCGGACTTCAAGCTGACCAATAAGGATCTGCAGGATGTCTCACTGGCCGACTTCGGCGACAAGCGCAAGCTGATCTCCATCGTGCCCAGCCTGGATACCCCGGTCTGCGCCGACTCCACCAAGAAGTTCAACGAGATGGTCGCCAGCCGTCCGGATCTCGAGATCCTGATCGTCTCCGCCGACCTGCCGTTCGCGATGAGCCGCTTCTGCGCTGCCGAGAACCTGGAACGCGTGACCGTGCTGTCGATGATGCGCGATCGCAACTTCGCCCAGGACTACGGCGTGCTGATCCAGGACGGCCCGCTGGCCGGGATCACCGCGCGCGGTGTGGTCGTGCTGGATACCGACAACCTGGTGATGCACGCCCAGCTGGTCTCCGAGATCGGCGACGAGCCGGACTACGACGCCGCGTTCGCGGCCCTGGATGATCGGGCCAACCTGAGCCCGACCCAGTAATCGGCCGGAGTCCCTCCGTGCCGCCGGTGGCCGGGCCTGTGCCCGGTCGCCGTCACCCGAATACGCAAGCGAGAAACCGCTATGAGCACCACTGAAGCCAATCTGATCTTCGAACGTTCCCGCGCCGGCCGCTCGGCCGTGGCCCAGGCGCCGCGCGACCACGCCGCGACCCGCATCCCGGCGAACCTGCAGCGCAAGTCCGCGCCGGGTCTGCCGGCGGCCTCGGAACTGGACGTGGTGCGGCACTACACGCGGTTGTCGCAGAAGAACTTCTCCATCGACACCGAGTTCTACCCGCTAGGCTCGTGCACGATGAAGTACAACCCGCGCGCCTGTAACAGCCTCGCGATGCTGCCCGGGTTCCTGAACCGGCATCCGCTTGCTCCGGCCAGCCACAGCCAGGGCTTCCTGCAGACGATGTTCGAATTGCAGGAGATGCTGAAGGAAGTGACCGGCATGAAGGCCGTGTCGCTGGCGCCGATGGCGGGTGCCCAGGGCGAGTACACCGGTGTGGCCATGATCCGCGCCTACCACGATTCCCGCGGCGATACCGAGCGCCGCGAGATCATCGTGCCGGATGCCGCCCACGGCACCAACCCGGCGACCGCGATCATGTGCGGCTACGAGGTGCGCGAGATCCCCACCGACGATACCGGTGACGTGGATATCGAGGCCCTGAAGGCGGCCGTGGGTCCGCACACCGCCGGGATCATGCTGACCAATCCGTCCACCGTGGGCGTGTTCGAACGGCGCATCAAGCAGATTGCCGGCATCGTGCACGAGGCCGGCGGCCTGCTGTACTACGACGGCGCCAACCTGAACGCGATCCTCGGCAAGGTGCGCCCGGGCGACATGGGTTTCGACGTGATCCACATGAACCTGCACAAGACCTTCTCCACGCCGCACGGCGGCGGTGGACCGGGCTCCGGCGCCGTGGGCGTCGCTGAACGGCTGCTGCCGTTCATGCCGATCCCGCACGTGATCGAGGCCGAGCAGGGCGGCTACCGCTTTGCCGAGGAATCCGATCGTCCGCAGAGCATCGGGCGCCTGTCCGCGTTTGCCGGGAACGCCGGCGTGTTGCTGCGGGCCTATATCTACATGCGCATGCTGGGGCGCGAGGGCATGGTGCGGGTCTCCGAATTCTCGACCCTGAATGCCAACTACCTGGCGCGCGAACTGGCCGCGGCCGGGTTCGACCTGGCCTATCCCAAGCGCCGCGCCACCCACGAGTTCATCGTGACCATGAAGAAGCAGGCCAAGGAACGCGGCCTGACCGCGGGCGATGTTGCCAAGCGCCTGCTGGACCACGGCTACCACGCGCCGACCACCTACTTCCCGCTGCTGGTGCCGGAGTGCCTGCTGGTGGAGCCGACCGAGACCGAGTCGAAAGAGACCCTGGACGGCTTTGTCGAGGCGATGGCCTGCATCCTGGCCGAGTCGGAGAACGACATGGACACCATCAAGGGCGCGCCACACACGCTGCCGAACCGGCGCTTCAACGAGGTGGCCGCCGCCAAGGCGCTGGACGTCGTGTTCCAGCCCGCCGAAGACAGGGGCGCCAGCGCGCCGCGAACCGGTACACACGGCTGACGGGATTTCCCGGGCCAGCCCCGGGCATCCTGGTTCGTTCTGAAATGCCCCCGCTTGCCGGGGGCGTTTCCGTTTTGCGGGGCAGTAAACGACTTTTTTTGGGGTCAAGAGGAAACCTGACTCGTTATCTGGTAGTTTCCGGACCCAGTCCAATCACGCGCTGCCAGGCCCGCGGGCAGCCGACACACGAATGAGTGCCGACAAAGCCTCCGTCAAGGAAGGCGAAGACGGGCAAGGACGCGTTACCCAATGAGCGAAATTTGTGCCATCCATGGCTATGCGGCGCTGTTCGAGCATGCGCCGGTGGGGCTGGCCGAGATGGATACCGAGGGGCGCATCCTGCGCGCCAATCCCCGCCTGGGCGCCTTGCTGGCCTGTGATCCGGCGGATCTGACCGATGCGTTCCTGAAGGCGCATGTCTGCCCGGATGATCAGGAGTGCTTCGAGGACCGGCGTCATGCATTGCGGAGCGATGAATGCGCCAACTGCAGCTTCGAGGCGCGTCTGCTGGATGCCACCGACCAGGCATGCTGGGTGGAGTTGACGGTCAGCCGGATCCCGGCCACCGCGGACTGCCCCGAAGCCCTGCTCGTGGCGGTCGCCGACATCGCCGCGCGCAAGGAGGCCGAGAAGCGTACCGAGACCCTGCTGCGTGCCAGTCCCGCGGTCATCTACACCATGGACCCGTCGGACTTCGGCACCATGACCTGGCTCAGCCCCAACGTGCAGGCCGTCACCGGCTGGACACCGGAACAGATCACGACCCAGCCGGACTGGCTGCGGACCCATCTGGCTCCCGAGGATTTTCGTCGCTGTGTCGGCCAGGTGAAGCGCTGGCTGGCCGACGGCGCGCGCGGATTCTGTCGCCTGAGCTATCGCCAGCGCATGCCCAGCGGGCACTGGCAATGGCTGGAGGATCAGGTGACCGCGATCCGCGACGGTCAGGGCGCGGTCGTCGAACTGGTGGGTGCCTTCCAGGACGTGGGGGCGCGGGAGGAGACCGAGCGCCACCTGGAGAAGATTGCGCACAACCTGCCCGGGGTGATCTACCAGTACCGTCAGTACCCGGATGGCCGGGCGTCGCTCCCGTATGCCAGTGAGGGCATGGCCGACGTGTACGGCGTGACGCCCGAGGCCGTGAGGCACGATGCCAGC
This sequence comes from Thioalkalivibrio sp. AKL6, assembly GCF_000376905.1. Lineage (NCBI taxonomy): Bacteria > Pseudomonadati > Pseudomonadota > Gammaproteobacteria > Chromatiales > Ectothiorhodospiraceae > Thioalkalivibrio > Thioalkalivibrio sp. AKL6. The sequence goes on along the minus strand of NZ_AQXS01000011.1, from coordinate 234,132 downwards.
CCTGCCTTCGAAGTCATCCACCCGGATGATGTCGAGCGGGTTGTCGCCAGCATCGAGGCCTCCATGCGCTGCCTGGAGCCTTGGCGCCAGCGCTATCGCGTGCGCCACCCCGAGCGCGGCGAGATCTGGGTGGAAGGGCATGCCAGTCCCGAGGCACTGGAGGATGGCAGTGTGCTCTGGTTCGGGGTGATCCTGGACATCACCGAACGGGTGCAGGCCGAAGAGGTCCTGCATCTGCGCGAGCGCGAGCTGGCCGAGGCCCAGCGCATCGCGCATATCGGCAACTGGGTGTCGGACTTTTCCCGCAACGAGGTCCGCTGGTCCGACGAGGTCTTCCGGATCTTCGGGATGCGACGTGGCGAGTGGGGCGGGACGCACGCCGCCTTCCTGCAGGCGGTTCATCCGGAGGACCGCGACCGGGTTCAGGCCGAGGTGGACACGGCGCTGGCCGAGGGAGGCTCTTTCGATACCGTGCATCGCGTACTGCGCGCCGACGGCGCCGACGGCGAGGAGCGCGTGGTGCACGAGCGTGGCTACGTGGAGGTCGATTCGGATGGCCGCGCGCTGCGCATGATCGGGACCGTGCAGGACATCACCGAGCGGCACCACCTGGAGCAGGAGCAGCGGTTGCTCGCGGCGACCTTCGAGACCAGTCAGGCGATCTTCATCACCGATGGCGAGGGGACGATTCAGCGTGTCAACGTGACCTTTACCGAACTCACGGGGTTCACCGAAGAAGATGCGGTGGGCCAGAATCCGCGGATCATGAATTCGGGCCGACAGGACCGCGGCTTTTATGAGGAGATGTTCCAGTCCGTGCGTGAACACGGTCACTGGTCCGGCGAGGTATGGAACCGGCGCAAGGACGGCCAGACCTTTCCCCTGCACGAGATCGTCACCGCGATCCGGGATGCCAGCGGGACGATCGAGTATTACATCGCCATGTTTCATGACATCTCCCGACAGAAGGAACTGGAGGCCGCGCTGGAGTACCAGGCCTTTTACGATCCGTTGACCGATGCCGCCAATCGGGGCTATTTCGAGGCATTGCTGGAGCAGGAGGCCCGGCGGGCGGAGCGCTACGGCGATTCCTGCTCGCTGGTGATGCTGGACCTGGATCACTTCAAGCGGATCAACGACACCCATGGCCACGACATCGGGGACGAGGTCCTGCGCCGGGTTGTGGCCGTGGCGGGAGAACGTCTGCGCCAGTCCGATGTGCTGGGTCGTTGGGGCGGCGAGGAATTCATGGTCATGCTGCCGAGCACCACCGCCGAGGCGGCCTGCCGTCTGGCGGAGGATCTGCGGCGCCAGGTCGCCGCGCTGGAGTTGTCACATGTGGGGCACGTGACCATCAGTCTGGGGGTGGCGGAGTGTCGTCGTGGCGAGGCGATCAAGGACTGGATCAAGCGCGCGGACGATGCGATGTACCGGGCCAAGCGCTCGGGGCGCAATCGGGTCGTATGGCAGGATTGACGGCCACGGCCAAACTCCTCGGGGAGACTTGATGGATCCTGCGGAGCATGCAGGCGCGGGCTTATTCCACCGGGCCGCCGTGGGGCTGGTGTTTCTGGAGGCCAGCGGTCGCATCCATGCGGCCAATGCGCGCCTGGCGGAATGGCTGGGCTGCGCGGCGGATGACTTCGATGGTGTGCGGCTGGCCGAGTGTGTGCCGCAGGGGCAGCACAAGGCGTTGATGGACGCCCTCGCGCGCTCCGGCTCGGCCGAAGTGACCCTGGAGCTTTCGCTCAGGGCGCCGCACGTGGAGGACGCGACGGTGGTTGCCTGCACGCTGGTGCTGGCGCCCGACCCGCATGGGCGGCTCGCCACCGTACAGCGCCGGGTGCAGGGCGATTCCGCCGGCCAGGTCTACGAACAGACCTTTACCGCCAATACCGCCCCGAAGCTGCTGATCGACCCGGAGGGCGGGCGGATCGTGGACGCCAATCCGGCCGCGGAGGCGTTCTACGGCTATTCGGCCGAGGCGCTGAAGGCCATGCACATCCAGGACATCAACACGCTCTCGGCGGACGAGGTGCGCACCGAGATGGAGCGGGCGGCGCGCGAGGAACGCCGCTTCTTCCGTTTTCGCCACCGCATTTGCGGGGGCGAGATTCGTGATGTCGAGGTGTACTCCGGCCCGGTGGTGCTGGACGGGAACCGATACCTCTACTCGATCATCCATGACGTGTCGGAGGCCCGTCGCTACGAACACGAGCTGGAGTTCTACGGGGTGGCCTTCGGTCGCCTCCCGGTGGGGGTCTACCGCAACACCCCGGGGCCGGAGGGCCGCTTTGTCCGTCTCAATCCGGCCATGGTGGAGCTGTTCGAGGCCGCCACCGAGATCGAGCTGCGCTCGACGCCGGTCCGCGAGCTCTACCGCGATCCGCTCGAGCGCGAGGCGTTCAGTCGCGATCTCGAGGCCTATGGGCGGGTCGTCGGTCGCGAAGTGGATCTGAGGACACTGCGGGGACGGCCCTTCCGTGCCCGGATCACCGCCTACCGGACCGAGGATGCGGATGGCCTGTTCGTGTTCGACGGGGTGATCGAGGATGTCACCGAGCTGCGGGCGGCCGAGGCCTTCCAGACGCGCTTGCTGGGCAGCCTGGCCGAAGGCGTTTTTGGCCTGGATCGCTATGGCCGCTATACCTTCCTGAACCCGACGGCCTGCCGTCTGCTCGGTTTCGAGAGCGAAGGCGATGCCCTTGGGCAGGACGCGCATTCGACCAACCATCACACACTGGTGGACGGGACGCCCTATCCGCCCGAGGCCTGTCCGATCTACCGCGTCCTCGAGACCGGCAAACCGGTGGAATCCTGGGACGATCACTTCGCGCGTGCCGACGGGACCCTGTTTCCGGTGAGCGTCTTTAGCGCACCCACGTTCGACGTATCTGGGCGGGTCGACGGCGCCGTGGTCTCGTTCCAGGACCAGACCGCCCGGCATGAGCGCGAGGCGCGTCTGACCAAGGCAACCAGCCACCTGCCCGGGGCGATCTACCAATACCGCCTGTATCCGGACGGACGCCACGCCTTCCCGTTCGTCAGCGAAGGCGTCCAGCGGGTGTACGGGTTGTCCCCTGACCAGATCCAGGAGGATGCCGATGCGGCCTTCGCCCGGGTGAACCCCGAGGATCTTCCGCGGATCCAGGTCAGCATCGAGGAGTCGGCGCGCTCGCTGGGGCCCTGGCAGGTGCGTTTCCGCGTCCGCCATCCGTTACGCGGGACGGTCTGGGTCGAGGGCCGCGCGACGCCGCAAGTCCTGCGAACGGACGGCAGCATCGTCTGGCACGGGGTGATGATCGACATTACCGAGCAAGTGGCGATGGAGGGGGCCCTGCGCGAGCGTGGCGAGGAACTGGCCGCGGCGCAGCGCATCGCGCACGTGGGGAGCTGGGTCTGGACGATCCAGGAGGATCGCACGCGCTGGTCGGACGAGGTCTATCGTATCTTCGGCCTGCGGCGGGAGGATCGGGAGGCGAACTACGCGGGCTTCTTGCAGGCCGTGCACCCGGACGACCGGGACCGCGTGGCCGCCACGGTGGAGTCGGCGCTGGAGACCGGGGAGTACGACATTCATTTCCGGATCCTGCGGCCCGATGGCCGTGAGCGCGTGGTCCACACGCGCGGCGCGGTCGAGCGCGATGCCGGCGGCAAGCCCTGCCGCCTGATCGGAACGGTGCAGGACGTGACCGACCGCCGCGCGCTGGAGGAGAACCTGCGCCGGCTGGTCGGCATCCTGGAGTTCACCCCCGATGTGGTCGGCATGCACGGGCCGGACGGGAACATGCTGTTCCTGAATGCGGGCGGGCGTGCATTGTTCGGTCTGCCACCGGCCTCCGGAGAGCCGTGGGACCCCGAAACCGGCTGGAATACCCGAAGCCTGCCGACGGAGGTGGGTTCCCTGGAGACCACGGTCCGGCGGTTCCATCCGCCCTGGGCCGCGGACCATATCCTGCAGGAGGCGGTCCCGGTGGCGATGCGCGAGGGTATCTGGCAGGGCGAGACCGCCGTGCTGGATGGCGAAGGCCACGAAGTGCCGGTGTCCCAGGTCATCATGGTTCGCCACGATGGCCAGGGGCAGGTGCGGCAAATCTCGACCATCCTGCGTGATCTCTCGCAACGCAAGGCCGTGGAAGAGGCCCTGCGCGAGAGCGAGGCGCGTTTCCGCCAGCTGGCCGGCTCCGTGAACGAGGTCTTCTGGCTTCAGGACGCTGAATCGATCCTCTACGTCAATCCGGCCTACGAGCGGGTCTGGGGATACAGCCGCGAGCACCTGTACCGCGACTCGGTCGCGATGCTGGAGGCCGTGCACCCGGAGGACCGCGACCGGGTGGAGGCGGTGTTTCTCTCCGGGGCTTTCGGCGACGGAACGGCCGACGAGACCTTCCGCATCCAGCGCCCGGATGGGGAGCAGCGCTGGGTCCGGGTCCATCGGTACCCGATCGCGGACGCGGACGGCCGAGTGACGCGGCTGGCCGGGACGGCGGTCGACATCACCGAGCTGAAGACCATCCAGCAGGAGCTGGAACGCAACCAGGCGGAACTCGAACGTCAGGCCTTCTATGATCGCCTGACCGGGGTTGCCAACCGGCGGTATTTCGAAAGCCTGCTGGACCGCGAAGTCCGGCGTGCCGAGCGGTATGGACAGGGGTTCGCGCTGGTGATGTTCGATCTCGATCACTTCAAGAAGGTCAACGATACCTATGGCCATGCCACCGGGGATGTGGTGTTGCAGGAGGTGACCAGGGTCGCGGGCGAGCGCCTGCGCAGCGTGGATGTACTCGGACGCTGGGGCGGCGAGGAGTTCATGGTCCTGCTGCCGGGCGCCGCGGCGGAGGAAGGCGCCCGGGTGGCGGAGTTGGTCCGGGCGCGCGTGGCCGGGCATGCCTTTCCCCGGGTGGACGAGGTGACCGTGAGCCTCGGCGTGGCGGCATTCCATTCCGGCGAACCGCGCGGCGAGCTGCTGCGGCGCGTCGACGAGGCGCTCTACCGCGCCAAGCGCGAGGGCCGCAACCGGGTGGCCCTCGCGCCGCCGCCCGCCGCATGACCGGGCGCACCGAGGGGAATCCGGGTGGCGCATAGTGGCCGGCGTGGCCTGAGCCGGGTGCTGCATGCCTTCGGGTATTCCTGGCGCGGGCTGCGCGAGGCCTATCAGCACGAGTCGGCGTTTCGTCAGGAGCTGGCGTTGCTCGCGGTATTGCTGCCGCTGGCGATCTGGTTGGGCGAGAGCGGGGTGGAGCGGGCACTGCTGGCCGGCAGTGCCTTGTTGATCCTGGTGGTGGAACTGCTGAACTCGGCGGTCGAGGCGGCAATCGACCGGTTTGGCGACGAACGCCATCCGCTGTCGGCGCGCGCCAAGGACATGGCCTCGGCCGCGGTGCTGGTCAGCTTCCTCCTGGCGGCGCTGGTGTGGGGGCTGATCCTGCTCTGACCGCGGTGGGGCATCCGGGCCTTGTCCCTTCGGTCACCCCGGCCGAAGCGAAGCGCAGAGCCGGGATATCCGGCCTTGGGGGCTGGGAGATCCCGGATAACCGCTACGCGGTTTCCGGCGTGACAGCACAGGAAGGTGGGGCGGCGAGGCGCGGCGTCCGGAGGTGGGGCCGCGTGTCCGTCAGGAGCCGTTATGTGCCATGCAGTCGGTGAAGCCGTCCGCCATACCCTGCATCAGCAGGAACCAGGCATCGGGGCCAGGCTCCAGCTCCGCGCCGATGGGGTCGAGCATGCCGAGCCGGGTGCCGGTACCCTCGGCCACGGTTTCTGCCAGCGCCGGGCGAAACTGCGGTTCGGTGAACAGGCAGGCGACATCGCCCTCGGCCAGACGGCCGCGTAGTTCGGACAGCCGGCGGGCCCCGGGCATGCGCGAGGGATCGACGCTGATGGAGCCGGCCGCGTTCAGGCCATAGTGCTGCTCGAAGTACTGGTAGGCGTCGTGAAACACCATGAAGCGCTGGTCGCGTACCGGGGCCAGTTGCCCGGCGATCGTGGCGTCCAGCTCGTCGATGCGCTGGAGCAGGCCGTCCCGGTTGTCCCGGATCGTTGCGGCCTGTTCCGGATCGAGTTCCGCGAGGCGCTCCGCGAGTTGTTCGACGATGGCACGTGCGACGGCCGGCGACAGCCACAGGTGACTGTCGTAATCGCCATGTGCATGCCCGTGCCCGTCGTCATGCGTGGCGTGTCCATGATCATCCGAGCCGTGAGCATCGTGGTCATGCGCGTGGTCCGCGTGTCCGTTGTGATCGTCGTGGGGATGTTGGTCATGTCCATGATCGCCGTGATCGTCATGCCCATGGCCGCCATCGTCGCCGTGGTCATGATGGCCTTCCCATACGCCCCCGGTGCGGCCCTCCAGAAGATCAAGATCGAGGTCGTGCATCAGGCTGATGACTGTCGCGCGGTCGGCGATCCCGTGCAGCGAGCGCTCCAGAAAGCCCTCGAGCTCCGGACCGACCCAGACCACCAGGTCGGCCTGCTGCAGGCGCCGTGCCTCGGAGGGACGCATGGAATAGCCGTGGGGCGAGGCGCTGGCCGGCACCAGCAGTTCCACCTCGTGGGTGTCGCCGGCCAGCGCGGCAACCAGACTGTGAATCGGTAGAATCGATGCGACGATGCGCGGGCTGTCGGCCTGCGCGGGCGTGGCCACCGTTACCAGAAACGCCAGGGCCAGAAGCAGGGCGAGGAAGGTCGGGCGGCGGGCAGCAGAGCGCATGGGCGGATTCTCCATCGGATTCAATAACGTTATAGTATACCAGTATGAATCGCGAAACCCCTTCCCCGCACGCGCAACCGGCGACGGACGCCTCGCCGTTGCTGGCCGCCCGCGACGTCTCGCTGGAACGCGGCGGGCGGGTGATCCTGGATCATGTCTCGGTACAGGTGCGGCCGGCCGAGGTGACCGTGGTGATCGGCCCCAACGGGGCGGGCAAGACCTCGCTGTTGCGGGTCCTGCTGGGACTGTGGAAGCCGGGGCAGGGCCGGGTACAACGCCGGCGCGGGCTGCGCATCGGCTACATGCCGCAGCGCCTGCAGATCGAGCCGGTGCTGCCGCTGTCGGTGCGGCGTTTTCTGACGCTGCGTCAGCGGGCCCCGGAGGCCGTCCTGCGCGAAGGCCTGGAGCGGGTCGGCGTGCCGCATCTGCTGCACAAGCCGGTGCAGTCGCTTTCCGGCGGCGAGATGCAGCGGGTGCTGCTGGCGCGCGCCCTGCTCAATCGCCCGAACCTGCTGGTGCTGGACGAGCCGGCGCAGGGGGTGGATATTGTCGGCCAGGGCGAGGTGTTCAAGCTGATCGATGACATCCGCCACGAGACCGGCTGCGGGGTGCTGATGGTGTCGCACGACCTGCACCTGGTGATGGCCGGGGCCGACGCGGTGATCTGCCTGAACCAGCATGTGTGCTGCACCGGCCGGCCGGAGGAGGTATCGCGGCATCCCGAGTACCAGCGCCTGTTCCCGGAGACGGACATGCAGGGGATCGGGGTCTACCGGCACGATCACGACCACGTGCACGATGTGGCCGGGGATGTACACGAACATCACGCCGGCTGCGGCCATGCCCACCGGCCCGGTCCCGGGGGCGATTCCCGATGATGGATGGCCTGCTCGACGATTTCCTGGTTCGTGCCCTCCTGGCGGGGCTGATGGTGGCCGCCGTCGCGGGGCCGCTGGGGGCCTTTGTGGTCTGGCGCCGCATGGCCTATTTCGGCGATACCGTGTCCCATTCGGCGCTGCTGGGCGTCGCCCTCGGGGTACTCCTGGGGCTGAACCTGAACCTGATGGTCACGATCGTGTGCGTGGCCATCGCCATCCTGCTGGTACTGCTGCAGCGGCGGCAGGAACTGGCCTCGGACACCCTGCTCGGGATTCTCGCGCACAGTTCGCTGTCGCTGGGGATCGTCGCCGTTACCTTTATCGAGGGGTTGCGGGTGGATCTGATGGCCTACCTGTTCGGTGACATCCTCGCGGTGGGCACCGGGGACCTGCTGTCCATCGCCATTGGCGGGGGCGTGGCCCTGCTGTTGCTGATCCTGCTGTGGCGCCCGCTGCTGGCGCTGACGGTGCACGAGGAGCTCGCCCAGGTGGAGGGTGTGCCGGTGCTGCTGGTGCGGCTGGGCCTGATGCTGCTGATCGCGCTGGTGATCGCGGCGGCGATGCAGGTGGTCGGCGTGCTGCTGATCACGGCGCTGATGATCATCCCGGCGGCCAGTGCCCGGCGCTTTGCGGCCACCCCCGAGCAGATGGCGATCCTCGCCGGCATCATCGGTATGCTGGCCGTGGGGGCCGGGCTGTGGGGCTCCTTCCAGTACGACACCCCGACCGGCCCGACCATTGTGGTCGCCGCGATGCTGGGCTTCATCCTGGTTCACCTGCTGCCCGGCCGCCTGATCCCCCACTTTGGCGGGCGTTGAAAACACCGTTCTTCACCACGAAGCGCACGAAGCGCACGAAGGCATGAAGGCATGAAGAACGGGCTAAGGATCCGGGCGATTGTGTACCCTAGGGGGCACAGAGAAAGATTGTTCCTGATTAGCCACGAGGGTCAGCCAGTCAGGGGGATCGTCCAGGGGCGTAAATAGCCCGCCGCAGGTCGCTTTAATCCGGGCCTTTCTGGAATGTCACCGTTCCCGGCCCCTGCCCCTGTACTGACATCCCGGCCGCAGCGAAGCGAAAAGCCGGGATCTCCCCCGTCGGGGCAACCCCGGCCGCCGAGATCCCGGATAACCGCTACGCGGTTTCCGGGATGACGAAGCAGGAGGGGCGTGGAGCCCCGGGGCGTGTACCACTGCGTTCCAGGGCCGCCTTCGGCCGCCGGGTGCTGTACACACCCGGGCCCGTACGGTCCCTGGACGGCGTCGGGTCGCGTTCAGCGGCGGCGTTCGAGGCGTTCGAAGGTGAAGGGGCAGGCGTGGCGGTCGTCGGCTTCGTGGTGCTCGGACCAGACGACGTCCCAGTCCGCGGGGTCGAGGGCGGGGAAGAAGGTGTCGCCGGCATGGCACTCGTGCACCCGGGTCAGGTGCAGCACGTCGGCGCGCGGCAGGGTCTCCGCGAACAGGCCGGCGCCGCCGATCACGAAGACGGGGCCGGCCTCGATGGTGGCCAGCGCCGCATCCAGATCGCGATAGACCTCGATACCGTCCGCTTGCCAGTCCGCCTGGCGCGTCAGCACCAGGTTGCGGCGATTCGGCAGCGGCCGCCCGATGGATTCGAAGGTGCGCCGACCCATGATCATCGGGTGACCGGCAGTCATTCGCTTGAAGTGCTGCAGGTCCTTCGGCAGGTGCCAGGGCAGGTCGTTGTCGCGCCCGATCACGTGATCCGGATCGAGCGCGACCATCAGATGAATCTCGGGCTGGGGCATGGGGACTCCGGTAACGCTCAGATCGCGATGGGGGCCTTGATCGGGGGGTGGGACTGGTAGTCGCGCACCTCGATGTCGTCGAAGGTGAAGGCGAACAGGTCGGTGACGTCCGGGTTCAGGTGCAAGGTTGGCAGCGGCAGCGGTTCGCGCCCGAGCAGTTCTTCGACCTGCTCCTGGTGGTTGCGGTAGAGGTGGGCGTCGCCGAAGGTATGGACGAACTCGCCGGGCTTCAGGCCCACCACCTGCGCGAGCATGTGGGTTAGCAGGGCGTAGCTGGCGATGTTGAACGGCACGCCGAGAAAGACATCCGCGCTGCGCTGGTAGAGCTGGCAGGACAGCCGATCGTCGGCCACGTAGAACTGGAACAGGGTGTGGCAGGGCGCCAGGGCCATGCGCCCGGCCTCCGCGTTGGCCTGTGGCGAGATGGATTCGTCCGGCAGGTCGGCCACGTTCCAGGCACTGATGATGTGGCGCCGGGAGTGGGGGCGGTTCCTCAGGTTGTCGATCAGTTCGGCCAGCTGGTCGTGGCCGGCCCAGTTGCGCCACTGCGCGCCGTAGACGGGACCCAGGTCGCCGGCCGCGGTGGCCCACTCGTCCCAGATGCGGACCTTGTGCTCGCGCAGGTAGCCGACATTGGTATCGCCGGCGATGAACCACAGCAGTTCGTGGATTACCGAGCGCAGATGGGTGCGCTTGGTGGTGACCAGCGGGAAGCCGTCCGCCAGGTCGAAGCGCATCTGGTAGCCGAATACCGAACGCGTGCCGGTACCGGTGCGGTCCGGGCGGTCCGTGCCGTGGTCGCGGATGTGCCGCACCAGGTCCAGGTATTGCTGCATCTCAGGCGGTCTCCGGGGCCGGGCGGGGTGCGGGCAGGGGGTTGCGCCGCGACCAGACGATCAGGGCAACGCCGAACAGGATCACCGGCAGGGTCAGGACCTGTCCCATCGTGAGCCAGTCGAAGGCGAGGTAGCCGAGATGGGCGTCGGGCACGCGGACGAACTCGACCGCGAAGCGGAAGCTGCCGTAAAGCGTCAGGAACAGCCCGGAGATCAGTCCGGTACGCCGCGGCTGGCGCGAGACGACCCACAACACCACGAACAGCACCAGCCCTTCGAGAAAGGCCTGGTACAGCTGCGACGGATGACGGGGGATGTAGTCCGCGGCCGGGAAGACCATGGCCCAGGGCAGGTCGGTGGGTTTGCCCCACAGCTCGCCGTTGATCCAGTTGCCGATGCGCCCGGCGCCCAGGCCGATCGGGATCAGGGGGGCGATGAAGTCGGTCAGACGGAAGAACGGCTGGCCGATCTTGCGGGCGTATAGCCAGCAGGTGACCAGCACGCCGGCCAGTCCGCCGTGGAAGGCCATGCCGCCCTCCCAGATGCGGAACAGGCTCAGCGGGTCGGCCAGCGTCGTGTCGAGGTTGTAGAACAGTGCATAGCCGAGCCGCCCGCCGACGACGACCCCGAGTACGCCCCAGAACAGCAGGTCACCGACCTGCCAGGGGTGCAGGGGGTCCCAGTTGCGACTGCGTGTGCGCCATACGCCCAGCGCCCAGAAGGCGACAAATCCGACCAAGTATGTCAGGCCGTACCAATACAGGGTCAGTGGGCCGATGGACAGGGCGACGGGGTCGATAAACGGGTGTGTGGGCATGGGCGCTTGCGGATGAAAAACCGGCTGCACATGCTACTCGCCCGGGCCCCGGCATGCACCTGTATGTCGCTAGCCCGATCCACCTGCAAGGAGGCCGCGCGATGAATCGACTGGCCGGGGCCAGCAGCCCGTATCTGCTGCAGCACGCCGACAATCCCGTGGACTGGTACCCCTGGGGCGAGGAGGCGCTGGAGCGCGCCCGCCGCGAGGACAAGCCGATCCTGCTCTCGATTGGCTACTCTGCCTGCCACTGGTGTCACGTGATGGCGCACGAGTCCTTCGAGGACCCGGACACCGCCGCGGTGATGAACGAACGCTTCGTCAACATCAAGGTGGACCGCGAGGAGCGCCCGGACCTCGACCGCATCTACCAGAACGCGCACATGCTGCTGTCGCAGCGCCCCGGAGGCTGGCCGCTGACCGTCTTCCTGACCCCGGACCAGGTGCCGTTCTTTGCCGGGACCTACTTCCCGAACACCCCGCGCCACGGCCTGCCATCGTTCGTGGACCTGATGACCCGGGTGTCCGATTTCCTCGCCGAGCACCCCGAGGAGATCCAGCGCCAGAACGACTCGTTGCAGCAGGCACTGGGGCGGATCTACAGCCCGGCCGGTGGCGCGATCCCGGCCCTCAGTGTCATCGACAAGGGGCGCGCCGAACTGGCGAAGACCTTCGACGAGCAGTTCGGCGGTTTCGGGGACGCCCCCAAGTTCCCGCACCCAGCCTCGCTCGAGTGGCTGGCCTGGCATGCCGCGCGCCATGGCGACGCCGAGGCGGAGCGCATGCTGGCCCGCACGCTGGATGCGATGGCCGCCGGCGGGATCTTCGATCAGGTGGGCGGGGGCTTTTGCCGCTACTCGGTGGATGCCCGCTGGATGATCCCGCACTTCGAGAAGATGCTCTACGACAACGGGCCGCTGCTGGGGCTGTACGCCGAGCGCGCCGCGCACGGCGACGAACGCGCGCGGCGGGTGGTGGAGCCGACGGTCGCCTGGTTGGAGCGCGAGATGCGGGATCCCTCCGGGGCCTTTTATTCGAGCCTGGACGCGGACTCCGAGGGCGAGGAAGGACGCTTCTATGTCTGGGACCCGGAGACGGTCCAGGCGCTCCTGACGGAGGACGAGTGGGCCGTCGCCAGCCGGGTCTGGGGACTCAACGGCCCGGCCAATTTCGAGGGGCGCTGGCATCTGCACGAGGTGGCGCCGCCGGCGATCGTCGCCGAGGCGCTGGGGATCGACGAGGCGGAGGCGAACACGCGCCTGGACCGGGCCCGCGAACGCCTGCTCGCGGCACGCGAGGACCGGGTACGACCGCATCGCGACGAGAAGATCCTGGGCGCCTGGAATGCCCTGATGATCTCGGGCCTGGCGCGTGCCGCGCGCGCCCTGGAGCGCCCGGAATGGTTGCGCCTGGCACGCGAGGCGATGACCGCCGTGCGCGAGCGTCTGTGGCGCGACGGCCGGTTGTACGCCAGCGTGCGCGAGGGGGCGACCGGCGCGATGCCGCGCGCCTACCTGGACGATCACGCCCTGTTGCTGGAGGCCACGCTGGCGCTGCTGGAGGCCGAGTGGGACAGCGACCTGCTGGCCTGGGCCACCACGCTGGCCGACACCCTGCTGGAGGAATTCGAGGACCGCGAACAGGGTGGTTTCTTCTTCACCGCCCGGGATCACGAGGCACTGATCCAGCGCCCGAAGGTCTATGCCGACGATGCCATGGCTGCCGGCAACGGGACCGCCGCTCAGGTATTGCAGACACTCGGGTTCCTGCTGTCCGAACCCCGCTACCTGGAGGCGGCCGAGCGCACGCTGGCGAACGCCGGTCCGATGGTCGAGCAGGCGCCACTGGGCCACATGAGCCTGCTGACCGCGCTGGACATCCATTACCAGGCGCCGGCCCTGGTCGTGCTGCGGGGGGCAGCCGACGAACTTCCCGCGTGGCAGCAGCGACTGCGGGCGCAGGATGCTCCGGTGTGGGCCTTCGCGATCCCCGCGCCGGCCGGCGAGCTGCCCGCCGCGCTCGCGGAGAAAGCCGCCCCGGAGACGGGCGTGCGGGCCTATGTCTGTCGCGGGTTGCAGTGCGCGGCCCCGGTGACCGATCCCGTTGCGCTGGAAGGTGCGCTCGACGAGGGTTGAATCGCCCGGACTCGCACCCACGGTAGAATGGGTCAGCCCCGCATGTAGGAGCCTGCTTGCAGGCGAATGCTCCTGATCGTGTCCGACGCTGGCAGGGGCTTCGCCTGCAAGCAGGCTCCCACAAAACATCCAGATCATTGCAAAAGGGAATGTTCGAATGAGCGAGAAGAAGCTGATGGATTTCGTCGCCGAGGCGCGGAAGAACGTGAAGGAGATCGCCCCGGCGGATCTCGCCGAGAAGATGGAGAACGGCGAGGACTGGCTGGTGGTGGATGTTCGCGAGCCCTACGAGTTCGAAAAGATGCACGCGCCGAACTCCATCCTCGTCCCGCGCGGCCTGCTGGAGGGTGCCGCCGATCCCAACACCCCGCACCGCATCGATGCGCTGGTGAACGCGCGCGAGAAGCCGGTGGCCGTTATGTGCGCAACCGGCGGCCGTGCCGCGATGTCCGTGCAGCGACTGCAGGACATGGGCTTTACCAACGTGGTGAACATCGCCGGCGGTATCAAGAGCTGGGAAGGCGAGGACCTGCCGGTGGAATCCGGCGCCTACACGGGCCCGCTGCCGTAGCAGAGGCTGGCGGGGCGGGGGCAGGGGCCTCCGCCCCGAACGGTGCCGTATTCGGGCACGGTTCCGGCGGCGGGTTCATCCGACCGTCATCGTTCCTACACGGGGTGGTCAACCACGCGGCGTAGTCTCCGGGACAGTTCAACCGGAGGTCGCCACCATGAGCGAACCGCAGCTGTCCCCAGCTACACCGATCGCGGCGAACGAAACCGCCTACCGCGTCCACCTCGCGTCCAGCCCGTCGGACCTCGAGGCGGCCCAGCGCCTGCGCCACGAGGTCTTCGCTGGCGAGATGGGGGCTGCGCTTCCGGATACTGGATCCGGTCTGGACCGGGATCCCCTGGACCCCTTCTGTCATCACCTGCTGGTGCGCGAACGGTGCTCCGGTACGGTGGTTGCCTGCACACGCATCCTCACCGAGGAGAGCGCCAGCACGGCCGGTGGCTTCTACTCGCTGTCCGAATTCGAACTGGGCCCGTTGATGAATCTCCCGGGGAAGACCCTGGAGATCGGCCGCACCTGCGTGCGCGCGGATCATCGTCAGGGCGCCGCGATCAACGCGCTGTGGACCGGCCTGGCGCGGTTCATGAACGCCCATCGTTACGACTACCTGATGGGCTGTGCGAGCCTGCCATTGAGCGAGCAGACGCCGGCCCAACTGGCCTGGCTACGCCTGTTCCATCGGGCGCCATCACGTCTGCGGGTGACGCCGCGCCGGCCGCTGCCCAATGCCCTGACCATCTGGCATGGCACGCCCAGCCGTACCGGCATGCCGCCGCTGCTGAAGGCCTACCTGCGTCTGGGTGCCCGGGTCTGTGGCGAGGCCTGTTTCGATCCCGATTTCAATGTGGCCGACGTGCTTGTCCTGCTGGATGTGCGCGCCATGCCGGACCGTTACCATCGGCACTTCATGGGCGCTATGACGCCCGCAAGCCGAGGAACGGAGCATGACCGGAACACTGCGGGCACTGGGTAGGCTGATGCGCATCGTGCTGCACATGCTGGCGGGGGTCTGGCTGACCTGGCGAATGGTCCGCCGGGGGGGCGACTTCGCGGAACGCAGCCGCATCCGCCGCGCCTGGTACGACCGCGCGCTGTGCATCGTGGGGGTGCGGCTCCGGATCCATGGCGAGGAACCCCGGCGTACATCACTGGTGGTGGCCAACCATGTCTCCTGGCTGGATATCCCGCTGATCGGCGCCGCGATGGACACCTGTTTCCTCTCCAAGGCGGAGATCGCACGTTGGCCGATCATCGGCTGGCTCGGTCGTCAGCATGACACCCGCTTCATCGAACGCGGGGCCAATCAGGCGTCGGCCCACTTCGAGGCGATGCGGACCGGGCTCGACGAGGGCCTGCAGTTCGTGGTGTTCCCGGAAGGCACGACCAGCCGCGGCGAGTTCGTACGCCGGTTTCATCCGCGACTGTTTGCGGCCGTGGCCGGCACCCAGCATCCGGTGCAGCCGGTGGCGCTGGCCTACGAAGGCATGCCGAATGGCCCGGTGCCGGTGTCCTACGCGGAAGACGATCGCCTGATCTCGAACGTCTGGAAGCTGTTGTGTCGACGCGAGACGCACGTGGACCTGCATCTTCTGGCACCGCTGGAATCCGCCAACCAGGATCGGCGCAGTCTGGCCGACGGTGCCCGCAGCGCCATTGTCGATGTGCTCGGCCTGCCGGTCGATCCGCCTTCGGGGCGCGCAAGCGCCCGCGCCTCGTAGCGGCGGGCGGGGAGGGGGTTCACCATGTCGTCGCCGCTACACACGGAATCCCGCCGCCCCTCCCGCCCATGTCTGAACCTGGCCCTGGTGACCGAGACCTGGCCACCGGAGGTCAATGGTGTGGCCCATACCCTCGCGCGCCTGGTTGAGGGGATGCGCAGCCGCGGCCATCGCGTGCAGGTGCTGCGTCCGTGCCAGCCGGGCGAATCGAAGGCCGTCGTCGTGGACCCGCTGGAGACGGACGGTTTAATGGAGGAGCGGCCATTGCCGGGGTTGCCGCTTCCGGGCTACAGCGGTTTGCGCATGGGATTGCCGGCTCGCCGGCGCTTGACGGCGCTGTGGACCGAACACCGGCCTGACGCCGTGTATGTCGCGACCGAAGGGCCGCTTGGCCACTCGGCCCTGCGCGCGGCACGGCGCCTCGGGATCCCCGTCGCCTCGGGGTTTCACACCCATTTCGATGGCTATGCCCGCTACTACGGCGTGGGCTGGCTGACGCCTCTGGTGCGGGCCGTCCTGCGCCGTTTCCACAATCGCTGCGACGTAACCCTGGCCCCCACGCAGGCACTGGCCACAAGCCTTGCAGGCCATGGCTTCGAGCGCGTGCGGGTGATGGCGCGCGGCGTGGATACCCGGCACTTCACGCCGGCACGGCGATCCTCGCGCCTGCGTCGGCAATGGGGGCCCGGGCCGGTGGTTCTGTCCGTCGGCCGACTGGCGCCAGAGAAGAATCTGGGTCTGGTGGTGGAGGCCTTTCGTGCGTTGCAGGAGCGCGTGCCCGAGGCCCGCCTGGTACTGGTAGGCGACGGACCCTCCCGTGTCGCGCTTGAGCGGGCACACCCGGACCTGATCTTTACCGGGCAGCAGGTGGGGCAGGCCCTGGCCCAGCACTACGCCAGCGCCGACCTGTTCCTGTTCCCATCCACCTCCGAGACCTTCGGCAACGTGGTGATCGAGGCCATGGCCAGCGGACTCCCGGTGCTGGCCTTCGATACCGCGGCGGCGCATGAGCACGTGATCAGCGGCGTGAGCGGCGCCCGGGTGCGCTTTACCGGAGACGTCACCATGGATGCGGCCGCTTTCCTCACGGTCGCTGCGGAACTCGCGCAGGCCCGGGAGGGATGGAGAGAGATGGGGCGCTACGCCCGGGCGTGCGCCCGGGGCCTTGATTGGGTCGAGGTGGTCGCCGAGTTCGAAACGGTTTGTCTGGAACCTCTAGGAGAGGCGCGCGATGCGAGTCCTGCACTGGATGGATGAGTTCGAGCTGGCGGTCTGCCAGCGGTTCAATCACTACAATCGCCGTCGCGCCGTCAGCGGGTTCTTCGGCTGGATCAGCCGCCTGGGCGATGGGGCCATCTGGTATGCGCTGATGCTTGCCCTGCCACTGATCCACGGGCCGCAGGCGGCCTGGGTCAGTCTGCAGATGGCGGTAGTGGGGCTGGCCTCGCTGCCGCTCTACAAGTGGCTGAAGCGGCGCACCAGCCGGCGTCGTCCCTGCCATCGTGGTCGTCCGTTCGCGCGCACCGTGGATCCGCTGGACGAGTTCAGTTTCCCCTCCGGCCATACCATGCACGCGGTGGGGTTTGCGGTAATCCTGGTGGCCTGGTTCCCGGTGTGGGCGTGGCTGGTCGTGCCGTTCGCGGTGCTGGTGGCCGCCTCGCGGCTGGTGCTGGCCCTGCACTACCCGAGCGATGTCGCCATGGGCGCCTTGATCGGCGCAACGGTGGCTGCGACCGTTCTTGGACTGG
Source organism: Thioalkalivibrio sp. AKL6 (assembly GCF_000376905.1). Classification (NCBI taxonomy): domain Bacteria; kingdom Pseudomonadati; phylum Pseudomonadota; class Gammaproteobacteria; order Chromatiales; family Ectothiorhodospiraceae; genus Thioalkalivibrio; species Thioalkalivibrio sp. AKL6. The sequence goes on along the minus strand of NZ_AQXS01000011.1, from coordinate 216,952 downwards.
TCAGCCTGCTCTGACAGCCGAACCTGCGTCACCCACTTTGTCATCCCGGAAACCGCGCAGCGGTTATCCGGGATCTGGTTGAACGGCCGGGGGCGTTCCCGGAGATCCCGGCTCTCCGCTTCGCTGCGGCCGGGATGACGGGGAGAGGTTTGCTCCGGCCGGGGGGCGGTGACAGCTTCGCTCCGGCCGGGATGACGAGGAGGGTTTCACTCCGGCCGGGATGGCGGGGCATTCAGGCCTTTCCGGGGTGATGGCCCACGGAATGCCCCGCCGGCTGTGTCCGGGGGCAGGGCGCGGCGTCAGCCGCGCAGGGCGAGTGCTTCCTCGTTGTAGGCGGCGTCGATGGTGACGATGGTCTTTTCCACCAGGCGGAAGCCCTCGACCGGGGCGTCGTCGCCCATGTACTTCAGGCGGGTTGGGCCGATGGACTTGACCGCCTCGGCCCGTTCCATGGTGGCGTCCGGGCTGTCGGAACCGGCGCCGTTCATCAGGGCGACCAGGACCTCGGCCGCAATGGGGTTGCGGTGGTCTCCGCTGCGCGCCTTTTCCAGTGACGCGGCGGGGTCGCCGTCCAGGAACACGCCGTCCATGTGTTCGTCCAGATACTGCAGCAGTTGACTTAGCGTCATGGGGTAGGTCTCCCGTTGGGTCTCGAAGCGCCGCCATCGCCTGCGGGCGATGGCGGCGGCCGGTAATGGTTCAGCCTTGCTGCGCGTAGGTGGCGCGGGCGGCGGACAGCGCACGGCCAGGGGTGACCGCGCCCATGTCGGCCAGCACGGCCTCCAGCGCAGACAGGCACAGCAGCACGTTCTTCTCGTTGGCGCCATGGCCCATCAGGCCGATGCGCCAGACCTTGCCCGCGTACGGGCCGAGGCCCGCACCGATCTCCAGGCCGTAGCGGTTCAGTAGTTCGCCGCGCACCGCGGCCTCGTCGACGCCTTCCGGCACGTGAATGGTGTTCAGCTGCGGCAGACGATGCTCGGCGTCCACCAGGAAGCTCAGGCCCATGGCCTCGAGGCCGGCGCGCAGGGCATCGTGGTGACGGTTGTGGCGCGACCAACTGTTCTCCAGGCCCTCTTCGGCCAGGATCACCAGCGATTCGTGCAGGGCGTACAGGGCGTTGATCGGCGCGGTGTGGTGGTAGGCACGCTTGCCGCCGCCGCCCCAGTAGCCCATGACCAGGTTGAGGTCGAGGAACCAGCTCTGCACCTTGTGGCTGCGTGCCTGGATGCGTTCCACCGCGCGTTCGCTGAAGCTGACCGGCGACAGGCCCGGGGTGCAGGACAGGCACTTCTGCGAGCCGGAGTAGATCGCGTCCACGCCCCAATCGTCCACGTACAGCGGGCTGCCGGCGAGGCCGGTGACCGAGTCGACGATGCTCAGGCAGTCATGCTCGCGGGCCAGGCGGCACAGCGTCTCGACATCCGAGCGCGCCCCGGTGGAGGTCTCGGCGTGCACGAAGGCCAGGATTTTCGCGTCCGGGTTGCCCTTCAGCGCGTCCTCGACCTTCTCGGGGGAGACCGGGGCGCCCCAGTCGTCCTCGACCAGGACGGCGGTACCGCCGCAGCGCTCGACGTTCTCCTTCATCCGGGTGCCGAACACGCCGTTGATGCAGACGATGACCTTGTCACCCGGTTCGACCAGGTTCACGAAGCAGGTCTCCATGCCGGCGGAACCGGGGGCGGAGACCGGCAGGGTCAGGGCGTTGTTGGTCTGGAAGGCGTACTGCAGCAGGCCCTTCATCTCCTCCATCATGCCGACAAACACCGGGTCCAGATGGCCGATGATCGGGCGGCTCATCGCGGCGAGCACGCGCGGATTCACGTCGGAGGGGCCGGGGCCCATCAGGGTGCGCTGCGGGGGGAGAAAGGATTTTGCCTGCATGGATGCGTCTACCGGATTGGAAAAGGGGGAATCTAGAGTGCTGTCGGGGCTTGGGCAAGCGCCCCTACGCACCGGCGGGAGTTGCGCCGCAGTGGCGTTCGAGCAGTGTGAGCCAGTGCTCGACCGGCGTATCGGTCCCGTACTGCAGGTGCGTCTGGCAGCCGATGTTGGCGGTCACGATGCGCGCGGGGCCGCTGGCCTCGAGGTTGTCCAGCTTGCGCTGGCGCAGACGGCCCGCCATCGCCGGCTGGAGAATGGAATAGGTTCCGGCCGAGCCGCAGCACAGATGCGGCTCGGCGACCGGCACCAGGTGGAAGCCGGCGGCCTGCAGTAGCGGTTCCACGCGGCCGGCCAGGCCCTGGCCATGTTGCAGGGTGCAGGGGGCATGCCAGGCGACGGGCGGGTGATCTGCCGGCGCCCGGATGCCGAGGCTGCGGATGGTCTGGATATCGAACAGCTCGACCGGGTCGCGGACCTGCGCCGTGAAGCGGGCGGCGCGTGCGGCATACGTCGGGTCGTCGGCGAGGATGTGCGCGTAGTCGCGCAGCATCACGCCGCAGCCGCTGGCGGTGCTGACGACGGCGTCCACCCCGTTCGCAAGAATCGACTCCCAGGCGTCGAGGTTGGCCCGGACCCGCTCGCGGGTGCGCTCCGCGAACGCCAGGTGGTGTTCCACCGCGCCGCAGCAGCGGGCCTCGCCGGCCTCGACCACCTCGATGCCAAGGCGCCCGAGCAGGCCCCGGAGTGCGGCGTTGATGCGGGCATCGATCGCATCGTGCACGCAGCCGCCGAGCAGCAGCACGCGCCCGTGGGGAAAGCCCGCCGGAGTCACCGCGCCAATGTTGGTTGCACCGGCCCGGGCACCGTGGCGTGCGGGCACGCGGCGCTTCAGGGTGGCGGGCAGCAGTGGGCGGGCCAGGCGGCCGAGCCCCAGGGCTAGACGGAACGGCCAGCGCGCCGGCAGCGCGCGGACCAGCAGGGCGCGCAGCAGCCGGTCGCGCCAGCCGCGCGGGAGGTCTTCCTCGATCACCTCCCGGCCAAAGGCGACCAGGTGGTTGTAATCGACCCCGGAGGGGCAGGTGGTCATGCAGTTGAGACAGGTCAGGCAGCGGTCCAGGTGGGTGCGGGTGGTGGTATTGGCCTCGCCGCTCTCCAGGACCTGCTTGATCTGGTAGATGCGTCCGCGCGGGCCGTCCAGCTCGTCACCCTGTTCCTGATAGGTGGGACAAGTCGCGTTGCAGAAGCCACAGTGCACGCAGGCACGCAGGGCGTCTTCGGCGATGCGCGCCGCCGGATCATTCTCGAAGCGCGGGTGCAGGCGAGTTTCCATGGCTTCAGCTCGTCGGCACGGTGCGTGGATGAGGGGTGATCAGCGGGGCGAAGAACACGCCGTCAGGGTCCAGGGCGGCGCGGACCTCGCCCTCCAGGCGCGCATGGGCCGGTGCGCGGGGGTGCAGCCAGGCCGCCCCGGCCGGATCGCCGGACCACAGGCGGGCGTGTCCGCCCGCTTGCTCGGTGGCAGCGCGCACTGCGTCCGGGGTGGCCGTGGAGCGCAGCCAGCGCTCGCCGCCGCCCCAGTTGAGCAGCCATTCGCCGGGCAGATCCAGCGGCGGGGTGGCGGGCGGCAGGCTCAGACGCCACAGGCGCTCGCCGCGGGCCATGGGTCGGGTGAGGAACGGCAGGTGCCGATCGCGCAGTTGCGCCCAGAAGGTCGGGCCGTCGATATCCGGTGCTGCGCCCAGGCGTTCGGCGGCCTCCTGCACGGCCTCCTGGCCACCGCCCAGGCGGATGTGGCCGATACCGTCAGCCCAGGCCAGGCCCGAGAACGGCAGGGCGGTACGGCCCCAGTCGCGCGCCTGCTCGATGAAGGCCGCGGCGGAGCTCTCCTGGCGCAGCCAGGCCTGGTAGGCGGGGGCGGGCAGCAGCTTGAAGCTGACCTCCAGCAGCAGGCCCAGGCTGCCGAGGCTGCCGGCCATCAGCCGCGAGACGTCGAAGCCGGCGACGTTCTTCATCACTTCGCCGCCGAAGCGCAGGATCTCGCCGCGACCGTTGACGATGCGGGTGCCAAGCACGGCGTCGCGCAGGCTGGCGGTCCAGGGGCGGCGGGCACCGGACAGGCCCAGGGCCACCATGCCGCCCACGGTGCTGGACGGCGTGGGCATAGCCGGTTCGAAGGGCAGCATCATGCCCACTTCTTCCAGCGCGGCCTGCAGTTCCATCACCGGCGTGCCGGCGCGCACGGTCACCACCAGCTCGCTGGGTGCGAGGCTGACGATGCCGTGATGGCCGCTGGCCTCCAGTGGCTGGACATCCGGTTCGAAGCCCGTGGGGAAGGCACGCGCGCGTTGACTGCCGCCGCCAGCGATCGCCAGGCGGTGCCCGGCGGCGACGGCCGTGCGGATGCGCTCGGCCAGCCCGGCGGACTGGTCGGTTCCAGTATCCATGGTGTGCTCTCGAAGCCGGGGGCTAGCCGGTCTCGAGGGTCAGGCGCACGCGCTCCAGACGATGGCGTACCTCGCCGGCCAGGTCTTCGACACCGGGTTTGTCGACCAGCCCCATGACCGCGACCGGGTCCATGAAGCCGACCGTGCAGGTGCCGTTCTCGTTGTCCTGCACCAGCACGTTGCAGGGCAGCAGAAGGCCGATGTTGGGGTCGGCCTCGACGGCCTGGCGTGCAAGGTTCGGGTTGCAGGCGCCGAGGATGCGGTAGGGGCGATGCTCCAGATCCAGTTTCTTCTTGAAGGCCGCAGCGACGTCGATATCGCTGAGGATGCCGAAGCCCTCCTCGCCGAGGGCGGCCGTGGTCTGCGCGATCACGTCCTCGATGCCGCCCTTCACGATGACATTGAAGCCGTAGTTGGGTTGTTCCATTGCGGTGTACTCCGATTGCGGTTCGTGGTTACGCCGAAAGGGCGGGGGTGTCGGCGGAAGGGCCGCGCCCCGGCGGTTCCGCGCGTCGGCGCTGATTCCAGACTACCAGCAGTCCCAGCGCCAGGGCCGGAAGGTAGAACCAGTATGGGCTGGGGCGCTCGGTCGGCACCAGTACGCCGGTGATGGTCCAGCCACCCTCCAACCCTACTCGGCCGGCCGGGCTGCCGAAAGCGACCGTCTGGATCTGTGCCTTCTGGTCGTCCGGGTCGAAGCGCACGTCCAGCCCGGCGTCGGCCAGACGCTCGCGCGGGGCCAGGTCGGGGTCGCCCAGCGGGAACATCACCGTGCGGGTGATCTCGCGGCCCTCCAGGTCGATGCCGGTGGCCTCCAGGCGCAGCGAGTCGCGGTCCGGGATGGTCTCGACGACCTCGAGCAAGGTCTCCGCCGGCTGGTGCTGATAGGGAGCCGCGATGCGGTCCATCAGCACGGTCGGGACCAGCAGCACGAAGGCGACGACCATCAACGCGGCGGACTCCCAGTAGCGGCTGCGGGTCAGGAACCAGCCCTGGGTGGCCGCGGTAAAGGCGAGGATGCCGGCCAGCGAGCCGAGGAAGACCAGCGCCAGCTGGAACACGTTGTCCACCCCGATCAACAGCAACTGGCTGTTGAAGATGAAGAAGAACGGCAATGCGATGGTGCGCAGGCTGTAGGCGAAGGCCTGGATCCCGGTGCGAATCGGGTCGGCCTTGGCGATTGCCGCGCCGGCGAAGGAGGCCAGGCCCACCGGTGGCGTCACGTCGGCCATGATGCCGAAATAGAACACGAACAGGTGGGCCGCGATCAGCGGGATCAGGATGTCGTGCTGGGCCCCCAGATCGACGATGATCGGGGCCATCAGGGTCGCCACAATGATGTAGTTCGCGGTGGTCGGCAGGCCCAGGCCAAGGACCAGGCTGATCACTGCGGTTAGTACCAGCACCAGCAGCAGGTTGCCGCCGGACAGGGTATCCACCAGGTCGGTCAACACCAGCCCGACGCCGGTCATCGCGACCGTGCCGACGATGATCCCGGCCGCGGCAGTGGCCAGGCCGATACCGATCATGTTGCGCGCGCCGGTCTCGAAGCCCTGGAACAGTTCCCAGACTCCGACCCACGCGGCTTGCAGGAGACGCCCCTGGCGCCGGAACAGGGCCACCAGCGGGCGCTGGGTCAGCACGATGAAGATCATGAAGGCCACCGCCCAGAACGCCGCCAGCCCCGGCGACAGCCGCTCCACCACCAGTGCCCAGACCAGCACCACCAGCGGCAGCAGGTAGTGCAGCCCGCTCAGGACCGTGGGGGCGACCCGCGGCAGCGGGCGTTCGGTATCCAGGGCCTCAGGGTCCGGCTCGCGCGCGACGATCCAGACCAGTACCAGGTAGGTGGCGAACAACAGGCCGGCGATGATCCAGGCCGCGGCGTCGCCGGCGACGATCTTGATCCAGCCCAGTCCCCAGTACACCGCACCCGCCAGGATGATCAGGCTGGCCACGGTCAGGGTGAAGCTGATCAGGCGCCCGCGCCAGGTCGTCACGGTGGCGCGCTGGAGGCCCTCCATGCCGTTCTTGCAGGCCTCCAGATGGACGATGTAGATCAGCGCGATATAGGCGATCAGGGCCGGCAGGATGGCGTGCTTGAGCACCTCGACATAGGGGATGCCGACGTATTCGACCATCAGGAACGCGGCGGCGCCCATCACTGGCGGCATCAGCTGCCCGTTGACCGAGCTGGCGACCTCCACCGCGCCGGCCTTGTGCGGGGCGAAGCCGACCCGTTTCATCAGCGGAACCGTGAAGGTGCCGGTGGTGACCACGTTGGCGATCGACGAGCCCGAGACCACGCCGGTCATCCCGGAGGCCAGCACCGCGGCCTTGGCCGGGCCGCCACGCAGGTGCCCGAGCAGGGCGAAGGCGACGCGGATGAAGTAGTCACCGGCCCCGGCGCGCTCCAGCAGTGCGCCGAACAGCACGAACAGGAACACGAAGCTGGTGGAGACCCCCAGCGCGATGCCGAACACCCCCTCGTTGGACAGCCACTGCTGGGCCATCGCGCGCGGATAGCTGGCGCCGCGATGGGCGATCAGGTCCGGCATGAGGGGGCCGGCGAAGGTATAGAACAGGAAGATCGCGGCGATGATGGTCAGCGCCGGGCCGAGCACGCGGCGGGTCGCCTCCAGCAGCAGGATCAGACCGATCCCGGCCATGATCAGGTCCAGTTCGGTGGGGGCGCCGGGGCGCGCCGCCAGTGCCTCGTGGAACAGGTAGAGGTACAGGGCGCTGAAGGCCGCAACCGCGGCGAACACCCAGTCACCCAGCGGCACGCGATGCACGGGGTCGTTCCCGCGCAGCAGCGGCCAGGCCACGGCGACCAGGGCGATGCCGAGCGCCAGGTAGACCTCGCCCAGGCGTTCCAGGCCGAGGAACTGCCACAGCCCCAGTGCAATCAGGGCCAGCCCACCCAGGGCATACAGGATACCGATGGCGTGCTGCCAGCCCTTGCCGCGGGCGGTGGCGCGGACCGCCGGGAACAGCAGATAGCCGAGGAAGATCGCGAACGCCAGGTGGATGGAGCGAGCCTCGGTCTCGGAGACGACGAAGATGTCGACCCAGTCGGCGATCGGTGAGGCGATCCAGATCTGGAACAGCGACCAGGCGACGGCCGTGAGCCAGATCAGGGTGCGGGTCGCGCGGCCGGGGTGGCGGCCGCCGGTCTCCAGTTCGGCGACCTGGCGGTCCTCCGAAGTGGCGGGATCCTGTGCTCGGGTCTCAGTCATCGATCAGTCCTGCCTCGCGGAAGTAGCGCCGGGCACCGGGGTGCATGGGGGCGGACAGGCCCTCGTCGACCATGCTCTTGCGTTCGAGGCCGCTGAAGGCCGGGTGCAAGCCGCGGAAGGTCTCGAAGTTCTCGAACACGGCGCGGGTCAGCTCGTAGGCGGCGGTATTCGAGGTGCGGTCCGAGGTGACCAGGGTCGCGCCGACCCCGTAGGTGTGGATGTCCTCGTCCTGCCCCGGGTAGGTGTCGGCGGGGATCACGGCGGTGAGGTAGTAGGGGGTCGAGCGGATCAGCTCCTCGATGGCAGGGCCTTCGATGGACACCAGGCGGGCGTCGCAGGTGGCGATCGGCTCCTGGATTGCCGCAGAGGGGTGCCCCACCGAGAAAACGAAGGCGTCGATCCGGTTGTCGCACAGCGCCTGCGCCTGCTCGCGCGAGGGCAGCTCGCTGACGCGGCGGAAGGTGTCGTGGTCCCAGCCGAGCTTGGCCATCAGCTCTTCCATCAGGATGCGCTGGCCGGAGCCGGGATTGCCGATGTTCACCCGCTTGCCCGGCAGGTCGTCCAGACCCTGGATGTCCGCGTCCGGGCGGACCACCAGGGTCAGTGGCTCGGGGTGCAGGCTGAACATCGCCCGCAGGTGGTTGCCGGGTCCGAAGGCCTCGAAGCGGCCACTGCCGTGATAGGCGTGGTACTGGAGATCCGACTGGGCCACGCCGAAGTCCATGTCGCCGGAACGCACCATGTTCAGGTTGAATACCGAACCGCCGGTGCTCTCCGCGGTGCAGCGCATCCCGTGGCTGTCGCGGCGGGTGTTGAACAGCCGGCACAGGTGCTGGCCGGCGGGGTAGTACACGCCGGTGACGCCGCCGGTGCCGATGTTGATGAAGCGTTGTTCCGCCTGGGCCAGGGGTGCGAGCAGCAACAGGCCGAGGGCAAGCAGCCCAACGGTCAGGTGCCGGGTGCGGCGTCTCGCGGTGCGTTGGTCGGGTCGTCCTCGCATACGGGCTCCGGGGAACAGGCGATTTCGGAAGTGTAGGGAATCGCGGGCCAATGTACACGGTCGCAGCCGGCTGCCAGGCCCGTCTGCGTGTAGCCCCGCCGTCGGGCAGGGCGTAGTGTAGGAGGTTCACCCCAAGAGGCCCCGTTCATGTGGCTCGAGACCCGTTGTGACTTCGAGTTCGAGATCGTCGAACCCACGCCGTTTGTGCTGATGCTGCGACCGCGCAGTGGCCCGCTGCAATGGGTCGCGCGCGAGGAATATCGCCTGGTGCCGACGGCGCCGGTGTCCGAGTTCGTCGACATCTACGGCAACCTCTGCCAGCGCCTGATCGCGCCGCCGGGGACGTTCTCCATCCATACCGCGGCGGAGGTGCAGACGGCCGAGGCCCTCGACCGGGCCCCGGGCGCACCGTTTGTCGAGGTGCAGTCCCTGCCGGATGCCGTACTGAGTTATCTCCTGCCGAGCCGGTTTTGCGAATCGGATCGCTTCAACCTGATGGCGACCGAAATCACTGCCGGCCAGTGGCTGGGTTACGACCAGGTGGCGGCCATCGAGCAGTGGCTGCGCGAGCGCATCGAATATCTCCCGGGGACCAGCGATATCCCGATCTCGGCCGCGGAGGTGAATCAGCGCGGGAGCGGGGTGTGTCGCGACCTGGCGCATCTCGGGATTGCACTGTGCCGCAGTCTCAGTATCCCGGCGCGCATGGTGGTCGGGTATCTGCACGGCCTGCAGCCGATGGACATGCATGCCTGGTTCGAGGCCTTCGTCGGGGGGCGCTGGTACACCTTTGATGCGACCCAGGCCGAGTTGCGGGGTGGCTACGTGGTCGTAGGCTATGGCCGTGATGCGGCCGATGTGGCGGTCTACAACCAGTTCGGCCTGCCGGTATACCCGACCCGCCACGACGTCGACGTCCGTCGAATCGAAGGGCCGAACTAAGGCGTTGGAGCAAGCGCACGCGGCCCGTTTTCCGGATGAGCGGAAGGGGTTTGTGCCTCTGGTCTTCCCGGGGTGGGGCCGGGCACCAAAGTGCCTGATCGGATTTGCGAAACACCGGTCTTGGAAGGGGGCTCGGTGGTCCGCAGCGGCCGTGTCGGGAGACGTCCGGCCTGAAAAGAAGGGCCGGATGGCGTATGATTGGCGGCCTTTTTGCGGCAGCGCCCCAAGTAGCTGGCGCGCCGAAATCCGCTGAATCCAACGCTTTGAACGGGAGACCCGAATGTTTTCGATCGACATGAGTATCCACGGCTACGACGACGACCTCTGGAATGCCATCCGCGACGAGTCGCAGCGTCAGGAAGAGCACATCGAGCTGATCGCGTCGGAAAACTACACCAGCCCGCGCGTGATGGAAGCGCAGGGTTCGGTGCTGACCAACAAGTACGCCGAGGGCTACCCGGGCAAGCGCTACTATGGCGGTTGCGAGCACGTCGATGTGGTTGAGCAGCTGGCGATCGATCGCCTCAAGCAGCTCTACGGTGCCGACTACGCCAACGTGCAGCCGCATTCCGGCTCCCAGGCCAACGCCGCGGTGTACATGGCCCTGCTGCAGCCGCATGACACCGTCCTGGGCATGAGCCTGGACGCCGGCGGCCACCTGACCCACGGTGCCAAGCCGAACTTCTCCGGCAAGATCTACAACGCGGTGCAGTACGGCATCACCGACGAGGGCCTGATCGACTACGACGAGGTCCAGCGCCTGGCCACCGAGAACCAGCCGAAGATGATCGTCGCCGGCTTCTCCGCCTATTCGCGCGTGGTCGACTGGAAGCGCTTCCGCGAGATCGCCGATTCGGTGGGCGCGTACCTGATGGTGGACATGGCCCACGTCTCCGGCCTGATCGCCGCTGGCGAATACCCGAACCCGATCGACCACGCTCACGTGGTCACCTCCACCACGCACAAGTCCCTGCGCGGGCCGCGTGGCGGCTTCATCATCTCCAAGGGCCAGCCGGAACTGAACAAGAAGTTCCAGTCGCTGATCTTCCCGGGCACCCAGGGTGGTCCGCTGATGCACGTGATCGCCGGCAAGGCGGTGGCGTTCAAGGAGGCCCTGGAGCCGGAATTCAAGACCTACCAGAAGCAGGTGATCGCCAACGCCCGCGCGATGGCCGAGGTGCTGGTGGAGCGTGGCTTCGATATCGTCTCCGGCGGTACCGACAACCACCTGTTCCTGCTGAGCCTGGTCGCCAAGGGCATGACCGGCAAGGCCGCGGATGCCGCGCTGGGCCGTGCCAACATCACGGTCAACAAGAACGCCGTGCCGAACGATCCGCAGTCCCCGTTCGTGACCTCCGGCATTCGCATCGGCACCGCCGCGCTGACCACTCGCGGCTTCACCGAGTCCGAGTCCCGCGAGCTGGCCGGCTGGATCGCCGACGTGCTGGATGATCACGAGAACGAGCAGGTGATCGACGCGACCCGCGAGAAGGTCCTCGAGATCTGCCGTCGCTTCCCGGTGTACGGTCACGGCGAATAACCACCGCCAGTTGGCCGGCTGACGGGGCCCGGGATGCGCTGTCCGTCCTGTCATGATCAGGACACCCGCGTGGTCGATTCGCGGGTGGCCGGCCCGGAGCAGGAACAGATCCGGCGCCGGCGGCAGTGCCGTGCCTGTGGTGCGCGCTTTACCACCTTCGAGCGGGCGGAGTTCAGCCTGCCGCGGGTGGTCAAGCGTTCCGGTGAACGGGTCGCCTTCGACGAGGAAAAGCTGCGCAGCGGTCTGCGCCGGGCACTGCACAAGCGCCCGGTCAAGACCGATGATGTCGAGCGGGTGATCGACGACATCAAGCGCCAGCTTTCGGCCGTCACGGCCCCCGAGGTCAAGTCCGACCGCATCGGCGAAATGGTGCTGGCGGCCTTGCACGGGCTGGACCATGTGGCCTATATCCGTTTTGCCTCTATCTATCTCAGCTTCGCCAGTGTGCAGTCCTTCCGTGAGGCGATCGAACGGCTGGAGGATGACCTCAGCCCGGAGATGCGCCGTTCGCAGATGCGCCTGATCGACGAGGAGGCGACCGGAAACGCCCCGGAATCCGCGGCGGACGGGCGGGCCACCCCGGCGACGGACGGCGGCTCGCAGGAGGGGATGTAATGGAAGCGCCGACGACCGAGCAGGTCATTGCCGACCGCCGGCACATGGCGCGCGCCCTGAAACTGGCGGACTACGGCCGCTTCACCGCGGATCCGAATCCGCGGGTGGGCTGCGTCATCGTGCGCGACGGCCGGGAGGTAGGCGCGGGCCTGCACTGGAAGGCCGGCGAGGTGCATGCCGAGGTGAACGCGCTGCAAGCGGCCGGTGAGGCCGTGCAAGGCGCGACCGCCTACGTGACCCTGGAGCCCTGCAGTCATCAGGGCCGCACCCCGCCGTGTACCGATGCGCTGATCCGGGCGGGCGTCGCGCGGGTCGTGATCGCGATGCTGGATCCGAACCCACAGGTATGCGGGGGCGGGATCGATGCCTTGCAGGCGGCCGGTATCCGGGTCGACAGCGGCGTGCTGGAGGCCGAGGCACGGGCGCTGAACCCCGGCTTCGTGCAGCGCATGGAGCAGGGGCGCCCCTGGGTGCGGGTCAAGCTGGCTGCGAGCCTGGACGGGCGGACGGCCATGGCCTCCGGCGAGTCGCAGTGGATCACCGGCGAGGCGGCGCGGCGCGACGTGCAACTGTGGCGGGCGCGGGCCGGGGCGATCGTCACCGGCAGTGGCACCGTGGTCGGCGATGACCCGCGCCTGAATGTGCGCATGAAGCCGTTTGATCTGGCTGCCCACGCCGGCTTCCCGGATGACTCGCGGTATCACGATCTGCCGACCCGGCAGCCACTGCGCGTCATCCTTGATGCGCGCCTGCGCACGCCCCCGGGCTCGCAGATCCTGCGTGACGGGCCGGTCTGGATCCTCACCAGTCCCGATGTGGTGGGCTCGCCTGCGGCGGATACCCTGCGCGGCAAGGGTGCCGAGGTGCGGGCCGTGCCGCTGGCGGAGGAATCTGCCGAGGGCGGACTTGATCTGGGTGCGGTGCTTACGGAGCTGGGACGGGCAGAGGTCAACGAGCTCCACGTGGAATCCGGACCCGGCCTGGCCGGTGCGCTCGCCCGCGGTGGCTGGGTCGACGAGTGGCTGATCTACCAGGCGCCGTTGCTGATGGGCTCCAGCGCCCGTCCCCTGGTGGAGTGGCCACTGGCCCGCATGGCCGAACGCGCCGAACTCGAAGTCATCGACACCCGCTGGGTCGGCGATACCCTGCGCCTGCTTGCCCGTCCGCGTTCGTAAGGGCTTGTTTGCATCACGAAGCGCACGGCGACAGGAAGAGCGGGCAGGGCAAGTAGCAAGAGCGATCGACAGGAAGACGGGGAGGATGATGGAGCTCGAGGCGCGGGAATCCAACGCCTCGGCGCTGGATAAACCATAGGGCCCCCTGTTCGGCTTCGTTCCAAGGCCTTCCGATCTGCAATCGCCATTGACCTGCTTCGTGTCTTCGTGGGCTTCGTGATGGCCCTTGAAGGACTTGCGAGGACAGGCGTTGCCACTATAAACGCCCGGGTCGTGGTGCGAATTCATTAGCGTTTCCCTATGATGGGGCGCCTGTGGCCCGGCATTGTGCTCCGGACCCGACCGAACGAGTGGACACCCATGTTTACCGGAATCATCGAGACCCTTGGCAGCCTGGAGCGCCTCACCCCCAGCGGGGGCGATGTGCGCTTGCACGTCAATGCGACCGGGATGGACCTGTCGGATACCCGCCTGGGGGATTCCATCGCGGTCAATGGGGTCTGCCTGACGGTGACCGATCTGCCGGGTAAGGGCTTTGCCGCCGATGTCTCGCGGGAGTCGCTGGATGTCACCACGCTGGGCCATCTCGGTCCGGGGGATCGGGTGAATCTCGAACGCGCGCTGGCGCTGGGTGATCGCCTGGGCGGGCACATGGTGTCCGGGCATGTCGACGGTGTGGGCGAAGTCGTGGCGATGGAGCCGGACGCGCGCTCCACCCGCGTGCGTTTTCGCGCGCCGGCCCCGCTGGCCCGCTACATCGCGGCCAAGGGCTCGATCACCATCGACGGCACCAGCCTGACGGTGAACCGGGTGGACGGCGCCGAGTTCGAGGTGAACATCATCCCGCATACCTGGTCGCTGACCCGGTTCGCCGTGTACGCGGTGGGCACACCGGTCAACCTGGAGGTGGACCTGATCGCCCGCTATCTGGAACGCTTGATGCTGGGCGATCGCGCGGCCGAGCCGGGCGGGCAGGCGGGCGATCTGTCCGAGGCCTGGCTGGCCGAGCAGGGCTTTCCCAATCACTCCGGTTCGCGCGACTAACTGCGCGGCCGAAAGCAGGAATCTATGGAATTTTCCAATACCGAAACCATCCTGGAAGAGCTTCAGGCCGGACGCATGGTGGTCATCGTCGATGACGAGGACCGCGAGAACGAAGGCGATCTGCTGATGCTCGCCTCGCACGCGCGCCCGGAAGACATCAACTTCATGGCCAAGTACGGGCGGGGGCTGATCTGCCTGACGCTGACCCGCGAGCGCTGCAAGCAGCTGGCGCTGCCGTTGATGGTGACCGACACCAACGACGTGCACGGCACCAACTTCACGCTGTCGATCGAGGCGGCCGAGGGCGTGACCACCGGCATCTCCGCCTACGATCGCGCGCACACCATCCGCACCGCCGTGGCGCCCAATGCGACGCCCGAGGACATCGTCCAGCCGGGCCACGTGTTCCCGCTGATGGCGCAGCCGGGCGGGGTGATCGTGCGCGCCGGGCATACCGAGGCCGGCTGTGATCTCGCGCGCCTGGCCGGGGCCGAGCCGGCCGCGGTGATCGTCGAGATCCTGAACGAGGACGGCAGCATGGCGCGGCGTTCGGATCTCGAACGCTTCTGCGCCGAGCATGACCTGAAGATGGGCACCATCGAGGATCTGATCCGCTATCGCATCGAGAACGAGAAGACGGTCCGGCGGGTGTCCGAGCGTCCGTTCCCGACCGAGCATGGCGAGTTTCGCCTGCTGGCGTTCGAGGACGAAGTGGACCACGAACTGCATTTTGCCCTGGTGCGTGGCGAGCCGAAGCCGGACCAGGACACCCTGGTGCGCGTGCATCTGGAGAGCACGTTGTGCGATACCCTCGGCTATGCCGGTCCGGATCGTGGCTGGCCGCTGGATGATGCCCTGCGCCGGATCGACGAGGCGGGCGCGGGCGTGGTGGTGGTGCTGCGCAAGCACGAGAGTGGCGACGCCCTGGCCCAGCGGCTGGAGAATATCGGTCAGCCCGCGCCGGAGGAACGCAGCGGGCGCGAGAACTCCGCCGAATGGCGCATGTACGGGATCGGTGCACAGATTCTCGCCGACTGCGGTGTCGGACGCATGAAGCTGATGTCCGCGCCGAAGCGCTTCCACGGCCTCGGGGGCTTCGGCCTGGAGGTGGTGGACTACGTCCACGAGTAGACCGATGGCGGTGCTACACTAGCGCCATTCGAAAACGGGGCCCGCGGGTCCTTCATCAGCCCAACCGGAAGTTCATCATGTCCGAGATCAAGACCCTGGAAGGCGTATTCACCGACGCCGCCGACCATCGCTATGGCCTGCTGCTGGCGCGCTTCAACAGCCTGATCGTCGAACGCCTGCTGGAAGGGGCCGTGGATACCCTGAAGCGTCACGGGGTGCAGGAGACGAACCTGACCATCGCCCGTGTGCCGGGTGCCTATGAACTGCCGCTGGCGGCGCAGGCCATGGCGCGTTCCGGGCAGTACGATGGCGTGATCGCCCTGGGCTGCGTGATTCGTGGTTCAACGCCGCATTTCGATTACGTCGCGGGCGAGGCGGCCAAGGGCCTGGCCCAGGTGCAGATGGCGGAGGACCTGCCGATCAGCTTCGGCGTGCTGACCACCGACTCCATCGAGCAGGCGATCGAGCGCGCCGGCACCAAGGCCGGCAACAAGGGCGCCGATGCCGCCATGGGCGCGATCGAGATGGTCAGCCTGATGCGCCAGCTGCGCCGCTGATCCCGCACTGCCACCCAGTGTTATCCGTCCACCCGAACAGGCTTGCCGTGACTGAACCCTCTGATCCCCGCCCCGAAGGTGGTGCCCCGCGCAAGGATGCCGATGCCGGCAAGTCCGCTCGGGCCCGGCGTCCGCGCAGCACGCCCGAGCAGCGGGCGCGGCATGCGCGTTCCTTCGCGCGCCGGCGCGCGATGCAGGCGCTATATTCCTGGCAGATCACGGGCGCCCACCCGAAGGATATCCTGGCCGAGTTCCGCGACGACGAGGAACACGCCAAGGCGGATGCCGAGTACTTCCGCGAACTCCTGATCGGCGTGACCGGCGACCGCGAGGCCCTGGATGCCCGCATGGAGCCGTACCTCGGCCGCCCGCTGGATCAGCTCGATCCGGTGGAGCACGCCCTGCTGTGGTTGGGCCAATGGGAGTTGGCCGAACGCATGGAGGTGCCCTACCGCGTAGTGATCAACGAGGCCGTCGATCTGGCCAAGCGCTATGGTGCCGAGCAGTCGCATCGCTACATCAACGGCGTGCTGGACCGGCTCTCCGCCGACCTGCGCGGCCCCGAGCGCTCCACCCCGCGCTGACCCCGGGCGGGTCAGCACCACGGCCATGCCCGGCCCCGATTCCGAATTCGATCTGATCCAGCGCTATTTCGGCACGCCGAGCGCAGGCGCGGTTGCCGATGGCGTGCGTCTGGGCATCGGAGACGATGCCGCCCTGCTGGCCGTGCGTAGTGGCCACGAGCTGGCCGTGACCGTCGACACGCTGGTCGAGGGCACCCACTTCTTTCCTGACCACCCGCCGGCAAGCGTCGGCCACAAGGCCCTGGCCTCCAATCTCAGTGACCTGGCCGCGATGGGGGCCGAGCCGTTGGGCGCGGTGCTGTCGCTGACCCTGCCGCGTGTGGATCATGACTGGCTGGCGGGCTTCAGCCACGGCTTTCTGACCCTGGCCGAGGAGGTCGGGATCCCGCTGGTGGGCGGGGATACCAACCGGGGTCCGCTGGCGATCAGCGTGACGGTCCTGGGCGAGGTGCCCGTCGGCCAGGCCCTGCGCCGCGACGGTGCACGGCCTGGCGATCGCCTGGTGGTTTCCGGTGCGCTGGGCGGAGCGGCCTGCGGTTTGGCCCACGAGACGCAGCGGCGTGCAGAGGGGAGTCCCGTAGACGCCTCGAGCCCCGCCTGCGCCCGGCTGTTCTGGCCCGCGGCGCGTCTGAGTCTGGGCCGTGGTCTGCGCAACCGCGCACGGGCCGCCATCGATATCTCCGACGGCCTGCTGGCGGACCTGGGCCATCTGTGTGCCGCCTCGGGTTGCGGTGCGCGAGTCGACTGGCCCGCCGTCCCGCGCGACCCGCTGCTGGCGGAGG
Source organism: Thioalkalivibrio sp. AKL6 (assembly GCF_000376905.1). NCBI lineage: Bacteria > Pseudomonadati > Pseudomonadota > Gammaproteobacteria > Chromatiales > Ectothiorhodospiraceae > Thioalkalivibrio > Thioalkalivibrio sp. AKL6. The sequence goes on along the minus strand of NZ_AQXS01000011.1, from coordinate 200,015 downwards.
TGTCCGAGCAGCAGGCTCGCTCCTGCGCACTGGGCGGTGGCGAGGACTACGAGCTGCTGTTCGCCCTCCCGCCGGGGGAGTCGCTGGACCTGCTCGCGTTCAGCGTGGACGTCCCGCTGACTGTGATCGGCGAGTGCACCGAGGGTGCGGGTGTGGTGGTGGAGGACGCAAACGGGCAACGGCTGGACGTGGCGCGGGCGGGCCACGATCATTTCGCGAACACAGAATAAAGAATAGGGACAGGGGAGCCATGTCGGAGCAGAAGATCCGTAATCCGAAGATGCCATCGGTGAAGACCGTGTTCGGCGATCCCATTCACCTGTTGGCGTTCGGCTTCGGCAGTGGCCTGTCGCGCTGGGCACCGGGCACCACCGGCTCGCTGGGTGCACTGGTGCTGTACTTCGCGATCATGAATTTCCCGGAGTGGGCCTACCTTGCGATCACCGTGGTCGTGGTGATGGCCGGCTTCCACATCTGTGGCGAAAGTGCGCGCAAGCTGGGAGTGCACGATCATCCCGGCATCGTGTGGGATGAATGGGCCGGCATGCTCATCACGCTGGCGTTTGCCCCGGCGGGGCTGATGTGGGTGGTCGTTGGCTTCCTGCTGTTCCGGGTGTTCGATATCCTCAAGCCCTGGCCGGCGAACTACTTTGATGAAAAGTGGCACGACGGCCACGGGATCATGATGGACGACGTCGTGGCGGGCCTGTACGCGGGGTTCGCGCTGGTGATCCTGGGTGGGCTGTTCCAACAGCTGGTGGTCGAGGCTTAGGGGACGCTGAACCGTGTTTCCCTGGACGTGATGGACTTGGCAGAGTCACAGGCTGCCGGGAACCATGGGCACGCGCGGCCGCCTCAGGGGCAGGCAACGACGCAAGGAGTGAATGGCATGCAGTCCCTCTTTCGTTCCCTGACGCAGGTTGCGGTCATGGGCGCCGTTCTGGCGTTCGGTGGCGCGCAGGCTCAGCCGTCGGGCGGGCCGCCGCCCGGGTCTCCGGGCGCCAGTGGCGACACGCCCGCGGCGGGCAATTGGCCGCCCGGGCATGGTGGGACCCCGCCGGGGCAGCGGCGCGGCGACTCGCGCCCCGATCAGCGCCTGGATCTCCCGCGGGCGCCCGGTTCATCCTCGGCGCCGACTCCTGACGATCCGCCGCTGCCGGACCCGTCCGACCCTCCGAAACTGCCGACGCCACCGGCACCGAACCTGCCAGGGCTTTGATCAGGCTCTAATCCGCACTTCCCTGGCGCGGGCGCCACGCGGCGGGTGAGGCGGGAGCCATCAGGACGGCGTAGGCAGCCGTTGCCACGATCACGCCCAGCAGAGGAGGTACCACGGGTGCGTAGTACGCCGCGGCGGATCCTGCCGCGTACGCCAGCAGGCCGGGCCAGTGGAACCCGGGCAGACGGGCCGAGCCCAGGCGGGGGTATTGCCCGCGATGGCGCAGCCAGAAGTCGGCGACGATCACGCCGCCGAGCGGCGGGATGAAGGTCCCCAGCAGGATCAGGAACGGCACCAGATAGTCATGCATCCCGGCGACCGCGAGGGCCGTGCCGATCGCGGCCCCGAGCACGGTGACCAGTCGCCGGCGCTGGGTGCGCAGCAGATTGCAGCCGGCCACGCCGAAGTTGTAGATGGTGTTGTCCTGGGTGCTCCAGATGTTCAGCAGAAGCATCAGTACCGTGATCGTCACGAAACCCTGGGCCAGCATGACGTGGACGATGTCGGCCTCGTGGTAGATCAGGGCGCCGAGCGCGCCGGTCAGGACCATTAGTCCGTTTCCCAGCACGAAGGCCGCCAGGGTCGCGATGACCGCAATGCGCGGGGTGCGGGCGAAGCGGGTCCAGTTGGTGGCGAGGGTTGCACCGCCCACAAAGGTGCCGATCACGATGGTCAGGGCGGCGTGGAAATCCATCTCCGTGCGCGGGTCCTGACCAAGCAGGCCCCCGGGGCCGCCGGCGTCGCCGATCCCGATGAATAGCGTGAACAGGATGAACAGGAGCATGACCGGTACCGCGACGCGGGAAAGCCAGTCGAGACCGCGATAGCCGATCATCGCGGTGATGCAGAAGGCGAACCCGAACAGCACCATCAGCCCGACTTCCATTGGTTCCGGCAGTGCGGTGGTCTCGACCAGGATGATCGCGACGGTGGCCGTGCCCCAGGCGTACCAGCCGATCTGGGTGAACGCGAGGATGACGTCGGAGAGTTTGCTGCCCCATTCCCCGAAGCAGAAACGCCCCATCAGGACCGTGTGCAGTCCGCTCTTGCAGCCGATGTAGGCGAGCGTGGCCGCGTAGGCCCCCAGTAGCAGGTTGCCCAGTGCGATCACCAGCATTAGCTCGCCGAAGCTGAAGGCCAGGCCCAGCGACCCGCCGGCCCACAGGGTCGAGGTAAAGAAGGTGAACCCGAACAGCACCACGGTCATCGACCAGAAGCCCTTGCGGGCATGGTCCGGCACTTCGCTCAGGGGGTGGTCGTTGTGATTCACGCGCACGGCCGGTCGGAAGACCGCACGAGTGTACCGGCCACAGGGTTACCGTGCCGCGTGTCCGAGCTCGCGCATCTTCTTCAGCCAGCGTTCGCGGGCGGCGGCATCACCGCCGTTCTGCCCGATCAGGGTGTGGCGGATCGGGCCGAAGCCGCAGAAGCGGAAGATGTTGCGTTCCAGGCTCTTCAGGCTGTGGGCGCCATAGAACCAGCGGTAGGCCAGCGCCGGCATGCCCATGGTGACCACGATGCGTACCGAGCGGCCCTTGAGCCGCGTGTGGCGCAGGCGGTTCATGTCGCCATCGCCGACGAATGCCGGGCGCAGGGTCTGTTCCAGGAAGCCCTTGACCAGGGCCGGCATATCGCCCAGCCAGAGGGGATAGATCAGGACGATGTGGTGGGCGACCTCGATCAGTTCCTGCGCCTCGAGGATCGCGGGCGGAACGGTCTCGTCGACAAACTCGGCCTGGTTCTTCAGCAGTGGAAAGTCGCGGTGGGCAATCGTCAGGGTGTCCACCGCGACGCCGGCCTTCTCGGCCCCTTCGCGGTAGGCATCGGCCAGCGCGTGGTCGAGGTGGCCTTCGGCCGGGTCGGGGTGTCCCTGAAGGATAAGGATGCGCGTCATGCAGCTGTCCTCGTGGCGGGAAGACTTCTCTTCAAGCCTAGATTAGATGACGGGGCTTGTTGCCACGCAATGGTTTTCTGCCGGGCGGGTCTCGCCTACGATTAGGGTGCGAGTTGCAGCGCATTGCGGCTTCCGCACACGGAGGCGAGATGGCATTCGATCCGGTTGTACTGTTCTTCCTGCTGGGCGCCATTGCGGGCCTCGCCAAGTCGGATCTGAAGATCCCGATGGCGATCTACGAGGCGCTTTCGATCTATCTGTTGCTGGCGATTGGCCTGATGGGTGGGGTCAAGCTGGCCGAGAGCGAGCTGGTGCCCTTGCTGCTGCCGGGGTTGGCGGTGCTGGCGGTGGGTTCGTTGATCCCGCTGATCGCGTTCCCGGTTCTGCGCTGGGTGGGGCGCATGCCGCGGGCGGACTCGGCCTCGATCGCGGCGCACTATGGCTCGGTCTCGGTGGTGACCTTCTCGGTCGCCGTGGCCCTGCTGGCCTCGCGCGGGATCGATTACGAGGGCCACATGGTGGTCTTCCTGGTGCTGCTGGAGATGCCGGCGCTAATCATCGGCATCCTGCTGGCGCGCATGGGCAGCAAGGGCCCGACGCGCTGGGGCAAGACCATGCACGAAGTGTTTTTCGGCAAGAGTATCTTCCTGCTGGCCGGCGGCCTGGTGATTGGTTTCATCGCGGGTCCCGTGCACATCGAGCCGCTGGAGCCGATGTTCTTCGACCTGTTCAAGGGCGTGCTGGCGCTGTTCCTGCTGGAGATGGGGCTGGTCGCCTCCAGTCGCATCGCCGACGTGCGCCAGTACGGCTTCTTTCTGGTGACCTTCGCGATCGTGATGCCGATTGTCTCGGCCGTGCTGGGTACGCTGCTGGGGTATGCGCTGGGCATGTCGATGGGCGGTACGCTGTTGCTGGCGACCCTCTATGCGAGTGCCTCCTACATCGCCGCACCGGCGGCCATGCGTATCGCGGTACCCCAGGCTAATCCGGCACTTTCCATTGGCGCATCGCTGGGAATCACGTTCCCCTTCAACATCTTCCTGGGTGTGCCGCTGTATTTCTGGATGGCCCAGACCCTTTATTCGCTGGGAGGCTAGCGCGATGGAATCCGATGACATGCACCTGCTGACGGTGGTCGCCGAGGCGATCCTGGAGGACACGCTGATCGACGAGGCGCGCGCCATGGGCGCGGCCGGGTACACGGTGACCGATACGCGCGGCTGGGGCCGGCATGGCAAGCGCCGGGGCAACTGGCGCCAGGGTGGCAATATCAAGGTCGAGGTGGTGGCTTCGGCCGAGTTGTGCGATCGCATCGCAGCCCGGTTCAAGGAACAGTACGAGGCGGACTATGGTTTGTTGATGTTCACCGTCCCGGTGGCGTTGAAGAATTAGGGACGCTCCGGGTCCGGGGAATCGAGTTTCCATGGAGTGAAGTGTTTCGCGGAATTTCCGGGAACTCGACTGTCACCCTTGGGGGCGCGGGGTCTGGCTGCTATCAAGGGGGCCTGAATGAACGGCGTTACAGCCTGCAGGAGGCTCCCAATGACGAGATTTCGTAGCACGGCCCTGGCCATCGCGCTGGGTTCACTGTTTGCCGCCGGTTCGGCATACGCGCAGGCCCCGCAACATGGGGACCCACAGGGCGGAATGGGCCAGGGTATGCCGCCCGCCGAACAGGGTGCCCCGCCGGCCGGTGGTCAGCAGGTCCCGGGCCAGGGCGGCATGCCGCGCGGCCAGGGTCAGGAGCGTGGGCAGGGCATGCCTCAGGGGCAGCCGCCGGAGCAGCCCGGCCAGCGCAGGCAGGGGCAACAAGCTCCCGGGCAGATGGAGCGCGGTGGCCAGCCGGCACCGGGGCAAAGCGGAGCGCCGAGTCCGCCCCAGGGGCAGGGCCAGCCGCCTGAGGGACAGGGTCAACCTCAAGGGCAGGGGCAGCCCCAGGATGCGCCCCCGCTGGGACAGCAGCGCCAGCCCCGGGGCGAGGATGCACCGCCGCTGGGCGAGGGAACACCGACGCGACCGGGTACCGGAACCCAGCCAGCCGATCCGGCAGACCCCGCCCAGCCAGCCGACCCTTCGGCAACGGATAACCTTCCGCCCCTCGATTGATCCGACTCTCGCGGCCGCCGCTGGCCTGCCGCGCGGGCGGGCTGGTCAGGTCTGGGCGAGGATGCGGTAGGGCCCGGGATGGCCGTCTTTTCCCGACTCGATCAGCGCAATCGTGTCCGCCAGCCAGCGCAGGGGCGGTTCGATGCGTTCGGTGTCGGGCGGCGCGGCGTGGCGTCGCAGGGACACGTGGGGTCGGAAGGGACGCGGCGGACCGAGGTCGATACCGCAGTCGTTGCACAGGGCATGTGCCTGCTCGGCGAGGTCGGCCAGTGCGGCGGGCGGCTCGGCAGGAGCGGCCCAGGTGATGCGCGGCCCGGTGAAGTGACCCAGATGGTCCAGGGTCAGGTCGATCGGCGCGCAGGCGAGTTCCGTGATGCGCCCGGCCAGACAGTCGGCCTGTCCGACCGGGATCGTTCCGGCGAAGGCCAGCGTCAGGTGCAGGTGATCGCGCGGGACCGGTCGGCCAGGGCCGTCGAGTTCCTGGCCGAGGCGGGCTAGTGTGGCGCGTGTGGGGTCGTCGGGCCACAGGGCCAGAAAGACCCGCCGGGCTGCGGGGGATGCGGCCACCGATTCAGCCGCGCGGGCGGGGGAGATTCTCACGCTGACGGCGTTCCCACAGGGTCTTGCGGCTGATGCCGAGGGCCCGGGCCAGCTCGGTCTCGGTCATGCTGCCCTGGTTTTCCTGCACGAAGTGCCGGAAATACTCGTTCAGGCTCGAGCCCTTGCCCTTGCGGGTCGGAAACGCGGGGTTGGGGATCTCGTCGTCCCGGGCCGGGGTGCCCGTCGAGAGTCCCATGTGGTCCGCTTCGATGCAGCCATCCGGGCTCAGTACCCACCCGCGTTCCAGGGCGTTCGCCAGCTCGCGCACGTTGCCGGGCCAATCTTGCGACTCCAGGGCTTGCCGTGCCGCGTGTGACAGTTGTGGCACTGGCCCCGAACCGGCCAGTGCCTCGAGGAAATGCCGTGCCAGGGGGATGATGTCCTCGCGCCTTTCGCGCAGGGGCGGGATGGACAACTCCAGGACCCGCAGGCGGTAGTAGAGATCGGCACGAAAGGCCTGTTCCTCGATCATGGCCTCGAGGTCGCGGTGGGTGGCCGCCAGCAGGCGCACATCCACCTTCAGGTTCTCGTTGGACCCGACCGGGCGGAGCTCGCCATCCTGCAGGACCCGTAGCAGACGGGCCTGGGCCGCAGGCGCCAGTTCGCCGATCTCGTCCAGGAACAGCGTGCCGCCGTGGGCGCTCTGGATCAGGCCGGTGCGCGCCTTGACCGCACCGGTGTAGGCACCCTGGGCGTGACCGAACAGCTCGGCCTCGACCAGACCCTCGGGGATGGTGGCGCAATTGACCGCGACGAACGGGCCGCTGGCGCGCGGGCTCAGTTCGTGCAGGGCGCGCGCGGCGAGCTCCTTGCCGGTACCGGACTCGCCGCGCAGCAATACCGTGGAGTGGGTCATGGCCACACGCCGGATCTGATCACGCAATTGCTGCATGGCCTGGCTCTCGCCGATGAGGCCCAGTCCGGGGCGCGGAGCGGAATCGGTTCCCTCGTCGTCGGGTTCGTCGGTGTTGGGGCGGTCGCGCTCGCGCAGGGCGGCGCGCAGGGTCAGCAGCAGGGCGTCGTGGTCGAAAGGCTTGGCGATGTAGTCGGCGGCGCCTTCCTTCATCGCGTTGACCGCGGAGGGCACCGACGCATAACTGGTCATGATGACCGTGGGCGTGTGGGCGAATTCCGGCAGCAGCTCGATCCCTTCGCCATCCGGCAGGCGCAGATCCACCAGTTGCAGATCGTAGGGATCGGCGGCTGCCAGCGCTCGCGCCTCGGCCAGGTTTTCGGCCATGCCGACCTCGAAGCCGTGGTGCTCCAGGAATCGGCGCACGGCGCGGCGGATCGGGGCTTCGTCGTCAACCAGGAGGATGCGGGTCATGAGTCTTGGCGCGGAAGTGTCAGCAGGAATCGGGCACCGCCCTCGGGGCGGTTGGCGGCCATCAGGGTACCACCGTGGTCGCGCACGATGCTGTAGGCCACCGGCAGGCCCAGGCCGGTGCCCTGGCCGGCCGGCTTGGTGGTGAAGAACGGCTCGAACAGTCGTTCCAGGCTGGATGCGTCGATTCCGGGGCCGGCGTCGTCGATGGTGATCTGGACATGCCGTCCATGGACTCGGGCCGCGATGGCGACGGTGGCGTCTTCGGGCGAGGCCTGTTCGGCGTTGGTCAGCAGGTTGATGAACACCTGCAACAGCGTGGCATGCGAGCCGCGGACGTGCAGCCCCGCGAGACCCGAGGTCGTGAATTGCAGGTCGTTGCGCCCGGCCAGGCGCATCAGGCGGATGGCCTCGGCCACGAGATCGTCCAGTGCGATGGTCTCGAAGTGTCCGGCCGATGGGCCTTCGTCGGCGTGGGCGAAGGTGATCAGCGACTGTACGATGGCGTTGATGCGTCGCGTCTGGGCGAGGATGTCGTCGGCGATGCCGTGGATCTCCTGCGGGTCGTCCTCGAGGGGCAGGGTCTGCGCCAGCGAGGCGATACCGGTCAGTGGATTGCCGATCTCGTGCGCGACCCCGGCGGCAAAGCGGCCGATGGAGGCCAGGCGATCGCCGTGGGCGATCTCGGACTCGAGCTGGGCGCGTTCGGTCACGTCCTCGATCAGGACCACGCGGCCTTCCACCTGACCCTGGGCATCCTGCAGTTCGGAGCGGTGCAGGTTCAGGCGGCGGTTGCCGTTGGGCAGATCCACGTTCAGCTTGTACCACTGGCGGTCCGGGCTCTCCAGGAAGGCGGTCAGCAGGCCGCTCCAGGGGCTGTCGAGCTGACCGATGTTCTGGCCCACGGCGTCTTCCGTGGCGACCTGCGTGAGCTGCGCCAGGGCCTGGTTCCAGCCGGTGATCTCGCCGGTATTGGTGAGGCTGGCTACCCCCAGCGGGAGCTCGTGCAGGATCTGGCGATGAAAGCGGCGCAGGGCGTCCAGCTCGGCCGCCAGGCCGGACAGCGGCAGGGGGCGGGTCTCCAGCTGTTCCTCGATCCGCCGCAGGCTTTCGCTCAGGGTGTGGCGCCCGGCGGCATCCAGGCGCAGGTGCTGGTCGACGATCATGCGAGCCAGTACCGGCCCCAGCAGGCCGGAGAGATTGCGCTCGATCCGTTCGCGGAGGTGGCGCAGATCGCCGCGTGAACGCGTATGGCGGGGCAGGCCGAGATCATCCAGGGCGCGCTGGACCTCGTGGCGCGCCGTGCCCGGGCCCAGGGTGGCCGCAAGTGCAGTCTCCATCTCGGTGACGTCGCCCGCCAGTGGCAGGCCCGCTCCGGTGGCGGTGGATTCGTTGGGGCAGCAGGCCCGGCCGGCCTCGGTTTCCTCGGGGTTGGGCCGGGTCAGCAGCGAGCCGACGACGAACAGGACCGCGTTGACGCCTAGGCTCAGCATTAGCGCGAAGGTCCACGGGTCCAGCATCTCCGCGCGCAAGAGGCGTTGTGGGTCGGGCAGGGCCGTCGCGATCCCGGCATCCGACAGCAAAGGCATGACGAGGGTGAATGCCCAGCCGGCAATCCCGGCCCCCAGGCCCAAGAGAAATCCGACCCGGGTCGCCTGTTTCCACAGCATCAGGCCGATCAGGCCCGGCAGAAGTTGCGCCACCGCGGCAAACGAGATCAGACCCAGCTGCGCCAGGCCTTCTACGACCTGCAGCAGGCCGTAGAAGGCATAGCCGAGCCCGATGATGAACACGATCCAGATGCGCCGCCCCCAAAGCAGGCGGGTGTAGAGGTTGGCGCTGCGCTCCTCTTCGTGCAGTCGGGTCAGTGGCGAGAGGTAGTTGGTGCCCATATGGGCGAGCGCCAGGGTGGTCACGATCATCATCGCGCTGGCGGCGGACAACCCACCGATGAAGACCAGCAGGGCGAGGCTGGGTGACTCCAGCAACCCGGCGATGCCGATGGCGTAATAGTTGGGCGAGATGCCCAGCCCGGCCGCCTCCCCGGCCCAGTAGAGCACGGGCATCGGCAGGTTCAGCAGCAGCAGGAATGCGGGGAACGCCCAGGCCGCGGTGTTCAGTGCCTGCGGGTTGATGTTCTCGGTGAACAGCATGTGGAACTGGCGTGGCAGCAGGAAGGCGGCCGCGAAGGCCAGGATCATCATCGCGAACCAGCCGCCCTGGCGCACCGGCTCGTACAGCGCATCGACCGCTTCGGGATGGGCGGCCAGCCAGTCGTTCAGCCCGCCGAGGCCGCCGAACACGGCGTACAGCGCCACGGCGGCAATCACAAGGATGGCGAGCAGTTTGACGATGGACTCGAAGGCGATGGCCAGCACCAGACCGGCGTGCTTTTCGCGCGGGGCGATGTGGCGGGCGCCGAACAGGATCGCGAACAGCGCGATGGTGCCGCTGAAGGTCAGGGCGAGCAGATGCGGCGGGGTCTCCGCGGTCAGCACGGCGGCGGACTCGGCCACGGCCTTGATCTGTAGCGCGATGTACGGGAGTACCCCGGCGAGCATGAACAGGGCGACCACGGGCCCAGTGAAGCGGCTGCGGTAGCGAAAGGCGAACAGGTCGGCCAGCGAGGTCAGCTGCTGTTCGCGGGTCAGGCGCAGGAGGGGGCGCAGCAGCCAGGGGGTGGCGGCGAAGGCCAGGGTCACGCCGAGGTAGATGGTCAGGTACAGGTAGCCCTGGTCGGCGAGGAAACCAAGGTTGCCGTAGAAGGTCCAGGACGTCGCGTAGACCCCCAGCGACAGGCTGAACACCCAGCCGTTGGCCGCCAGCCGGCCTACTCGGGGGACGCGGTCGGCCAGGAACGCTATGCCGAATAGCAGGGCGAGGTAGGCCACCCCGACCGCGTAGATCAGACCCAGGCTAAGGGTCACGGCGCCCGCTCCGGCTCAGTGCCGCGATGGCCACGACGAACAGCGCCCAGGCCGTGAAGGGCCACCACCAGGCAGGACTCAGGTAGGCAACCCAGAGGACCAGCGGGCTCAGAAACAGCAATGCGCCCAGCAGGGCGATCAGGATGGCGCGAGGGGCGTCCATCGTCAGCCGCTCGCAAGCACCTTGCGGTGCGCGGGCGAGCGATCCTGCGGGGCCGTCCGGGTTGGCGCGCGGGTGGAGAGCATGCGGCGAGTCTACACCGCGCGCGCGGCCCCGGGCAGTGCCGCCGGCAATGGCAGGTGGTCGCCGAGGGTGTGTCCCTGCAGGCGCTCCAGGGCTTCGGCCAGCTGGGTCTCCGGTGCGTCGGGTGCCTGGGCGTCGCCCGGGGCCAGGCCGATCACCGTCAGGGTGTCGGCCAGCTGCCGCCGGGCGGTATCCGCGTGGATGCCCTTGGCTCCGGTGGCCTTGGCCAGCTTGTCGCCGCCGGGCGCGACAAGGACCGGGTGGTGGGCATAGGCCGGTGGGGTGGCGCCCAGCGCCTCGTAGAGCTGCATCTGGCGCGGGGTGGAGCCGAGCAGGTCGATCCCGCGCACCACGCGGGTTACGCCCAGGTCCAGGTCGTCCACCACGGTGGCGAGCTGGTAGGCGACGATGCCATCCGCCCGGCGGATCACGAAGTCGCTTCCGAGTGCCTCCAGATCGAAGGCGACCGCACCCAGAAAGCGATCCGCGATCGTCCAGTAACGGGTGGTCGCCCGGGCACGCACGGCCCGTGGCTCGCGTTCGGGCGGCAGGCCGTGGCGACAGGTCCCTGGATAGATCGGCCCTTCCCAGCCCGGCCGGCCGCGCGCGGCCAGGTCCTTGCGGGTACAGCCGCAGGGGAAAGCCAGGTTCGACACCAACAGGGTGTCCAGGGCGCGCTGATAGGCGGGACCGCGTTGGCTTTGCCAGGTAACGGGGCCATCCCAGACCAGGGCGAAGGCCTCGAGGGCATGGAAAATGGCATCGGCCGCCCCCGGGCGAACCCGGGGGGCGTCGATATCGTCGATTCGCAGATGCCAGCGGCCGTCGGTACTCCGGGCATCGAGCCAGGAGATGACGGCGGCCAGCAGGGAGCCCGCGTGCAGCGGGCCGGAAGGGGTAGGGGCAAACCGGCCGACATAGCGGTCGGCCCGGGTAATCCGTTCGGGCGTGACCGTCACGGCCCGGCCGGGATCAGGCGCGCTGCTTTTCCTTGATCTCGTCGAGCTGCTTGCAGTCGATGCACATGGTGGCCGTCGGGCGGGCCTCCAGGCGGCGAATGCCGATCTCCACGCCGCAGGTCTCGCAGTAGCCGTAATCGTGGGTGTCGATCTTGCGCAGCGCCTCGTTGATCTTCTTCGACAGCTTGCGTTCGCGGTCGCGGGAGCGCAGTTCCAGGCCGAACTCCTCTTCCTGGGTGGCGCGGTCGGCCGGATCGGCAAAGTTGGACGCGTCCTGGCGCATGTGCCCCACGGTGCGATCGACTTCCTCGGCCAGCTCCTGGCGCCATGCCCGCAGCAGGCTGCGGAAATGCTCGAGCTGATCCGGATTCATGTAATCTTCGTCCGGCTTCGGCTCGTAGGGCGCAATGCCCCCGGCGACCATGTGCTGGGTGGAGGGCTTGTCGGTCTTTTCGTCAGCAGCCATGCGGGCTTTCTCCGGCTGGAAAAATGAGGCGCACTTAGTACCAGAGTCGGGCGGGCCGGGCAAGTCCCGTGCCATGACTGTTGGTGCCTGGTCTCGGTTGGATGCCGGGAATGTGCGGGCTCGCGGCCGGTTTTTCAGCGAGATACGGGAAAAGGCGGAAATAACGGGATGACGGAATTGCAGGCGCTGATTTTCGATGTGGACGGCACATTGGCGGACACTGAACGCGACGGTCATCGCGTCGCCTTCAACAAGGCGTTCGCGGACGCGGGCCTGGACTGGGAGTGGAGCATCGCGCGCTACGGCGAGTTGCTGCGCGTGACCGGCGGCAAGGAACGCATCCGCCAGTACCTGTCCGAGGACCATCCCGAGGTCCTGAACGAGCCGGGGATCGATGCGCGTATTCGCGAGCTGCATGCGGCCAAGACGCGGCACTACGTGGCCCTGCTTGAGACCGGCGCGATCCCGCTGCGGCCGGGGGTGCGGCGGTTGCTGGACGAAGCGGAGGCCGAGGGTCTGCGCCTGGCGATCGCCACCACCACCACCCCCGAGAACGTCACGGTCCTGCTGGAGGCCACGCTCGGAAGCGAGGGCCCGTACCGCTTCGAGGTGATCTCCGCTGGCGACGTGGTCCCGGCCAAGAAGCCGGCTCCGGATATCTTTACCCACGCACTGGAGGCGATGAACCTGCCGGCGGAGGCCTGCCTGGCCCTGGAGGACTCCGACAACGGTGTGCGTTCCGCGCGCGGGGCGGGGCTGGAGGTCGTGGTCACGACGAACGACTACACCCGCGAGCAGGCGTTTGATGGCGCCTTGGCCGTGCTGGACGGGTTCGGTGAGGCGGATCAGCCCGCGACGGTCCTGGCCGGTCCGGCACTGGAAGGCTCGGTGGTGGATATCGCGACCCTGCGCGCCTGGGTCTCCGGGGCGAAGGGATAGCCGGCGCGCCGGCTCAATCGTTTTCGCGCGGCGGCAGGCGCGGGTCCTCGATCTCGGCCCCGTCGAGCATCTGGGTATCCAGCAGGAAGCCGACGGCGGCGTCGCTGACCCCGTTGATCACGAACTGCACGGCCAGGACCGCGAGAATCAGACCGAACACCTTGGTCAGGATGTCCTTGCCGGTATTCCCGAGGAATTTCACCAGATAGCGCGAATGGATCATCGCGTAGTAGCACGCGACCATGCAGGCCAGCACCGCCAGGAACACGAGGACCAGGTGATAGATGGTGGGGGCCTCGCTGGTCAGGATCATGACCGTTGCAATCGCCCCGGGCCCGCTCATGAACGGGATGGCCAGCGGGATGACCGAGATGTCCTCGGTCACCTGCCCCTTGTCGGCCTTCACCTCCTCGGCGGTTTCGCGCTCGCTGGCGGCCTTCTGCCGGATCATGCCGATCGCGATGCCGAACAGGATGATGCCGCCGGCGATGCGGAACGCCGCCAGCGTGATCCCGAACAGCTGGAAGATCACCCCGCCCAGCAGTGCAAAGGCGAACAGCAGGGCCGTGGCGACCTTGACCGAGCGCAGGGCGGTGGAGCGGCGCTTCTCCTCGGAGGCGCGCGGCAGCATTGCGGTGAAGATGAACGCGGTCGTCAGTGGATTCACGATGACGAATACCGCGAGGAAAGTGACGATCAGGTATTCGAGCAATACGAGCATGGCTCTAGCTTAGGCAGAATGGGGTGTCGTTGCGAGGTCCTCCGTGGGGGTGCCACAGAGATCGTTCCGCACACCGTCATTGCAAGGCCCCGCAGGGGCCGAGGCACAAAGGCACGAAGCGCGTTGAACGGCCACAAGCCGGCCTGAACGGCGAGCGTAGCGAGTAATCTCTGGAATGCCGCACGCCGTCGGAATCCGGTGGTTTCAGAGGGGGATCGCCACGTCGCGGTGTTCCACGCGATGACGGGGCGAGCGTGCATGGGCATGGATCGGGTCCGATCGTTATACTCTGCGCGCATGAAGAAACGCCTGCACCCGGAATCCTTCCCGACCCTCGAGCACTTCGTCGGCAATACGCCGCTGGTGCGCCTGCAGCGCATGGCGGCGGATCTGCCGTCCACCGTGCTGGTGAAGCTCGAGGGCAACAACCCCGCCGGTTCGGTCAAGGACCGGCCCGCGCTGAACATGATCCAGGCGGCCGAGCGCCGCGGCGACATCCAGCCGGGCGACACCCTGATCGAGGCGACCAGCGGCAACACCGGCATCGCGCTGGCGATGGTCGCGGCGATGAAGGGCTATCGCATGATCCTGGTGATGCCGGACAACATGTCCGCCGAGCGCCGCGCCTCGATGAAGGCCTTCGGCGCCGAGCTGGTGCTGGTCTCGCGCGAGGAGAGCATGGAGGGCGCGCGTGACCTCGCCGATCGCTTAGAGGCCGAGGGCAAGGGCCGGGTGCTGAACCAGTTCGGTAACCCCGACAACCCGGATGCGCACTACATTGGCACCGGGCCGGAGATCTGGCGCGACACCGAGGGCACGGTGACCCACTTCGTCTCCGCGATGGGGACTACCGGCACCATCATGGGCGTGTCGCGCTATCTCAAGGAACGCGATCCGGAGGTGCAGATCGTCGGCGTGCAGCCGGCCGAGGGGGCGTCCATCCCTGGCATCCGGCGCTGGCCGGAGGCCTATCTGCCGACCATCTTCGAGGCCTCGCGGGTGGACCAGACCGTGGACGTGACCCAGGAGGAGGCGGAGGAGACCATGCGTCGGCTGGCGAGTGAAGAAGGCATCTTTGCCGGGGTCTCCTCTGGTGGTTCGGTGGCCGCGGCGTTGAAGCTGGCGGCGCAGACCGAGGGTGGGACCTTCGTCGCGATCATCTGTGACCGCGGCGACCGCTACATCTCCACCGGCGTGTTCCCCGCATGAGTGCCCCGGTCCTGATCTTCGACCTCGAGACGGTCCCGGATATCGAGGGCGCGCGCCGCCTGCACGACTTCGAGGGGCTGAGCGATCACGAGGTCGCCGAGGCGATGTTCGCGCTGCGCCGTGCCCAGACCGGCTCCGAGTTCCTCAAGCATCCGCTGCATCGCATCGTGTCGATCGGCGTGCTCTATCAGGGCGGCGATGCGCTGAAGCTCTCCGCCTTCGGCCGCGAGGGCGAGGACGGCCAGACGCCCTCCGAGGCCGAACTGCTGCGGCAGTTCTTTGACGTGATCGACAAGCGCACGCCACAGCTCGTTAGCTGGAACGGCGGCGGCTTTGACCTCCCGGTGCTGCATTACCGCGCGCTGGTCAACGGCGTGCAGGCCCCGCGCTATTGGGAGCAGGGCAACGACGACCGCGAGTTTCGCTATAACAACTACCTGTCGCGCTTCCACTGGCGCCACGTGGACCTGATGGACGTGCTGGCGGGCTTCCAGGGCCGCGCGGTCACCAGCCTCGACATGATGGCCAGCCTGCTCGGCTTCCCCGGCAAGCTGGGCATGGATGGCTCGAAGGTCTGGCCGGCCTGGCGCGACGGGCGTCAGGCCGAGATCCACGACTATGTCGAGCACGATGTGCTGAACACCTATCTGGTCTGGCTGCGCTTCGAATACATGCGCGGCAACCTGACCGACGCCGCCCTGGCCAGCCGGCAACAGCAACTGGCCGAGTACCTGGAGGGCAGTGGTGCGGCGCACCACCGTGAATTCCTCGACGCCTGGCAGCCTGCCGGGACCGACACCTGATGGCACGCATCGACAAGACCCCGTTCGAGGCCCGGATCGAGGAGGTCACCCTGGACGGCCAGGGCGTGATCCGTCGCGAGGGCAAGGCCTGCTTCATCCACGGCGTGCTGAAGGGCGAGCGCGTGATGGCGGTGCAGACCGGGCGCAAGCGCCGTTTTGATACGGCCGAGGTGGTCGACGTGCTGGAGCCGGCCGCGGGCCGTGTCGAGCCGCCCTGCGAATTCTTTGGCCTGTGCGGTGGCTGCAAGCTGCAGCACGCATCCGTCGAGACCCAGCGTGAAATCAAGGAACAGGCCCTGTTCGACGCGCTGGAACGCATCGGCCACGTGACGCCGGAGGCGCGCTTCGAGCCGCTGACCGCCGACACCCTGGGTTATCGCCGCACTGCGCGGCTGGGCGCCAAGCACGTGCCGAAGAAGGGCGGGGTGCTGGTCGGCTTTCGCGAGCGCGGTAGCCCGTATCTCGCCCAGATGACCCACTGCGAGGTGCTGCACCCGGCAGTGGGTGGGCGTATCCAGGCGCTGCGCGAGTTGATGGACGGGCTCGAGGCGCGCGACCGCCTGCCGCAGATCGAGGTCGCGGTGGATGACGACGAGCGCGTGGCGTTGATCTTCCGCAATCTCGATCCGCTGTCGGAGGCGGATACCCAGCGCCTGTCCGACTGGGCCGAGGCCGAGGGCATCCAGGTGTATCTGCAGCCGGGCGGGGCGGACACGGTGGAGCCGCTGGCCGGGCCGATCGAGCCGCTGATCTACCGCCATCCGGACTACGGCGTGTCGGTGCCCTTTATGCCGACCGATTTCATCCAAGTGCACGCACAGATCAACCGCAAGATGGTGCCGCAGGCCCTGGAGGCGCTGGACCTGCAACCGGGGCAGCGCGTGCTGGACCTGTTCTGCGGGCTGGGCAACTTTACCTTGCCGCTGGCACGGACCGTGACCGAGGGCGAAGTGGTCGGCGTCGAGGTGGACGCCGCGATGCTGGCGCGGGCGCGTGCGAATGCCCGTGACCAGGGCATCGCCAATACCCGCTACGAGCGCGCAGACCTGGACGATGTCGAGGCGTTGAAGAGCGCCGCCTGGTTGCGCGAGGACTTCGACCGTGTGCTGCTGGACCCGCCGCGTACCGGCGCGGCCGCGGTGATCGAGGCCCTGGCGCCGCAGCGGATCGAACGCCTGGTCTATGTGTCCTGCAACCCGGCCACGCTCGCCCGTGACGCCGAGCGCCTGGTGCATCATCATGGCTATCGCCTGGAGCGGGCCGGGATCATGGACATGTTCCCGCACACTGCGCACGTGGAATCCATGGCCGTGTTCCGGCGCGCCTGACGCGCTTCGATACTTTAGGGGAATTGCATGCTGGAGATCGTACAAGCGGGTGGGTGGCTGATGCTGCCGATCCTGCTGTGTTCCGTACTGGCCGTGGCCATCGTGCTGGAGCGGCTGTGGACGCTGCGCCGCTCGCGGGTCGTGCCGCCGCGCCTGCTGACCTCGGTGTGGGAGCAGATGCGTACGCAGGGACTCAAGCTGGACGATATCCAGCGTCTGCGTGCGGGTTCCCCGCTGGGGGCGATCCTGGCCGCGGGTCTCGCGACCCATGACCGCGCCCGCCAGATCACCCAGGAGAGCATCGAAGAGGCCGGACGTCGCGTGGCCCACGATCTCGAGCGCTACATGAACACGCTGGGCACGATCTCGATGATTACCCCGTTGCTGGGCCTGCTTGGCACCGTGGTCGGGATGATCGAGGTGTTCACCGTGATCACCGAGATCGGCGTCGGCAGCCCGCGCGATCTGGCCGGTGGTATCTCGCAGGCCCTGATTACCACCGCGACCGGGATCGGCGTGGCCATCCCGGCGCTGGCCTTTCATCGCTACTTCCGTGGCCACATTGACGAACTGGTGCTGGAGATGGAGCAGGAGGCCACCAAGCTGGTCGAGGTGATCCATGGCGAACGCGAGGCCGGTGCGGTCGAGGGCGGGGCCAAGGCGTGAACTTCCGTACGCCAAGCCGGCAGGAAGAGCCCGGCGTCAATCTGACGCCGTTGATCGATGTGGTGTTCCTGCTGCTGATCTTCTTCATGGTCTCCACCACCTTCGATCAGCACGCGGACATCGAGCTGACCCTGCCCTCGGCCGACCGCGAGGCCGAGGCCGTGGAGCGCGCGTGGATCGACATCATCGTGGACGCGAACGGCAACTACTTCATCAACGGCCAGGAACTGATCAACCGCCGCGCCGAGACCCTGGAGCGGGTGCTCTCCGAGGCCCGCGAGGGCCGCGAGGATGACCCGGTGCTGATCCGCGCGGACGCGAATGCCACCCACCAGTCGGTGGTGCGCGCGCTGGATGTCGTCGGCCGCCTGGGTATCACCTCGGTCTCCATCGCCACCTTGGGTGATGCCGCCGATGACGACTGAGGCGTACCACCCGCAGCACGTCGAGCCTGACTCTGTGCTCGCGGCCGTCCCCTGCCGCGAGGAGGTGGGGGATGCGGGGTGATGCAGGAGGTTACGGCGCTCGGCGGTTTGCGGTCTGGGGCGCGACCTGGCGCGATTATCGTCGCGGTGAGGGGAACCGTGCGCGGGCCCGTCGGGGCTTCCTGACGCCACCCGACGAGCGGGGGCGGCTGGTCTGGATCAAGGCCGGCGGCACGCCCGAGGAGGTGCGCCTGGGGATCGAACTGCTCGGCGCGGTGCGCGACAAGCGCCAGGATGTACGCATCGTCCTGACCTTCGAGCAGGACTACCCGGAGCTCTTTGAACGACACATGCAGCCGTTTCGCAAGGTGGGTGTGGGCTATGGCCCCTGTGACCGTCCGCGGGTGGTGCGCCGGGTGCTCGAGCGTTTTCAGCCCCACGGCATCCTGCTGGCCGGCGGTCAGGCCCCGGTGAACCTCCTGCAGGCGGCCGAGGTCCCGGTGATCGCGGTCAATACCGAGCCGCCTGCCCGGGCAGTGCCTCCGGTCGTGCGCCACTGGCCGGTTGATCCGGCCGGGGCGCTTACGTGGCCGGAGGCCGCGTTCGAAGCGGCACTGGCGCCCGCCGACCCGCAGGCGCGATTTGTCGAGGCCCAGGCCGACGTGGTCCTGCGCGCATTGGTCGGGGGTAACGTGGAGCGCCTGTGGTGGTGGCACGGCACGTCGGAGCAATGGCCCGCCTGGCACGCGGCCTGGCAGGCCTCTGGCCGGGGGCGCAGCGATATCCTGCTCGCGAGCCTGCGCGGGAATGCGACCGAGGCCGGGCTGCCCGGCGCGGATCTGGCGGTCTCGGCCTGGGATCGTTCGACGTTGGCGCCGGGGGCTATCCTGCATCTGGATGACCGACGCTGGTTTGCCGCTGCGGCCAGTGCCGCCCATGCGGTGCATCTTGCGGCCTCGGATCGCCAGGCCTTGTGGCAGGGCCTGGCCGGCGGGGCGGCGGTGAGCCTGGGCGAGGCCCCGGCAGCGGCGTTGCCCTGCCCGGTGCTGGGCGAACCCACCGCGGTACTGGAGGCCTGGCAGCGGTTGAGCGCCGACCCGGCCGCGCGGCGTCAGCAGGGGGATGCGGCGCGGCGGCGCTTCTGGGACGAGCGGCGCCAGGTGGATGCCAATTTCGATGCTGTTCTGCAGCAGGTCTGGGACTGGTAGTCATGGGGTCGTTTCAGGCGTGGCTGAGCGCCCGGTTGTGGGATCAGTGGAGCCAGCGCGGGCCGTTCGCCGCGGCGATGTTCCCGTTGTCGTTGGCCTACGCCGGGCTTGCCGAGTGGAACCGTCAGCGCCAGGAGCAGGCGCGGCGCGATATCTCCATCCCGGCGCGCGCGGTGATCGTGGTGGGCAATCTGACCCTGGGCGGCAGCGGGAAGACACCGATGACGGTGTGGCTGGCCAAGCGCCTGCGCGCCGCTGGCTATCACCCCGGCATTGTCAGTCGCGGCTATGGCGGGCGTGGGGATGTGGCCGGGATTGCGGTGACGGCCGATTCCGATCCGGTGGTGGTGGGCGACGAGCCGTTGCTGATCGCCCGGCGCACGGGCGTCCCGGTGCAGGTGGATCGCGACCGGGTGCGCGGGGCGCGGGCCCTGACCGACCAGGGTGTGGATGTGGTGATCGCCGACGATGGCATGCAGCACCATCGCCTGCCTCGCGATATCACTATCCTGATGGTCGACGGGAGACGCCGCTTCGGCAATGGGCTTTGTCTGCCGGCGGGGCCGTTGCGGGAGCCGAAGCGGGCCCGTGAGCGGGCCGATTTCGTGATCGTGACCGGTGGCGAGCCGGGTCCCGGCGAGATCCCGATGGAACTGGTCCCGTCCAGTCGGTTGCAGCGGGTGGACGGGGCGGAGGAGGCGCGCAAGCCCCACCGCTTTGCCCGGCGCGATGCCCACGCCATCGCCGGGATCGCGGATCCGGAGCGCTTCTTCCGCACCCTGGAAGCGGCGAAGATCGGTATCATTCGGCATCCGTTTCCGGATCACCATCGTTTCCTGCCGCATCAGATCCGCTTCGATGACGAGTTGCCGGTTCTGATGACGGAGAAGGATGCCGTAAAATGCCGGTCGTTTGCGCAGGATAATCACTGGTACTGGCCAATCGCGGCCCGGTTGCCAACCACTTTCGAGCCGGCGCTACTCGCGCGCCTGGAGACGGTCAGTCGGCTCAAACACCTGGGGTAATGCATGGACAAGCGTCTGCTCGATATTCTGGTCTGCCCGGTTACCAAGGGTCCGCTCAAGTACGATCGCGAGAATCAGGAGCTGATCTCCGTCTCCGCCGGTCTCGCCTACCCGATCCGCGATGACATCCCGGTGATGCTCGAGGATGAGGCGCGCGCCCTCTCCGAGGACGAGAAGGAACGCTGGCGCGAGGCCTGAGTCGCCGCATGACGGGCTTCGTCGTCGTTATCCCGGCACGCATGGCCTCCAGCCGCCTGCCGGACAAGCCGCTGGCCGCGGTGGCCGGGCGACCGCTGATCGCCCACGTGATCAGTCGGGCGCAGGAGAGCGCTGCGCGCCGGGTGATCGTCGCCGGGGACGACGAGCGTATCCTCGACGTGGCGCGCCAGTGTGGGGCCGAGGCCTTCCTCACCGACCCCGCGCTCCCCTCGGGCACCGACCGCATCGCCGCGGTCGCCGCGGCCGAGGGCTGGGGCGACGAATCCATCGTGGTCAATCTGCAGGGCGACGAGCCGCTGACGCCAGGCCCGTTGCTGGATGACCTGGCGGCCCTCCTGGAGCAGACCCCGCAGGCGGATATGGCTACCCTGGGCGTGCCGATCCGCTGCGCGCAGGACTTGGCCGACCCCAACCAGGTCAAGCTGGTGACCGACCGCAACGGCCGGGCCCTGTATTTCTCCCGCGCCCCCATCCCCTGGGATCGCGAGGCTCATCGCGCCGGGCAGACGCCCGCAGTGGAGCAGGCGACCCGCCACCTGGGCCTGTATGCCTATCGCGCCGGGTTCCTGCGCCGCATGAGTGCCGAACCACCCGCCGCGTTGGAACAGCTCGAGCAACTGGAACAGCTGCGGGCTCTGGCAATGGGCGCCTGGATACAGGTGGGGAGGAGGACCGAGGCCCATCCCCCGGGCGTGGACACGCCGGAGGACCTGGATCGTGTGGAGGCCTTTCTCTCCGGCACGGCCCGCGTTTAACGCGCGACCGGACTTCTGACTAGCCCCATCCTTCGCGGGCCAGAGGGCCCCCTGAGCGCTTCCGAGCCGCCGTTGGTTCGCCTGCAAGCAGGCTCCTACCGGGTCTTGCCCTCGTAGGAGCCTGCTTGCAGGCGAAGCGCCCCCGCCAAAGAGCTTCGATCCTGACCAGGCTCGGTAGAATCGCTCGGACAGCCGCCTACTGGTTGTCGGGGTGGGTTGGGTCGAGGGTGGCCAGCAAGGCCTCGTGCTCCAGTCGCGCATCCTCGATCTCGTCGAGCACCCCATCCACGTCGGGGGTCTCTTCGCTGTGCACGAAGTGCCCGGTCAGGGGTGTTTCCGGAGTCAGGTCACCGTTGGCGAACAGGTCCCACATCTCGTGGGCGTACTGCGTCTCCAGCAGCGTGGGGTCCACGCGGCCGAAGGTTGTGCGCATATTGTTCACGTCCCGCTGCAGCATGCGGAATGCGCTGTTGTTGCCGGCGGCGTTGACGGCCTGGGGGAGGTCGATGATGACGGGTCCGTGCGCGTCCACCAGCACGTTGTACTCGGACAGGTCGCCATGGATCAGGCCGGCGCACAGCATGCGCTGGATCTGGCGGATCATGAATGCGAACCACTCGCGTGCTGTCTCGGGGTCCAGCTCGACTTCGTGCAGCTGGGGCGCGGTGTTGCCGTCGGCGTCCAGCACCAGTTCCATCAGCAGGACGCGGTCGAATACGCCGTAGGGGACGGGCACTCGAACGCCCGCGTCGGCAAGGCGGTAGAGCGCCTCGACCTCGGCGTTCTTCCACTGCGTCTCCTCGACCTCGCGGCCGTGACGCCCACGTCGGGCCATGGCCCGTGCATCGCGGCTGCCGCGGACCTTGCGGCCTTCCTGATACTCGGCCAGCTTGTGGAAGCCGCGATGCTTGGCTTCCTTGTACGCCTTGGCACAGCGTGTCGCATCCCCGCTGCGGACGAGGTAGATGTTCGCCTCCTTGCCGCTTTGCAGCTGCCCGATGACGGTATCAATGACGCCGTCTTCGATCAGCGGCTGGAGGATCTTGGGGATTTTCATAAGCGCGTACGGGGTTGGCGAAACGAAAGACGCCGACCTGGGGGGAACCCCGGAGGCCGGCGTCGTGCGTTCCAAAACGGTTGGGTCAGGGCAGAAAGATCTTGGGTTTGCGCTTCTCCGCCTTGGCGGTGCGTTTCTCCATCAGTGTCTTTTCGGCCTTCTTCTTGCTGTCGCGCTTACGATCCATGGTCTTCATGGGGTGGGTCCTCTGGGGCGCCGGACGGATCATCCGGCTGATTGCGTGCCCGTTTCTGCTGGCGTTTTTCTTCTTGCTTGGCGGCTTTCTTCAGCTCGCGCTGGCGCTTTTCGTATTGGTAGTTCGGTTTGGCCATAGGGCAGCAGGGTCTCCATCGGGGTGTCGCCAGCGAGGCGGGGTCACGAAGCGTTGTCTCTCCACAATAGCACCGAAACATTGTCATGGGGGCGAGCGCACGAAGAAGGGCAACGAGGCACCTGGCGTTTCCTTCCCCGTGCCGTTCAGGCGGGCGGGTGCAAGCCGCCTTGCAGGGCGCGGGCCAGGGCCTGGCCTTCGCTGATGGCCCGCTCCGCTGTGGAGTGGTGCGGTTTGAGGGTCGCGATCACGCGGTGTTCGAGCTCGGTCTCGGTCAGGATTGTGTTCGGGTCGATATAGCCGTTGTCGGTGAGCCATTCGGACAGCCGTTCGCGGGCACTGCTCTGGAAGCGCTTGACCGTACCGTTCTCCAGTTCGCGCAGGAGCTGTTCGCCGTTGCCGTTCAGCTGGTTCGCCAGGTCGGAGACGGCGTCGATGAAGGTCGCACTGACGGCCTCGGAGGCCTCCAGGGCCTCGCGGTCTACCGGGCGGCCGCGACCCTGGCGCCAGGCGCGAGTCCAGGCGCGGGCGGCCTCACTACGGGCCTGGAGCGTCTGGCATTCCGGGGGTTCCAGCAGGGAGTCGGCGGGGCCTTGTAGCAGGGATTCCAGCGCGCCCAGGCGATCCACCCCCAGCTCCAGCAGGCGCTGCAACAGTTCCAGACGGTCTCGCAGCAGGTGAAACAGATGGATACCGGCCGGATCCTGCCAGGGGTCGATCAGGGGGATGCCCCCAATCCGCTGGGCGTAGTCCTCGGGCGCGTCGCTGCCGGGGGAGGGTACCGCTTCGGTTTCCGGAAGGCTCAGCTGCTCGTGGCTACCCAGCGCTTGCTGTCCCCAGCGGCGTGCGGCCAGGTCAATGATCTCGACGCTGGACTCCTGTGCCTGCCAGTAACGCGCGTCCTCGGGCTGGGCGGTCAGGTAGAAGACCTGGCGGCCGGCCTCGTGGGCCAGTGCCTGCAGGCTTTCGGCCACCGCCCGGAAGCGGTCCGGGTCCGCCGTGCCCAGTGCCTCGTCGAGGATGAGCGGGAGCGCGCTGCGCCCGCGTTCGGCCTCCAGCGCAAAGGCGATGCGTACGGCGAGCAGAAGCTGCATCCGCGTCCCGCTGGAGAGTTCGCTGAGCGAGCGGGTGGCCCCGCTGGTGGTCTCGCGGGCGCTGAACCGGGCCGAGGCATGGGGCGAGAACTGAAGTTCGTAGTGATGCCGTGTGAAGCGCCGGAACCACTCGCGGGCCTGGCGCAGGGCGGCGGGCTGCACCGCCTGTTCGTGTTCCATCTCCACCTGGTCCAGCAGGAAGTTTCCGGCCGTGGCGAACAGGGCCTGGTCGAGTCGCTGGGTCAGGGCGTCGCGGGCGAGTTCGCGGCGGGCGCGGGCGGTTTCCAGCTGGCGTTCATGGCCGGCGCGGTCGATGGCCGCTTCGATGCGGGCGATCTCCTCGCTAAGCCGGTCGCGTTCCCCCGCCTGGTCACGCAGGGTCTGAAGTTGTGATTCCAGGGGTTCCGCGGCATCGGCCTCGACCGCCTCCAGCAAGTCCGGGCGGTCCTCGAGGTGGCGGCGGCGTTCGCGTTCGCGTTCGCGCACATTACCCAGTTGCTCGCTTAGCTCCTGCCAGGCGGGCCACAGGCGCAGCCTCTCGCGCAGGGTCGCTTCATCGTCATTCTCCAGGCCGGCCGCTGCGTACAGGGCGGCGATCTGCTCCCGCGTGCGGTTCGCGTCGGCTTGCAGGCGTTCGAGTTCGCGCTGGGCGGCCTTCTCCTCCCGCTGCGCGGTGTCCCGCGTCTGCAGCCGGGCCGCGAGACGGTCCAGCCGCTGGGCCAGGGCATCCGCCGAAGGGTCGGGGTCCGGAGGGGCCACGGCATACTGGGTGAGAAAGGCCATGACGGGTGCCCGGGTCGCCTCCCGATCGGCTGTCAGGCGTTCCTGCTCCGCCCGGGCCGTGTTCACGGCCTGGCGGGCCCGGTCATGGTTCGCGGTCAGGTGGATCCAGCGCTGCAGCGAGGCATCCATGCAGCCGGGGTCGAAGCCGACCTGCCGGGCAATGTCCTTCAGGCGCCCCTCTTCCCGGTCGCGGGCGGCGCGCCGCTCTTGCAGTTCCCGTTCGAGTTGAGCGCGGCGCTCCGCCGTTCGCCGCGCGCCCTCCGCAGTTTCAAGTTCGCGCTCCAGGTGGGTCAGCCGCTCGCGGACCGCGTCGGCCGCCCATTCCGTGGGTAGCGCCAGACCGGTATCGCGGAAACGTGCCTCCGCGGCCTCGCGCGGGATGCTGTCGGGCGCCGGGCGACGACCGGCGATGTAGGCGCCCCAGGCGACCGGGAGCGCGAGTACGGCGAAGGCGGGGTGTACCAGCACCGTCGCGGCGCCAATGGCGCCGCCGGCCGCGAGCAGGGCGACCCCGGCGGCGACCCGGCGCAGGCCGGTCCAGGGAGTGGGACGCGGAGAACCCAGCCAGTGCAGCAGCTCGTCGCGGCCGCGGCGCAGTGTGTCGGGGGTGGGCAGGGTGTCCTCGGTCGGAGGCAGGGAGGCGAGTTCGTCTTCCCGTTGCGCGATGCCGGCCTGCAGCCCACGCAGGGTCTCCAGGGACTGTTCCACCGAGTGGAGCGTGGCGGGGTCCAGGGCCGGAGCCGCCTCTGGCGTGCCCCCCAGCTCTTCGGTTGCCTGGTGCAGTGTCGCCTGGGCCGCGTGCAGCTCCCTTGTCGCCTGTTCCAGCCCCCTCTCCAGCTCCAGCAGCCTGCGAACCACGGGGCGTTGATCGTCCACGCGATCCGCATCCAGCTCGGGGTCCGCCAGTCCGGCTCCCTCGCGGCGCTGGCGGGCGTCCTCCTCGCGTTCACGGGCCTGTTGTTGTTCGTGTTCCAGGCGCCGCATCTCGTCCTGGAGCGGGGCGAGGCGTTGCAGTTCGTCGCCGCGGAGCCGGTCCAGACCGGGAGGCAAGGCCGCCATCCGGGTCTCCAGATCCCGGTGTTCGCGGCGCGCCCCCAGCAGGTCCAGGGCGCGTGCGTACTGATCGGCCTCGTGGGCGGCGCGCTGGGTCTGCTGGCGTTGCGCCTGCAGGTCGGTCAGGCGCTGTTCGTCGTGCTGCAGGCCGCGTTGCTGCTGGCGGCGTTCGCGCAGTTCCTGTTCCGCGGCCGTCAGCGCCTGGGACTCGCTACGGGCGTGGGTCGTCTTCAGGGCCAGCGCGGGATCGTCGCGCAGGGCGGGCAGGTCGTAGCCACCGGCCAGTTCGCGGGCCAGGCGCAGGCCGATCTCCTGCTCGGTGCCGTGGTCGGCGTTCAGCAGGTCCTCGATGCGCAGGGTGTAGCAGTCGATGAAGCGATGATCCGGCAGTGGGGGCGCCTCGACGCGTTCGCCATTGCGGGACCAGGACAAGTCGGTCCCCAGCCGATGGGCCTGCAACCGGCCCTGGGCATCGACGAAGGTCGCCTCGATGTGGACCCCGGTCTGGCGCAGTTCCTGGGCATACAGGGCGGCTCGCAAGGCGCGCACCAGGCTCGATTTTCCGGACGCGTTGGGCCCGATGGCCACGTTCACGCCGGGCCCCAGGGCATCCAGGCGGAACCCCGGATGGATGCCCGGCAGACGGACGATATCCAGTGAGTCCAGTCTCATGCGGCCCTCACGCTTCGCTCTCGCGCTGGAGCAGCAGCCGGTCAAGGGCGTGCAGGGCGGCCGCTTCCAGGTGGCGGGCGATCGCCTCGTCATCCGGACTCTCCGGGGCGAGGGCGCGATAACGCGGGTCATGAATCACCTGGGCGAGCGGACCCCGGGCCTTCTCCAGGAGTTCGCGGCGGGCCGCGTGGTCCGGGCCTTGCAGCAACTGGAGCTTGCGGGCCAGCAATGCGGCGGGATCGCTGCCCGCGGCGAGTTCCGCCAGGTCCAGGGCGGGCAGGGCCTCCAGGCGCCAGTCATGGACGAAATACAAACGGCCGCCGAGGTCCTGCGGGGTGGCGCGCGGGTCGTCGGCGTACAGGCTGCGCTCCAGCGCATGGCGTTGATCGCTGCGTCCGGTCAAGCGCAGACGGCAGCCGACGGCCGCAGGCCTGTGGCTCCAGGTCTCCAGCTCGGCATGGAGGGCTCCCAGTGCCTCGGTCACCCGGCGGTGGATATCGGCCGCTTGCTGCAGGCCATCCACGGCGATCTCGAGGGTATGCCAGGACAGCGGTGCCAATGGAATCTGCTCGATCGCGAGGTCGCCGCCCGGGGTGATCTCGAGACACCAGGGGCCATGGCGGCCGGGTTCGCCCGGATCCATGCCGCTCAGGGAGCCCAGATAGCCCATCGGTCGGGGCGCGGCGAGCGGATCGGGGCGGTGGATGTGGCCCAGCAGCCAGGCCTCGACCGGGGCGGCCTCCAGGTCGCTGCTGCGCACGGGGGCGTGCGGGCTGCGGGACTGGTCACGATCGCAGTGCAGGAGCCCGAGGGTGGCGCAGTCTGTGGGGGCGGGAAAACCGCCTTCCAGCGGACTGGTGGTTACGCGCGCTTCGGGGAACGACCAGCCCGCAATCCGTAGGCGCTGATCATCATGGCCGCGCAGCTCGCGGGTTTCCCACTGCCCGCCGGCCCCCAGCAGCTCGAAGGCCGGCAGGGATTCGGCCAGCCGTGGCAGGACCTGGACGTCATGGTTGCCGGCGACGCCGAGTACCCGGATGCCCGCCTCGGTCAGGCGCTCGACACCCGCCCTCAGGTCGCGGTAGGCCTCGTAGAAGTCGTCCTCCTGTTCGACCACGTCGCCGGCCAGCAGCACCGCGTCGATGCCCTGTTCCACGGCGTAGTCGACGCTGCGGCGCCACGCAGCGGCCGGGCCGAGGTTTGCGATGCCGAGCGCCTCGTCCACTGCGGGCGGGATGCGGGACGGCTGTCGGCCCAGATGGATGTCGCCCACGCACAGGAGCTTCATGGACGCGGGGAGGCGGTCGGGATCATGGGCGCAGTTTGGAAGAATCGCGGACCAAAGCCAATCCCGGACCGTGGCCGGGTTGGCTCAGGCTTCCATGCCGAGTTGCCGGGGCAGCTGGCCGAGGCGGCCGAGGGTCAGGCAGGGGCGGGGGTGACCGTGTTCCCAGGGGAGCGAGTCGGGGTTGAACCAGGCGGCGCGGAATCCGGCCTGTAGTGCCCCCAGGACGTCCGCGGTGCTGTCGTCCCCGACGTGCAGGATGGCGTCCGGCGTTACGCCCGCCTGTTCGCGGGCCTGGTGGAAGATGCGTGGATCGGGCTTGGCGGCCCCGGCCTCCCCGGCGGCGATGGCGAAATCGAAGTGTCGGCCCAGGGGCGTGCGAAAGACATCCGCGTTACCGTTACTGATCGCGCCCAGGCGGAAGTGGCGTGCCAGGGTTGCCAGCACATTCTGGGCCTCGGGATAGGGCGTGACCTCGTTGCGCGCCTCCCAGAACACCTGGAAGCCTTCACCCGACAGACGCTCCGGGCAGCAGCCACAGGTTTCGGCCAGTTCCCGCAGCCAGCGCTTGCGCAGGCGGGTCAGGTCGTGGCGCTCGTGGTCGGGGGCCGCGCGCATGAAGGCCGTGCGCGCCTGGATCAGGGCTTCGGGCCCGAAGCGCTCGCACACCTCGGGCGCCTGTTCGCGCAGCCAGGCATAGAAGCGCGCCTCGGCGTGGTGGATGACCGGCATCACCGGCCACAGCGTGTCGTCCAGGTCGAAGGTCAGGCAGCGGATACCGCCGGGTTCGAACGCTTGAGGTCGAAAAGGCGCGGGACGGGGTGTGTGGTTCATCCTTGCAAGGTTAGCGTGGAACCGTCACGACACGACCATTCGGATAACAGCCTTGGGGATACTTGCGGCATTCCGCAGTCGCAGCGGACTGCTACGCTGGGAAGGAAGCGACGAGGAGGTCTTCGACATGCAAACAACCAACGATTCCGGTGCCTGGCCGCGCTACAGTCGGGGCCAGCGGGTGGTGCACTGGCTGGTGGCGGTATTGGTGCTGGGCGCGCTGAGTCTCGGCGGGACGATTGGCTGGTTCGGTTTCGAAGGGTTGCAGGCGCGCTTCGGCGAGGATGCGACCAACACCATTTACACCTGGCACAAGAGCTTCGGGGTGCTGATTCTGGCACTGATGCTGGTGCGCATCGGGCTGCGGCTGCGTCATGGCAAGCCGCCCTACGCGGTGGCACTCGCCCGTTGGCAGCGGATTGGCTCGGAGGTGGTGCACGGGCTGCTCTATGTCCTGCTGATCGTGATGCCGGTGATCGGGTGGTGGGCGACCGCGGCCGGGGGCTATCCGGTCCAGCTGGGGCCGTTGATCCTGCCGGGCTTGTTCCCGGAAAACGAAGCCCTTTCGGAGATCCTGTTCGGCTGGCACCAGGCGCTGGGGATGGCCATCCTGATCCTGGCGCTCGGCCATATTGCGGTGGCGCTGTTCCACTGGCGCGTGCGTCGGGATGGCGTGATGCAGCGAATGACCTTCGGTTCGGCTCGGCGCTGATTCCGGGGCGCCGATGCTGCGATTGCTGCTGACCTTTGTTGCGCTGAATGCGGTGCTGCTGGGTCTGGAACTCCCGCGCTACGCGGGGCTTGCACCGTACTGGTTGGCCTGGGAGGCCGTGCTGCTGGTGGGCCTGTTCGCGCTTCTGCCGTCGGGCCGGCTGGCGCGGGGGTTGGCGTGGCTGGCGGGCGGGCTCCTACTGGCGCTGGTGGTGTTGGCGTTGTTCGATGCCCTGACCCGGGCCAGTCTGAACCGGCCGCTCAACCTGATCCAGGACTGGATACTGCTGGATGCGGTGTACCAGTTGGTGACCGGGAATCTCGGCTGGGTGGCCACCGTGTTGCTGGGCATCGTCCTGATCGCCGGGCTGGTCGTGGTGATCTGGGGAGCGGCTCGGGGGCTGTATGCGCTGGGCAGCCGTGCCGCAGGCGCGCGGCGGGTGCCGCTGCCCCTTGCCGTTGGGCTGCTGGCGCTTGGCCTGGTGGGTACGGCCGCCGGCATGCGCGACGTGGCGCCCGCCGGAACGGTCGCGCCGGCGGCTGGGATGGTGCAGCAGCAGATCGCGGCGGGGCAGGCCGCCATCGCGGAGAACCGGGCCTTTCGTGCGCGGCTGCAGCAAAGCCGTGAGCAGGCCGGGGCACAACCGCTGCCGGGACTTGCCGGGGTCGACGTGATTCTGGGCCTGGTGGAGTCCTATGGCGTCTCCGCCGTTTTCGACGAGCGCTATGCGCCCGTGATCGTGCCGGGACTCGAGTCGATCGGCGACGATCTCGACGCCGCGGGCCTGCACGTGGTGACCGGCGTGCTGGAGGCGCCGATCGCCGGCGGGCAATCCTGGCTGGCGCAGGCCTCGCTGCTGTCGGGTCTGCAGGTGCGCTACGCCGGGCACTACGACGCGTTGCAGGCCGAGCCCCGCGATACCCTGGTGCAGGATTTCCAGACGACCGGCCACCGCACGGCCATGCTCGCGCCGGCGATCCAGCTTGACTGGCCGGAGGGCCGGTGGTTCGGCTGGGACCGGATGGTGGGCAAGCACGACTTCGACTACGCCGGGCCGCCATTCTTCTGGGTAACGATGCCGGACCAGTACACCTGGTCGTTCTTCGACCGCGAGGTGCGCGCGACGTCGGAAGACCCGGTGTTCGCGATGCTGGCGCTGGTCAGTTCGCATGCGCCCTGGACGCCGATCCTGCCGGTGCTGGAGGACTGGGATGCGATCGGGGATGGCGCGATCTTTGACCAGTGGGCCGACCAGGGGCCCGCGCCGGAGACGCTGTGGCGGGACTTTGGTCGCGTGCGCGAGTACTACGCGGAGTCGGTGCGCTACTCGCTGGAGGTGACCGGGGCCTACGCCGCCCGGTTTGCCGATGAGGAAACGCTGTTCTTCATGCTGGGCGATCACCCGGCGGCTGCGCTGATTACCGGTCAGGACGCGAGCTGGGCGGTACCGGTCCACGTGATCTCGGGCGATCCGGAATTACTGGAGCCGTTCCGGGCGCGCGGCTTCGTGCCGGGCATGCAGCCGCCTTCGGAGCGGGCGGAACATGGCTTCGATGCCCTGCGCGGCTGGTTGCGCGATGCATTTGGCGGGGCGCCCGGAAAGGACTGATCGACCGGCTACTGTTGCAGGCTCTCGAGCCGATTGGCTGGCCCCGGTTCGTCATCTGGTGTTTACGGTGGCTTCGTCGGGCCGCCTGCCAGGCGCTGACTCGCCAGCGCGCCCCGAGGCACTTTCTTGCTTGCCCAAGAAAGTGCCCAAAGAAGGGCACCCGGATTCCGCCCGGGAACCTTGCTCCAGGGCCCTCGGGCCGGCGGCGCTGAACTCGCTGCGCCTTCGGCTTCGCTCAGACATCCAGCGCCTTCTCCCGGCCCGAGCACCCTTCCGCAAGGGGCTCCATACGGGAGGAGAAGGTCAAAACAGACGGTATCCGGACCCCGGCCGCTAGCCCCCGTCCCGTAGGGTGCGGTTGAGCGCGCAGCGAAACGCACCGTTCTCCACGCCGTGCGAAACCCTGATGCGATTCGCTGCGCTCATCGGCATCCTACGAAAGCCTTGGCACGCGCTATGCGAGCGCGGCACGCAACGGCCGCAGGCCGAGCGTGCCGAAGATGCTCGAAGACCTAGCCCTCATCCACTAGCTACATCGTTGGAACGGCTGTTGTTTTGACCTACCTCCCCGTTGTCGTCGCGCCGAGTGGAGAGGGTTTTCGCGGGACGATTCAAAATAGACACGGGGCGCTGGATGTCTGATCGGAGCCGCAGGCACAGCGAGTTCAGCGCCGCCCGCGAAAAGCCTCGGAGCGAGGGAAACCCCGGCCCGCGCAGCAGGCCGGGGTCGCGGCAGTCGGGCGTGTTTCTTGGGCACTTCTTTGCACGAGCAAAGAAGTGCCTCGCGGCGCGCTGGCGAGTCAGCGCCTGGCCGGCGGCCGGACGAAGCCACCGTAAACACTGAACGCTGAACCCAGGCCAGCCACCACCGTGCAGGTGGCGGACCGAAGCCACCGTAAACGCCAGACGATGAACCGGGGCCAGTCAGCAACCGGCAGGCGGCGGACCGAAGTCGCCGTAAACACCGAACGACGAACCAGGGCCAGCCTCCACCAGGCAGGCGATGGCGGAATCCGGTGGGGCTAGAAGTTTTCGGTGGAGGTGAACAGGCCGACGCGGAGGTCGTGGGCTTCGTAGATCGGGCGGCCGTCGACCTTGACGATGCCGTCGCCGATGCCGAGGACCAGCTTGCGCGAGATCACCCGTTTCATGTCGATGTGGTAGGTGACCTTCTTCGCGGTGGGCAGGACCTGGCCGGTGAACTTGACCTCGCCCACGCCCAGGGCGCGGCCGCGTCCCGGGTTGCCGAGCCAGGCCAGGTAGAAGCCGACCAGCTGCCACATCGCGTCGAGGCCGAGGCAGCCGGGCATGACCGGGTCACCCGGGAAGTGGCAGGCAAAGAACCAGAGGTCGGGGTTGATATCCAGTTCGGCGATCATCTCGCCCTTGCCGTACTGGCCGCCGTCGCTGTTGATCTCCAGGACGCGGTCCATCATCAGCATGTTGGGGACCGGCAACTGGGCGTTGCCGGGGCCGAACATGTCGCCGTAGCCGCAGGCCAGGAGTTCGTCGCGATCGTACTGATTCTTCTGCATGGGAGCGCCGCTCGGGGAAAAGGCCGGTATTGGACCGAAACCCGCGCGCAAAAGCAATTGCGGCGGGCGTGGTGGCGCTGACGGGCCGGTCGTCAGGCGTCGGATGGATACCGTAGCAGTTCCGCGAGGGTGAAGAAGCGATCGCCGCGCAGGTAGCCGGCCTGGATGTCGGCGGTCAGGGCCGTCGGGCGCCCCTTGCCGTCGCGTTCGGAGACCCAGGGCGCGGGCACGGTATCCAGGATGTGCGTGCAGGCCAGGCGCCCGTCATCCAGATGGCTCGCATGGACCTCGCCGGTGCGGCGGTCGCGGAAGGCCGGGAGCCAGCCGGCGGTGAACCCGGCATCCAGCCAGGCGGGGTTCTCGGTGCGGGCCGGGGCGGGTGCCGGCAGGAGGTCGAGGCTGAGCATCGCGAAGTCTCCGGGGATTTAATCCGGATATCGGCGCGGGCGCCGCAAACTTGAGTACGGATCCTTCCGGGCGCCGGCAGGCGTGGAGGCGTTGCGACATAATCGGAGCGCGAAGGCGGAGGTCCGAGTTGCGCTGGAGGGTGCGGGCACCGACCATGCCGTAAAACAATAAGCAAGGGGTCGTCGTGGCGGTCACTGTAATGCTGTGGGTAGTGGGGGTTGTTGTCGCGATTATCGTGCTCGATCTGGCGCGACGGCCGCTGCGGCGATTGCTGGTGGGCCTGACGGGTGGGATTACGCGGCTGGTCTGTGCCCTGCGGCGCCAGGTGCTGCATCTGCGCGATGCGGCTCAGCGCTGGCACCAGGCGCATCTGGCGAGGCTGGAGGCGGAGCGCGTGCATGTCGCGGTGCATGCCCTGGAGCGACGCTACGCTCGGCTGGTGGGCCATGATCTGGCCGAGATCCCCGATCTGCGCCAGCAGGTCCACGAGACGCTGCGCCAGCTGGAGGACGCCTACGCCCGCGACGAGGGGCGCTTGTCCGCCGACCCGGGCTGGGTCAGCCGGCTGGAGGCGCTGGTGAGCACGCCCGTCGGCGAGAGCCCGCAGGGGCAGCGTCTGGCGCAGGACATGCAGGAGACGGTGCTGCGCATCGCTCGCCTGGGTATGGAGGAGCACCGCCAGATGGCCCGTGGCCTGTTGTCGGCGCGCCGCCGCATGGAGGCCCCGTTGCACGAGCTGACCGGGCGCCTGGAGCAAGTTCACCGGCGACTGGCGGACCTGCAGCGCCAGGGGGAACGTCTCGACAACGGTTTGACTCGTTGCGAGAGCCGTGACCATCCGGCGCACCGACAGTGGCCGGCGTATGCCCAGGCGGGTAGCCAGTGGCTGCTGGGCGCAGCCGGACTGGCGCTGACGGCGGTCGCAGTGATCGTGTACCAGCGCCTGTTCGACCCGGCCCTGGGCTCGCAATTTCCGGCGTCCATGGAGGCCGGCGGCGTCGCCTTCCCGGATCTGGTGGTCGTGATCCTGTTGGGGGCGGCCGCGGTCTGTGGCTGGCTGCTGGCCGAGGCGCGCGGTGTCTCGCGGCTCTTGCCACAATCCCTGATGGACGGCAGCGAGGGCGTGCGCCGCGCCCTGGTGGTGGTGGCTGCGGTGGCATTGGCCGCACTGGCGCTGGTCTCCGGGTTTGGCGGTTTTCACCTGGAGTGGGTGGCTTATCGCCAGGAAATGGTGGATACCCTGCTGGCAGGGGGCGAGGCACCCCCGGTGACGCTGGATCTGTTCGAACAGTCGGTGGGGGCGATCCTGGGGCTGGTGATCCCGCTGATCGTGGCGTTGGCACCGATCTGGCTGGTGGGCGTCCTGCAGGCGACCCGAGTGATGCTGGGTGGACTTCTGAGCTTGCTGCTCGCCGTGCTGGCCGGGGTCCTGTACCTGCTGGCGGTGACGGCGGCGCAGATCCGTCGACTGGCGCCAATGGCGTTTGACCTGCTCACGTTTCCGTCGCGGGTGGTGCGCGAGCAGTTCTTGTAAGGCTCGCGGCAAGCGTTATGTGAACTCGATCAACCCCTGGCGCGGCCTGGCACGCGCTGCGCGGATACCGCTGTAGAATGCAGCGCCGTTGATCCCTGACGAATCAAGAGATGGCAGAAGACATGACGACGAATGGGTGGCCGATGCGGGTGATGGTGCTGGTTCTGGGCGGATTGCTGATGGTGGCCTGGAGCGGCGCCGCCGCTCAGCAGACCCGGTATATCAGCGAGGAACTGGAGGTCGGCGTGCGTGGTGGTCCGTCGAACCAGAACCGGATCGTTAGCGCAGTACGTGCCGGACAGCCCGTGGCCGTGATGGAGCAGTCCGGTGACGGCTGGAGCCGGGTGCGGCTGCCCAGCGGCAACGAGGCCTGGATCCTGACCCGCTACCTGCAGGACGAGCCGCATTCGCGCGAGCGCCTGGCCGAAGTCGAGGCCGAGCTGGCCGAGATCCGCTCTGGGGCAGATGACCAGGAGGGCCGGATCGCGGAACTGCTGGATCGGCGCAATGCGTTGACCGCGGAACGTGACGAACTGCAGGCACAGCTCGCGGAGATGGAAACCGAGCTGGAAGAGCTGCGTGATATCGCCTCGCGGCCGCAGGAAATCCAGCGCGAGAATCGCCGCCTGGAAGAGAACCTGATCGATGCCCGCGACTCCGCCGACGAGTATCGCCGTCAGGTCGAGGTGATGCAGGCGGACAGTCAGCGCAAGTGGTTTATGACCGGGGCACTGGTCACGGTCGGTTCGGTGATCCTCGGGATCGTGCTTACGCGGATTCCCGCCCGACGCCGTCGCAGTGAATGGAGCTGATACCGGGGTCTTGATCGGCGCTTTCCTGAGACCGGTTCTTCTCGTCTGAATCGGCCGCTGTCAGCGTGTCTTTCGGGGCTTGCGCGAGGAACGTCACGTTTCTTGCGCGGCCTCGGCCGAGTCGGTAGGCTTCCGCGACCGATTTGACCCTGGGGTGCCTTGAGCGGCTTGCCCCGTCAGGATCGGAAGGACCCTCACATGCGCGGTCGCGGTCGCGGCCGCGTGCCTTGGCCCGGAACTGAAAGGACTGAGCTGACCGGATGCTGTACGCAATTCTGTCAACGTTCCTGGTGGCGGCGTTTGCGCCCACGATCCACCGCCTGACCGGCCGCACCAGTGGCTGGGTGCTGGGCCTGTTGCCGGCCGGGCTGTTCGTCTATTTCCTGAGCTTCCTGCCGGCGGTTTCCAGCGGCGAATCCATCGTGCTGGCCTGGCCCTGGCTGCCGGGGCTGGATATCCAGCTCTCGTTCTTGGTGGACGGCCTGTCACTGCTGTTTGCGTTGCTGATCTCGGGTATCGGTTTCTTCATCGTCACCTACGCCGGGCGCTACCTCGAGAAGGATCGCGATCTCGGGCGCTTCTACGTGATTCTGCTGGCTTTCATGGGGTCCATGCTCGGGCTGGTGCTGGCGGATAACCTGATCGCGATGTTCGTGTTCTGGGAGCTGACCAGCATCACGTCCTACTTGCTGATCGGCTACAACCACGAGAACGCGGACGCCCGCAAGTACGCGCTCCAGGGTCTGTTCGTAACCGTCGGCGGCGGCCTGGCGATGCTCGCCGGCGTCATCATGCTGGCGATGGCCGGCGGCTCCTACGAGATCTCCGAGATCCTCTCCAACGGCGATGTGGTGCGCGAGCATGCGCTGTATCTGCCGCTGTTGTTCCTGATCCTGCTCGGGGCCTTCACGAAGTCGGCACAGGTCCCGTTCCATTTCTGGCTGCCGCGCGCGATGGCGGCGCCCACGCCGGTCTCCGCCTACCTGCACTCGGCCACTATGGTAAAGGCCGGCATCTACCTGCTGGCGCGCCTGAATCCCTCGCTGGGTGGCACGGATGTCTGGTTCACCACGCTGGTGTTGGTCGGCTCGGTGACCATGTTCACCGGCGTGTTCCTGGCCTACCGCTCCACGGGCGTGAAAAAGGTGCTGGCGTATTCCACGGTGATGGCGCTGGGCACCCTGACCATGTTGATCGGTATTGGCACCGAAACCGCTCTCATGGCGGCGATGGCCTTCCTGCTGGCGCATTCCCTGTACAAGGGCGCGCTGTTCATGGTCGCGGGCATCCTGGATCACGAGGCCGGCGCCAAGGACTTCCTGCAGACCGGCGGACTGCGCAGCACGCTGCCGGTGACGGCGGCATTTACGATCCTCGCGGCACTGTCGCTGGGGGGCGTGATCCCGCTGTTCGGCTTTGTCGCCAAGGAGCTGATGCTGGAGTCGGTGCTTGGGGCCCCGGGGTTGGTCGGCATCCTGACCCTGCTGGCGGTGCTGACCGCGATCCTCGGGGTGGCGGTCGCCGCGATTGTCGGCATCCGGCCGTGGTTCGGGCCGAAGACGGACACGCCCAAGACCCCGCAGCATGACGCCCCGGTGGCCATGCTGGCCGGCCCCGCGGTGCTCGCCAGCCTGGGCCTGATCTTCGGCCTGGGGCCGGGGCTGGCCGACGAGGGCCTGATCAACGAGGCGGCGGCCAGCGTGCAGGGCGCGCCGGTGGACGGCTATCTGTCGCTGTGGCACGGCCTGAACTGGCCGCTGGCGATCTCCGCCTTCAGCCTGTTGGCCGGTGGGGTTCTCTACTGGCGCTGGGAACAGGCGCGCCGCGCGCTGGCCTGGGTCGATCGTGCCGCCGAATACGGCCCGGAGAAGGGCTATTTCAAGATGATGGACGGCCTGGTGTGGCTGTCCGAATGGCAGACCCGAGTGCTGCAGAACGGCTATCTGCGCTATTACGTGATCGTGATCGTCGTGGTGACCGCGGGTCTGGTCGGGGTCACCGCCCAGCTGTTCGAGGTCGGCGTCGGGTCGCTGAATCTCGAGCGCCTGAAGGTCCACGAGATCGCCATCCTGGCGGTCCTGGTGGCCTCCATGCTGTTCGCGGTGCTGACCCGCTCGCGACTGGGCGCGGTGGCGGCCCTGGGCTCGCTGGGCTTCACCGTGGCGCTGGTCTACGTGCTCTACAGTGCGGCGGATGTCGGCATCACCCAGGTGCTGGTCGAGACCCTGACCGTGATCCTGCTGGTGCTGGTGCTGTTCCGACTGCCGGGCTTCCTGAACCTGTCGTCCACCGCGCTGCGCCTGCGTGACGCCGGCATTGCGTTGGTGATGGGCGGCATGATCACGCTGCTGATCCTGAGCACCGTGGATGCGCGGCTGTTCGACTCCATCTCGCAGTACTTCATCGACGAGTCGGTGCCGTCCGGTTACGGCCGCAACATCGTTAACGTGGTGCTGGTGGACTTCCGTGCACTGGATACCCTGGGCGAAATCTTCGTGCTGGCGCTGGCGGCGATCGGGGTGTACGCGATGCTTCGTTTCCGCGCGGAGGACCGCCGATGAACATGCATTCCCTGATCCTGCGCACCGCGGGACATTTCCTGCTGCCGCTGCTGCTGCTGTTTTCCGTGTTCCTGCTGTTGCGCGGGCACGACGAGCCGGGCGGCGGTTTCATTGGTGGGCTGGTCGCGGCGGCGGCGATCCTGCTGTACCTGTTTTCGATGGATACCGAGTCGGCACGCAAGGTGCTGCGGGTGGACCCTCGGGATCTTCTGGGTGCCGGCATGGTGCTGGCGGTGATCAGTGCCATTCCCGGCGTGTTTCGCGGGCAGGCCTTCTTTACTGCCCAGTGGTGGGAGTTCACTGCGCCGATCTTCGGCGAGATGAAGCTCTCGACCGTGCTGATCTTCGATATCGGGGTGTACCTGGTGGTCATCGGCTCGGTGTTGACCATCATGCTCAACCTCGCGGAGGCGGAGGACTAATGGAAGTCGTCATGGCCTTCGTGGTCGGCGGTCTCTATGCCGCGGCCATCTACATGATGCTGCGCCGCTCGATCGTGAAGCTGGTGATCGGCCTGGTGCTGCTGTCGAATGCCGCCAACCTGCTGATCTTTACCGTCGCCGGCATGACATCGGGCGCGCCGCCACTGATCTCCCCCGGGGACACGGTGCCCGAGGGGGTCGCGGCCGATCCCCTGGCGCAGGCCGTGGTGCTGACGGCGATCGTGATCGGTTTCGGGGTGCTGGCGTTCGCCGTGGTACTGATCCACCGCGCCTACGAAGTGGTGCAGGCCGATGACATGGACCAGATGAAGGACACCGATCGATGATGATGTCCGTGGCCCTCCCGATCATCGTGCCGCTGCTGGTCGGTGCGTTGTCGGTGATGTTGTGGCGTTCGCACTTCGCGCAGCGGGCCCTCGGTGTGCTCGGCACCGGGCTGATGCTGGCCGTCAGCGTGTGGCTGCTGGCGGATACCTGGGAGCACGGGCACGTGGTGATGGAGATGGGCTCCTGGCCCGCGCCATTCGGTATCGTGCTGGTGTCCGACATGCTGGCGGCGATCATGGTGGTGCTGACCGGCATCATCGGGTTCGCCACGGCGATCTATTCGCTCTCCGGCATTGGCAAGATGTCGGAGAAGTTCGGCTACTACCCGCTGCTGCATCTGCTGCTGGCGGGGGTGAATGGCGCGTTCCTGACCGGCGACATCTTCAACCTTTACGTGTGGTTCGAGGTGATGCTGGTCGCCTCCTTCGCGCTGCTGATCCTGGGTGGGGAGCGCGCGCAGATGGAGGGGGCGATCAAGTACGTCACCCTGAACCTGCTGTCGTCGATGATCTTCCTGACCGCGATCGGCCTGACCTACGGGCTGACCGGCACCCTGAACATGGCGGATATCGCCGACAAGCTGTCCACCGTCGAGGACACCGGTCTGGTGACCGTAATCGCGATGCTGTACCTGGTCGCGTTCGGGGTGAAGGCCGCGGCGTTCCCGTTCTTCTTCTGGCTGCCGGCGTCCTACCACACGCCGAAGGTGGCGGTCTCGGCGCTGTTCGCGGCGTTGCTGACCAAGGTCGGGGTCTACGCGCTGTACCGCGTGTTCACGCTGATCTTCAATCAGGAAGTCGACTACACCCACGAGATCCTGCTGTGGGTCGCGGCGGCGACCATGCTGACCGGCGTGCTCGGGGCGGCCGCGCATTACGAATTCCGGCGCATCCTGTCGTTTCACATCATCAGCCAGATCGGCTACATGATCATGGGTCTGGCGCTGTTCACGCCGCTGGCCCTGGTGGGCGGGGTGTTCTACATCATGCATCACATCATCGTGAAGGCGAATCTATTCCTGATCAGCGGGATCACGTTCGTGATGAAGGGCACCCACGAGCTGAAGCTGATGGGCGGGATCTACCGTACGCATCCAATGCTGGGGGTGTTGTTTCTGATTCCGGCCTTGTCGCTGGCAGGGCTGCCGCCGCTGTCGGGTTTCTTTGCCAAGTTCATCATCATCCGCGCGGGCATCGAGGCCGAGGCCTACTGGGTGGTGGCGGTCGCGCTGGTGGTCGGGCTGCTGACGCTGTACTCGATGATCAAGATCTGGGCCGAGGTGTTCTGGAAGGCGCAGCCGGAAGGGGTCGAGGGCGAGACGCTTGACGTCACGTCCGGCCCGATGATCTGGATGTGGGTCCCGGTGATCATGCTGGCGCTGATGACCGTGGCCATCGGCCTGTACGGCGAGCCGATCTACCAGATGGCTTTGATGTCGGCCGAGCAGTTGCTGGATCCGTCGCAGTACATCGAGGCGGTACTCGGGGAGGCCCGCCAATGATCGCGCTGACCTGGAACATCGCGCTGGCCCTGATCTGGGTCTTTCTGACCGGGACGTTTACCACCGGCAATCTGGTGGTCGGATTTTTCCTGGGCTACGTACTGCTGGCCTTTGCCCTGCGTGACAAGCCGGGGTTTGCCAGCTATGCGCGGCGGGTGCCGAAATTCATCGGGTTTATCGGGTTTTTCCTGTGGGAATTGTTCCTGTCGAACCTCAAGGTTGCCTACGACGTGATGACGCCGACTCACCACATGGTGCCGGGCGTGATTGCCTTCCCGCTGGATGCCAAGACCGATGGCGAGATCACCATCGTCGCCAACCTGATCTCGCTGACGCCGGGGACGCTGAGCCTGGACGTCTCCACCGACAAGAAGGTGCTGTACATCCACGTGATGTACCTCGAGGACCGGGATGCGGTGATCCGCTCGATCAAGTACCTGGAACACCGCGCGCTGGAGATCCTGCGCTAGTGGGCCATGCGGTTAATAAGGTAACGCTCAGAGCCACTGTGCTGGCGCGAATCAAGGCGCGTTTCGCAGGGAATGGCAGCGTCCTTGCCAAGAAACGCAACGCCGAGTCGCGCCAGCACAGTGGCTCCCGAAGGGCCGTCGCACAAGCGCCGTGGTCCGCGTTCCGCTCGCTTGAATGGGCGAAGGCCAGTCCTGCGCTTGCGCGCCTTGCCCACAACGCTTGTGCGACGGCTGAGCGTTACCTTATTAACCGCATGGCCCACTAGGCGCGGGGAGGTCCGATGTTCGATATCGCTATTATTGCTTCCAATGCGTTGCTGAGCCTGGCCCTGGTGCTGGGGTTCTGGCGGCTGTACCTGGGGCCGACGCTGCCGGATCGCGTGGTGGCACTGGAGTTGATTGCGTCGCTGACCATCGGTTTCATCGCGGTCTACGTGATCTCCAGTGGCCGCACCCCGTTCATCGACGTGGCCATGGTGCTGGCGTTGACCGCGTTCCTGGCCGCAGTGGGCTTTGCCCGTTACCTGGAGAAAGGGGGGCACCGGGACGATGACTGAGTTCTTGACGGGGTTGTTTCTGGTCGTCGGGGCCGCGTTCATGGTGGTCGCGGCGCTGGGTCTGGTGCGCATGCCCGACCTGCCGATGCGCCTGCATGCCACCACCAAGGCCGGTGTGCTGGGGGCGGGTCTGATGATGGTCGGCGTGGCGGTTTACTTTGGCGACGGCGGGGTCACCACCCGCGCGGTGGCGGTGATTGGCTTCCTGCTGCTCACCGCACCGGTGGCCGCGCACGCGATCGGGCGCGCCGGCTACTTTGTCGGGGTGCCGCTGTGGGAGCACAGCAAGACCGACGAGCTGAAGGGCCGCTACGACGAGAAGAATCACACCCTGGCCTCGCCCCCGGAGATGCAGGACGCGAAGCAGGACGACGACGTCCCGCGCGCGTGAGCCCGCCGGCGCTCGTGCGCGGATAGCCGATCATCCGGGTAGGGGACATGACGGCGCGCCAGACACGAAAAAGCCGGGGCGCAAGGCCCCGGCCATGGGTACGGTCGTCGGAGAGACGATCGTGCCTGAATAGCGGCCCTCAGGCCGCGTGGGTTTCCTTCGCCTCGCGGGCGGCCCTCGCCTGTTCCGGATCGTAGGCTGCGCCGGACCAGAGCATCTCGTAGGCGATCTCCTCGTTTCCGTTCTCGCACAGTTCCAGTACCTGCTGGAACAGGGGCTGGAAGGTCTCGCTCTGGTGCGACGCTTCGTGTTCGTCGAAGCTATTCCAGAAGGTGATGATGAGGGCTTCCTTGTCCTTCATGGGGCTCTCGACCGCCTGGCCGATGGTGGAGCCTTCATTGGAGACGGAGCCGGAGTTCAGCGCGACAAAGCCGCCGACGAAGCCGGTATCCGAGTGATAGGTCTTTACGTTCTCGCACAGGACGGCCACACGTTCCTGCAGATCGTCGATGGTGTATTCCGGCTTGAGGATCACGCGGTTGATGGTGACGACACCGTCGGCCGGGAAGTTGTTGATCAGTTGGCTCATGACGTTCTCCTGTTGCAGGGGAAGTGTGCCCGAAGGCACGGGTTGCTCGTTAAGTTAGTAAGCAACTTCTAATTGAAGTTCCCGAGTAAACTACTCAGGAATAGGCGAGACCCCAAAATCACCCAGAAACCGGAGGGCCCGATCCAGCGCGC
Source organism: Thioalkalivibrio sp. AKL6 (assembly GCF_000376905.1). Lineage (NCBI taxonomy): Bacteria > Pseudomonadati > Pseudomonadota > Gammaproteobacteria > Chromatiales > Ectothiorhodospiraceae > Thioalkalivibrio > Thioalkalivibrio sp. AKL6. The sequence goes on along the minus strand of NZ_AQXS01000011.1, from coordinate 158,268 downwards.
CCCTGGTGGTGGGAGGATTCCTCCGCGGCCAGATCCGGGTCATCACCGGACTTGCGTGCGATCCCTGGGTCATCTATCGTTCATTCCAATGAATATTGGAATGCACACTGTGTCCGGACGTGAACTCAAGGATCTGCTGTACGAACAGGTGGCCCGCATCGCGCGCGCCGCGGCCAGCCCGAAACGCCTGGAACTGATCGAGGTGCTGGTGCAGGGCGAAAAGAGCGTCGAGCAGCTGGCTGCGGATGCAGAGCTCAGCGTGAAGCTGACCAGTGCCCACCTGAAGGAGCTGCGCCAGGCGCGGCTGGTCGCGGCCCGGCGCGAAGGGCGCCATATGTTCTATCGCCTGGTGGATCAGCATGTCGCGGATTTCTGGGTAATGCTGCGCACCCTGGCGGAGGAGCGCCTGCTCGAATTGCAGGCCGCGACCCGCGAGATGGCCGAGGGCCCTGGCGAGCTGGCCCCGATGGCGGGCCCCGAACTGCTGGAACAGGCGCGTCGGGGCGATCTCATCGTTCTCGATGTCCGTCCCGGCATGGAATACGCGAACGCCCATCTGCCGTATGCCCGATCCATCCCGATCAGCGAGCTACGCAATCGGCTCGGCGAGCTGCCGACCGACCGACCGGTGGTGGCTTATTGCCGCGGTCCCTACTGCCTGATGGCCAGCGAGGCTGTAGAGATCCTGGCCGCGCACGGGTTCCAGGCGACCCGCTTCGAGGATGGCGTCGCCGAATGGCGCTATCAGGGTCTGCCCATTACCCAGGAATCGGAATCCAACTAACCCAGGGAGAGACCGGAAATCGGTCCAGGAGGCACGTCATGTTTTTCCATCAGCTGCCCACGCGGGAATCGTCGTTGTCCTATCTGTTCGGCTGTGGATCGCTAGGGAAGGCGATTGCCGTGGATGTGGTGGACGGCGATCAGGACTGGTTTCTGGAGCGGGCCCGCGAGGCGGGTGTCGCGATCACCCACGTGATCGATACGCATATCCATGCCGACCACTATTCCGGCGGCCGTGATCTGGCAAGGCGTGCCGGAGCCGAGTACTGCCTGCACGCGTCGGATCGCTCGGTGGTCGAGTTCGACTTCCACGCGCTGGAGGATGGCGAGCGGATCGCCGCCGGGAATGTCGAGGTCAAGGTGATCCATACTCCGGGCCATACCGAGGACAGCGTGTGCCTGCTGGTTACCGACAAGCGTCGCGGCGATCAGCCCTGGTTCGTGATGACCGGCGATACACTTTTCATCGGAAGCATTGGGCGCCCTGATCTGGCGGGGCGCGAGCGGGAGATGGCCGGGCGCATGTTCGACAGCCTCCAGCAACGCCTGCTGGGTCTGCCGGACGAGCTGGAGATCTACCCGGGCCATTATGCCGGGAGCGTCTGTGGCGCAGGCCTGTCCGGCAAGCCCTCGTCCACCCTGGGCTTCGAAAAGCGCTTCAACCCGGGCCTAGGGATCCGCGATCGCGAGGCGTTCGTCGATTTCCTGACCCAGGACATCCCGCCGCGTCCTTCGGGGATGGATGCCTACGTTGCCGCGAACATCGCGGCCTGATCGGAAACAAGAGGGACTCGCCATGACGGACCATCACAAGGCCGCGGAGGCCTATGCCCACCTGACGCACGGGATCCGGGAGAACCTCGGGCAGTTCGGTCAGCAGCTGATCCAGGTTTTCTTCGTCGGCCTGACGATCGGGATGATGCGCACGGTCGTGCCGGCCCTGGCGGAGAGCGAGTTCGGGGTGGCCGAGGGCTCGTTCATGCTGCTGACCGCGTTTGTGGTCGCCTTTGGCGTGGTGAAGGGGGCGCTCAATTTTGTTGCCGGTCGCCTGTCCGAACGGCTGGGCCGCAAGACCGTCCTGATGCTGGGCTGGGTGGCGGCGATCCCGATCCCGTTCATGATTCTCTACGCGCCGTCCTGGAGCTGGATCGTGGCCGCGACCGTGCTGCTGGGCGTGAACCAGGGCCTGGCCTGGTCGATGACCCAGACGGCCAAGATGGACATCACCCGTGCCGATGAACGCGGTTTCACCATGGGGATGAACGAGTTCTCCGGCTATGTCGGGGTCGCGGTGGCGGGGATCGTGACGGGCTACATGGCTGCAGCGTTCGGTCCGCGCATGGGGCTGTTGATTTTTGGCCTGGTGGTCATCGCGCTGGCGATCGTGTTGACCGCGCTGTTTGTGCGCGAGACGCTTGACTGGGCGAAGGCCGAGGGTGCGCGGCATGCCGCGGGGCAGTCCACAGGGCCCATCCCGCGGTACTCGAAGAATATCTCCGATACGCCCAGCACCTGGGAGGTGTTCACGCTGATGTCCTGGCGCGACCGGCGCATGGCCGCGTTCAGTCAGGCGGGGCTGGTCGAGAAGTTCGTGGATGCGCTGGTGTGGGTGTTCTATCCGGTGTTCCTCTACCAGCAGGGGCTCAGTCTCGCGGCGATCGGCTGGGTGGTCGGGATCTACGGGTTTGTCTGGGGCGGATCGCAGTTCCTCACCGGCCGTCTGTCGGACCATATTGGGCGCCGGCAGCCGATTATCTGGGGCATGTGGATCTGCGGCGGCGGGGTGGCCCTGACGCTGCTGGGCGAGGGCGTGCTGTGGTGGTCGTTCGCGGCGGCGGTGACCGGTCTCGGCATGGCGCTGCTGTATCCCAACCTGAGCGCGGCAGTGGCGGATATCGCGCACCCGAACTGGCGCGGTTCGGCGATCGGGACCTACCGCTTCTGGCGGGATCTTGGCTACGGAGTGGGGGCCTTCGGGTTGGGCATCGTGGCCCATATTGGCGGGTCGGTGGTCTGGGGCTTCTGGTTTGTGGTGATCGCGATGTTTGCCTCCGGCGCCGTGGTCTGGTGGTGGGGCGAGGAGACGCATCCGCGCCTGAACCCCGGCGACGATTAGGCGTATGGCGGCTCGTCCGCCGGGCGCCGCTACCAGCGGCGCTTGTCCCACATCTCCGGGTTGGCCCAGAAACGGGCGTTCAGCCAGTCGGGGGTGAGCTTGTAGTCGTACAGGCTGGTGCGATAGACCGTGTGATCCGGCGCGGCCGCCTCGGCCTCCGGGTCGTGGCGGAAACCGAGGGCGAGGAAATCGTTCAGGCCCCAGCGTTCGTCGTCCCGGCGGTGCAGGATCAGCACCTCGTCGGCCCAGCGGTCGCGCAGCCCGCCCAGGAGTTGCTGGCCCGTCGTGACGTCCAGTGCGCTCAGCGTATCCGGCAGCAGGACCAGCGGCACGCGCGGCCCGGGCGGGTGCTCGAGAAATGCCGCGACGCTCTCCTGCTCCACGCCCGGAGGGCTTTCCTGGCTATCCGTGTTGGCCACGAGCAGGACGGTCCGGCCTTCGCGCAGGCGCCGCGGCAGGTGGCGGCGCAGGGCATCGATGTCGATCAAGCGGTACCTCCCCGGTGGTCTTGGTCGCCCCGTCCCGGGGTCGCGTTCGTTATACTCTAATGTACTCCCACTTCTACTGCGGACCCGTCAGAAGGAAGCCTCTCCATGTCCAAGGAACTGCTGACCGAATTCCTCTCCAAACACCCGATCTCGGCGTCGCTGACGCCGGCCGAGGTCGAGATCCTTCTCGAATACCTGGAGGTGCTGGAAACCCATCACAAGCAGGTGATCGCCGATATTGGCGAGGTCGGGGAGTCGTTGTTCTTCGTCGTCAGCGGGACCGCCGCGCTGTACCACGACGACGGTAACCAGGAGATCGAGGTCGGGCGCATGCAAACCGGCGAGCTGGCCGGGTCCATGTCGTTCTTTGACCGCGTGCCCCGCGGCGTGCGCATGCGCGCCCTGAGCGACAATACCCGCCTGCTGCGTCTTTCGCGCTCCATGTATGACCGCCTGCGCGTCGAGCAGCCGTACATCGCGGTGAACCTGCTGGAGTTCGCCATCATCAGCCTGGATCACCTGATCCGCCGGGTCTCCGAGGACGTGGCGACGTACGCCCACTACCTCTATTCCCCGGGCAAGAAGTAGGGCGGATCGCAGGCGGAGAGCGCCGTGCTCGCGTCCCTGCAGACGGTTGCCGAATACCTGTTGCTGCCCCCGGGGCTTGGGATCGCGCTGACCCTGGTCGGGGTCGCCTTCTGGCGCGCCGACTGGCGCGGGGGGCGGCCTTTATTGGCGATCGGTCTGCTGGCGCTGGTGCTGCCAAGCCTGAATGTTGTTGCCCAGCCGCTGGCGCACGCCATCGAGCGCGATCTGCGCGATGCCGTGGTGGCGGTGGGGCGAGCCGATGCCATCGTGGTGCTGGGCGGCGGACGCTGGCCCGGACGCGGCGAGGACGGCGGCCGCGATGCCCTGAATCCCCAGACCCACGAGCGTCTGCGCCATGCCGCCCGGCTGCACCGCGATACCGGGCTGCCGCTGCTGGTCTCGGGCGGGCGTCCGGGTGCGTTGCCCGGGCGGCGCTCCGAGGCCGAGCTGATGGCGGCCACCCTGCAAACCGATCTGGGTGTGCCGGTGCGCTGGCTGGAAAGCACCTCGCGCAACACCTGCGAGAACGCCACGCACACCCGCCAGCGCCTGCAGCAAAGCGACGTGCAACGGGTGCTGGTGGTAACCCAGGCCCTGCACATGCCGCGTGCCCTGGCCTGCTTCGAACGTGCCGGCCTGGCGGCTGACCCGGCACCGACCGGCTTTCGCGGCCCCACGGGCGATCCACGGCGGGTCGAGGACTTCCTGCCGACCCTCGAGGCCTTGGAGACGTCGCGCTTCGCGATGCGCGAATGGCTGGCCCGCCTGGCGCGGCCGCTACGCGACCGTCTGCCGGACCGGGGCGACCCGGCCTGATGCTCGCGCTGCGCCGTGCACCGGGCTTGTATGGCGCGGCGGCCGGGCTGATGCTCTTTCTGCTGGCGGGTGTGGCCGTGGCCGCGGATGCGGAGGTGGAGTTCGATGGCGGCATCCAGCTGGATCTGCGGATCGAATCCCTGTTGCGCGACGATCTTGACGCGCATGGCCTGAGCACCCGTGTGCAATGGACGCGCGAAGGCCTGTCCCTGGCGATCCGCGCGGATCGCGTCGAACTCCCCGAGCCCATCGGAACCCTGCAAGACCTGCGTGTGGAATGCAGTGATCTGCAGGTAAGTCGTGCCGAGGTCCGCTGCGATACGGCGCGACTCTGGGGTGATGCCGGGGATCTGCACCTGCGGGGTGCCCCGGTAGGCCTGTATTGGGGGCGCGAGACGGGCGCGCTTGCGCTGGCGGGTGCGTGGCCCGGTTGGTTCGGGGCGCAGGGCGATTTCCACGTGCGGCTGGATCCCGCCCGCGGCTGGGATGTGCGGGCCGATTTCGCGGGGATCAACCTGGCGGCCCTGGCCGGTTCGGCGCGCCTGCCAATGGAGTTGCCCGTGCATCTGGGGCAGGGCACGGCGGATCTCGCGCTGCACTGGCGTGAACGCAGGCGTTCCGAGGTCACCCTGACGGTGCATGATCTCGCATTCAGCGACGATCTGGGCCTGCAGGCTGGGGAAGAACTGGACGGTCGGCTGCGCCTCGCGGGTGATGCCGACGGCTGGGATGTTGATCTGGCACTGACAGCGGGTGTGGTGTTCGTCGATCCCTGGTTTGTCGATCTGGATGCCGAGGGTCCGCTGACCCTGGACGCCCGCGGGGTGGTGGTGGACGGCGAGAGCCGAGCGGTGCGAGCGGAGTCGCTGTCACTGGATTATGGCGAGGCGGCCTCGCTGCAGGGACAGGGCCTCGCCTTCGCGCCCGAACGTGGTCTGGATGGCCAGTTCCGGGGTGAGGTCGGGGCACTTGGCGTGATCTACGAGACCGTGCTGTCGCCGTGGCTGGTGGGGACAGCCCTGGGCGAACTGGATGCCGCAGGGCGTATGACCGGCGAGGTCGAGATGCAGGCCTCCGAGCCGCACTACGCCCGGCTCGAATGGTCCGGGGTCGAGGCCCAGGACCGGCGTGGGCGTTTTGGTGTGAGCGGTGCGCAGGGCGAGCTGGACTGGTCCGCCACCGTGCCGGGTGGCCCCGGCCGCATCGGCTTTGATGCGGCCCATCTGTACGGCCTGCCGTTCGACGGGTTTTCCGCCCGGGTGCGTGCGCGGCCACAGGGGCTGGAATTGCTGGAGGCGACCGAGATCCCGATCCTCGATGGGGGCCTGCGGGTCAGGGCCTTCAGCGTGCAGCAGACCGAGACCGGGCCGGACGTGCAGTTCCAGGGGGGGATTCGGGCGATCAATCTGGAGTTGCTGACCGACGTGTTGGGCTGGCCTCGCTTCTCCGGTCAGGTGGCCGGGATGATCCCGCGGGTGCGCCTGGAGGACGGTGATCTGAACGTGGATGGGCGGCTGCTGGTGCAGGTATTCGATGGCGAGGTGGTGTTGCGCGATGTCTATATTCACGATCTGTTCGGGTACGCACCGGAACTCGGGCTGTCCACGCAGATCCAGCGCCTGGACCTGGAACTGGTCACGCGGGCCTTCGATATCGGCCGGATCCAGGGACGGCTGTCGGGGCACGTGAACGACCTGGTGATGGTGGACTGGTCGCCGGTGCACATGGACCTGGAGCTGATGACACCAATGGACGATCCGGGACGGCGGCGCATCAGCCAGCGGGCGGTGGAGAACATCACCGAGCTGGGTGGCGGCCTGCAGGCGGCGGCCTCGTCGATCTTCCTGCGCGTTTTCGAGAACTTCAGCTATCGCCGCCTGGGCTTTCGCTGCGAACTGCGCGGGGACGTGTGCACGGCCTCCGGGGTGGCAGACCGCCCGGACGGCGGGTTCGTGCTGGTACAGGGCGGTGGCCTGCCGCAGATCGAGGTGATCGGCTACAACCGCCGGGTGGACTGGCCGGAACTGATCGACCGCCTGGCGACGATTCAGGGCGGCGAGGGGCCGGTCGTGCAATGAGTCAGCCGCGGTGTTTGGTTACGGTTCAGGATGATGGTGTAGATTGGGCACATGCGGGGTTCACCCGCCCGAACAAGGGATGACAGGCATGAAGGCTTTGTGGAGTGTTCCGGGACTGGCTCTGATGTTCGCGCTGCTCGCGGGCTGCGTGACCATCAATATCTACTTCCCCACCGCAGCGGCGGAGGAGGCGGCGCGCGCCATCGTGCGGGATGCGCTGCAGGTGCCCGAGGCCGAGCCGGCACCGGAGTCCGAGTCCGGTGTGCAGCTGCCGCCGTCGGAGCCGCGCCACACGGGCACGGCGAACGCCGCGCCGGTGCTCGTGTGGGTGCTGGAACGCCTGGTGAGCCCGGCCGCCGCGCAGAGCCCGGACCTGCAGATCGAGACCCCGGCCATTAACCGCATCCGGGCCTCGCTGCGCGAGCGGGGGCCGCAGCTGGCACCGCATTTCCGCAGCGGTGCGATCGGTTTCGGTAACAATGCGGATGTGGTGATCCGCGATCTCTCCGAGGTTCCGCTGCGCGATCGCAGCACCGTGCAGCGACTGATCAGCGAGGAGAACTCGGATCGCGATTCGCTCTACCGCGAGATCGCCCGGGCCAATGACCGTCCGGACTGGGAACGCCAGATCCGCGAGACCTTTGCCCGCGTCTGGGTGGAAGAGGCCCCCTCGGGTTACTGGTACCAGGACGGCAACGGCCAGTGGCAGCAGAAGTAACGGCGCGTGAGGGAACCCCCCATCCACGGGAGTGATGCGTGGCCGGCATAGCCTGGGCCGAACGCCTGGATGCCCGGCGCCGCCAGTTGACCGAGCTGGTCAATGACACGGATCTTTCGGCGTTGCCGCGCTGGAAGGCCGTTCCGCTCGGGATGGTACGCGGTGTCTTCGCGCTGGTGCGCGAGGTCTCCGAGGGGCAGCTGACGCTGCGCGCGATGAGCCTGGTGTTCACTACCCTGTTGTCGATGGTGCCGCTGCTGGCGCTGTCATTCTCGGTGCTCAAGGCCTTTGGTGCCCACAACGCGGTGGAGCCATTCTTGCTGGGCGTGCTCGAGCCCCTGGGCGAGCAGGGGGTGGAGATTGCCCACAATGTACTCGAGTTTGTCGACAATATGCGCGTGGGCGTGCTCGGGTTCGTGGGTCTGCTGTTCCTGGTCTACACGGTCATCGCACTGGTGCAGAAGATCGAGCTGGCCTTCAACGCCATCTGGCGGGTGGAGAACAACCGCAGCCTGGCCCAGCGCTTCTCCAACTACCTGTCGGTGATCCTGATCGGTCCAGTCCTGGTGGTATCCGCCCTGGGGGTGACCGCCACCGTGATGTCATCGGCGGCGATGCAGACGGTCGCCGGGATCGGGCCCGTCGGCATGCTGATCACCGAGATCTCGCGGCTGGTGCCCTATCTCCTGATCATCGCCGCCTTTGCCTTTATCTATGTGTTTGTGCCGAACACCCGGGTGAAGGTGATCCCGGCGCTGCTCGGGGCCGTGGTGGCCGGGTTGCTGTGGCAGAGCGTTGGCTGGGTGTTCGCCAATATGGTGGCGGGTTCGACCCGCTATGCGGCGATCTACTCCAGCTTCGCGATCATGATCATGCTGCTGATCTGGCTCTATCTCGCCTGGCTGATCCTGCTGATCGGGGCGAACGTCGCCTTCTTCGTGCAGCACCCGGAATACATGAACGTGCGCGGTATCCGCCTGCGCTTGTCCGGCGCGGGGCGCGAGCGCATGGGCCTGCACCTGATGCAGCAGGTCGGACAGCGCTTCCATGACGGGCATCCGGCGCCGACGCTGGACGAGGTCGCCGCGGCGCTGGCCGTCCCGGGCAATGCCCTGGGAGGCTCCGCGCGCCGGCTGGAGGAGGCCGGGCTGTTGCTGAAGGCGGGCGAGGACGGCCAGCAGCTGGTCCCGGCGCGGGATCTCGACGCCATCCGTGTGGACGAGATCCTGGAGGCCCTGCGCGCGGACACCGACGACCGCGCGATCCGCCGCTTGCGTGGCAGTGCGGCGGTGGAGCGGACCCTGAAGGACGTCGATGTGGCGCGACGGGAGCGTCTGGATGGACGCACCCTGCGCGATCTATTGAACGAGGCTGCCGGCGATTCCGGGGCGGTGGAAACCGCCTGACGGCTCGCCTGCAGGGCCGTCAGGCGCGTGGCGCCTCGGCATCCAGGCGCTGCTGGGCGCGGGCCATCAGCTGCCCCGATACGCGCTCCACCAGCGACTGGGCCACGCGTCGCACGGCGGCATCCAGGATCGGATTCAGCTTGTACTCCAGTTCGAAGTCCACCCGCGTATGGCCCTCGCCATCAGGGGTCAGCCGGTAACTGCCGCGATTGTGAATCCCGCGGATGGAGCGCCAGGCGAAGTGTTCGGGGGCGATGGCGCTGCAGACTTCGACGTCGAAGCCCATGCGCATGCCGGCGGCGCGAATGGTCCAGCGGTAGCAGTCATCGCCCAGCCGTTCGATATGTTCCACGTGGTCGCACAGGTCCACGAAATTGGGGACGTGGCTCAGGAGCTCGAAGACCCGATCCGGCTCGGCGCGCAGGGAGGTGGAGTGGCTGATCGTTCGCATGGCGGATTCGTCTTCGCTGGCGGCTCTTTGGACTAAGAGCCTGGCGCGGGTTCGGGGTTCCACGCAAGCGTGGGTCGGATCGGTTTCCACCGGCTTGTCGCATCCGGGGTGGGGGCCTACGATGTTCGCTTACGCTGGCGACCCCCGGATGCCTTTGATGTCCACCGCGCAACAATGTCCCGAACTCGACTTCCTGCAACGATTCGAGGCCGGTTCCACCGGCATCCTGTACTGGGAGCAGCTGGATCAGCTGTGGGAGCGTCTGCGCGAGCGCGCGGACGCCGGATGGTATGTCTATGCGGTGGGCGACGACGTCCCGGATCAGCCGGTGCCGGAGGAGACCTTCCGGCGTTTCGTGGACGAAGTCGACGCCCTCTTGCGGCGTGATCACGACGAGGATTACTGCGGGATCGTGTACGTCGATGACCGCGAGCATCCGGAGTTCGTGAAGATCTTCGATCCCAACAACCTCGGCTCCAGCTGTGGCTCCTCCGGGCTCCGGGTCCTGCCGGGCTGGGTCGTGTCGCGGGTGCCGCCGGTGGATCTCGAGGTCGCGGTGCCCCCCACCGGCAGTCGCCGGCGCTGGTGGCAGCGGCTGTTCGGTGGTGCACAGTGAGACCGGGGGCCGGGTTGCTGGTGCGGTTCGTCCGGGCGCGGCTGGAAGCGTAGCGTGAGCGGGTCTGTCTGGCAGCGCCTGCGCGCCCAGTCCCGGTTGTTCATCGCCCTGGGCATTCTGGTGCTCGTGGTGGTCTGGATTGTCTCCGGGATGCTCGGGCGCGAGACGGAGGAGGCGCCGCGGGCAAGCGATCCCCAGCCCATGGCGGTGGCGGTAACGGAGCTCACGGCCGACCCGGTAGAGCGTTTGCTGGTGCTGCAAGGGCGGGTGGAACCGGATCTGCGCGTGATGGTTCGCGCGGAGACCGAAGGCCAAGTCGCGGAATGGGCCGTGGCCCGAGGCGCGCGGGTGGCTGTGGGGGATGAACTCGCGAACCTGCGCATGGATGATCGCGAGGCGCGGCGGCGCCAGGCAATCGCCCGGTTGCGCGGGGCGGAGAGCGAATACGAGGCGGCCCAGCGCCTGCACGACCAGGGGCATGTCTCGCGTACCCAGCTGGAGGCCCGCGAGGCGGAGCGCGAGGCCGCGCGGGCCGGGCTCGAGGCAGTCGAGCTGGATATCCGCAACACGCGGATTGTTGCACCCGTCGCGGGGATCGTGAATCAGCGCCTGGCGGATCGTGGTGACTTCGTCAGTCGCGGCGACCCGGTGGCGGAGGTGGTCGACAACGACCCGCTCCTGGCGGTGGTGCATGTACCCCAGCATCAGATCGGGCGGGTCGAGCCGGGCCAGTCGGCGCGGATCCGTTTCCTTGATCGACGGCGTGCCGAGGGCGAAGTACGGTTCGTTTCGCGCGTGGCCGAACCGGGCACGCAGACCTTTCGCGTCGAGATCGCGGTACCGAACCCGGACGAGGCCCTGCCGTCGGGTATCAGTGCCGGCGTCGAGATCCCGACCGCCGTGGTGCAGGCGCACAAGCTGTCCCCGGCCTGGATGGGGCTGGATGACGCCGGGCGTGTGGGGGTGAAGACGGTCGACGCGGCGGATCGAGTGGTGTTCCACGCCGTAGAGGTGATCCGGGCCGCGGCCGATGGCGTCTGGGTGACCGGCCTGCCCGAAACGGCACGGGTGATCACCATCGGCCACGGTTTCGTGACCGATGGCGAGCGGGTGCGCCCGCAAGCGGCGCAGGCGGACCCGGGGGCGGCGGTGCCGGAATCGGTGGACGGGGCGGCGCCGTGAGGTCCCTGATCGCCTGGGCGGTGGCACATGCCCGGACGGTACTGCTTTTTCTTCTGTTGATCCTGGTGCTGGGGGCGACCGCCTACCACATCGTGCCCAAGGAGGCGGCACCGGAGATCGATGTGCCGATCTTCTTTGTCTCGGTGCCGTATCCCGGGGTCAGTCCGGAAGACGCCGAGCGCTTGATGCTGCGGCCGCTGGAGCGCGAGCTGCAGGCACTGCCCGGGGTGGACGAGATGCAGTCCTGGGCGGGCGAGGGCTTTGCCCTGGTGCGTCTGGACTTCGAGCCGGGCTGGGACAACCGCCAGGCGCTGTCGGACCTGCGCGAGGAGGTCGACCAGGTGCGCCCCGAACTGCCGGCGGGTGCGGAGGAGCCGAGCGTCTCCGAGGTCGATCTGTCGCTGTTTCCGGTGCTGACGCTGAATCTCTCCGGGCCGCTGGACGAGCGGGCGCTGGTGCGCCTGGCGCGCGAGCTGCGCGACCGGGTCGAGGCGATCCCCGGGGTGCTGGAGGCGGATGTCGGCGGGGATCGCGAGGAGCAGATGGAGGTCCTGGTCGATCCGCTGGTGCTGGAGACCTATGAGTTGTCCTTCAGCGAACTGACCCGCGCGATCGAGCGCAACAACCGGCTGGTGGCGGCCGGCGCGCTGGACACCGGGGCCGGACGTATTCCGCTGCGCGTGCCGGGCACCATTGATGATGTCGACGACGTGCTGGACACCGCGATCCGTGTGGAGGGCGATGCGGTGGTGCGGGTGCGCGATGTCGCGGAGGTGCGTCAGACCTACCGCGACCCCGAGGGCTTCACCCGCATCGATGGTCAGCCTTCGGTGTCCCTGGAAATCCGCAAGGCGTCGGAGGCCAATATCCTCGAGGTGGTCGCGGCCGCCCGCGCGACCATCGAGGCTGCCCGCGCCGACTGGCCGGAAGCCGTGGAGGTGACCTATCTGCAGGACATGGCGCGGGATGTAGGTGACCTGCTGGGGGACCTGGAGAACAGCGTGATCACCGCGATGCTGATCGTGGCGCTGGTGATCCTGGCGATGATGGGGGCGCGCGCGGCGCTGCTGGTGGGAATGGCGATTCCCGGGGCCTTCCTCGGCGGCATCCTGGTGATCTACCTGATGGGTTTCACACTGAACGTGGTGGTGCTGTTCGGCCTGATCCTGGTCGTGGGCATGCTGGTGGACGGTGCCGTGGTGGTCGTGGAGCTGGCGGATCGCTATGTGGCCGAGGGCATGGCCCGGGCGGATGCGTTCCGCGCGGCTGCCCAGCGCATGGCCTGGCCCATCACCACGGCCATTGGGACCACGCTGGCGGTGTTCGCGCCCATGCTGCTGTGGCCCGGCATGGTCGGCGAGTTCATCGTCTACCTGCCGGCCACCGTGATCGTGACCCTGATCGCCTCGCTGGCGATGGCACTGGTCTTTATCCCGGCACTGGGTGCCGTGATCGGGCAGAGCCGGCCGATCAACGCCGCGCAGACGCGCTACGTGCGCGCGGCAGAGGAGGGACGCTACGACGAACTGCAGGGGATTACGCGTGCCTATATCCACCTGCTGCAATCCCTGGTGCGGCATCCCGGCTGGACGCTGGCGGGGACGGTCGCGGTGGTCGTGGTGGCCTACGCGCTGTATGCCACGCAGGGCCGGGGTGTGGAGTTTTTCCCGCAGGTCGAGCCCGATTTCGTGCAGGTCCAGGTGCAGGCACGCGGCGATCTCTCGGTATGGGAGGCGGATGCCCTGGTCCGCCAGGTGGAGGGCACTCTGCACGGCGTACCCGAGATCCGCCACGTCTACGCGCGCACCATCGGGACCCAGCTGGGCCGTCTGCAGGGCGACTATGCCGAGGACGTGATCGGGGTGATCCAGCTGGAACTGATTGGCTGGCGGCAGCGGCCACCGGCGGAGTCGATCATCGAAGATCTCCGCCGGCGGACCGCGGACCTGCCGGGGATTCGCCTGCAGTTCCGCGCCCAGGAACGTGGACCGAGCGAGGGTCGTCCGATCGTGCTCGAGGCCGCCAGCGCCGACCCCGAGCGGATTGCACCCGTGATCCGTCAGCTGCGCGCCGAAATGGACGCCCTCGGCGGGTTCGTGGACGTGACCGACGACCTGCCCTTGCCCGGGGTGGAGCTGGAGGTGCGCTTTGACCGTGAACAGGCGGCTCGCTTCGGGGTTGATGTCCCGTTGCTGGGCGAGGGCGTGCAACTGGTCACCAGCGGGATCTTGCTGGGAACCTACCGCCCGGACTACAGCGACGAGGAGGTTGATATCCGCTTGCGCTTGCCGGCCGCGCAGCGCCATCTTCAGCAGCTGGCGGGCCTGAACCTGCCGGGGGCCACCGGGCTGGTGCCGCTGGCCCATTTCGCCGAGTTGGTGCCGGTGCCGGCGACCGGCCTGATCAAGCGCCGCGATGGCCAGCGTGCGTACACCCTGGAGGCGGATGCGGGCCCCGGCTATCTGGTAGACGAGCGCCAGCGTGCGCTCGAAGGCCGGATGGCCGACATGGAGCTGGACGCCGAGGTGCAGCTGCGCTTTCGCGGTCAGGCGGAGGAGCAGGCCGAGGCCACGAACTTCCTGCTGGGGGCGTTCGGGCTGTCGCTGTTCCTGATGCTCGCGATGATGGTGACCCAGTTCAATCGCTTCTCCCAGGCCTTTCTGGTGCTCTCGGCCATCGTGTTTTCCACCGCCGGGGTGCTGCTGGCGCTGCTCTTGCGCGGGGAGCCCTTCGGTATCGTGATGAGCGGGATCGGCGTGCTGGCGTTGGCGGGGATCGTGGTGAACAACAACATCGTGCTGATCGATACCTACAACGAGCAGCGCAGGCTTGGGCTGGATGCGATGGAGGCGGTCCTGCGCGCGGCCGCGCAGCGGATGCGGCCGGTGCTGTTGACGGCGATCACGACCATCCTCGGCCTGTTGCCGATGGTGCTGGCGTGGACGGTGGACTTTGCCGGCCGGGACTTCTACGTGGGTGCGCCGGTCACCGGGTTCTGGGTCCAGCTGGCGACGGCCATCGCCGGAGGGCTGTTGTTTGCGACTCCGCTGACCCTGCTGTTTACGCCCGCCATGCTGGTATTGCTGGACCGTTGGGGTGTGGACCGACGGCCGGTATCGGTGGGCGGGTCGGGTTCCGCGGTCAGCGGCTCGCCAGGCGCTTGATGCACTCGAGGTAGGCATTCTCGTCCGGCGCGGCGTTGCTGCGCTGGGCTTCCCACAGGATCTGGCCCAGGCATTCCATCATCCGGTGCTCGGCATCCATGACGCCAAAGCGGGCGCACAGCCCCTGGTGCAGCTGGCGGGTGCCGGCTGGGCGGTCGGTGCGCGCCTGGTCGCGCAGGCTCAGGTGCATCGCCATGTGCAGGAACGGGTTGGAGGTGCCGAGCTCGGGCGGGAATTCGCCGGTCAGCGCGGTCTCGCGGTCTTTCAGGTAGTCGTGGTACTCGGGGTGTTCCGAGATCACGTCCACCAGTTGCTGCTCCAGATCGGTCAGGGCCTCGCCGGCCTGCGCCTTCTGCCAGGCGTCGACGAACTGGGTGCGGATCTGGTCGCGGTTGCCGTACATGGGAGGTTCCTTGAAGGGGGTAGGTTCGTTCAGGCGCCGACAGGGGGAGGTGTCTTTGCCTTGTATTCGCACAGGTCCGCGATCGGGCAGTGCCAGCACTCCGGCTTGCGCGCCTTGCAGACGTAGCGCCCGTGCAGGATCAGCCAGTGGTGGGCGTCCTGCAAGTAGGTCTTCGGGGTCAGGCGCATCAGGCGCTTCTCCACCTCCAGCACGGTCTTTCCGGGGGCCAGGCCGGTGCGGTTGGCGACCCGGAAGATGTGGGTGTCCACCGCGATGGTGGGGACGCCGAAGGCCGTGTTGAGGATGACGTTCGCGGTCTTGCGCCCGACGCCGGGCAGGGCCTCCAGCGATTCGCGGTCACGGGGGACCTCGCCGCCGTGGCGCTCGACCAGCATGCGGCAGGTCTTCATTACGTTCTCGGCCTTGGCGTTATACAGGCCGATGGTCTTGATGTGTTCCTTGAGGCCGTCGAGGCCCAGCTCGAGGATCGCCTCGGGGGTGTTCGCCACCGGGTAGAGGCGGCGCGTGGCCTTGTTGACGCCGACATCCGTGGCCTGGGCGGACAGGATGACCGCGATCAGCAGTTCAAACGGGGTGGCGTAGTCGAGCTCGGTCGTCGGCGCGGGGTTCGCCGCCTTCAGGCGCTCGAAGATGGCTTCACGCTTCGCGGCATTCATGGATGCGGGGGCTCCAAACAAACCGGCCCCGCTTCGCGGGGCCGGCAACTCGCGTAGTGACGTTGCTCAGACGTGGCGGAAGAGGCCGACATCCGGCGCGGCGTCGCGCGGGTTGGACTCGGCTTCCTTCTCCAGGTCCTTGATCAACTTGGCGTGCTTCTCTTCGATGTCGTGCATCGCCTTTTCGTCCATCTTCGGGAAGATCACGTCACGGATGAACGAACCCAGCTCGTCCAGGCAGCTCGGCCAGTATTTGTCGTTCAAGTGGAACGCATGGTGGGCATGGGTGCCCATCGGGTAGCTGTCGAACTTGCGGATCATGGTGTAGGACAGGTCGCTGTCCTTCTCGACAAAGTCCTTGGCGAAGTCATACCACCACTTGTAGTACTTCTCCTGGAGTTCGTCGTTGAACCCGTGGTTCTCGAAAAAGGCGGCGATCGTGCCGCGCGGGGCGAGGCCGTAGCGCGTGCCGCGCTTGCCAGCAAACGGGAAGTGTCCAGCCATGCCAATCTCCTGGGACGTTTGAATGTCCGGGGCGGTGGCCCCGGTAGAACGGATTCGTGGCGCCGGAAGTTTACCGGCTGACAGCCAGGAATCAAGGCCGGAGCCGATCAGGCGTTGTCGGGGCTCGCCTCGGTTGCGGTCGCGGTCTCGTCGCCGGTGGGGCTCGGTTCCGCTTCGAACTGGCTGTCGATCCAGTTCTTGGCGGCGATCAGGAGGCCCATGGCCATGAAGGCGCCGGGGGGCAGCAGGGCCAGCAGGAAGCCGTGCTCGGACGGGTAGAGCTGCAGGGTCATGCCGTGGCCCCAGTCGCCGAACAGCAGGTGGGCGTTGGCCATCAGCGTGCCCTGGCCGAGGACCTCGCGCAGGGCACCCAGGGCAATCAGCACGCCGGTGAAGCCCAGCCCCATCATCAGCCCGTCCAGCGCCGCGCGCGGGACCGAGTTGCGTGAGGCGAAGGCCTCGGCGCGGCCGATGATCGCGCAGTTGGTCACGATCAGCGGGATGAAGATGCCGAGGATCAGATACAGCCCGTGAAACCAGGCGTTCATCGCCAGTTCGATGGCGGTGACGATGGAGGCAATGATCAGCACGTACACCGGGATGCGGATCTCCGGGCGGGCATGGTCACGGATCAGCGAGACCAGCACGTTCGACAGCAGCAGGGTCAGGGTGGTCGCAATGCCGAGGCCAATCGCGTTGACCATGGTGCCGGAGATCGCCAGCAGCGGGCACAGTCCCAGCAGCTGCACCAGCCCGGGGTTGTTGTGCCACAGGCCGTCGCGAATGATGTCGGTCAGGGTCGGATTCATCGGCTTGCCTCGTCGTCCCCGTTGGTCTCGCTGGTCGGGAGCGGTTCCGTGACGGAGCCGGTTTCCTCGGGCCGGGTCGCCAGCAATTCGTCGCGGTGATGGTCGAAGTATTCCAGCGTGCGATAGACGGCGCGAACCACCGCACGCGGGGTAATGGTGGCCCCGGTGAACTGGTCGAAGACCCCGCCGTCCTTGCGCACGTGCCAGCCCTCGGTCGGTGGGTTGCCCAGCGAGCGCCCGTCGAAGCCGCGGATCCAGTCGGAGCGCTCGGCCTCAATGGCATCGCCCAGGCCCGGGGTCTCGCGGTGCGCGGAGACCCGCACGCCCTGGAGTTCGCCGTCGCGGTCGACGCCGATCAGCAGGTGGATATTGCCACTGTAGCCGTCCGGGGCGATCGCGGAGAAGACGATACCGACCACCTCGTCCTCGGCATCGCGGGCGAACCAGACCGGCAGGGGGCCTCCACCCAGCAGCTCGTGGTGCAGATCGATGGTGTCGTGGACCGGGTCGTTGCGGTAGTCGAGTTCCCCGGTCAGCTCCGCGATGCGGTTGCGATTGACCGCCATGCGGTTCTCCGCGATGCGCGCCTCGGTGGAGTCCTGTACCAGGGCGACGATGCCGGCCCCGGCGGCGGCAAAACCAGCGAGCAGGGCGGTCGCCAGCAGGATGTCCCGTGGCTTCAGGTTACCCATGGCCGTCCCCCGGTGGCGGTCCGCGGCGCTCGCGCCCGAAGATGCGCGGGCGCGTCAGGTGGTCCAGGGTCGGCGCGACCATGTTCATCAACAGTACGGCGAAGGCGACCGCATCCGGGTAGCCGCCCCAGGTGCGGATGACGAAGATCAGCAGGCCGATACCGGCCCCGTAGAGGATGCGCCCCAGCGGGGTGGTGGAGGCGGACACCGGGTCGGTGGCGATGAAGAAGGCGCCGATGATCACCGCGCCGCTGAATACATGGAAGGCCGGCGAGGCGAAGGAGTCCGGGTCCAGCATCCAGAAGAAGCCGGCCGGGATCGCCACGCCCAGGATTACCGCCACCGGGATGTGCCAGTGGATGATCCGCCGGAACAACAGGTACAACCCGCCGAGCAGGAAGAAATTGCCGATCCACTCCCAGCTGGTTTCGCTGAAGGTGCCGAACAGCGGGCTGGTGGTGATCTCGTTGACCGTGCGCCCGGCGCCCAGGCCCTCGCGCATCGCATCCAGCGGTGTGGCGCGGGTGATGGCATCCCAGTCCATGGCGGCCGGGAGGCTGCCGGTGAGGACCGTCTGCAGCGTCTGCCCGAGGCCCAGCGACATCTCGGACAGGGTGTCCGGGGCCGGCCACAGGGCCATTTCGCGCGGGAACGAGACCAGTACCACCACGTAGCCGACCATCGCCGGGTTGAACGGGTTGTAGCCCAGCCCGCCATACAGGTGCTTGGCGACGATGATGCCGAAGGCGATGCCGATCAGGGTGACCCAGACGGGTGTGAGCGGCGGTACCGCCAGCGCGAATAGCCAGCCGGTGACGATCGCCGAGTTGTCGCCCAGCGTGGCCATCACCGGGCGCTTGCGGGCGGCGACGATCGCGGCCTCGAAGGCCACCGCGAACAGCACTGCCAGGACCACATTGACCAGTACGCCCCAGCCGAAGAACCAGGCCATGGCGAGGGTGCCGGGCACCAGCGCCATCAGGACCTGCTGCATGACCCCACCCACCGAGTGGGCCGGGATCATGTGCGGCGAGGATTCGGTGCGAAAGCGCATCAGCGGTTGCCCGTGTCCGTGGAATCACGTTCGCCGGATTGGGCGGGTTCGGTGTGCGTCTCGGGGGTGGCGGCCGCCTTGTCCGCTTGCTCGGTCGCCGCGCCCTCGACGGCGTCCCCGGCCTTGGCGGCCTTGCGCGCTCGGGCGCGCTCGAGCGCGGCCTGAATGGCGGCCTGTTTGTCACTGTTTTCGTTACTGTCGCCGTCGGCGCTGCTGTCTTTTTTCTTGAGCGCGGCCTTCTTCTTGGCCATGCGTTCGGCCTTTTCGCGTTCCTCGCGCTCGATGCGTTCCTGGCGAAACTCGTAGCGTTCGCGCGCGATATCCGACTTCTGGCGCTCCTTCTCGCGCGCCCAGATCTCGTTCTTGGCATAGCGGTAGTACTGCACCAGCGGGATGTTGCTGGGGCAGACATGCGCGCAGCAGCCACATTCGATGCAGTCGAACAGGCCGTACTCCTGGGTCGCGTCGAAGTCCTTGGCCCTGGCCTGCCAGTACAGCTGCTGCGGCAGCAGTTGCGCCGGGCAGACGGCCGCGCACTCGCCGCAGCGGATGCAGGGCATCAGCGGGCCGGGTGCGGGCGTGTCCTGCGGGCGGGTCGCCAGCAGGCAGTTGGTCCCCTTGATCACCGGGATGGCGTCGTCATGGACCGCGAAGCCCATCATCGGGCCGCCCATCACCAGGCGGTCCACGCCCTCGGCATAGCCACCGGCGGCGGCGATCACATCGGCGAACGGGGTCCCCAGCAGGGCCTCGACATTGCGCGGATGCTGCACGCCCGGCCCGGTGACGGTGACGATGCGCGACAATAGCGGGCGACCCTGGATCACCGCATCGCAGACCGCCTTGAAGGTACCCGGGTTGTTGCAGATCATCCCGATATCCGCCGGCAGGCCGCCGCTGGGGACCTCCTGGCCGGTGAGGACCTTGATCAGCTGGCGCTCGCCGCCGGTGGGATAGATGGATGGCACCGAGACCAACTGGACCCGTTCGCGCAGCTCGCCGGGGAGGGTCTCGGTCAGTGCCCGCATGGCCTCCGGCATGTTGTCTTCCACCGCGAACAGTACGCGCTCCACACCCAGCAGGTGGGCGACGATGCGGATGCCCTCGAATACCGCCTCGGGGGCACTGCGCAGCAGCGAGTCGTCGGCGCTGATGTAGGGTTCGCACTCGGCCCCGTTCACGATCAGCGTGTGGATGCGCTGGCCGGCGCGCGGATTGAGCTTGACCGCGGTAGGAAAGGCGGCCCCGCCCAGTCCGACGATCCCGGCATCGCGAATGCGTTGGCGCAGCTTGCGCGGGTCGCGGGTGTCCCAGTCCAGCCAGGGCTCCATGCGGGTTTCGCCCCAGTCGTCGCGGCCATCGCTTTGGATGGTCATGCAGGGGGCGCTGAGGCCCGAAGGGTGGGGTACCGCGTGGTCGGCGATCTCTACCACCTCGCCGGAGGTGGGGGCATGCACGTGGGCTGCGATATAGCCCTTGGACTGGCCAATCCGCTGGCCCTTGGTCACACGGTCCCCGACTGCCACGCAGGGCTCCGCCGCCTCGCCGATATGCTGGCCCAGGGGGACGATCAGCCGGGACGGCACGCCCATCACCAGCACCGGGTCGCGGGTGCTGGCGTCGGTCTCTTCGGCCAGTTTCAGGCCCCCATGGAAGCGATGCAGCTGCATAAGCGTATTCTAACGGTTCGCGGGCATCCGGCTCAGCCGGACTGCCGCGAACCGTCCGCGATGACGTGGATGGGCCGTTCGATCGGCGAAGGGTTCGGCTCCGACCAGCGCCATTCGGTGATGTCGGTGCCGACCGGGACCATGGTGATGCAGTCCACCGGGCAGGGCTCGATGCACAGCTCGCAGCCGGTGCATTCTTCCTCGATCACGGTGTGCATCTGCTTGGCAGCCCCGAGGATCGCGTCCACCGGGCAGGCCTGGATGCACAGGGTGCAGCCGATGCAGATGTTCTCGTCGATGATGGCGACGGCCTTCTCCTGTTCTTCTTCCTCCAGGGGCGTGGGTTCGCGGTCGAGCAGGTCCGCGAGGGCACGCACGGTCGCCTGGCCGCCGGGCGGACAGCGGTTGATGTCCGCTTCGCCCGCGGCGATGGCCTCGGCGTACGGGCGGCAGCCGGGATACGAGCACTGGCCGCACTGGGTCTGCGGCAGCAGGGCATCGATCTGATCGACGACTGGATCCGCCTCCACGCGAAAGCGCTGCGCGGCGAAGCCCAGAATCACCCCGAACACGGCGGCCAGGCCGCCGATCGCGAGGATGGCGTACAGCACGCTCACAGCCGAACCAGCCCGGAGAAGCCCATGAACCCCAGCGACATCAGCCCGGCGGTGATCATGGCGATCGCGCTGCCGCGGAACATCACCGGCACGTCGGCCACCGCGATCCGCTCGCGGATGGCGGAGAACAGGATCAGGACCAGCGAGAAACCGACCGCGGCGCCGAAGCCGTACAGGGCCGACTCGACGAAGTTGTGCGCCTCCTGGACGTTCAGCAGGGCGACGCCCAGCACCGCGCAATTGGTAGTGATCAGAGGCAGGAAGATGCCCAGCACGTTGTACAGCAGGGGCGAGGTCTTGCGCACCACCAGTTCGGTGAACTGCACCACGGCGGCGATCACCAGGATGAAGGCGATGGTGCGCAGGTACTCCAGCCCGAGCGGGAGCAGCAGGTACTCGTTGATCACGTAGGAGCTGACCGCGGACAACGTCAGCACGAAGGTCGTGGCCAGGCCCATGCCGGTGGCCGTCTCGACCTTGCGTGAGACCCCCATGAACGGGCACAGGCCCAGAAACTTCACCAGTACGAAGTTGTTCACGAGGATCGTACTGATGAGTATCAGGACGTATTCCACGTTAAATCCGAGTCGTCAGGTCAACAATACAGTATCCGGGAGTGGTACAGCGTACTCAACCCCGAGGGCTTCGTGGGTACCCGCTTTCTGCGGGTTGACCCCGTCTTTGGGCGGGTTCCAGGTGTGCGGCGGACAACCTTCTTGTCAGCGGTCCCGAGTAAGAGACTAGCCGCCCTGCGCGCCCGCGGGCATGAGCGAGCTCAAGGACCGTACCGGATGCGCGTCCTGCGGATTCGGGTCGGCCTCGGGCCGGGCGGTCATGAGCCAGGCCTGGTGAGCGCAATCGAGCTCGTCGCCACGCGCGGACAGGACCAGCACCGTCTCGGGCGTGCGGCCGATCTCTTCCGCCAGACGGCGGTAACTGCCGGCATCCCGCCGGCCCCCGATCCGGGTATCGAACAGCCCGTCCAGGCACTCTTCCACTTCCGGGTGCGGACTGTGGCGCAGCCAGTCGCGCTGCACCGGGGCCGGGGTTGCGCCGAAACTGTAGAGGGCGACGCCGGCCGCGTGCAGGTGCACCAGGGCTTCGGCTGTGGCCGCGTCCAGTTGCGGCTGCAGCGCGCCGGCCTCCAGCGCGTCCGCCCAGACCATGCCCTGCAGTTGGCGCACCGGGGTAATGTCCTGGCCGCCGCGAATCCAGGCGCGGATCTGGGCGAGAAGGCCATCCGCGTCCAGCTCGCGCCCGGAGTAGGCGAGGATATCCGCCAGGGTGCGTTGTACCGCGGTGGACTCCGCGTGACGCTCGAGGAAGCCGGGCAGCGCCTCTTGGGCATGTGGCTCCAGCGTCTCGCGCAGCACGCCGGATGGGGCAAGGATCCCTTCGAAGGCCAGGATGATGGCCTGAGGCGCCGAATGCGCGGCAGAGGCGGCCATTACACGACGAGCTGGCGGGCCAGCGTCTCGCATTCGAACATGAACTCGAAGGCCTCGGTTCGCTGCATCGCCAGTTCTACGGTCTGACCCCAGGTGTAGAGGCCGTGCCCGTTGATCAGATACCCGGCGAGCTCCGGATGGCGCGTCATGGCGGCGTCGACCTGGGCGGCCAGCTGCTGCATGTCCGGGTGATTGGCGAACACCGGGATCTGGAGGCCGCGCGAGGGGTGTTCGCAACCCGGGAGTTCGCGCAGGGCCTCGTAGTCGCGCAGCAACAGCGTCCCGGCGACCTGGCGCGAAAGCACCGTGCCGTGGACGCTGTGCGTGTGCAGCACGGCCCCCAGCTTGGGGTCGTGGCGGTACATGATGATGTGCAGGAAGGTCTCGGGCCCGGGGTCTCCGCTGCCGGAGATCAGGTGGCCTTCCAGATCGACGACCATGAAGTCGTGCGCATCCAGCAGATCCTTGCCGCGCCCGGGAGCGGTAATGACAATGTGCTGGTCATCCAGGCGCGCGGAGAAGTGCCCGGTGCGCGCGGGGAGCCAGCCGCGTTCCGCGAGCTCGCGTCCGGCGTCGGCCAGCAGGCGGACCTGTGCTTTGAATTCGGGGCTTTGTTCCATGCGTCCGGGGACCGAGAAAAGAGCGGCAGCTTACGCGAGCAACGGGCGCAAATCCATGGGCCGCGGGTGTTCTGCGTAAATCGCGCCGCCGGGGGCGGGCACTACTTGACGCGCATGCCGGGCCGGGCGCCGTCATCCGGATTCAGGATGTACAGCTCCGAGCCGCCCGGGCCGGCGGCCAGCACCATGCCCTCGGAGACGCCGAAGCGCATCTTGCGCGGGGCCAGGTTGGCGACCATCACGGTATGCCGACCGATCAAGTCCTCCGGCGCGTAGGCGGACTTGATGCCGGCGAATACCTGGCGCGTCTCGTCGCCGATGTCCAGGGTCAGCTTCAGCAGCTTGTCCGCGCCCTCGACGTGTTCGGCGTTGGCGATGCGCGCGATGCGCAGATCCACCTGGGCGAAGGTGTCGAAGTCGATGGTCGCGGCGATCGGATCCACGTTCGCCTCTGGGGCGGCGTTGTCGGTGGCGCTGGATGCCTCGGTCGCGGCCAGGGTGGCCTTCGACGCCTCCAGCAGCTTGTCGATGGTCTCCGCTTCGATGCGGGTCATCAGCGGCTTGAACTTCTGGATGCTGCGTCCGACCAGCGGCTCGCGGCTGGCCCAGCGGGTGTCTTCCAGGTCCAGGAACTCGGCGGCGTCGGCGGCCAGTTTCGGCAGCACCGGGGCGAGATAGACGATCAGGATCCGGAACAGGTCCAGCCCCTGGGTGTTGATCGCCTGGACCTCGGCCTCGCGGCCCTCCTGCTTCGCCAGGACCCAGGGTTGGGCCTCGTCGATGTACTGGTTGGCCTGGTCGGCCAGGGCCATGATGCGGCGCATCGCCTGGGCGAATTCGCGCTTCTCGAACGCCTCGGCAATCGCCTCGCCCTCGGCGACGAAGGCCTCGTGCAGGTCCGGGCGCGGGAGTTCCGCGGCCAGTTCGCCGTTGGAGCGCTTGTTGATGAAGCCGGCGCAACGACTGGCGATGTTGACCACCTTGCCGACCAGGTCCGAGTTCACGCGCTGCACGAAGTCTTCGAAATTCAGGTCCAGGTCGTCGACGCTGTCGCCTAGCTTGGCGGCCAGGTAGTAGCGCAGGGATTCCGGGTTCAGGTGCTCCAGGTAGTCGCGGGCGCGAATGAAGGTGCCGCGCGACTTGGACATCTTCTGCCCGTTGACGGTCAGAAAGCCGTGGCAGAACACCGCCGAGGGGGTGCGATAGCCCGCACCGTGCAGCATGGCCGGCCAGAACAGGGTGTGGAAGTAGGCGATGTCCTTGCCGATGAAGTGATACAGCTCGGCGTCGGAGTCCGCCCCCCACCAGGCGTCGAAGTCCAGCCCCTGCTGCGCGGCGTAGGCGCGAAAGCTCGCCATGTAGCCGATCGGTGCGTCGAGCCAGACGTAGAAGTACTTGCCCGGCGCATCGGGGATCTCGAAGCCGAAGTAGGGTTTGTCGCGGGAGATGTCCCAGTCACTGAGACCGGTGTCGAACCACTCGTCCAGCTTGTTGCGGATCGCGTCCTGCAGGCGTCCGGAGCGGGTCCATTCGCGCAGGAAGGCCTCGAAGTCGCCGAGCTTGAAGAAGTAGTGCTCGGAGGCGCGCGACTCCGGGCGCGCACCGCTGATCGCGGAGACCGGGTCCTTCAGGTCCAGCGGGCTGTAGGTCGCGCCGCAGGCCTCGCAGGAATCGCCGTACTGTTCCGCGGCGCCGCATTTGGGGCAGGTGCCCTTGATGAACCGATCGGGCAGGAACATCCCGGCCTCGGGGTCATAGGCCTGGTCGATGGTGCGGGTCTCGATATGTCCGGCATCGCGCAGCGCGGTGTAGATCTGCCCGGCCAGCTCGCGGTTCTCGTCCGAATGGGTCGAGTGGTAGTGGTCGAACCCGATGCGGAAGTCGGCGAAGTCGGCCTCGTGCTCCTGGCGCACGCGGGCGATCAGTTCCTCCGGCTCGATGCCCTCGGCGCGCGCCTTGAGCATGATCGGCGTGCCGTGGGCGTCGTCCGCGCAGACATAGATGACCTCGTGGCCGCGCGAACGCTGGAAGCGCACCCAGATATCGGTCTGGATGTATTCCACCAGGTGGCCCAGGTGGATCGGGCCGTTGGCGTAGGGCAGGGCGCTGGTGACGAGGATCTTGCGCGGGGTATCGGTCATTGCTTGGCTCGTTTGGGTGGCACCGGGCGCGGGTGCAGGGGCGCTATTGTCGGGTTTGGCTCGCGGGTTGTCGAGGCGTGCCAAGGGCTCCGGCATGTTGTCCACAGAAGTTGTGGATAACTCTGTGGGCAACCCGGTGGAATCGGTCGCCAGGCCTTGCCACACAAGGCCGCATGACAAATTGGTTAAAAAACGACCAACACATAAGAAGGCAGGACAAACAGTACTTTGCGGAACAATTGTGCAGCGACTTAGATGCTTGTTCGCCTATCTTGGCCGATGTTCCCTATCTTCAGGTCCTTTGTGCATAAAACCGTCGCAAGGGCCTTGACACCTGCCTTGATTCGCGCCTGGGGGCTTCGGAAAGGACGGGTGGCTCGTGGTGCCATTGGCGTGGTGCACCGAGGCCAGTAGAATCGCGCGATCACTCCCAACATCGGATGCCACGTACCCATGGCCGAACTCGCGCGAGAGCAGATCGAAAACGCCCTGAAGACCGTTCAGGACAAGTACCTCGAGCAGGACCTGGTCGCCGCCGGCGAGGTCCGGGACATTCGTGTGGACGGTGCCCGTGCCGCGATCGATATCCAGATGGGGTATTCCGCTGCTGGGTACCACGACGAGCTGCGCGCCGCCATCCAGGGTGCACTGGCGGGTGTGGCCGGGCTCGAGTCCTCCGAGGTCACCATCAGCACGAAGGTCACGACCCACGCGGTGCAGAAGAGCCTGAAGCCGATGGCGGGGATCAAGAACATCATCGCCGTGGCCTCCGGCAAGGGCGGGGTGGGCAAGTCCACGACCGCGGTCAACCTGGCGCTGGCCCTGGTCGCCGAGGGCGCGCAGGTCGGTATCCTGGATGCCGACATCTATGGCCCCAGCCAGCCGCGCATGCTGGGGATCAAGGACAAGCCGGAATCCAAGGACGGCAAGAGCATGGAGCCGCTGGAGCGCCACGGCGTGCAGGCGATGTCCATTGGTTTCCTGATCGACGAGGACACGCCAATGATCTGGCGTGGCCCGATGGTTACCCAGGCGCTGGAGCAGCTCCTGAACGAGACCAACTGGAAGGAGCTGGACTACCTGATCATCGACCTGCCGCCGGGCACCGGTGACATCCAGCTCACCCTGTCGCAGAAGATCCCGGTCTCCGGTTCGGTGATCGTGACCACGCCGCAGGACATCGCGTTGCTGGATGCGCGCAAGGGCCTGCGCATGTTCGAGAAGGTCGAGGTGCCGGTGCTCGGCATCATCGAGAACATGAGCATCCACATCTGCTCGAAGTGCGGCCACGAGGAATACATCTTCGGCCAGGGCGGCGCCGAGGGCATGGCGGAGGAATACGGCGTGGATCTGCTGGGCGCACTGCCGCTGGACATCCGCATCCGCGAGCAGGCGGACGGTGGCGAACCCACCGTGGTCGCCGACCCGGAGG
Source organism: Thioalkalivibrio sp. AKL6 (assembly GCF_000376905.1). Classification (NCBI taxonomy): domain Bacteria; kingdom Pseudomonadati; phylum Pseudomonadota; class Gammaproteobacteria; order Chromatiales; family Ectothiorhodospiraceae; genus Thioalkalivibrio; species Thioalkalivibrio sp. AKL6. Next base: position 131,795 of record NZ_AQXS01000011.1, on the reverse strand, counting down.
GCCGCATCACGGAGATCTACCGCGAGATCGCACGGCGCACGGGTGCCAAGCTGGCTGAGCAGTCCAAGGACTACAGCAGCAAATTCCCCAACATCGTGATCCAGGACAACTGATCCGGTGCGCCACCAGGGACAGGGCCAATGAGCATCAAGGCGGACCGCTGGATTCGGGAGATGGCCGAGACGAAGGGCATGATCGAGCCCTTCGAGCCCGGCCAGATCCGCTACCGCGACGAGCAGCGGATCGTGTCCTACGGGACCTCGAGCTACGGCTATGACGTGCGGTGCTCCGATCACTTCAAGATCTTCACCAACATTAACTCCAGCATTGTCGACCCCAAGGGCTTCGACGAGGGCAGTTTCGTGGACGTGCAGTCGGACTGCTGCATTATCCCGCCAAACTCCTTTGCCCTGGCGCATACGGTCGAGTACTTCCGCATCCCGCGCGATGTGCTGACCATCTGTCTGGGCAAGTCGACCTACGCGCGCTGCGGCATCATCGTGAACGTGACCCCGCTGGAGCCCGAGTGGGAGGGCCACGTGACGCTGGAGTTCTCCAACACCACGCCGCTGCCCGCCAAGATCTACGCCAACGAGGGCGTGGCGCAGATGCTGTTCCTGCAGTCCGACGAGGTCTGCGAGACCTCCTACAAGGACCGCGGTGGCAAATACCAGGGCCAGCGCGGCGTCACGCTCCCGCGCACCTGACCCAACCCTTCAAGTACGGAGTAGGCCCGCCATGCGTATCGTGATCGCGCTGGGCGGCAACGCCCTGCTGCAACGCGGCGAGACCCCCTCGGCCGAGGCCCAGCAGCACAACGCCCAGCGTGCGGCGGCAGCCATCGCGGCTGTGGCGTGCGAGCACGAGGTGGTCGTCACCCACGGCAACGGGCCGCAGGTGGGGTTGCTCGCCAATCAGGCGGAATGCGATCGCATCGCCTGGCCGCTGGATGTGGTCGGGGCCGAGAGCCACGGCATGATCGGCTACATCCTGGCGCGGGAGCTGCATAACGCGCTGGGCCATGACCGGGTGGCAAGCTTGCTCACCCAGACCGAGGTCGACCCGAACGACCCCGCCTTCGACCACCCGGAAAAGTTCATTGGCCCGACCTGGGACGCGGCCCGCGCCCGCGCGCTGGCCGACGAGCGTGGCTGGGACGTGGCGCCAGACGGCGAGGGTTGGCGGCGGGTGGTGGCATCGCCGGAGCCACAACGCCTACTGGGTATGGAGGCCGTTCGCAGTCTCGTGGATGGCGGGTCGGTGGCGATTTGTGCCGGGGGCGGCGGCGTACCGGTCGCGCGTGACGGCGTCGGGCGTCTATACGGCATCGAGGCCGTGGTGGACAAGGACCTGACGGCCGCGCGCCTGGCCGCGCATGTCGGGGCGGACTGGCTGTTGATGCTGACCGATGTCGACGGCGTCTACATGGACTGGGGCACGCCGGACGCCCGGCGCCTGAAGGCGCTTCTGGTTACGGCCGTGGAGCCGGCGGCGTACCCGGGCGGTTCCATGGGGCCGAAGATGGAGGCTGCACGGCGCGCTGCCCAGGGCGGCATTCGGGTCGGGATCGGTTCGCTGGAGGACGCCGCGGCTATCCTGGCCGGGCAAGCGGGGACCCGGATCCTGCCGGTGGGCGCCGCCTGAAGCCCTTGCCGGAACCCCCCGCCTGTTACACTCGATGTTGCGCGCCCGCCGCAGAGTTTGCAGGCTTCGAGTACACATGGATCAAGAGTGAAGATGATGCGAGAGATTCAGCGAGCCGCCCCCCTGGTGATCGGTCTGACGGCCGTGGGTCTGCTGGCGCTAGGCTGCGGCAGCGGCGGCGAGCCGGAGGAGTCGGCCGGCCCCGCCCAGGGCCTGGAGCAGGGCGGCATCACGCCGCAGGACATGTCCAGTGACGAGGCGCGGCGCCCGCAGCAAAGCGGCATGCCCGCCGCGGACGTGAAGCGCGCAACCGACTGATTGGATCGCTGGCCTGCGGGGATTCCCCTGCGGGTCACCACATGAGGTCGTCGGGTACCACGTAGTCCTTGTATGGGTCGTCCGGGGCAGGTTCCGATCCGGTTTCGTCCTCGGCGGGGATGACCAGTGGCCATTCCGGATCGCGCTCGCGGATGCGGTCGGCGGTCTCGCGCGGGATGACCCGGAATCCCTTTTCCGGGCGCACATCCAGGCCGGCAAGCGCGGCGCGGCCGTCGGCCAGGCGCTTTTGCAGGTCGGCGGTCACCGGGAGGTGGCGGATCTGCCCGCCCTGCTGGAAGTGATAATCCAGCGCGGCATCGCCGGTGGGAATCGGCGCCAGGTGGGTGCTGACCAGTTCGCGGATTTGCGCGTGGCGGGCCCGGCGTTCGGCACGTTCCTGCTGTTCGCGGTTCTTCTGTCGCGAACGCTCGGCCTGCTCGGCCTTGCGCGCTTCGGCCACGCCCGGGTCCGGACCCGTGTTGCGGTCCTTCTTCTTCTTCGCGTTCCCCTTCTGGGCCTTGTGCTTTTGCGACTTGGCCTGGCGAACCTGTTTTTCGTCGACCAGCCCCGTTTTCAGGAGCTGGCTGCGCAGATCATCCGACATGAATCCTGCCGTGTTCGGTCAATGTGCGGGGAGGATAGCCGGAATGCGCCCTTGCGTGCACCACGCGCGGTTCAGGCGGCCATGAACTCGCGCAATCCGTCGCGGATGTCGGCGTCCGGCAGATCGGGGAACAGGGTGCGCAATCGGCGCTGGGGGTCGATGGCGAATGCGGGGGTGGTCTGCGGCGCCAGGCGCCGGGCCTCCGCGAGCAGTTGCAGGCCGGCGAGCCGCTCGCTTTGAAGCTCCAGTGCCAGCACCGCGCGGTAGAGCGCGTTGCGCTCGGGGGTGTGGAGCCGCCGGCGCAGTGCGCGGAGGCGTTCGGTGGAGGATGACTGCCAGCGCCGGGCCGTTTGCCGCAGTACGCGCCATTGCGAGGGGCCGAGGGGCTGCGGGTACCACAGGGCAAACAACGCCAGCATCACGTCCACGCCACATTCGTCCTGCCAGCGCATCAGACGTTCGCGAGCGGTGGGATCGACCCACAGTGCGTCGGCGAATGCCCAGAAGGCGTCGAAGTCCGTGGCCGGCTCCGGGATGTCCCCGGCTTCAGGCACTGCTCGCGGCGGAGGTGAAGGTGACCCCGGCCGTGTTGCGCAGGCCGTCGGGCTGGAGGATCTCCAGGTCCCGGGTGTGCAGGTTGATTACGCCCTGGTTGCGCAGCTGAGTAAACAGCCGGCTGATGGTTTCCTGGGTCAGGCCCAGGTGGTTGGCGATGTCTGCCCGGGACATGGGCAGGTAGAACCGCTCGGGGGACAGGCCGCGGGCGCGATGACGCTCCGACAGGGCGATCAGGAAGGTCGCCAGACGCTGCTCCGCGGTACGTTGGCCGAGCAAGGCGTGCAGGCTTTCGTCCTGGGCCAGTTCCTGGCTCATCACGCTCATCATGTGCTGGCGGAAGGTCGGCAGGCGGCCGGCGAGGTCGTCGACATGCCCGTAGGGCACGGCGCAGACGCTGGTGGACTCCAGTGCAATGGCACTGACCGGGTGCTTGCCAGAGTGGATCGCGTCCAGCCCCAGGAGGTCGCCGGCCAGCGCGAAGCCGGTGATCTGTTCGGTCCCGTCATCGGAGATCAGCACCGTTTTCAGTGCCCCGGTGCGGACCGCGTACAGCGCTTCGAACTTGGTCCCCATGGTGAACAGGGGCGCACCCTTGGCGATCGGCCGGCGTTGCTGGACGACTTGGTCGAGTTGCCAGAGTTCATCCTGGGGCAGGCCCATGGGCAGGCAAAGCTGGCGCAGGGTGCAGTGCTGGCAGGCTTGGGTGGGTCGTAGCGTCATGGGTGCAGGGTAGCCGTTTTTTCGACGTTGGGGAAAGCGATCTTCGGGGTATGCCATCGGGCGCGGGAATGCGGTACTGTCCCCATGAGTTGTAGGCGATTACAGAAGGGATTGCCGTCGGTCAGCCGGGCCGCACATCAAGATGTGCTCGGTGTCTTCTCCCTCCGGCGGCTGCGTGGACAATGCGAGACATCGGTTATTAGACTGAGTCTAGAGTCTGCGGCACGGTCACGTTCGGCGTTACGCGTGGGGGCTGAGAGACCCGACCGCTAGAACAAGGACAGGGGTAGAGATGATCGAGCGGTTACTGGAGCAGTACATACGCTACGGGACCTTCGTGCTGCGGCATCCGGATGGCCGTGAGCAGCGTTTCGGGAACGGCGCGCCGGAAATCACCATGCAGGTGCATGACAAGGCGGCGTTACGCAAGATTGGGCGCGACCCGGGTTTCCAGCTGGGCGAGACCTACATGGACGGCCTGTGGTCGCCCGGCCCCGAGGGCCTGCAGGTGTTCCTCGACGTGGCCATGCGCAACTTCGCGCCGATGTTCAAGCAGCGGGTCAACCCTGCAGTGCGCATGCTGCGGGCCCTGATCGAGCAGGGCAACAAGGTGGCGCGCTGTTACCAGAACATCGCCCATCACTACGACGTCGATGAGTGGCTTTATCGTCAGTTTCTGGACGAGGGCATGTTCTACAGCTGCGCCTATTTCGAGCGCCCGGATATGACGCTGGAAGAGGCGCAGCAGGCCAAGTGCGCGATGCTGCGGAAGAAGTTGATGCTGGAGCCGGGCATGCGGGTGCTCGACATCGGTTGCGGCTGGGGCGGTCTGGCCTTCCATCTCGCCGAGCATGCCGGTGTCCATGTGGATGGCGTGACGCTGTCGAAGGAGCAGTTGCGGGTTGCCCGTGACGAGGCCAAGCGTCGGGGACTCGAGGATCGGGTGCGGTTCCTCTATCAGGACTACCGCGAACACGACGACCAGTACGACCGCATCGTCAGCGTCGGCATGTTCGAGCATGTGGGCACGCCCAACTACGAGACGTTCTTCCGGCGCGTGCATGATCTGCTGAAGCCGGAAGGCATCGCGGTGCTGCACACCATCGGGCGCCAGGAGCCACCGGGCACCTCCAACCCGTGGTTGAGCAAGTACATCTTTCCGGGCGGGTATACGCCGGCCCTGTCCGAGGTGATGGGCGCGCTGGAGCCCACGCCGCTGGACACCACCGATATCGAGTTCTGGCGCCTGCATTACGCCGAGACGCTGGCCGAGTGGTATCGCCGCTTCCAGGAGGTGCGGGGCGAGGCCGTCGAACGCTTCGATGAGCGGTTCTGCCGCATGTGGGAGTTTTACCTGGCGAGTTGCGAGGGCACTTTCCGCTGGTGGGGCCAGGTGGTCTTCCATGTGCAGATGGCCAAGCAGCAGGATGCGGTGCCGCTGACCCGCGATTACCTCTATCGTGACGATGCCCCCGAAGTGATCTCCACCCCGCCCGGGGAGGCCCGGGCACAGCCCAGCGACGCCGCCTGAGGCTGCATCGGACGCGCCGGGCCGCTCGCGCGAGTATCGCCCGGCGCGCGCGAACCGAACACGGTTTCCCTACACTAAGGGGAGCGTTGCGGCCATGCCGGCGGTAACCACCCATTCCGGAGCAGGGGCGCGTGTTCGGTCGCTTTCGTAAACGCAGGGAGGCACAGGGCCAGGAAAGCCCGCAGGCCGGCGGACCGTCACAGGAACATGTCCTGATCGAGGCGGCCGGGCGCAGCCGCATTACCGAGGTGGCCGCCACCGCGCGGCGTGTTCCCTGGTCCCTGAACTTCCTGCAGTTGCTGTGGGCCGCCGGGCCAGTCACGTTCCTGGCAATGCAGGGCGGCTACTTCCTCGGTTTCGGCCACGCCGCCCCGGCACAGAACTTCATCTTCTTTGCCGTTTACACCCTGCTGTTCGGGGTCATCGGCCTGGTCGCGCGTTTCGTTGCGGACGCCACACGGGGCAAGCGCCAGGAGCGCTCGCGCGATCAGCTGCGCAACACCATCGACTTGCTGCCGGATCTGCTGTTCGTCACCCGCGACCTGGCGATGGGCGAGATGACCCCGGACATGCGTCGGCGCAAGGCAGCCCAAGTCCTGCTGCACGAAGTGGATATCGCCCCCGAGGCCGTGGCGGTCGCGGTGCGCGAGATGACCGGCGATGCCAGCCTGGCGGCCGCCGCGGAGCAGATCGAGATTTATCGTCGCCTGGGTCTGCGCGCGCGGGTGGGCGATCTGGTGGATGCGACCGAGGACTCCCGGCTCGCGGCCCTGGAGAAGCTGCACCACGAGGCGCCGGAGGTTGCGGACCTCCTGCGCGACCGCCTGCGGGGCGTGGCGCCAACCCAGGAGGACGGTGTGCGCCGGGTGGATCAGTTCCTGGATCGACTGTTCTCCGCCGCGGACGCCGATGACCTGGCGCGCTGCACCCTCGACGACGTACAAGCGATCTTTGTCCTCGCCTTCGAGTTGGTGAACGGACGCCAGATCAAGCGGCTGAGCTTCGAATGGTCGGGGGGCTGGCAGCTCGGGGCTGCCCTGGACCGCCTCGAATCCCAGGGCAACCGCTTCCGTGTGGCTCAGGCCGGGGTGGTCAGCCGCCTGCGCTCCCTCGGCATCCTGCTATCCCAGCACGAGGCGTCGGGCCTGGATCCACAGGCCCTGCGCGAGCCGATCGTCAGTCTGGGGCGTCAGGTGCTGGAGGCGCTGCAGCGACTGGAGGATCTCGAACCTCCGGAAAATTCCGCGGATGGGCAGCTCCTCGGTCTTGCGCTGCGCCGAGTCGAGGACCTGCGTGAGGCGCGCGATCACCTGATGCAGTCGCAAAGCCGGTACACCAACGCGGTAGAACGCTGGGAGGCCCTGCGTCGGGCGCAGGTGGAGAAGCGCGGCGAGAAGCGCTGGTTCAAACGCAGCGTGCGCGGCATCCGGGTGAGCGAGGAGCTGATCGAACTGACCGACGACCAGAAGCTGAAACTGGCCAGCCACTTCTGCTCTTTCCTCAAGGAACTCAAGATCGAGCGCGAGGGTGACCTGTTTTACTTTGGCGGCTCGGCACTGGATGCGGAGACCGCCAAGCGGATCGGGATCCAGCTCGCCTTGATCATGGAGCCGCTGGTGGATCTTACGAATCCCAGTATCCAGCGCGCGATATATGCCAATCCCGCGGCCTATCTGGGCGGGCTCTACGTGGGCATGAGCGCGGATGCCAAGGCAGGCCTGGGCTCGGCGATGGTGCGCAAGGTCCGGCAGGATCTCGGGCGCATGGCCGAGTGGCTGGCGCTGCGCCTCACGCGCATCTACAACCTGCCACTGAGTGACTCCATGCGCGATTTCCTGGTCAGCCACTATGGGGCCAATCGCGAGCGCCTGGAGATGCTGGCGACCCATACCGGGGACGAGTCGCACCCGGTGGCGCTGCGTGCCGAGCGCTCGCCTGAGTTCGACGCCATGCTGCAGGACAAGGCTTGGGGGCTGCTGCTCAAGCGCGGGACCCGCTACCAGTACGCGGAGGAACGGCGCCGCCGCTGATCGGCGGCGACACGCGAGCCTGCCAGCGTCATGCGAGAGCGCCTGGTGGGTGGGTTGGAGGCTGGTAATTTTGCACCCAACTGTGTAGGGTTCGCTGCGTTCCTCGGTGCCCGACCAGGCCTGGCTTGGCGGGTTAAACGGGAAGATCGGTGAGTCTCCGGCGGGCTGCAAGGCCTCGGGACGAGTCCGACGCTGCCCCCGCAACGGTGATCGAGCGAGAGACCGCCAGTCGGTTTCTGATGGTCGCGGCCAGTGCCACTGAACATGATGTTCGGGAAGGCGCCGCACCGGACGCTCGTCAGCCCGGAGACCGGCCAGGGAATGATCGCGCGGCATGCGGCGGGCATGCGAGGCGGATGATCGTGCCGGGCCGTTCGCCGGTCCTGGCCGATCCCCCTCGTGTCTGTCTCCCCCTGTCTGCGCGATCCCGACGAATCAACGGCGTGCGGGCGGCTCGCCGGGAGACACGGACGACATGAAACGCACAGCACTTTCCACGGCCATCCTGCTGGCCATGACCCCCGCCCTGGCACACGCCCAGGACGCCCCCGAAACCGAAGCCCGAACCCTCGACACTGTTCAGGTGACGGCGACGCGCGTCGCCCAGACCGTCGACGAGACGCTCGCATCGGTCACAATAATCGATCGCGAAGAAATCGAGCGGCTGCAGCCCCAGCAGTTCACCGACGTTCTGCAAGGCCGCGCCGGCCTCTCCGTGGTCGGAAACGGTCCCTTTGGCAAGACTACCAGCGTGTTCATGCGCGGGACGAGTTCTGACCATCACCTGCTCCTTGTGGACGGTGTCCGCATGGGTTCGGCGACCAGCGGCGGAGCCAGCTGGCAATTCTTGCCGCCCGAGGAGATTGAGCGAGTTGAGATTGTTCGCGGACCGCGGACATCAATTTACGGCTCAGATGCGATTGGGGGCGTTACCCAAGTCTTCACCCGAGAGGGACGCCGGGGGCCGCCGGAAGCTAGCGCCTTTCTAGGCGGTGGGAGCTTCGGTACGCGGGAGCTTGGGGTCGGAGTGGCTGGTGGCACCGATGACACTTCCTACAGGCTATCGATGAGCCATTTCTCCACCGATGGTATTGACGTCCAGGACGGATTCGGCGACGACGATCGCGATGGCTACGACAACACGTCGCTCTCCGGAAAGGTTTCCCATCGGCTCGACAACGGAATCGAGCTCTTCGGCAATTTGCTGTATTCCGAGGGTGCTACGGAGTTCGATGGGACTCCCGATCAGACCGATTTTTTACACGCTGTCCTACAGGGTGGGCTTCGGATACCCATTCTTGACCGATGGGACACAGAGTTGGCCTATGCACAAAGCCGCGACGAGGGAGAAAATTTTGCTGCCGGGACTTTCTTTTCTACCTTCGATACCCGCCGGGATCAGCTGACATGGCGCAACGACATCCAGCTTGGCGATAGGACGGACCTGATCGCAGGGGTGGATGCCTATGAGGATCGGGTATCCAGTACGACCGATTACGATGAGGACTCGCGGTATAACGTAGGCGTTTACTCTGTCCTTCGGTCGGGCTTTGGGGCGCACGACCTGGAAGGCAGCTTGCGTTTAGATGACAACGAGCAGTTCGGCGATAAGGTGACCGGGCAGGTCGCTTGGGGTATGCAGGCCACGGAGGCGCTGCGCCTGCGAGCCTCCTACGGCACCGCGTTTAAGGCGCCGACCTTTAACGAGCTGTTCTTTCCGGGATTCGGGAATCCTGATTTGGAGCCGGAAGAATCGGAAACCTTAGAAGTCGGCGCCCGGTACGCGGCCAGCCAAGCCTACGTGGATGTCGCGGTGTTTGAGACCCGCGTCGACGAGCTGATCGACAATCAAATGGTTGGTGGGGTGTTCATGCCAATCAATGTGGACGAGGCACGGATTCGGGGCCTGGAAATCGAGGGCGGGCATGAATTTGGTCCATGGAACGCTCGGGCATCGCTGACTCTGTTGGATGCGAAAGATCGCAACACTGGTAACGAACTTCGCCGGCGGCCTCCAGTCTCTGGCCGCTTTGACCTCGACCGTCAGGTCGGCGACTTCTCCCTTGGTGGAACGGTCCTTGCGCGCGGTCGCAGCTACAACGATGGAGATAACGAGGAGCGGCTCTCCGGCCATGGCCTGCTGGATTTGCGCGCGGCCTATGCCATCGATGCGGAATGGTCGGTACTGGTAACGGTCAAGAACGTGTTCGACCGCGATTACGTTGTGGCGAGGGATTCGTTCAATGAGGCGGATTACAACCAGCCGGGCCGAGCCGCGTTCGTGAAACTGCGCTACCAGCAGAGGTGATTCATGGGTAATCGATTGTCGAAGATTGCAACGCGTACCGGTGACGAAGGCCGGACCGGGCTGGGCGATGGCTCGCGGGTGGACAAGGACAGCCACCGCGTCGAGGCCTTTGGCGACGTGGACGAGCTGAACAGTGTCGTGGGCCGGGTCCTGGTCCACGATCTCCCGGAAGATGTGCGCCGCTCGCTGGCGCTGGTGCAGCACGAGCTGTTCGATCTCGGGGCGGAGCTGGCGGTGCCTGGACATCAGGCGCTTCCAGAGGCCTCGGTCGAACGCCTGGATGTCGAGCTCGAGAGCTTCAACGCCGATCTGCCAGCGTTGAAGGAGTTCATCCTGCCGGGTGGTGGTCCTGCCACGGCCGACTGTCATATCGCGCGAACGGTGTGCCGCCGTGCCGAGCGGCGGTTGGTGGCGCTTAACCACCATGAGGCGTTGCGGCCAAATTCGCTGGCCTACATTAACCGTCTGTCGGATCTGCTGTTCGTGCTCTGCCGTGTGCTCGCGCGTCACGAAAACGGCGCGGAAGTCCTCTGGCAGCCGGCTAATCAGCGCGGCTGAATCCGGCCCGTACCCCAAATCCAGTCTGTTCTTAACCGGCATGTCGGGAAGCGCTGAAGGCTCAGCGTTTCCCGGCCGCTTGCCTGTTGTGCAGCTGTCTGTAGTTTCTCCGGAGTCATCCGTATGTTCATCTGGAAACGCACCCTTTTGTTGTTCGCCACCTGCCTATGGGCAGGTTCGGCCTGGGCCGGTCCGCAGGTCACGGGCATCGTGTCGGATCGCTCGGCGGCCGAGGTTGCCGCCGGCGCCCATCGCTTTCTCGAGGCCCATCCCGACGCGGAAGTCGTCCTGCGCACGCCGGAGCAGCTGGCCGACAAGGACGACGCCGCCGTTGCGGCCCTGTGGGCCGAGTCCGATGCGGTGCTGGTGGCCGCCGTGTTCGGCGACCAGGCCCGGCGTCTGGAGCGCCTGTTGCGCGAGCAGCCTCCCGCCGGCGGCGCGGCGCTGCTGGCGATCAACAGCGAACGCCGCCTGACCGCCCTGTCGCGTCTCGATGGCGAGTTGGTGCTGGCCGGCCTGGACGACGATGCGCGCACCGAGCTGGCGGAAAACCCCGAACCCGGGGCGGATCCGCGCGAGCACCTGGCGGACCAAAAGGAACGTTTTGCAGAGCAGGCGGAGTGGCTGACTGGCCGCGCCTTCTATCAGGGGCGCACCCCGGAGAGCATGGAAGGACTGATGCGCTGGCTGGCGGCAGCCGGCGGGCATGCAGTCGAAGTACCCGAGCCGGATCCGCGCGAGACCATCCGCTATTACCGGGATGGGGTTTCCAGCGCCGATCCCGGGGATCTCGGACTCGACGAAGGCCCGGCTATCGCACTGCTGGACCTGGATACCGGCGACCGCCCGGGCGATCGGGCCTTGCTGGATACGAGCTGCGAGGCGCTGGAACAGCGCGGCCTGCAGTGCTTTGCCGTGCTGGCGCGCTGGGGTGGCGCCAGCCGCGAGGCGGTGGAGCAGCTGGCCGAGCGCGCGGCCCCGGCCGAGCTGGCCGGGATCGTGAGCCTGCAGGACTTTGTCGTCGGCGGCGGTGGCAACCGCGAGGCGGTGGCCGAGGCCTTCGGCGAGCTGGATGTCCCGGTGATCAAGGGGATCCGCCTGGCGGACGTGAGCGCGACCCAGTGGCGGCTGTCGCACGAGGGCATTCCCTGGGACAAGGTCCACTACCACGTGGCCATGCCGGAGTTGCAGGGCATGAGCCAGCCGATGGTGCTTGCCACCGCGGGCGATCCGGAACAGGACGAACGCACGGGCGTGCGCCTGACGCTGACCGAGCCGGTCGGCGAGCGGGTCGAGGCCCTGGCCGAGCGGGTGGCGAGCTGGCAGCGGCTGCGCCGCCTGGACAACGCGGACAAGCGGGTGGCGGTGGTGTACTACAACCATCCTCCGGGTCGCCAGAACATCGGCGCGGACAAGCTGGATGTCCCCGAGTCCCTGCTGGAGATCCTGCAGAACCTGGCGGCGGCCGGCTATGACCTGGGCGACGAGGTCCCGGAGGATGCCGAAGCCCTTCTGGACCTTATCCAGGACCGTGCGGTGAACCTGCCGGAACAGGCGGATGCGCTGGATGCTATCGCCGGCCGGGTGGCTTCGCTGGATCGCGAGCAGTATCAGGCGTATTTCGATGCCCTCCCGGAACCCGTTCAGGCAGAACTGGTGGATGGTCCGATCGGCTATTTGCAGGCACGCCTGGAGGCCGCCATGGCCGCCGACAAGGTCGAGATCGCCCAAGGCGCGCTGGAGAGCGGCGTTGGCGATCTGCGCCACATGCTCGAGAGTTATCCGCACGCGGCGCAAGAGCGGTCACTGGACCTGCTGGCCCAGTACGAGGAGGCCTGGGAGGCCACGCTGGCGGGGGAAGACGCGCACGCGACCACCGAGCAGTTGCGCAAGGCGCTGGTGCGCACGGGTATCCCCGGTCTGACTGGTTGGGGCGAGCCGCCGGGAGAAGCCATGACCCGTGATGGCGAGATGCTGTTCCCGGGCATCGAGTTCGGCAACGTGTTCATCGGTCCGCAGCCGCCACGCGGCTGGGAGGTCAGCGAGCGCCTGCTGCACGCCAACACTACCTTCCCGCCGACCCATCACTACGTTGGCTTCTACCACTGGATCCGCGATCACTTCGAGGCGGATGCACTGATCTACGTTGGTCGCCACTCGACCCGCGAATTCCTGCCGCGCCGGCGGGCGGGGCTGGCACCGGACGACTATCCCGAGATCCTCGGCGGGGCCCTGCCGATCATCTATCCCTACATCGTCGATGGGGTGGGCGAGGGCATCCAGGCCAAGCGCCGGGCCATGGGTGTGATGATCAGCCACCTGACCCCGCCACTGGCGGCCACGGAGCTGTATGACAGCCTGCTGGAGCTGCGCCAGCTGGTGGAGACCTACGAGGCGGCCGCGCAGCCGGATGCCGCGACACGTTCGCGGGCGGTACAGACCCTGCGCGAACGTATCGAGGATCTCGGCCTGACCGAGACCATCGAGCGCGAACTGGCCCGGGGTCATCATCACGATCACGGACATCACCATGATGACCACGGCGATCACCACGAGGGTCATCACGACAAGCCAGACTCCGGGCATGGCGAAGGTCACGAGGACGAACACCGCGACGAGCATCGGGATGCGGACCATCACCGTGAACACGGGGAAGAAGAACACGAACACGCTCATGAGCATGACCACGACGACGAGCATGCGGACGCGGGTCATGACGAGCACGCAACGACCGCGCTGGCGGAGATGGACGAGGAGTTGCTGGTCCACGAGATCGGCCACTACCTGACCGACATGCAGGAAGACCAGATGCCCCTGGGGCTGCACGTGTTCGGGCGCGACTGGAGCGACGAGGCCGTGGACACGATGCTCAAGTCGATGGCGGGTGACGACGCGGTGGGCGACGACTGGGACGCCAAGCTGCGCGGCTCGCCGTCCAGCGAGCGCGCGCATCTGCTGGCGGCGCTGGAAGGCCGTTTCGTGCCGCCGGGGCAAGGCAACGATCCGATCCGTACGCCGGAGGTATTGCCGACCGGGCGCAACTTCCATGCGCTGGCGGCGGATCTGGTGCCCACACGCATCGCCTGGGGCATCGGCCAGGAACTGGCTGCGGACGCCCGTGAGCACGGCGATCCCGAGGCGGATGGCAGCGAGGCGATCATCCTCTGGGCGTCGGATACCGTACGCGACGAGGGCGTGATGATCGCCTTTGGCCTGGACATGCTGGGCATTCGCCCGGCCTGGAACAGCCGCGGAATCGTTCAGGGGCTGGAACGCATGGACCTCGACGAAGCCGGGCGCGAGCGCCGTCGCGATGCCCTGTTCACGACCTCGGGTCTGTTCCGCGACCTTTACGAGGACCAGCTGGTGTGGCTGGATCGTGCTGCCCGCCTCGCGCTGGACGGCTCGTCCGAGATCATTCTTGAGGAACACCCCGAGCTGGAAGAGGCACTGGACGCGGCCCTGGCCCCGCTGGGGTCGGACCTGCGCGACCCGGGCGACGAGCCGCTGGCGCGCAACGACGTGGCCGCGCAGTGGCTGGAAGACACCCAGGCCCTGCGCGCGGCAGGCCTGAGTGGCGTCGAGGCGGGTCAGCAGGCTGCCCTGCGTGTCTTCGGCACCGCGCCCGGGGCCTACGGCGCGGGGGTCAACCGCCTGGCGGATCGCTCCGGGGCCTGGGAGGACCGTGCCGAACTGGGGGCGGCCTATATGCGCCGGATGGGGCATGCCTATGGCGCGGATGAGTCCGGTGGCTCCGCGCACGAGGCCTTCGAGGCCCGCCTGGGCCAGGTCGGGCGCACCTATCTCGGGCGCGCCTCGCACCTCTACGGCCTGCTGGACAACGACGACGGGTTCGATTTCCAGGGCGGGCTGTCGACCGCGGTCGAGAGCATCCGCGGCGAGGTGCCGGACAACCGCGTGCTGCAGCACGCCGATCCGGACGACCCGCGGGTGGAGACACTGGGCCGCGCGTTGATGCGCGAGCTTCAGGGGCAGAACCTGAACCCGCAGTGGATCGAGCCGCTGATGGATCACGGCTATGCCGGGGCCCGCACCATGGCCCGGGATTTCGCCGACAACCTTTGGGGCTGGCAGGTCACCAACCCGGAGATCATCCGCTCCTGGGTCTGGGACGAGGTGCACGACGTGTATCTGCAGGACCGCCACGGGCTGGGCCTGGACGCGTTCCTGGCCGACGGCCACAACGTGCACGTGAAGACCCATCTGCAGGCCGTTCACCTGGTCGCGGCCAGCCACGGGTTCTGGGACGCCGATCCCGAGGTGCTGGATGCCTTGTCCGAGCGCTTCGCGGAACTGGTCGCCGAGCACGGCCTGCCCGGCAGCGGTCACACGCGCCCGGATCATCCCGTGCTGGACGAGGTGGCCGAGCGCCTGGACGACGCTGACCTGCGCGAGGCCTTCGACGCCGTGCGGGCGGCCGCGCAGATCGATCGGGCGGAGCCGGAAGCCGACCCCAGCCGTGTCACCGAGATCCAGCCGCTGGAAGATCCGGCGGCGCGCGAGATGCAGGAGATCCCCGAGCCGGCCAAGACCGAGGGCGGCCAGGAGCCCGGCGACGAGACGGCGGGTATGCCCTGGCTCCCCTGGCTGGTTGCCGCTGCGCTGTTTCTGCTGCTGCTCGGCGGCATCGCTGCGGGTCGACGGCGATAACCGGGGCGTGGGCATTTTCGGGCCTGTAGGAGCCGAGCCCTCTCGGCGATTGCAGCGTCGGATACGCCCCATCGGCCAGAGGCTGGCCTCCTACACAGGGCCGTGCGAACAAAGGGTAACGAGGTAAACCGAATGACTTTCTCGATCACGATGGAGCTGATGGATACCGTGGTGCGCTGGCTGCTGGAGCCGGTGATCATCGGCCTGCTGGTGCTGGTCGCGGTGGCCGTCTGGGAGCTCGGGCTGGCACTGGGCGAACGTTCCGGTGGGGTACGCCGCCTGGAACTGAGCGGCGATGCCGAACGCCTCGCCTACCGTGCCCGGCGGCGTATCGACCGCGCCGATCTGCTGGCACGTATCGGCCCGATGCTCGGGCTGATGGGGACGCTGATCCCGCTGGGTCCGGGCTTGGCCGCGATGGGCCGGGGCGAACTGGAAATCCTCGCCCAGGCCGTTACGGTGGCGTTCAACACCACGGTGCTGGGGCTGCTGGTCGGCATCCTCGGCTTCCTGCTCGGCCGCCTGCGCCGGCGCTGGTATGACGCGGCGATGGAGCGTATGGAGGCGGTGGCATGAGGGTCCCGCACTACCGCGCCTCGCGCTTCGACGCGCCCGACGAGGAGCCGATGGGCCCGCTGGCCAATCTGGCCGACATCATGCTGGTGTTTGCCGTCGGCCTGATGGTGGTGATGGCCGCCTCGGGTAGCGGGCTGGAACCGGCCAGCGGCGGCGCCGAGATCGAACCCGGGCGCGAGATCCCGGACCCACCCGAGGGGGCCGGCGAGGCCGGCTCGGGCTACGAATCCATGGGGCAGGTCTACCGTGACCCAGAGACCGGACGGATGATCCTGATTGGCGAATAGTCACTCCCGGGGCCATCCGAACGCCCTTATGACGCAACGAATCAAGGAGTAATGAAGATGAGCGAAGACACCGAAGCGGCTCGCGCCGAACGCCACGCCCAGCGCATGGCGCGCAAGAAGGAGGTCGTGGACCGCAAGATCGCCGAGGCCCAGGAGGAGAAGGGCGTGTTCCTGATCCTGACCGGCAACGGCAAGGGCAAGAGCTCCTCCGGCTTCGGGATGGTCGCGCGCGCCCTGGGGCACGGCATGCAGGTGGGCATCGTCCAGTTCATCAAGGGTCAGTTCGCGACCGGCGAGGAGGCCTTCTTCCGTGGCCAGGACCACGTGCAGTACCACGTGATGGGCGAGGGCTACACCTGGGAGACCCAGGACCGCGAGAAGGACGTGGAGGCGGCCCGCGATGCCTGGGCGCATGCCCGCGACATGCTGCGCGATCCGAACGTCGATCTGGTGCTGCTCGACGAGCTGCACATCGCGCTGAAATACCAGTACCTCGATGTGGTCGAGGTCCTCGAAGAACTGGCCAACCGCCCGCCGATGCAGCACGTGATCACCACCGGCCGCGCCGCGCCCAAGGCGATGATCGAGGCGGCCGATACCGTCAGCGAGATCGGTGTGGTCAAGCACGCCTTCCAGGCCGGAATCAAGGCGCAAAAGGGGATCGAGCTGTGAGCGTGAGCTGTCCCGCCGCGTTCGTGGCGGCCCCGGCCTCGGGCCAGGGCAAGACCACGATCACTGCCGCCATCGCCCGCTACCACCGCAACCAGGGCCGGCGCGTGCGCGTGTTCAAGACCGGCCCCGACTTCCTCGACCCGATGATCCTGGAGCAGGCCTCTGGCCACCCGGTCGACGCCCTGCATCTGTGGATGGTCGGGGAAGAAGCCTGTCGGGCGATGCTGTACGAGGCGGCCCAGGAATCCGACCTGATCCTAGTGGAGGGCTCGATGGGGCTGTTCGATGGGGATCCCTCCGGTGCGGATCTGGCCCAGGCCTTCGGCTTGCCAATCCTGGCCATGATCGATGCCAGCGGCATGGGCCAGACCTTCGGGGCGCTGGTGCATGGCTTGTCGACCTACCGTCCGGGCCTGTCGTTTGCCGGCGTGATTGCCAACCGGGTGGGTAGCCCCGGCCATGCGCGGATGCTGGAGGAGTGCACCCCGGAGGCGATCCGCTTCTTTGGTGCCGTGCAGCGTAACGAGACGCTAAGTGTCCCGGATCGTCACCTGGGTCTGGTCCAGGCGGGGGAGATCGCCGATCTGGATGCGCGGCTGGAGGCTGCGGCGGCCGCGATCGAAGAGGCTGGAGTGACCGGGCTCCCGGAGCCGGTGACCTTTCATCCGGAGGCGATCGCGCCGACCGAGGCGGCGCTGTCCGGCGTGCGCATTGCCATTGCGCGGGATGCGGCCTTCGCCTTCATGTATCCGGCCAATCTGCGCCTGCTGGAGAAGATGGGCGCCGAGCTGCGGTTCTTTTCCCCGCTTGCGGGGGACGGGCTGCCAGAGGCCGATGCCGTCTGGCTCCCGGGCGGTTACCCCGAGTTGTATCTGGATCAGCTAGCCGCCAATACCGGCCTGAAGTCGGACCTGGAGGCCCATCATGCGGCGGGCCGACCGATCCTGGCGGAGTGCGGGGGCTTTCTCTACCTGCTGGACGAACTGGCCGATCGCGAGGGCCATGCCGCGGCCATGGCCGGGCTGGTGCCGGGCAAGGCCCAGCTGGCGGACCGCTTGCAGGGCCTGGGTCTCCAGGCGGCCCCGCTGCCGGAAGGCGAGCTGCGCGGGCATACCTTTCACCACACCCGCTCCGAGGTTGGTCTGGAACCCTATGGTCACTGCTGGCGGGCCCGCGGGACGGGCTCGCAGGGGGAGGCGATCTATCGTGATGGTCGCCTGACCGCCACTTACCTACATGCCTGGTTCCCTTCCAACCCCGCGGCCACGGCGCAGCTGTTTCGAGCATGAGTGATCGGCAACGGGACAAGGTGGCGCGGATCGGGCCTGGGGCGCACGCCGGGGCCCGCATCCCGTTGCGCGGCGAGCGAAAGCCCGGCTGCGTGGATCTGGTCGGAGCAGGGCCCGGCGATCCGGGTCTGATGACGCTGGACGCGGTGGCCGCGATGCAGCACGCCGATGTCCTGCTGCACGACCGCCTGATCCCGGAGGCGATCCTCGAGCTGGCCAACCCGAAGGCGCAGCGCCTGTATGTGGGCAAGGCGCGCTCACGGCACAGCTGTGATCAAGGGGACCTGAACGAGCGCATGATCGCGCTGGCACGGGAGGGGCACTACGTGGTGCGCCTGAAGGGTGGGGACCCGTTCGTCTACGGTCGCGGCGGCGAGGAGGCCGCGGCGATCGCCGCGGCCGGGATCCCGGTCCGCATCGTGCCGGGGATTACCGCCGCGGGTGGCTGCGCGGCGTATTCTGGGATCCCGCTTACCCATCGTGATCATGCCTATCGCTGCCAGTTCGTGACCGCCCATCGGCGTGCCGGCGAGACGGATCTTGACTGGGCCTCCCTGGTCCAGCCGCAGCAGACTCTGGTGGTGTACATGGGGCTGCACACCCTGGCCGAGGTCTGCGGCGAGATGATGGCGGCGGGTGCGGATGGTGCGATGCCGGCCGCGCTGGTGGAGCAGGGCACACGCCCGACGCAGCGCGTCATCGAGGGCACGCTGGCCGAGCTCCCGAAGCAGGTGGCGGATCTCGCCATCCAGTCGCCCGCGCTACTGATCGTGGGCGAGGTGGTGCGCCTGCGCGAGACGATTGCCGCGCAAGGTGCCCAGCCCGTCCCGGGAACGCATGAAATCGGCTGACACGAACCATCCGCAGGGCGCCATGCGCCCGGAGACGCCCGAGACCACCGGGCGCCTGCGCACCGGTCTGACCACCGGTGTCTGCGCGACCGCGGCCGCCGTCGCCGATGCTCGCTGGCTGCTGGAGGGGCAGCGGCTCCAGACGGTCGAGGTCACCCTGCCCAGGGGACAGGTGGTAAACCTGGCACTGAACGACCTGGAACCGACCCCGGGTGGTGCGGTCGCCGGGGTCATCAAGGATGCCGGCGACGATCCCGATGCGACCCACGGGGCGCGGGTCTGGGTCGAGGTGACCCTGCGCGGTGCGCCCGGCGTCCAATTCATGGCGGGCGCCGGGGTGGGTACGGTCACGCGTCCGGGTCTGGTGCTGGCACCGGGCGAACCGGCGATCAATCCGGTCCCGCGGCGCATGATGCAGGGCCACCTGGAGGCGCTCGCCGAGGCGACCGGTTACAGCGGGGGCTTTCGCGTCACGGTTGGCGTGGATGGCGGCGAACGGATTGCCGAACGGACCATGAACGCGCGCCTGGGCATCCTCGGGGGTCTCTCGATCCTGGGCACGACCGGGATCGTGCGGCCGTTTTCCTGTGCCGCCTATATCGCATCCATCCATCAGGCCATCGACGTGGCCCGCGCCAACGCGTCTCCGCGCGTGGCCTGTTGTACCGGCGGCACCAGCGAGGCGGCGGTGCGTGATCGCTACAGCCTGGACGACATGGCGCTGATCGAGATGGGGGATCTGTTCGGGGCGGCGCTGAAGTACCTGCGGCGCCACCCCCTGCCCGCGGTGGTGCTGGCCGCGGGTTTCGGCAAGCTCAGCAAGTTCGCGGCCGGGCACCTGGATGCCCATAGCCGCAAGTCGCGCATCGATCTCGACGCCCTGGCGGGGGAAGCCGCGGATCTGGGCGCCAGCCCGGACCTGGTGGCGCGCATCCGCGCGGCCAACACCAGTGCCCAGGCCCTTGCGGACTGCCTGGAACAGGGTGTGGCGCTGGCCGACCGGATCAGCGCGCGCGCCTGGCAGCGGGCCCGCGGGATGTTGCCGGAGACCACGGCGCTGGAGGTCTGCGCGGTGGATCGGGCGGGCCGCATCGTCGGGTTTGCGGATGGTGCCGAGGGGCTCGCGCCATGACGGCCGCGGCGATTGCCCTGCAGTCGGTGGCCAAGCGCTACGCCGGTGGCCGGGTGGGGCTGGCGAACGTGGATCTGGAGGTGCCGGCGGGCCGCTTCTTCGGCCTGCTGGGGCCGAACGGGGCCGGCAAGACCACCCTGGTGGGGTTGTTGACCACGCTGGTGCGGGCGGATCGGGGCTCGATCCGGGTCTGCGGGTACGACGTGGCCACGCAGGCGGTTGCGGCGAAGGCGTGCATGGGCGTGGTACCGCAGGAGGTCAACTTCAACAGCTTCGAACCGGTGGGTGAGATCGTCGAGGCCCAGGCGGCCTACTACGGGCTGTCCCCGAGGCGGGCGCGTGAGCGAACCGGCGAGGTGCTGCAACAGGCGGGTCTGCTGGACCGGCGCGAACAGTCGGCCTGGGGCCTGTCGGGGGGCATGAAGCGGCGGCTGATGATTGCCCGGGCCCTGGTGCACCGCCCTCGCGTCCTGCTCCTGGACGAGCCGACGGCGGGGGTGGACCTGGAGGGGCGCCATGCCACCTGGGAGCTGTTGCGTGGCTTGAACGCAGATGGCGTGACGATCCTCCTGACCACCCATTACCTGGAGGAGGCCGAGACCCTGTGCGACACCCTGGCGATCCTGGACCAGGGCGAGATCGTCGCGCGCGGTGATACGGGCGAACTGCTGCACGGGCTGAACGTGCAGACCCTGGTGCTGGAACTGAACGTGCCGCTGGAAGCGGCCCCGGCGCTGGAGGGGTTGGCGATGCGTCTGACCGATCGCTGGACCCTGGAGGTCGACCTGCCTCAGGGCATGGAGGTGAATGACCTGTTCGACCGCCTGGGCGCAAGGGGGGTGCGTGTCGCGGGGGTTCGCAACAAGCGCAACCGGCTCGAGTCGCTGTTCCTGCAGCGCATCGCGGAACGCGCTGCCGCACCGCCGGGGAGGGGGACATGAGACTCGCGGCTTACGGATTTGCCTACCGCGGGATGGTGGTCAAACAGGTGCGGCGTTTCCTGCGCGCCTGGGTGCAGAACCTCCTGCCATCGGTGGTGACGACGGTCCTGTTCCTGGTGATCTTCGGTCACCTGATCGGGCGTGAGCTCGGCACCATGCGGGGTGTCGATTACGCCGATTTCATCCTGCCCGGCCTGATCATCCTGGCGGTGGCCACCAATGCCTACAGCAATGTGACGCTGGCGTTCTACGGCGCACGGCTGCAGCGACATATCGAGGAACTGCTGGTCGCGCCGCTGCCTGCCTGGCTGATTGTGGCGGGCTTCGCCACCGGCGGTGTGATTCGCGGGCTGCTGGCGGGTGCGCTGGTGGCGCTGGTCGCGATTCCGTTTACCAATCTCCAGTTGCACCACCTGGCGGCCACGCTGGGGATTGCGCTGATCAGCGCCTTGCTGTTCGCCCTGGCCGGGCTTCTGAACGGCCTGTATGCGCGCAGCTTCGACCATACCTCCGTGGTGGCCACGTTCGTGCTGACCCCGCTGATCTACCTGGGAGGCTTGTTCTACCCGGTGGAACGGATGCCGGAGCCCTGGCAGTCCCTGGCGGTGTTGAACCCGCTGTATTACATGATCGAGGGGTTTCGCTACGGTCTTCTGGGGACCGGGTCCTTCGCTTGGGCCACGACCTTCTGGGTCCTCGTGGGGGTGACCCTCGTCGTCGGCGGGCTGGCCTGGGCCCTGGTGGCGCGTGGCGTGCGGATCCGGACATGAGCGCGGGCAGGGTGAAACCATGAGTACCGATCGTTCACGGGTGCGCCGGGCCTGTCCGGGGGTGGCCGCGCCGGTGAGCACCGGGGACGGTCTGCTGATGCGGGTGCGGCACCCGATCGGGGGGCTGGATGCGGGGCAGGCGCAGACCCTCGCGGAGGTGGCGCGGCATTTTGGTTCCGGTGCCCTGGAGCTGACCAGCCGCGGCAATCTGCAGTTGCGTGGTCTGGACACCGCGGGGCTGGAACCGGCTCGCGCCGAGCTGGAGAACGCGGGTCTGGCCGACCACGATCCCGTGGTGGAGGCGGTGCGCAATGTCCTGGTGGCCCCGGTGTCGGATATCGATCCGGAGGCAGCCATAGATGTGCAGCCCCTCGCACGGGCCCTCGAACGGGCCCTGGGGGAGTACCCGCGTCTGCGGGCACTGCCGCCGAAGGTGGGGGTGCTGGTAGAGGCCGGCGGCGATTTGCCGCTGGATAGAGTGCCGGCGGACCTGCGGCTGGAGGCCTGTACGGGGCTGGGAGGGGTGTGGTTTCGGGTGGCCGTGGGCGCGTCCAGTCGCACGGCCACGGTGCTTGGCTGGACGCGCCCGGAGAAGGTCGTGGACGTTGCCCTGGCGGTGCTCGAACGATTCGTCGCATTGCGCGTAGGCGATGTGGATCCGCCGGGGCGGCTGGCTGGCGCCGTGGCCCGGTTTGGCCCCGAGGCGTTGACGCCGCCGGGGCTGGAGCGGGTGCTCCCGGGCGGCGACTGGGTCGCGGCGCGGATCCCCGGATACGCGGATGCCGGGATTGGGATGTGTCTGAACGGGCGCGCCTTCGGGATCGTGTTTCCGTTCGGGGCCTTGCGCGCCGAGGCGCTGCAGGGGCTGGCCGAGCATATCCGGGCGCACGACGGACGCTTGCGGCTGACGCCGTGGCGCAGCCTGCTTCTGACCGGGGTACCTCCTGTGGAGCCGGACCGCGTCACCGAGTGGGGTGGCGTGACCGATCCGGACGACCCGCGCCTGGCGGTGAGTGCCTGTATCGGGCAGACGGGTTGCTCCGCGGGCAGTACCGCCACGCGGGCGGATGCAGAGGCAGCCGCTGCCTGCGGGCTGCTTGGGGGGGGCGGGCAGGTGCATGTGAGTGGCTGCGACAAGCACTGTGGGCGTCCCGCGAATGCGCAGGTCCTGCTCACGGCGCGGGAAGGCCGCTATGAGCTGGCGCTGCAACGCGCCCCCGTGCGATGGGAGACCGTCCTGACGAGGCTGGAGCCGGGGCAAGTCGAGCTGGCCCTCGCGGCCCTCGATGCTATCGCCCGCGAAGAGGGTGGCGGGAGTGAGTCGAGGATCGAGGCCCTGCAACGGCTGGAGGGAACAGTGCTGACGAGACGTATGAACGCGAAGATGAACAACGGAGATTCAGCATGACGCAGAGCGATACGGCCGGGGCCGTACCCGACTATATCCGCGACGGGGCGGCCATCTACCGGGAGTCCTTCGCGATTATCCGGTCCGAGGCGGAACTGGACCGCTTCCCACAGGAGCTGGTGCCTGCGGTGGTGCGCATGATCCATGCCTGCGGCATGACCGACCTGCCGCGGGACGTCGGGTTTTCGGCCGGCGTGGCCCGGGCGGCCATTGATGCGCTGGCCGCCGGCGCGCCGATCCTGTGCGACAGCAACATGGTGGCGCACGGGATCACGCGGGCCCGGCTTCCGGCGGACAACCCGGTGATCTGCAGCCTGCGGGAGGACGGGGTGGCGGCGGCCGCCGAGCGTCTGGGCACCACGCGTTCGGCCGCGGCGCTGGAATGGTGGCGACCGCACCTGGACGGCGCGGTCGTGGCCATTGGCAATGCACCTACGGCGCTGTTTCACCTGCTGGAGATGCTGCACCAGGGCGCGCCGCGGCCGGCCGCCGTGCTCGGTATCCCGGTGGGGTTTGTTGGCGCGGTGGAGAGCAAGGAGGCGCTGGCCGCCAGCCCGCTGAACCTCGATTACCTGACCATTTTCGGACGCCGGGGTGGCAGTGCCATGGCCGCGGCGGCCATCAACGCCTTCGCGAGTGACCGGATATGACGACATCCCCCAACCTGCATGAACCCGAGACCGCGGGTTGTCTGTACGGCGTGGGCACCGGGCCCGGTGATCCCGAATTGCTGACGCTGAAGGCCGCGCGGCTGATTGCCGAGAGCCCGGTGGTGGCCTACTTCTGTCGCCGAGGCGGTCGTGGCCAGGCGCGCGCCATCGTGGACGCCCACCTGGGTACGGGGCAGCAGGAGATGCCGCTGGAGTATCCAGTGACCAATGAGATCCCGCACGGCTCCGACGAGTATCGCCGCCGCATCGAGCAGTTTTTCGACGCTGCCGCCGAGCAGCTGGCCGCCGAATTGGCAGCCGGGCGTTCGGTGGTGGTGCTGAACGAGGGCGATCCGTTCTTCTACGGATCGTTCATGCACGTCTACCTGCGACTGAAGGATCGGTTTCCCACCCACGTGGTCCCTGGCGTGACCTCGATGATGGCCTCGGCTGCGCAATTGTCGACGCCGCTGACTATGCGGGATGACCTGCTCACCGTGATCCCCGGCACGATGCCGATCGACGATCTGCGCCAGGCCCTGCAGGGGACCGATGCGGCGGTCATCATGAAGGTCGGAACCCATCGCGATGCGGTGGTCGGTGTCCTTCAGGAGCTGGGGCTGGACGAGCGCGCCTGGTACGTGGAGCGCGCGAGTACGCCGGAGGAGCGGGTCCTGCCGTTGTCCGCGATCCCGGAGCAGGTGCCCTATTTCTCGATGATCGTGATTCCTGGGCGCGGGGTTCGGCGATGAGCGGGGATGGCGATCAGGCGGTTGGTCGGTTGAGTGTGGTCGGGGTGGGGCCAGCCGGGCCGGAATGGATTACGCCGGAGGTCGCTGCCCGTCTCGAAGCGGCGACCGATCTGGTGGGATACGGGCCGTACCTGGAACGGATTGCGAGCGCCCATCACCGTGTGCACGCTTCTGACAACCGCGAGGAACTGGCGCGCGCAACCCACGCCCTGGACATGGCTGCCGAGGGGCGGGACGTGGCGGTGGTTTCGGGCGGCGATCCGGGCGTGTTTGCGATGGCAGCGGCGGTCTTCGAGGCCCTGGAAGGGGCGCAAGCTCGGCGCTGGGGGGGCGTCGAGGTGGATGTGGCCCCCGGGGTTTCGGCGATGCAGGCGGCCGCCGCGCGACTGGGCGCACCGCTGGGGAACGATTTCTGCGTGATCTCGCTGTCGGACAATCTCAAACCCTGGTCGCTGATCCAGCGTCGGGTGCGGCTGGCGGCCGAGGCCGACTTCGCCATGGCCTTCTACAACCCGATCTCGCGCGCACGTCCCTGGCAGTTGGGCGAGGCACTGGGCATCGTACGCGAGGTGCAGGGGCCGAACACCCTGGTTGTGCTGGCCACCGCGGTGGGCCGCGGCGAACGCGAAGACGTGCAGATCTCCTCCCTGGGCGAAGTGGACCCGACCACGGCGAACATGAGCACGTTGGTGATCGTGGGTGCCGCGTCCACCCGGGTGGTGGAGCGTCCGTCGGGCCGGCGTCATGTGTACACCCCGCGTTATGTCGAGTCGGCGGAATGAGGCGGGAGCCGCGTTAGCCGTGTGCGTCCGGGAGATCCTCCAGCCAGTCGAGTACCGCCTGCGGGGCGTGGAATCGTGGCACCCCGGGGGCGTCCGGCGGGCGTTCGACCATCACGACCGGGATACCCCGTTCGCGAGCCGCCTGCAGCTTGGCGGCCGTGGCATCGCCGCCGCTGTCCTTGGTCACCAGAACGTCAATCGCGTGTTCCCGCAAGAGGCACGCCTCGTCCTCGGCCGTGAACGGGCCCCGGGCGTGGATCCAGGTGACCCGCGGCAGCGCCGGCGGCGGTTCGGGCGGGTCGATGGTGCGGATCACGTAGTCCAGCTCGGGCGCGGCCTCGAAGGCCTCTAGGTGCTGGCGGCCGGTGGTCAGCAGCACGCGTCGGCCGATATCCGGAAGGGCGCGGGCGGCGGCCGCGAGGTCGGGCACGCGGATCCAGCGGTCCTCCGGCCCGGCCTCCCACGACGGCCGGGTCAGTCGGGCCAGCGGGATGCCGGTGTTGCGTGCGGCTGTGACGGCGTTGGCCGAGATCTGCCGCGCGAACGGGTGGGTCGCGTCCACCAGTGCGTCAATCGCGTGTGCGTGCAGCCAGGCGGCCAGGCCGTCGGCGCCGCCGAACCCGCCGGTGCGCCGAGGCAGCCGCGACGGCCCCGGTTTTCGGGTGCGCCCGGCCAGCGAGACGGTGGCCTGCAGCCGCGGGTGCGCATCCAGCAGCGGCTCCAGCGCTGCGGCCTCGGTGGTGCCGCCCAGCAGCAGAACGTGCCGGGGGCGAGCTGCCCTGGGGCTGGAGTCAGGAGATGAACGGGAGCTCATGAGGATGACCAGTCTAGCCACGAACAGCGAACGAACGCCATGGCTGAACATTGTCGGTGTGGGCGCGGACGGCCTGTCCGGACTGGCAACGGAGGCCCGTGAGGCCGTTGCGCAGGCGACCACGGTGATCGGTGGGGCCCGGCATCTGGAGATGCTGCCGCCGCAGCCGGGGCAGGAACGTCTGCTGTGGCCCTCGCCGCTGGAGACTGCTCTCGACTGGATCGAGGCGCGAGCGGGGAAGCCGCTGTGCGTGCTCGCCAGCGGCGATCCGTTTTGGTTCGGGGTTGGCACGACATTGCTGCGGCGTTTCCCGGTGGAAGCCACCCGCGTGTTTCCGGTGCCATCGGCGTTCAGCCTGGCCGCCGCGCGCATGGGCTGGCCGCTACAGGAGACCCGCTGCCTGTCGGTCCACGGCCGGCCCATGGAGGCGCTGCGCCCGTGGCTGCACGACGGCGCGCGGCTGCTGATCCTCAGCCGCGACGGTGAGACGCCTGGCGAGTTGGCCCAGTGGCTCGATGAATTGGGTTTCGGGGCCTCGACCCTGACCGTTCTGGAACAACTGGACGGGGCCTCGGAGCGCGTAGAGGCCGCCACGGTGGCGGAATGGAGGACATGTGGGGTGGATCCGCTGAACACGATCGCCCTGGAATGCCGTGCGTCCTCGACGGCCTCCGTGATCGCGGCGAGCGCCGGCCGGCCGGAGGATCAATTCGAGCAGGACGGGCAGATTACCAAGCGCGAGGTGCGTGCGGTAACGCTGGCCCTGCTGGCGCCCGGGCGTGGCGAGTGCCTGTGGGACATTGGCGCCGGGTCGGGGTCTGTCGGTATCGAGTGGATGCTGGCGGATCCAGCGAACCGCGCCGTGGCCATCGAGCCGCGTGCGGAGCGGCTGGAGCGGGTCCGGCGCAATGCGCGTGCCCTAGGGGTCCCGGCCCTGCAATGTATCTCCGGGCGCGCGCCGGAGGCGCTGGATGATCTGTCTGCCCCCGACGCGATCTTCATCGGGGGTGGGCTGACGATGCCCGGGCTGGTGGAACACTGCGTGGAGAGCCTGCGCCCGGGGGGGCGCCTGGTCGCCAACAGCGTGACGGTGGAAGGCGATGCGGTGCTGGCGGCGACGCGCGAGCGCCATGGTGGCGAGCTGACACGGATCAATGTGAGTCGCTCGGAACCGCTGGGCGCGATGTCGGGCTGGAAACCGCTGCGGCCGGTGACCCTGTGGTCCCTGCACCGGAGTTGAACCAGGCGGGATCCTGGGTCGTGCCAGGCGTCGGCTTTGCCTCTGCCTGTACGACGCGGGAGCTGGAGGGTCTGATTCGTGCGGTTCTGGCCGAGGCCCGCGCCATGCCGGGAGTGGAGCGTGCCGGGGCGATCGGGGCCCGGCAGCTGGCGGCGCCGGCGCACAAGAGCGACAGCGCCATGCTGGCGACGGTGGCGTGCGAGCTGGAACTGGAACTCGTATTTCTGTCCGCGGCCGCGCTGGCGGACTGCGACGGCGTAGTGCTTACGGAGTCGCGGCGGGCACGTGCAACCGCCGATGTCGGGTCGGTGGCCGAGGCGGCGGCGCTGGCGGCAGCCGGCGCAGGCGCGCGTTTGCTGTTGCCGCGTCGTCTGTCAGCGCGGGCCAGCTGTGCGGTGGCCTGGGTCGATGCCCATCACCTATCCAAGGAGTCATCATGACGGTTCATTTTGTCGGAGCGGGGCCGGGTGCCGCGGACCTGCTGACCCTGCGCGGGCGCGATCGCATTGCGGCCTGTCCGGTATGCCTGTACGCGGGTTCACTGGTACCCGAGGCCGTGCTGGAGCATGCGCCGGAGGGGGCGCGTGTGATCAACACCGCGCCGTTGACGCTGGACGCGATCATGGACGAGATCCAGCGCGCGCATGCGGCCGGTGAGGATGTCGCACGACTGCATTCCGGCGATCTGTCGGTGTACAGCGCCCTGGGCGAACAGATCCGCCGCCTGGAGGCGGCCGGGATCGACTACACCATCACCCCGGGCGTGCCGGCGTTTTCCGCGGCCGCGGCGACCCTGGGGCGCGAACTGACCGTGCCGGAGGTGGCACAGTCGGTGGTGCTGACGCGTACGCCGGGACGGGCCTCGTCGATGCCGGAGCGCGAACGGCTGGAGGCTTTCGCCGCGACCGGGGCGACCCTGGCGATCCACCTATCGCTGCACAATATCGAGACCGTGGTCGAGGACCTGCGTCCGCACTACGGCTGCGACTGTCCGGTGGCGATCGTCTTCCGCGCCAGCTGGCCGGACGAGACCGTGGTGCGCGGTTCGCTGGGCAATATCGTGGAACGGGCAGTGGCCCTGACCACGCGGCGTTCGGCGCTGATCCTGGTGGGGCCGGCGCTGGATCCGGGCGATTTCCGCGACAGTGCGCTGTACGACCCGGCGCACGTGCGCCGTTATCGGGGCATGGACGGGGACTAAGCGTCGCGTCTTCGATCTTCCGCAGGCAGGGACGATCCCGGTGAGCGTTGTGGAGGCCCCGGTGTTCGCCTGCAAGCAGGCTCCTTGTGTCTTGCGGTTCACGGCGATGTGGCAGCCTGCTTGCAGGCGAAGGTGGTTGCTTCCTGGTCAGGATTACGGAAAGGGGCCGCCAGGCGGCCCCTTGGTTCCTACCCGGTTCAGCGGCGGCGGTAGTTGTCGTGACAGGCCAGGCAATGGTGGCGCACGCCGTTCAGGGCCTCGGTGGCGCGAAGCTGGAAGTCTTCGTTCCCCAGGTCCTCGGCCGACTCCACCTTGCGCTGTAGTTGTTGGGCGGCCTCGCGGTAGGCGGCCTTGTACTCGGCGAAGTCCGGGTCTTCCCAGGCCGCGGGCAGGGCTCCGGGTTCGCCGTGCCGCGCGGGTGTCTCGCGTGCGAACCAGGTTTCGATGTCGTCGGCGCGGCGCGCCAGTTCCTCGGCCAGATCGGGCAGACGTCCGGCGAATGGTGCGCCATAACGCAGGATCTGCTCGATGCTGCGGTAGGTGGCGGATGTGCCCTGCATGCTCTGCTGACGGAAGCGCTGGAAGGCCTCGGTGGCGTCCACTGTGTCCGGGTCGTCCAGGGTCTCGCTGTAGTCGTCACCCCAGGGCCCGGGCATCGGAAGCGTCACCTCGCCGGCATGGGCGACGGTGGCGGCGAGCAGGATCAGGACAAGGCCGGTGACCCGGAGGGCCGGTGTGAAGGTGGTTCTAGTCATGTCGGATCTCCTTTCCGGTTTCAGAAGCGGAACTGGTGCTGCAAGTGCAGCTCCCAGTCTGAAGTGCCAGCGTCGCGGTCCAGCCACATCAATTGGGTCTTTTGTCGCTGGCCGCGGTGATACCAGTTGAGGCCGGCGCCCCATTCGCGCTGCCAGCGCTCGTCGGTGCCGAGGTCGTCGCCGGCGTCGTGGCGCAGCACAGCGTGGCGCGCGGCGACCTCTAGCCCCTCCCAGGGCAGTGCCTGGGCCAGCTCGAGTTCGGCGCCCAGGTCGTGGTAGGAGGGACCGTGATCGGGCGATACGTCGCGGCGGAAGGCGGCGACTGAAATGGCGGTGCGGGCAAACTTGACGACGCTGTCGGCCGTTGCGGTGACCCAGTCGGCGCGTTGCTGATTTACCTGGTTCTCCCGTCCGCGAGTCCAGTCGCGCAGGTGGTTGCGGTTCGCCGCCTGCAGGCCGACGCCGTGGGCCACCGTATGCTCGACCGGCTTGCCGACGGTCGTGTTGTCGCGCGGAAGGGTACCTACCGGTGCCCAGGCCCCCCGAGCGCTGAACAGGTGGCCGGAGGTGGACGGTCGGTCATCCCGCTGGTCAAGGCGGCCGCGACCGTCAAACACGCCGATGGCCCAGGCCCGGTCGTCGCCGTCGCCCCCCAGTAGGGTGACGCCGGTATCGCGTCCGGCCGGGACCTCGAACTGATTCCCCGCGATGCTCAACTCGGTGAACAGCCGGTTGGGGCCGCCGATGTCCCGCGGCAGACCGAAGGGCACGGTGAACTGGCCGGCGCGCAGGTCGAGGGACTCGGTCAGCGCGTATTGGAGCCAGACATCGCGCATCGAGAGCTCGCCGCTGCTGAAGTCGGGCTGCAGGCGAAAACTAAGATCGGGGTGGAAGAGGGTGCCCGTCGTATCCAGCCAGGCGCGGCGAAAGTCGAATTCGGTGGTGGTTCCCTCGTCGCCCCGCTCGATGGCGTAGCGGCCCTGGATGAGCGGGTCCAGGGTGATGGCGAAGTCGTCGGCTTCGCTTCCGAATTCGAACTGTGCCTGGAGGGGGGAAGCCCCGCCACTGGCGATCAACAGGCCGAGAAGGGTCGGGGCCGGAGCCAGGAGTGGCGGCCGGCCGGGTCGTCGGGTCGGTTTGTTCAAAGTCATTCTCCCTGGGACGCACACCCCGTGCGCCGTGGATGGAATGACGCTGGGTGGGCCAGGGGAGGTCGGGGACTATAGACACAGCGAGCCCGACCCGACCGCTTGCCCGCCGCAGCGTCAGGGTTCCTCCTGGCCGGTCTCCGGACTCGTGAAGCGGGCGGGGGTGCCCGGGCGGATCGCCTTCCCACGCCGAATTGCGGCGCAGTGGTTGTCGATCCGTTGTCTTCACCTACCGTTGCGGGGGCAGTGCCGGCATTGCGAACGGCAGTTCGCGCACCGGCTTCCCGATTATCCCCGGCGATGGAACGCCAGGGCACCTGGAGGCGGGGCGAAGGGTACTGGTGTGCAAACAGGCCGGCAAGAGGCGCGTTTGATGAGCGACCAACCGCAATGATTGATCTGGATCAACGGGCGGGCTGATTTCGCTGGTCGATCGAATACCGGGTCGATAGGGTGGGATTCAGGTGATTTGGACCGAGTCTATATCGGTCTTCGCCGACACCGATCCAATCTCAGGGAGACGCGCCATGATTCGACGTTCTTATCTTCGTAGCGCCATCTTTTCGGCCTGCACCGCCCTGGCGCTGGGCGTGGCCGCGCCCGCCGTGGCGGATACCGACTACTCGCAGTACCGGGATGTGTTCGAGCCGCTGCCGGCGCTGCCGCCGATCCCGGCGGATAACTCGATGACGAAAGAAAAGATCGAGCTGGGCAAGATGCTGTTCTTCGAGCCGCGCATCTCCAGCTCCGGCGTGATCTCCTGCGCGACCTGCCACAACCCGGCGCTGGGCTGGGCGGACCGTATCCCGCGCGCGGTGGGCCATGACGGTCAGGTCGGCGAGCGCAACACCCCGACGGTATTGAACTCCGGCTTTTTCACGGCGCAGTTCTGGGATGGCCGCGAGGACGACCTGGAAGGCCAGGCGCTGGGTCCGATCCAGGACGCGATCGAGATGGCGATGCCGCTGGAGGACGCAATCGAGCGTCTGGAAGAGTTCAACGAGTACCAGGAGAAGTTCCAGGCCGCCTATCCGGACTATGACGGTGACAACGTGATCAATGCCGATCACGTGGCCCATGCGCTGGCCACCTTCCAGCGGACGCTGAATACCCCGAACTCGCCGCTGGACCGCTGGCTGGTTGGGGACGAGGGCGCGATGAGCGAGCAGCAAATGCGCGGCATGAAGCTGTTCGCGGATAACGGCTGCGTCGCCTGCCACCGTGGCCCGGCACTCACCGACAGCCACTTCCATCGCATCCAGGTGCCGGGGTCGGAAGACGAGGGCCGTTACCTGGTGACCGGGGAGGAGAGTGATCGCTTTGCCTTCAAGACCCCGACCCTGCGCAACGTGGCGCTGACCTACCCCTATATGAACAACGGCGAGACCGCCACGCTGGACGAGGCGATCCGCATCATGGGGCAGGAGATGCTGGGCATGGAGTTTAGCGACGATGAAGTCGCGGACCTGGAGGCCTTCATGCACGCGCTGACCGGTGACATGCCGCAGTTCGAGATCCCGTCACTGCCGTAAGCGACCGGTTGCCACTGGCGATGACAAGCCCCCTCCGGGTCCGGAGGGGGCTTTTTTGTGTCGCCTATTCGACGGTGATGGTGATCTTGTCGGAGGTCACTGGCGGGTCGAAGCTGAGGTGGCGGTAGTCCATGAAGAGCAATTGCAGGGTGTGGGTGCCTGGTTCCAGTTCGATTTCGCCTTCCGTCTGACCGCCTCCGAAGTGGCGCTTGTGGTCGGAGAAGGGGAGCGAGGCATCCAGGTCGACCTCGTCCAGCGGCTGGTTCACCAACAGGTGGTGATGCCCGGTGTTGTCGGCCTCGACGCCGGCCGGGGCCACGCCCATGCCGCGCAGGCCCATCTGGATCCGCACGGGACTCTCGACGGTGTCGCCCTCCTGCGGGCTGATGAAGTACACCTCGGCCCCTTCGGGCGCCGGAACGCGGTCCGTGCTGGCCGCACTGCTTGCGGCCAGGGCGAATCCTCCAGTGACCAGAGCGATGGTCGCGAGGCGGGTGAGCGAAACGGATTTCATCACGACTCCTTCGGGCGATAGGGGCCCGTGTGTTGGCCTGTCTCGAGTATAGCCGGCGGAAACCGGGCTGCCGGGTTATCGCCCTGTAGCGTTCTGCTACCCTAGGCGCCTTTGCTCACTACCCGTAATCGAGTGTCCTGCGCATGAGTTTCCGTACCCGCTTTGCTCCCAGTCCCACCGGCTATCTCCACATCGGTGGTGCCCGTACCGCGCTCTTCTCCTGGCTGTATGCCCGCCACCATGGCGGCGACTTCGTGCTCCGCATTGAGGACACCGATCTCGAGCGCAGCACTGCGGAGTCGGTGAACGCGATCCTGGAAGGCATGAACTGGCTGGGTCTGACCTACGATCAGGGCCCGTTCTATCAGACCGAGCGCTTCGACCGGTACCGGGAGGTGATCGATCAGCTGATGGCCGCCGGGCATGCCTACCGCTGCTACTGCTCGAAGGAAGAGCTGGACGCGATGCGCGAGGAGCAGAAGGCGCGCAAGGAGAAGCCGCGCTACGACGGTCGCTGCCGCGCCCGTACCGAGCCGCGCGAGGGCGTGGAGCCGGTCATCCGCTTTCGTACCCCGGACGAGGGCGTGACGGTCGTTGACGACATGGTGCGCGGGAAGGTCGCGTTCCAGAATCACGAGCTGGATGACCTCATCATCGCCCGCTCGGATGGCTCGCCGACCTACAACCTGACGGTGGTGGTCGACGACATGGATATGGGCATCACCCACGTGGTGCGCGGCGACGATCACCTGAACAACACGCCGCGCCAGATCAACATCCTCAAGGCGCTGGGGGTGGAGCCGCCGCGCTATGGCCACCTGCCGATGATCATGGGCCCGGATGGTGCCAAGCTGTCCAAGCGCCATGGCGCGGTGTCGGTCATGCAGTACCGCGACGAGGGCTACCTGCCGGAGGCCCTGCTCAACTATCTGGTGCGTCTGGGCTGGGCGCATGGCGACCAAGAGATCTTCGGACTGGACGAACTGGTTCGGCTGTTCGACATCAAGGACGTGAACCAGTCCGCCTCCGCCATCAACCCGGACAAGCTCCTGTGGCTGAACCAGCACTACATCAAGACGCTGGACCCGGACCACGTCGCGCTGGAACTGGGCTGGCACCTGGGGCAGCTGGGGATCGATCCCTCCAAGGGGCCGGAACTGCGCGATGTGGTCATCGCGCAGCGCGAACGGGCGCGTACCCTGCGCGAGATGGCCGAGAACAGCGTGTATTTCTATCGCGAGTTCGAGGACTACGACGAGAAGGCGGCGCGCAAGCAGCTGACCGCCGAGGCGCAGCCCGTGCTGCAAACCCTGCACGATGGCTTCAGCGCTCTCGGGGCGTGGGAGAAGGAGGCGCTGCACGAGGTGGTGGTGCATACCGGCGAGCGTCTGGAGCTCAAGCTCGGCAAGGTGGCGCAGCCCCTGCGAGTGGCCCTGACCGGGGGTACGGTGTCCCCGCCCATCGATGATACGTTGGTGCTCATTGGTCGCGAGCGCGTTCTGGCCCGTATCGACCGTGCGTTGCAGAAAATTTCCGCCGCAGCGGGTTGACACATTTGGGGGTGCTGGCTACAGTACGCGCTCGCCTGACACGGGGCCATAGCTCAGCTGGGAGAGCGCCTGCATGGCATGCAGGAGGTCGGCGGTTCGATCCCGCCTGGCTCCACCACTCAGGGGTACTGCGAGTTCATTAATGCATCGTTTTGGAGTCATATCGCTCTACGTTGGATTGGTGCTGGCAGTGATCGGATTGATCGGCGGATTCGGGCTGATGCTCACCGGGGAACAGACCTGGTCGAAGCCCCTCATCGCGCTGGTGCCGGTCGGGTTTTTGCTGGTGTTCAACGGTCTGGTGACGACGCTTCTGCATCGCGCACCAGGTAGCGAGGAAGACCGGCCCAAGGGCCCACCCGAGTAAGACGGAAGTAAGAAGAAGACGTTGCCTCTACGTCCCCATCGTCTAGAGGCCTAGGACACCGCCCTTTCACGGCGGCGACCGGGGTTCGAATCCCCGTGGGGACGCCATATCCCGAAAAGGCCCGAACCGCAAGGTTCGGGCCTTTTCTTTTGTGGTGTTGGGATCACACCGGTAGCGCCTTGGCCGCCGGGCGCTTGTCCCGGCGGATGATGTCAGGCGAGGCGGGGATCGCGCTGGCGGGGTTCGTCGGGGTGCGGGCGCGGGATGATGCAGTGGTTGATGCGCAAGAGTTCGCGTTCGGCCCAGGATTGCACCTGGGGCTCGCTGGCGAATCGGGCGTAATCGAGCAGGGCCTGGCGTTCGATGTTGGGGTTGCCCTGTTCGTGGGCGATGCGGCGCGCGCTTTCTAGTTCCTGCCAGCCGTTGTCGTCTTTCCCGTCGCTGTTGGCGAGCAGGGCGACGGCGCGCAGCCGGCGGATGGCCGGTTCGAAGGCGAGGTCGCCTCGCTTGCGGCAGCCTGCCAGCGCCTCGTCGGCCATCGCCAGGCGCTGTTCGGGCGCGATGTCGCTGGCTTCCAGGGCGTCCAGCAGGATGAGCTGGAAGATGGTGTTGACGCCATCCATGATGTGGCGCATCGCCTCGACCTGCTGTTCGATGGCCTGGTAGGCATCGGCTTGGCCCTGCCGGGCCAGGGCCCAACTCTCGAGGGTGATGCCGGCGGTGCGCCACAGTGGGTAGTCGTACTCGCGGGCGATGGAGAGCGCGTGGCGCGCTGCGGGCAGCGCGGATTCCGGATCGCTGGAGTAGAAACCGAGTACCGAGCGGAAGGCATGCACGAAGGCCTCGGTAGGCCGATGGCCGAGTTGGTCTGCCTGTTGGCACGCGGCATCCATTTCGGTCCAGGCGCGCGCGTGATTTCCCAGATGGAGCAACGTCCAGGCCATGAAGCCCCGGGCGCTGATGGCCGGGTTTTCGGTATGGCGCGCCACCAGGGTTGCGTGGTCGGCGTCGCGATAGAGCTTGACCGCCCGCGTCTGGTGTTCCAGCGCCTCGCCGAAGCGGCCGGTCCAGAAGTGGGTGTTGCCCTGGACATAATGGGCCGCGATCCGCAGCAGGCGGTCGCCGGAGCGCTCGGCCAGTTGCTCCATCTCCGCGGCGAGGCGATGGGCCTCCTGGAATCCATGCCAGGAGCCGGCGCCGTGCCACAGGCCCCAGAGGACGCGGAAGTACTGCACCGGGTCCTGTTCCGGGGCGGTCAGGCGCATGGCGCGTTCGAAGATGTCGTTGACCGTGCGCGAACCGTAGCCCAGCAGGGCCAGGTTGGAGGCCCCCAGGCCGCCCAGGGCGCGCAGGGTGTCATGTTCGTGGGTCGCCGGATCGCCGCTCGCGTGGGCCTCTGGGTGGCGCTCCAGGCAGTCCAGCGCGTCCTCGAAGTAGTGCGAGGCCTCGGGCAGGATGCCGCGGGCGAAGGCGGCTTCGCCGGCCTGCAGCCAGGCGTTTACGGCTTCCGGATAGCGATCGGCGTGGTAAAGGTGGTTGGCGATGCGGCCCCAGTCGGCGGTCTGCATCCCATGCTCGCCGTCTTCCTGCATCAAGTCGGCCAGCTGGCCGTGCAGACGGGTGCGGTCGCTCAGCAGCATCGATTCGTAGGCCGCCTGGCGGAACAGGACGTGGCGGAAGCGATAGCGCACACCATCCACCATGCCGGCGGGTTCGATGAAACCCTTCCCGGTCAGGCGCGTCAGCTGGCGGCGGATGGTATCGGCGGGCTGGCCGCGCAGGCGGCTGAGGATTCGGGTATCGAAGTCGCGCCCGATGACTGCGGCGGAATGCGCCAGTTCGCGGGCACTGCCGAGCTGTTCCAGACGCGCGACCAGAAGATTGGAGAGCCCTGGCGGCAGGGTGTCCGGCAGCTGGCCGGTGCGGGCGGCCTCGAGGGCGTAACGCGTCAGTTCCTCGAGAAACAGGGGGACGCCTTCGCCGCGTTCGATCAGCTGCTCGCGCAGACCGCTCGCCAAGCGTCCGTTGGGGTCCAGGCGGTCCACTAGATCGTGCGCGGCGGCCGCGTCCAGGCCAAGCAGGCGGACGTGCTCAAGGGAAAGGTCGCGCCACGACGAGCGGAAGCTCATGCGCGCCGTCAGGATGGCCATGATCGGTCGGTGATGCAGGCGCTGGTACAGCCGCCGCAGGAATTCCGATGTACCCGAGTCCATCCAGTGCAGGTCGTCGCAGATGAGCAGTGTCGGACCATGGGCCGCCCGTCGGTGGACCAGTTCGACCAGGGTGTCGATAATGCGGTCGCGGTCCAGCCCCTCGTGGGCCAGGCTCTCGGGGCCGTCGGCTTCCGGGTGGGTCAGCCAATGGGCGAGGCGTGGTGCGAGTTCGGGAGATGTGCCCACGGTCTTGAGGGCGCCTTCGAGGCGGCGCTGGCGGGCCTCGCGCAGGCTATCGTGTCCCATCCAGGTGGCGAAGGCCTGGCGTACGGGCGCCAGGAGCTGCCGGGTACGATCCTCGCGGCACTTGAGCAGGTAGCGTGAGCGAGCCTGCCCGCGGACTTGCTGGTCGAGACCCCGGGCAAGCCGGCTCTTGCCCAGCCCGGCCTCACCCTGGACCAGCACGAAGCGGACCTCGCCGCTCTCCAGGACCTGGTCCCAGTGTCCCCGAAGCTGTTGCAGTTCCTGACCCCGCCCGGTCAGGGGCGTCAGGTCGCGCAGGCTCTGTGCATCCACCCGGTCCAGCGGGCCGGGGTCGCCGGTGACGACGTAGGCACCGGTGGCGTCCTCTGCCTCGCGGAAGCTGAAGTACCCCGAGACACGGGCGTAGGTCGGTGCGCTGACGCGCAGGGTCCCGGGATCGGCGTGTTGCGCGCAGTCGTGGACGCGGGCGGTGAGCTGGCCGGTCGGATCGGGCAGCTCAGGGTCGGCACCGGTGACGATCAGGTCGGTATCCACGGCCAGACGCAGCTGACAGTCGGCGGGGGCGGTCTCCAGCGCTTGCCAGGCGGCGTGCACGGCGTCGACCGTGGCCTCTTCGCGACCGGCCGGGTAGCCGAAATAAGCCAGCAGGCCGTGTCCGGGGGAGGGCACCACATGGCCATGATGCCTCAGCAGGACGAAGTCGACGTGTTCCAGGGCGCGGTTCACCTGCTGCTGCTGGATCTCGATGTCGGCTTCCGCGTCGGGCTGGACATGGCAGGCCACGACGGTGACCCGCCGACGTTCGGGGCGCAGGATGGCCGGTTCGGCCTCCTCGGTGTTGACGTGCTGGCTGTTGGCCTCGGCGCGTTCGGCGCCGAGGATTTCCTCGCGCGTGCGCGTCAGGAGCTCGCCGGGCGCCTTGCCGGCCTCGGCCTCGAGATGGGCATAGTGATCGAGCGCGCGCTTCGGATGACCACTGGCTGCAAGGGCCTTCATCAAGAGGTGGTGCAGGGTCTCGTCGTGTGGCTCCATCGCCAGCAGGCGGTGGAGCTCGGCGAGCAGCGGTTCGCCCTCGTTGGGCTTGGCCAGTGCGACGAGGTTGTGGGTGATGAAGACGAGCAGATTTTGCCAGTGATGGTCGCGCTGGGCCTGGGCCCAGGCGGACAGTTCCGGGAGGTCCTGCAGGGCGCGCAGGCCCTCGAGGAAGTGCCCGCGGTAGTCGCAGACGATCGCCAGGTTCGGATGTGCGGCGGTGGCTGCGCGGCTTTCGGCGGTGCGTCGCTCGGCGCGGGCACGCTCGGCAGGTGGGGCGGTCGTCTCGCGGCCCTCGACGGTGCGGCGTTCGGCGCGGGCGCGATGCAGGGTGAGGAAGTCGATGCACGATTCCGGTTGTGGCTGGAAACGCACATAGCGGGGCGTAGTGTCGAGCAGGGGCGGGTCCCCGGCGGGGAGCTGGCGCCGCAGCTGAAACAGTCCCTGACGCAGGTTGACCCGGGCACTGTCGGCGTCCAGATCCGGCCAGAACAGGCGGGCCAGTTCCTCGCGCGGGATGCGCCGGGGGGTCTCGGCGGCCACATAGGTCAGGAGCAGGCCGAGCTTGGTCCCGGAAAGTGCGGGTATGTCACGGTCCTCCACGCGTACACCAACGGTCCCGAAGGTCGTGATTTCCATATGCGCCAAAGAGGCCTCCCCTCGTCTTCTTCGGCAGTCTTTCGCTGCCATTCGTGACCCGGTCAAATGACCCGGTGACCGTGCCTCCGGCGCGATCCCGGGGCCGACCGAATGTCCGCCCGACTCGATTGTAACGGCATTCCGCGGTCGGGGTTAGTCGATGCGTATGGTCGCGTAGCCTTGGTGCTCGTAACCCATGATCGACAGGAACGTATTGCCGACCATGTGGATGCCCGGCAATAGGTCGTCTGGTTCGAGCTCGAAGCGCCGCGTGGCGATGTTGCAGGCTTCCATGTGAATGCCATCCAGCTCCAGCAAGCCCTCCAGGCGCTCATGGATATGGCGCACCGCGGAGACGTCCTCGAGCTCCAGGTGATCGGTGGAGCGGGCGATCAGGCCGGCCGCCCCGCCACGGAAGGCGAAGACCATTTCCGGCTCCAGGCCCTGGCGCTGCATGTCGTCATAGGTCTCGCGGATCACGCTGAGGCGGGCAATCAGGCGTTCCGGTTCGGCAATGGTGATGTCCCAGAGGATGCGTCCGGTGTCCATGCCGGCGATGGCGCGCTGGTCGCCGGGCTTGTCAGCGAGTGCCAGGCCGGGGATCAGCAGGGTGCACACCAGGAAGGAGGCGAGAAGGCGTTGCATGGCGTTCGTCCCTTTTGCGGATGTCCTGTCTCAAGGGTAGCAGGCCAGGGAAACACTGCATGAATGACATGCATCGGTGTTTTCCCCGATTCTGCGATGCAGGGTTCCGGGTGCGAACGTCAGGGGGGTAATGGAAGGCCGGATCGGGAAAGCGGTCCGGCCTTTACATGCCGCTCAGTGGCCGTGGTGGCCCTTGTGCAGGTATTCCACGCCGTCGAGGCTCTGGATCTCGATTTCTCGGACCGGGGTAAAGCGCGAGGCGCCCGGGCCCGTGATTTCCTCGGTGACACGGATGCGGAAGGGGGCCACGCAGTTCAGCAACTGGCCAACAAAGCGCTTGCCGTCGTGGGTCACACGCACGGGAGTGGTCTCGTCGTAGCGGCTGAAGTTGTAGCTGACATTCTTCGGGTAGTACAGATTCTGTTCGGAAAAGGTCATGGTTGGGCCTGTCTGGGTCAGTGGTTTTTTACGGCCTCGAAGGCCTCGAGTGCGGCCTGGCGGCTGGCTTTCAGGTCCACGATCGGGGCCGGATAGCCGCGCGCACCGCCGGCGCCTGGCGCGTGAATATACCGCGTTTCGACATCCTTGAGCACGGGGACGAAGCGGCGCACGAAGGCGCCGTCGGGGTCGTGGCGTTCGCCCTGGGTTTGCGGGTTGAAGACGCGGAAGTAGGGCGCGGCATCGGCACCGCAGCCGCCGGCCCATTGCCAGCCCAGGGTGTTCGCGGCGAGATCGGCGTCCACCAGCGTGTCCCAGAACCAGTGGGCCCCGTGCTGCCAGTGCAGGCGCAGGTTCTTGGTCAGGAAGGATGCGACCACCATGCGCAGGCGGTTGTGCATCCAGCCGGTCTCCCACAACTGCTGCATCGCGGCGTCGATGATCGGAAGCCCGGTCTCGCCGCGCTGCCAGGCCCGCAGGTCGCGATCGGCTTGGCGCCAGGGGAAGGCCTCGAAGCGTGGGTTGAGCGGTTGCTCCGGGGTGTGCGGGAAGTGGTAGAGCACGTGATGGGCGAAGTCGCGCCAGCCGAGTTCGCGCACGAAGGCCTCGGGGCCGCCGTTGTCCGGGTGTAGGCCGGCCTGGCGCAAGGCGCGCAGGATCTGGCGCGGCGAGATCTCGCCGAAGTGCAGATGCGGCGACAGGCGCGAGGTCCCGTCCTGATCCGGGCGGTCGCGGCCCTCGGCGTAGGCGCGCACGGCGTTGTCGAGGAATGCTTCCAGGCGCTCACGGGCCGTGGCCTCGCCCGGGGTCCAGGTGGCGCGCAGGCTGCCGGCCCAGTCGATCGCGGGCAGGAGCCCCAGCTGTTCGGGATTGAGTGAGTCGGGCCAGGCCTCGGGTCGCGGGAGATCGGCGGGTGCGGGCAGCGGGGCGCGGTCGATACCGCGTTGCAGGCAGGCCTTCCAGAACGGGCTGAAGACCTTGTAGGGGGTGCCCTGGCCGGTCGCGACCTCCCAGGGCTCGATCAGCAGGTGGGCATTGAAGCTGTGTACTTCGATGCCGTCGGCGCGCAGCCCGGCCTTGATGTCCGGATCGCGCAGGACGATGGCGGGATCGTACAGCCGGTTCCAGTAGACGGCGGTGGCGCCGGTCTCGCGGACCAGGGCCCGCAGGGTGTCGAGGCTGGGACCGGCACGCAGGGTCAGGCGCGAGCCCTGCGCACGCAGGTCGTGGTCCAGCGCGTTGATGCTGTGGTGCAGCCACCAGTTGGATGCGGCACCTGGCTGCCATGGGGCCTCTTCCTCCGGGGCGTGGATGAACACGGGGATCACCGGGCCGCCGCGTTCGCAGGCGGCCTGCAGCGCGGGCTGGTCGGTCAGGCGCAGGTCGCGGCGCAGCCAGACGAGGGTGGGGCCGGGGCTTTGCATCAGATGCGGTCTCCCTGGGCGAGAGTCTTGCGGAGTTCTCCGGCCCGGTCGCGGATGGCTTGCAGGCGTTCGGGGTCCATCTTTTCGACGTGCTTCCACTGCAGCGCGGTGCGCGGATCCCGGGCGAAGCGGTCGCGGTGGCGGTCGAGGAAGTCCCAGTACAGCGTGGTAAACGGACAGGCCTTGTCGCCCAGGGCCTCGGCCGGGTCGAACGGGCAGTGCGCGCAGTAGTTGCTCATGCGCTGGATGTAGCGCCCGGTGGCCACGTAGGGCTTGGAGGCCATGCGGCCATCGTCTGCGTACTGCGACATGCCAGTCACGTTGGGGAGCTCCACCCATTCCACGGCATCGACGTAGATGCCCAGGTACCAGGCATGGATCGCGGCAGGGCGCACGCCAAGCAGCTGGGCGAACAAGCCGGTGACCATCAGCCGCTGGATGTGGTGGGCGTAGCCCAGTTGCAGGGTCTGGCCGACGGCCTGGTGCAGGCACTGCATGGAGGTCTTGGCGTCCCAGTAGAGGGCGGGGAGCGGCTGGTCGGCCTCCAGGGCATTCCACTCGTGCCAGGCCTCGCCAAAATGGAAGTACAGCCCGCGCACGTATTCGCGCCAGCCGAGAATCTGGCGGATGAAGCCCTCGACCGCGGCCAGCGGGGCATGGCCATCGCGCCAGGCCTGTTCCGCGGCGTCGATCACCGTGCGTGGATGGATCAGGTGCAGGTTGAGGGCGGTGGACAGGCGGGCGTGGTAGAGCCAGGGCTGGTCAGTCCACATCGCGTCCTGATAGGTGCCGAAGGCGGGCAGGCGGTGCTGGATGAAGTCGTCCAGCG
Organism: Thioalkalivibrio sp. AKL6; assembly: GCF_000376905.1. NCBI lineage: Bacteria > Pseudomonadati > Pseudomonadota > Gammaproteobacteria > Chromatiales > Ectothiorhodospiraceae > Thioalkalivibrio > Thioalkalivibrio sp. AKL6. The sequence continues at coordinate 90,198 of NZ_AQXS01000011.1, read as the reverse complement.
CCTGTTGTGCCTGCTGCGCGGTGACGGGCCAGTCGAAGTCGTCGGCCTGTCCTGGCAGGTCCGGGAGATGCCGGGCGATGTCGCCCAGGCACTCGCGGGTGAGCGTGTCCGGCGGAAAGGACAGGGGTGGCGGCAGCAGGCCGGGGCCGTCACGCCCGAAATGCCCGCGGTTGTCGGCGTCGAAATTCCATTGTCCACCGGCGGGCTCGTCGCCGTTCATCAGCACGCCCAGGGCTGTGCGCTGCTCGCGGTAGAAGTACTCCATGCGCAATTGCCTGCGGCCCCTGGCCCATTGGTGAAAAGCGTCCAGCGGGACCAGGAAATGCGGATCGTCCAGGACCTCGAGCGGGATCGCCTGGTCGGCGCAGGCGGCCTGCAGCTGGCGCAGCACGCGGTGTTCGCCCGGCTGCAATACGCGCACGTTTTGCGGTTGGAGGTGTTCGAGGTCGGCGCGCAGGGCGTCGTTCAGGGTCTGCTCGGGGCGTTCGCCGAGGTGGCGATAATGGACGGAAAAGCCGTCATCCCGGCGCTCCTTGGCGAAGTGACGCATCGCCGACAGGAACAGCGCGGTCCGCGCGATATGCGACGGGGCATGTCGGGATTCTTCGGCCACCTCGGCCATCCAGAGGTGATCCTGCGTCGGGTCCAGTCCCTGCAGACCCGGGTGGTCCGGGGCCAGCTGGTCGCCGAGCACGACCAGAAGGCTGCGCACGGCCACAGGCGAGGTGGAATCGGGCACGGGGCCGGCGCGGGTGGAGCGAGGTTATTCGGGCAGGTGGCGCGAGAGGCGAGCGGCGGCCTCCAGCGGAGGTCCGGGCAGGACCTCGATCTCGCGACCGTGTTCCATCTGCGACAGCTCGAGGGCGGCCGAGCCGGCGAGATAGCAGGGCGGGCCGGCCTGATTGAGGATCGCCTCCACCCGCGGAAGTTCGGGGCTGCGCATCAGCTGCGAGGAGCCATGGATGATCATTGCCGGCGCGCGCAGGCGACGGATCAGCGTATCAAGGCCCTCGGGACTGGTGGCATCGAACAGGGGCAGGGTCTTCATGCCGCGGCGTGCGCAGGCGAGCTGCAGCAGCATGCCGCCAACCTGCTGGTGGCCGCCGCCCAGCACCAGGCAGGGGTAGGACGGCTCGTCGCAGGCCCGTGTTGCCGAGCGCAACTGATCGGCGAAGGCCGCGGTGGACCAGGCGGCGAAGATGGCCAGGCGAACCTCGCCCTCGGCACTGTGGCGGGATTCCTCGCGCAGGCGGCGATAGACCTCGAGAAAGGCGCTCTCATGCACGCCGTCCCAGCCGTGCCGCATGACCATCCGGGTGTAGATTCGATCCAGCTGGTCGGCATCCAGGTTGGCAACCGAGGCATACAGAGCCTCGGCGATCGGATCCGTGGTGTGGGGGGCGATCCCGGGGCCGGGGCCGGGGCTGGCGCGGCGTTCGCGCTCGCCGGTGGCCTGGGTCCGGGTACCTTCGGCTTCGGGTGATTCGGCCCTGGCGGTGCTGTGTGCGGACTCGTCATTCAGCACGCGATGGACTTGCGAGACCGGGATGCCCTGTTCGAGCAGTTCCATGATCCGTTTGATGCGGGCGATGTCACTCAGGCTGTAGAGCCTGTGACCCTTGGGGGTGCGCATCGGCCGGATCAGCCCGTAGCGGCGCTCCCAGGCTCGCAGGGTGACGTCGTTGATACCCGTCTCCGCGCACACGTGGCGGATCGGGTACAACCCTTCTTCGTCTTGAAGTTCGATGTGCGTCGCGCTCGCCATGAAATAATTGTACGACATTTGTACATCGCATGTACAAGGGGGTGATGCACGATGCGATCCGCGTGATTCCGGGAAAGGGAATGAACCTTCCCTGTCTGCGCGTCCCAAAAGGGTAGCAACCTTTTCTAGATGCTGCTGGAGACTCGCATGTTTGCAACCAACGGAAACCGCTGGACCGGGATGTCTATCCCGTTGCTGCTTGTGGCACTGGCTGCACCCGGTGCGGTTCAAGCCAATCCGGAGATGGCCGACAGTGTGTCACCGTACCTGCGTCTGCATGTGGACGACCCGGTTGAGTGGCGCGCCTGGGATCCGGCGTTGCTGGAGAAGGCCAGGGAAGAACAACGCCCGCTGTTGATCTCCAGTGGCTACTACTCCTGTTTCTACTGTCACGTGATGCAGGAGGAGAGCTTCAAGGACGACGGTATTGCCGAACGGATGAACGCGAACTTCATTCCGGTGAAGGTGGATCGCGAGGTCAATGGGGCGCTGGACAGCTATCTGCTCGAGTTCCAGCGTGCAACGGCCGGTAGTGCAGGTTGGCCGCTCAATGTGGTGGTGACTCCCGACGGTCATGCCCTGACGGGCGTGGTGTATGCCCCGCGTGACCAGTTCGCCGAGTTCCTCGATGGCATCACCCAGCGCCTGGAGTCGGATTACGACCGGCTGGTGGATCTCGCCCGGCGTGGGAGCGAGGAACTCACCCAGCAACTGCGCAAGGGAGAGGAACCGCTTTCCGAGGGCCGCGCGGGCCGACTGCCGCAGGTCCTGTGGAGCCGCATGGAGCGCGAGGCCGACGACCTTCAGGGTGGTTTCGGTAGTTCCACCAAGTTCCCCCATTCGCCCTACCTGCACGCGATGCTGGAGGCCGAGCAGGCTGGCACGGCCCCAGGCTGGGTTGCGGAGTTTCTCGAGATCACCCTGGACGAGATGGCCCACTCCGGTCTGCGTGACGTGCTGGGGGGCGGCTTCTTCCGCTACTCCGAATCACCGGACTGGAACGAGCCTCACTTCGAGATAATGCTGGAGGATCAGGCACAGCTCGCACTGGTTTATCTGCGAGCCGGTGAGCATTTCGGCCGCGAGGACTGGGTGGATCTGGGGCTCGAGAACCTCGATTTCGTCAAGCGGGATATGGCCCTGCGCGAGGACGAGACGGGTGAGCAGGCGGAGGCTGCGGAGGGCGGTTTCCGCGGGCTCGCCTCCAGCCTGTCGGCCGTGGACGATCAGGGCCGCGAGGGTGGGGCCTACCTGTGGCCGGAAGAAGATCTGGAAACGGCACTCGCGGACCACGAGTACCCGGAGTTGGTGCGCGCCTGGTTCGGCATGGAGGGCAGCTCGGTCTTTGATCTTGGCTACCTGCCGCGCAGTGGCGCGGGGATCGAGCAGCTTGCGGAGCGTTTCGACCTGGCAGGGTACGAGGTTCGCGAGCAGGTGGAGTCCGGCCGCGCGGCCCTGATCCAGGCGCGCGAGGCGCGCGGCCTGCCGCGTGACGAGAAGGTGCTGACCGGGGCGCACGGGCTGCTGCTGTCCGCCCTGGCGGAGGCGTCGGCGTACGATGCGCGCTTCCTTGACGCGGGCGCGGCGGTTCAAGCCTGGCTGCTGGAGGTCGCTGCCGACCCGGCGGAGCTGCCGGCGCTGATGGGTCTGCCCGCCGAGCAGGCGGGCACCGCTACGCTCAACGATTACGCCTACGTCGCGCGTGGCCTGCGCGACTGGGAAGCCGCAACCGGCGAGGGTGAACATGGCCCGGCCCTGGCACTGCTGGAGGCGGCCTGGGAGCGCTTCCGCGATGGTGACGGCTTCCGTTCGGAGCCGGAGCCGCCGCTGCCGGGGATGATCTCCCAGCGTTTCCACCCGGCGGTGCACCGGCCGTCCCCGACGACCCTGATCTTTCGTCTCAGCGAGGAATGGGCCGAGGGCAGCGAGACGGTGGATGCCGCCTTCGCGGACTACGACCTGCGCCCGGGCCGCGCCATCGATGCCGACCCGGAGCAGCATGCCCGCCTGATCCTTTGGCTGCAGGAACGCGACTAACGGGTGCCGTCTGAATCGGGGTTGTTCGCGTTGCCGCCGCAGGTGGGCGCGAACTACGCTGGGTTCCCCAGGGCCATGCTGGTCGTGCAGGCGGACAGGCTGCGGGCAGCTCGCCCGGCGAGAGGCGTGGTCCGCCCTTCGTGGTGACGGCAATCGAGGTTCGGGCGCTCTAAAGTGAAGTGGATCGGTGCGGCGTCTGGGCCAGCACGCTGTCCTTGCCGTCCATATCCACTTCCGTCAGCGTGGCCTGCCCGGGCTTCTGGAAGCCGTCTTCAGGTTGAATCCGCGATGAAAGAGAGTCCGTCCCTGCCCCCGAGTCACCCCCTGCGGGAGTCGATTCACGACGAAGTCCATGCGCGTTTCTACGAGCCGCTGGACGCCCCTGCGACTGCCTCGTGGCTGGCGCTTTTGTCGCCGCGCGACTCCACCGAGCGCGAACGCGAACTGGTGGCGGAGCTCTGCCGTCGTTTCGGCGTGAACGAGCCGGTCCCGCAGAAGAACTTCGTCGCCTGCGATCTGGGGCCGTTTCGCTTGCGCTGGGAACGCCACAACGAGTTCTCCACCTGGTCATTCTTCGTAACCGGAGAAGCCTTCAGCGACCCGTTCGCCGACCCGGCGATCAACCGCGTGCCGGCAGACTGGCTGAGCAAGCTGCCAGGGAGCACCATCGCCGCGATCCATCTGGCGCTGGAGTCGCGTGACATGCCGGAGCGGTCCTTCGAGCAGCTGGAAGCCGTATTTGCTCCGCACCCCATCGTCGGCAACGGCGTGGCTGGCGGGGATGGCCTGGTATGGACCGATTTTCGGGTCCACGACGACGGTTTCTCCCGCTTCCTGGTGCGCGATGTCGATCTCACCCGGCGTGAGGCCGGACGTATCGCCCAGCGCCTGTTCGAACTGGAGACCTACCGGTTGCTGGCCCTGCTGGCGCTCCCGCTGGTCCGCGAGCTGATGCCGGAACTCGACGAACTCGAGGGCCGGCTGAACGACATTAACGACGAGATGGCGGGGATCACCGAGCAGTTCGCCGCATCGGACCGCGAGCAGCAGTTGCTGGCGGTGCTCTCCGACCTTGCATCCGACGTCGAGCGCCTGAGCAGCTATGCCGGCAGCCGTTTCCACGCATCCCGCGCCTATGCCTCGCTGGTGAGTAGGGGCGCTGAGGAACTGAGAACCAAGCGCATGCCGGGGCTGCAGACCCTGTGCGAATACCTGGGTTGGCGCATGGATCCGGCCATGGGTACCTGCGCGTCGCAGGCGGAGCGGCTGGAGGTGCTGTCCACGCGCATCCACCGCACCGGATCGCTGTTGCGCACCCGGGTGGACGTGGCGCTGGAACGGCAGAACCGCGACCTGCTGAGCTCGATGAACCGGCGCGCCGACCTGCAGTTGCGCCTGCAGCGGACAGTGGAGGGGCTTTCGGTGGTGGTGATCAGCTACTACCTGACCAGCCTGGTGGCCTACCTGTTACGTGGGCTGGACGAGGTCGTTGCGTTGCAGGTACCGGTGAACATGGCCATCGGCGTGGCAGTGCCGGTCGTGGTCGCGGGGGTGTGGTTCTCCCTGCGGTTGATGCGCACGCGCATCGAGCGCAAGGTCAGGCGCGGCGGGGCCTGACACCCGGCGCCCGGGGTGGGCGCGAGGCCTTCATTAGTCGGTGCGGGAGGTGGCTTCCTTTTCGGCCTTGTGCAGGCGCTGGAGCATGGCCTTGAGGACCTTCGGGTTACCCGCGACGACGTCGCCGCGGCGCATCACGTCCGGGTTGCCCTGCCAGTCGCTGACCACGCCGCCGGCTTCCTGTACGAGGAGCAGGCCCGCGGCCATGTCCCAGGGCTGCAGGCCCATCTCCCAGAAGCCGTCGAAGCGCCCGCAGGCGACCCAGGCAAGGTCCAGTGCGGCCGAGCCGGGGCGGCGTATTCCGGCAGTGCCCGGGACCAAGTGGCGCAGGCTGCTCAGGTAGCGCTCCAGGTCCTGGCCCTCGCGGAACGGGATGCCGGTGCCCAACAGCGCGCCGTTCAGGTCCTTGCGTTCGGAGACGCGGATGCGGCGGCTGTTGAGGAAGGCGCCGGCGCCGCGCGTGGCGGTAAACAGCTCTTCCTTCAGCGGGTCGTAGACCACCGCCTGCTCCAGCCGGCCCTTGTGTTTCAGCGCGATGGAGATGCCGTACTGCGGGATCTCGCGCAGGTAGTTGGTGGTGCCGTCCAGCGGATCGATGATCCAGACGAAGTCGGCGTCGCTGCCGCTTTGCTCGCCGCCTTCCTCGGCCATGATCGAGTGGTCGGGGTAGGCGCGGCGCAGGGTGCTCACGATGGCCTGTTCGGCGGACAGGTCGACATCCGAAACCCAGTCGTTACGGGCCTTTTCGCGGGTGTTCATGCGATCCGGCCGGCCCCAGGCGCGGGTGGTGATGCGTCCGGCCTCGCGGGCCGCCGATACCGCCGTGTTCAGCATGGGGTGCATGGGGTGTCTCCTGGAGTTCTTCGGGGTGTCCGGCGGGCGCGCGCACGCGCCGCGGGAAGGCCGCGAACAATACACAAGCCGCTCTTTTTTGGGAAGTCGAGAGCCCCCCTGTGTACAATCCGCGAGCTTTGATGCGGGCATGGCAACGGAGACTCCACGAATGGAAGAACGCCTGAACCGGGTGCGCGTCGTGCTGGTGGGCACGACGCACCCGGGCAACATTGGGTCCGCCGCACGTGCGATGAAGGCCATGGGAGTGACGGATCTGGTGCTGGTGGCGCCGGAGCGGTTTCCCCATGCCGATGCCACGGCGCTGGCGTCCGGGGCGGATGACCTGCTGGCGCGGGCGCGCGTGGTGGATGATGTGGCCGCCGCGGTCTCCGACTGCGTGTGGGTGGTGGGTACCAGTGCTCGGCTGCGCACCCACTCGGTACCGGTGCTGGGCCCGGACGTGGCGGCCGGGCAGGCGCTGGAGAACGCGGTCCAGGGGCCGGTGGCCTTGGTTTTCGGACGTGAACACAGTGGTCTGACCAACACCGAGCTGGATTACTGCAATGCGTTTGTGCAGATCCCGACGGTGCCGGATTTCAGCTCCCTGAACCTGGCCGGCAGCGTGCAGGTAATGACCTACGCGCTCCGCATGGCGGCCCTGACCGGAATGGATCCCGGGCAGGCGAGTGCGCCAGGCGAGGCGCGCGATCCGCTCGCGACCCAGGCCGAGATGGAGGGTTTGTTCCGTCATTTCGAGCAGGCCCTGACGACCATCGAGGTGCTCGACCCGGACAATCCGCGCAATCTGATGCGGCGCTTGCGGCACCTCTATATGCGCGCCGGACTGACCGGCAGCGAGGTGCGCATGCTGCGCGGTATATTGACGCACACGGAAAAGGGCCGCTGAGGGCGCCGGAAACCGGCGTGATAACCTAGCGGATGACTCGGGATTTGAGGCCGGCCCATGTTTGACAGGATGCGCGAGGACATTCGCTGCGTGTTTGACCGTGACCCGGCGGCACGCAACGCCTTCGAGGTGCTGACCGCATACCCCGGCCTGCATGCGCTGTGGTATCACCGCCTCGCGCACTGGTTGTGGAACCACCGGATGCGCTGGCTGGGGCGAGTGATTGCGAACTTCAGCCGCTGGGTGACCGGCATCGAGATCCATCCGGGGGCGACCCTCGGCCGACGGTTCTTTATCGACCATGGCATGGGGGTGGTGATCGGCGAGACCGCCGAGGTCGGCGATGACTGCACGATCTACCACCAGGTGACCCTGGGTGGCACCACCTGGGAAGGCGGCAAGCGCCACCCGACGCTCGGTAACGAGGTGGTGATCGGTGCGGGTGCCAAATTGCTGGGCCCGATCCACGTGGGCGACCACGCGCGCATTGGCTCCAACGCAGTGGTGCTGAAGGATGTTCCGGCGGAGGCGACCGCGGTCGGCATCCCCGCCCGGGTGCTCGGCCCGCGGCCCGAGCCCGATCCGCGCTTCCAGCAGATGGCGGATCGCATGGGCTTCGACGCCTACGGCCTGTCGCGGGACATGCCGGACCCGGTGGCCAACGCCATTCATCGCATCGTGCAGCGCGTACACGACCTGGACGAGCGCATGGAGCGGGCCTGCCAGGCGCTCAAGCGCGCCGGTATCGATCCGGGCGAGGCCCTGGGCGAGGACGATTCGGGCCCGCTGGAGGCCTGCGATCTGGAAGGTCTGGAGCCGGACGAGTGCGAGGTTCCGCCGAACGTGGCGACCCAACAAGAACGTAAACAGCAAGGGAATACTTGATCGTTTTGCTCGGGTATTGCTAAGCTTGCCGGCAAATGACTGACAAGTGCACTCAACCATGAAACTGACGACCAAAGGCCGGTACGCCGTCACCGCCATGCTCGATGTGGCGATGCACACCCGCAACGGGCCGGTATCCCTGGCCGAAGTGGCGCGGCGGCAGAAGCTTTCGCTGTCCTATCTGGAGCAGCTTTTTTCCAGGCTGCGCCGCAAGGGGCTGGTGAACAGCAGTCGCGGGCCGGGCGGGGGCTATGCCCTCAGCCGTGAACCGGAGGGGATCAGCGTGGCCGACATCGTGGTGGCAGTGGACGAGCCAGTGGACGTCACCCGCTGCGGCGGCAAGGCCAACTGCAATTCGGATTCGCGCTGCCTGACGCACGACCTGTGGACCGATCTGAGTCAGCAGGTCTATGACTTCCTCAGCACACGCTCGCTGGCGGATGTACTGCAGCGCCATCGGGAACAAATGGAAAAAGACGGCGTGCAGGAGGTCGTGATGCACGGCGCCCCTCTGCAAGCCTCGACCGGAAAAAGCCATGCGACCGCCAAAGCGGCCGCGGAAAGGAGCTAACGCGCAATGAGTGACCTGAAACTGCCGATCTACCTCGATTATTCCTCGACCACGCCGGTTGACGAGCGCGTGGCCGAAAAGATGGCCGGCTGCCTGACCAAGGACGGCCTGTTCGGCAATCCCGCCTCGCGCAGCCACAGCTTTGGCTGGAGCGCGGAGAAGGCGGTGGAGAACGCTCGCGGCCAGGTCGCCGAGCTGGTGGGCGCCGATCCCAAGGAAATCATCTGGACCTCCGGTGCGACCGAGGCCGATAACCTGGCGATCAAGGGTGCCGCGCACTTCTACCAGCGCAAGGGCAAGCACATCATCACCGTGAAGACCGAGCACAAGGCCGTGCTCGACACCACGCGTCAGCTGGAGCGCGAGGGCTTCGAGGTCACGTACCTGGGTGTGAAGGAAAACGGCCTGATCGACCTGCAGGAGCTGCAAGACGCGATGCGTGACGACACCATCGTGGTCTCGGTGATGCACGTGAACAACGAGATCGGCGTCATCCAGGACATCGAGGCGATCGGCAACCTTTGCCGTGAGCGCGGGATCGTGTTCCATGTGGACGCGGCCCAGTCGACCGGGAAGGTCGCAGTCGACCTGTCCAGCCTGCCGGTGGACCTGATGAGCTTCTCTGCGCACAAGACCTACGGTCCGAAGGGCATCGGTGCGCTGTTCGTGCGCCGCAAGCCGCGCGTGCGGATCGAGGCGCAGATGCACGGCGGCGGCCACGAGCGTGGCATGCGCTCCGGCACGCTGGCACCGCACCAGATTGTCGGCATGGGCGAGGCCTTTGCGCTCGCTGGTGCTGAGATGGGCCCCGAGCTGGAGCGCATCCGCATGCTGCGCGACCGTCTGTGGACGGGTCTCGACGGCATGGAAGAGGTCTATCTGAACGGCGATCAGGAACAGCGCGTGGCGCACAACCTGAACGTGTCCTTCAACTTCGTCGAGGGCGAGAGCCTGATCATGGCGCTGCGCGACATCGCCGTGTCCTCCGGCTCGGCCTGTACCTCGGCGAGTCTGGAACCGTCCTACGTCCTGCGTGCCCTGGGCCGCAACGACGAGCTGGCCCACAGCTCCATCCGCTTCTCCATCGGTCGCTACACGACGGTGGAAGAGGTCGACCACACGGTCAAGATTGTGCGCGCCGCGGTCGCCAAGCTGCGCGAACTCTCGCCACTGTGGGAGATGTACCAGGACGGCGTCGATCTGAGCACCGTCGAGTGGGCGGCCCACTAGGGGTCCGCTCGACACCACTAACGCAACGCGTACACACGCAACAGGAGAACGGTCATGGCTTACAGTGACAAGGTTCTGGACCACTACGAAAATCCGCGCAACGTCGGCAGCTTCGACAAGAACGACGACACGGTCGGCACCGGCATGGTCGGTGCCCCGGCCTGCGGCGACGTGATGAAGCTGCAGATCAAGGTCAACGACGACGGCATCATCGAGGACGCCAAGTTCAAGACCTACGGTTGCGGTTCGGCGATCGCTTCCAGCTCGCTGCTCACCGAATGGGTGCGGGGCAAGACCCTGGAAGAAGCCAGCCAGATCAAGAACACCCAGATCGCCGAGGAACTGGCGCTGCCGCCGGTGAAGATCCACTGCTCGGTGCTGGCCGAGGACGCCATCAAGGCGGCCGTGTCCAACTACCAGGAGCGCCACGGCGAGGCCGCGGAAGCCGAGAAGAAGTCTGCCTGAGGGTGCTATGTCGATTACAGTGACCGAACCCGCAGCCGAAAGGATCCACAACTTCCTCGACAAGAGAGGCAAGGGCGTGGGCGTGCGGCTGGCTGTCAGGACGACCGGCTGCTCCGGCATGGCCTACGTGGTGGAGTTTGCCGACGATATCGAGGACACCGATACGGTGTTCGAGGATCGCGGCGTGAAGCTGGTGGTGAACCCGAAGTCCCTCGTGTACCTCGATGGCACCGAGCTGGATTTCGGCAAGGAAGGCCTGAACGAAGGGTTCAAGTTCAATAATCCGAACGAGAAGGCCCGATGTGGCTGTGGTGAAAGCTTCAGTATCTGACTGACGATCGCATCCGGGGTGGTGCATGGCGGCCGATTTCTGGTCGTCGTCCCACCCCTTTTCTTTTGTCAGTGCGTCGCCAGTGCTTCTTGAGGCGGAGAGTTGATGAACGACCCATTCGAGCAGTTCGATCTGCCGGTCGCCTTCGAGGTGGACCGGCAACAGCTGGACGAGCGCTTTCGCCGCCTGCAGGCAGAGTTGCATCCGGACCGCTTCGTGCGCCAGGGCGACCAGGCCCGGCGCATGGCGGCGGCGGTGGCGGCCGACGTGAACGAGGCCTACGCGATCCTCGGGGATGACTACCGCCGTGCGCTGCACCTGCTGGAGCGCACGGGCGTGGCATTCGACCCGGAACGCGATACCAGCCAGAACATCGAGTTCATCGAGGCGCAGATCGAGTGGCGCGAACGCATGGAAGAGGCCGCGGCGGCCAGGGATGGTGCCGCGCTGGAGGCCGCCGGCGAGGAGCTGGAGCAGGCCCGGGCCGAGGCACGGGCAAAGGTCGCGGATGCCCTGAAGGACCCGGCGGCCCCGGCACCCGAGGCCAAGGACCGAGTGCTGGAATTGCGCTTTTTCGACCGCTTGCTGGACGAATTGAAACGAACCCGACAGAACCTGGCGCGCGGTTGATCCGCGGCCATGTGAAGGAGCCGAACACCCGATGGCGTTATTGCAGATCACCGAACCCGGAGCCGAGTCCGCGCCGCATCAGCGCCACCTCGCGGCCGGGATCGACCTCGGCACGACCCATTCGCTGGTCGCCACGGTGCGTAGTGGCGAGGCGGATACCCTGCCGGACGAGCAGGGCCGGCATATCCTGCCGTCGGTGGTCCACTACGCCGCGGATGGGGCGAGCGTGGGGTATGCGGCCGCGGAGCACGCGGCGGATGATCCGCACAACACCATCGCGTCGGTTAAGCGCCTGATCGGGCGCGGCGCGGCGGATGTCGCGCGCCTGTCCGGCGAGCTGCCGTTCCGCCTCAAGACCGGCGAATCCAGCGTGCCGCGGATCGAGACGGCCGCGGGTGACAAGACCGCGGTCGAGGTGTCCGCCGATATCCTTCACACCCTGCGCCAGCGGGCCGAAGCGACCCTGGGCGACGAACTCGAGGGCGTGGTGATCACCGTGCCCGCGTACTTTGATGATGCCCAGCGCCAGGCCACGCGCGACGCCGCGCAATTGGCGGGGCTGAACGTTTTTCGCCTGATCAGCGAACCGACTGCCGCAGCGGTGGCTTACGGGCTGGATCAGGGCGAGGAGAGCACCATCGCGGTTTACGACCTGGGCGGTGGGACCTTCGACATCTCCATACTGCAGCTGCGCCGCGGGGTGTTCGAGGTGCTGGCGACCGGTGGCGACTCGGCCCTGGGCGGCGATGACATCGACCGCAGCATCGCCGACTGGCTATTGAACCAGGCCGGGATGGGCGGCGAGAACGACCCGCAGCGCCTGCGTCGGGTGTTGCTGGCCGCGCGCCAGGCGAAGGAGGCCCTGACCGATGCCGCGAGTACTGCCGTCGAGGTTGTACGCGCGGACGGCTCCACCTGGTCCGGCGCGTTGGATCGCGAAACCCTCGTGGGACTGGCGCGTCCATTGCTGGATCGCACCATGAAGGCCTGCCAGCAGGTCCTCGCGGATGCGGGGCTGGAGACGGGTGCGATTGACGAGGTCGTGCTGGTGGGTGGCTCCACCCGGATGCCTGCGGTGCGCGAGACGGTGGAAGGGTTTTTCGGTCAGGTACCGCATGCCGGGATCGATCCGGACCGCGTGGTGGCGATTGGCGCCGCGCAGCAGGCCGACATCCTGGCCGGCAACAAGCCGGATACGGAACTGCTGCTGCTGGACGTGATCCCGCTGTCCCTGGGCCTGGAAACGATGGGTGGGCTGGTCGAGTTCATTGTCCCGCGCAACACCACCATCCCGGTCTCGCGGGCCCAGGAGTTCACCACCTTCAAGGATGGTCAGACGGCGATGTCCCTGCACGTGGTGCAGGGCGAACGCGACGTGGTGGACGCCAACCGCTCGCTGGCCCAGTTCACGCTTTCCGGCATCCCGCCGATGGTCGCCGGCGCCGCGCGCATCCGGGTGACCTTCCAGGTCGATGCCGATGGGTTGTTGAACGTGACCGCGCGCGAACAGACCCAGGGCGTGGAGGCGCATATCGAGGTCAAGCCTAGCTACGGCCTGACCGATTCCGAGATCGAGCAGATGCTGCGCGATTCGGCATCGTCCGCGCGCGAGGACATGGAGGCCCGCCGCCTGCGCGAAGAACAGGTGGAGGCCGACCGCGTGCTGGAGGCGATCGACGCCGCGCTGCAGACCGATGGTGATCGCTACCTGGAGCCGGAGGAGCGCCGGACGATCGAACAGGCGCGCGATGCCCTGCGCGCCGAACGCGAGAAGGGCGACGACCCGGACGCGATCGAGGCCGCGCGCAAGCGCGTCGAGCAGGCCTCCGAGGCCTTCGTCGCGCGGCGCATGAATGACAGCATCCGGCGGGCACTCGCCGGTCACAACGTTAGCGAATACGACGCAGGGAACTGAGAACATGCCCCAGGTAATCTTTCTACCCCACGAGGAAATCTGCCCCGAAGGCGCCTCCCTCGAGGCCCCTTCGGGCATCAGCATCTGTGATCTTGCACTGCAAAACGGCATCGAGATCGAGCACGCCTGCGAGAAGTCCTGCGCCTGCACGACCTGTCATGTCTATGTGCGTGAAGGCCTCGACAGCCTGGGTGAGGCCACTGAGGACGAAGAAGACATGCTCGACAAGGCCTGGGGGCTGGAGCCGGACTCGCGCCTTTCCTGTCAGGCCGTTGTGGCCGACCGCGATCTCGTGGTGGAACTGCCGAAGTACACCATTAACCAGGTCTCCGAGAACCACTGAGCGAGGGATAGGCGATGAAGTGGACTGAAACCCAGGAAATTGCGATCCAGCTGGCCGATGAGCACCCGGACGTCGATCCGCGCCATATCAACTTCGTGGATCTGCGCCAGTGGGTGATGAACCTGCCGGAATTCGACGACGACCCCGAGCGCTCGGGAGAACGCGTCCTCGAGGCAATCCAGCTTGCCTGGATGGACGAGGCCGACGTCGACGACTGATCGAACGGCCTGGGTCAAGGGCTTTCCTGACTCGTAATGGCGTTCAGCCAGCCGCCGGGTCGTAGGGTCGTAGGATGGGATGAGCGCAGCGAATTCCATCAAGGGACTGGCACGATGCGGGAAATGGTGCGTTTCGCTGCGCTCAGCGGCACCCAACGATCCGGCAACTGGCTGAACGTCATTGCGGATCAGGAGGGCGTCGTGGTGCAATCACGGGTTTCGGCGCTGGATTGCCGCGAAGGCGTCAGGTCGCTAGACTACGCGCCGCACGTTGCGTCCGCGTCTTTTTTGCGTTGGGAACCCGCCGTTCGGCGGGTTCTCGCGTTTGCAGCCGGGCCCAGCGACCGATATTCAATCCAAGTACCAGGAGAGCCGCCCCATGGCCGTTGAACGCACCCTTTCCATCATCAAGCCTGACGCCGTTGCCAAGAATGCCATCGGTGACATCATCAGCCGTTTCGAAAAGGCCGGCCTGAAGGTCGTTGGCGCGCGCATGATGCACCTGAGCCGCGAGCAGGCCGAAGGCTTCTACGACGTGCACAAGGAACGCCCGTTCTTCAACGATCTGGTCGAGTTCATGATCTCCGGCCCGGCGCTGGTGCAGGTCCTGGAAGGCGAGGACGCCATTGCCAAGAACCGCGACATCATGGGTGCGACCAACCCGAAGGAAGCGGCTCCGGGCACCATCCGTGCCGACTTCGCCGTGTCCATCGACGAGAACGCCGTACACGGCTCTGACGCCCCGGAGACCGCGGAGCGCGAGATCGCTTTCTTCTTTGGCGACGACGGCGTCTGCCCGCGTACCCGATAAAGCGGGCCCGCCTGCGCCAAGGGAAACGCTGATCATTGATCAGGGTTTCCCTACGGGGCCCGGTTGCACCGCACACCGGGCCCCGTAGGCAGGCATCCCTTCGGCACAGTACACTAGGGGGCTTGAGCGAACCGGTCCCTGTTATGGCACACACATCCTCCACCCCCCTGAATCTCCTGGGCTACAGCCACCAACAGCTCGTCGAGCTGCTGGCGCAGTGGGGTGAACCGCGTTTTCGTGCCACCCAGCTGATCAAGTGGATCCATCAGCGCGGGGTCACCGACTTCGAGCAGATGACCGACGTGTCGCGCAAGCTGCGCGATCGTCTGGAGCGCGAGACCGAGATCCGCGTGCCCGAGATCGGTCTGGAAAAGGCCTCCTCCGACGGTACCGTCAAGTGGGTGCTGCGGCTCCCCGACGGCAATGCCATCGAGACCGTCTTCATCCCCGAGGGCGGGCGCGGGACGCTGTGCATCTCCTCCCAGGTCGGCTGTGCGCTCGACTGCACCTTCTGCTCCACGGCCCAGCAGGGCTTCAACCGCAATCTCACCAGTGCCGAGATCATCGGTCAGGTGTGGCTGGCCATGCAGCGGCTCCCGGCGCCGGATGGCCGCAAGCGGGCAGTCAGCAACGTGGTCCTGATGGGTATGGGCGAGCCGCTGGCCAATTTCGATGCGGTGGTCCCGTCCTGTCAGTTGATGACCGACGACAATGCCTACGGTCTCAGCCGGCGCCGCGTGACCCTTTCGACCTCCGGCCTGGTTCCAGCCCTCGATCGCCTGAGCGCACATACCGATGTCGCCTTGGCCGTCAGCCTGCATGCGCCCAATGACGCGTTGCGCGACCGTCTGGTGCCGATCAACCGCAAGTACCCGCTCGCCGAGCTACTGGACAGCTGCCGCCGCTACGTGGAGGCAACCGACGCCCACAGTGGCGTGACGTTCGAATACGTCCTGCTGGCCGGCGTCAACGACCAGCCCGAGCACGCCAACGAGCTCGCCGGGCTGTTGCGGGGTATTCCCGGCAAGATCAACCTGATCCCGTTCAACCCGTTCCCGGGGGCTCCGTTCGAACGCCCGTCGGAGGCCACCGTTCTGGCCTTTGAGCGGCGCCTGCAGAAGGCCGGCTACGTGACCACCGTCCGGCGCACCCGGGGCGACGACATCGATGCCGCCTGCGGGCAGTTGGTGGGGCAGGTCGAGGATCGAACCAATCGTGGCATGCGCATGTTCCGCCTGCATGCCGAGTTGCCACAGACGGATCGGAGGGCTTCATGACTGGACGCGCGGGTTTGCGCATCGCCGGGGTTCTGACCCTGGCGCTGCTGCTGGGTGGCTGTGCCGCCACGGCCGACCGACCGGTTTCCGGCGAACGCGAGGATGCCGCCGAGGTGCATGCCGAACTGGGCATCGGCTATCTGCGCGAGGGCGAGTTCGAGCAGGCCGAACGCAACCTGCGGCGGGCGCTGGACTATGACCCCGGCTATGTCCTCGCCAATATCGGTATGGCAGCGATCTACGAGCGCAAGGACCAGCTGGACCGTGCCGAGGAACACTATCGCCGGGCCCTGCGCCGCGACGCGGACAACCCCTTTGCGCAGACCAATCTGGGCGCATTGCTTTGCGCCCGCGAGGACTTCGACGAGGCTCAGGCGTTGTTCGCCAAGGCGATTAAGAATCCGGATTACGATCGCCGCGACATCGCCCACATGAACTCCGGCGTCTGTCACGCGGACGCGGGCGATGCCGAGGAGGCCGAGCGGCAGTTGCGCCGGGCGCTGGAACTCAATCCGCAGTATCCCCGCGCGCTTCTGGAAATGGCGCGGCTGACTTATCAGGACGACCGGCCGATGCAGACGCGGGCCTTCCTGCAGCGATTGGACAGCCAGGGGGTCGAGAATGCGGAGACTCTGCTGCTGTGCTATCAGGCCGAAAGCGCGCTGGGCAACAGCCGCGCGGCCAACGCGTGTGCCGAGCGCCTGAGTCGCCATCACCCGGACAGCGACGAGATGGCCGAGCTGCGCCGGCTGGAGCGTGAAGGGTGAGCGATCCACGCGACAAGGAACCGGGCCTCGGGCGAGTCGAGGATGTCGATGATTCAACGAACAATGTCGCCTCCCTGCGCACCGAGGGTTCGGACCCCGATCCGGAGCCGTCCTTCTCCGCCGCGCATGGTCTGACCACCCGGGACCAGCCGGAGGCATCCGGACCGGAGGCGCCCCGGGGTGAGGACGAGCCCGGCGCCAGTCTGCGGCGGGCTCGTGAGGCGGCCGGTCTGGACACCGCGACCCTGGCCAGCCGCATCCACCTCGGGCGCGGCACCCTGGAAGACCTGGAAGCCAATCGCTTTCATCACATGCCACCGGCGTACGTGCGTGGCTATCTGCGCTCCTGCGCACGCGAGCTGGGCGTGGCCGCGGATCCCTGGATTCAGTCCTTCGAGAGCCACGGGATGGTCGACCCCGAACTCCGGGCCGTCGCAACGCCCTCCGCGCGCGGCCGTCAGCGTCGGCGCGGCCGCGGTATCTACTGGCTCGCCTTGCTGCTGGCCGTGATGCTGCTTGGACTTGGGGTCTATGCCTGGAGCGAGCGCACGGACACGCCCGGGTGGCCGTCGCTGAACCTGGGCGAGGCGCGGGATGCCGTCCCGAGCCTCGCCGATACCCAGACCCCGGACGCCGAAGGGCTCAGCCCGTCGATCGCCGAGAGCACCGATCCGGAGCCCGTCACGCCCGCGCCGGAGGCCCTCCCGGAGGGCGCCCAGCCGGAGCCGGCGGGTGCCGAGGGATCGGCCGGCGCCCCGGAAGCATCCTCGGAATCCACCGCACCGGCGGAGGCCCTGACCGAACGCCTGGTCGTGCCGGAAGAGCCGGTCACGCCTGAGGCCCCCGTGCGGGCCGAAAGCGAAGCCCCACTGGATGCTTCCCCGGTGATCGAGACTTCCAGTGAAGGTCCGGCGGCGGGTGAGGGCGCGCAACTGGTGCTGGAGTTTGCCGAGACCTCCTGGGTGGAGATCCGCGATGCCGCCGACGAGGTGGTTTTGACCGGCGTGCTCAGCGCGGGTGACCGCGAGGAGATTCGCCTGGATCTGCCTGGCCGGGTGATCCTGGGCAACGCGTCCGGGGTCTCGCTGACGCTGAATGGCGAGCCGGTAGACGTCGAGACGCATATCCGGAGCGACCGCACCGCGCGCTTCGATCTGGAAGGCTGACCCCGGGTCTTTCCGGCAGGCCATCACGTACAAACAAAAAGACACCATGAAAGCGATCAAGTCGATCCGCGGGATGCATGACATCCTGCCCGAGTCCATTCATGTCTGGCAGCATCTCGAAGCCACCCTGCGCGAGGTTGTGGAGGGCTACGGCTACCACGAGATTCGGATGCCGATCGTGGAGGCGACCGAGCTGTTCAAGCGCTCCATCGGCGACGTCACGGATATCGTCGAGAAGGAGATGTACACCTTCGACGACCGCAATGGCGACAGCCTGAGCCTGCGCCCGGAGGGTACCGCGAGTTGCGTGCGCGCGGGGATCCAGCACGGGCTGCTGCACAATCAGGTGCAGCGACTGTGGTACCTGGGGCCGATGTTCCGCCATGAGCGCCCGCAGAAGGGGCGCTACCGCCAGTTCCACCAGGTTGGGGTCGAGGTGTTCGGCCTGCCGGGGCCGGATGTCGACGCCGAGATGCTGGCGATGACCGCACGGCTGTGGCGCATGCTCGGGCTCTCGAACGTGCGCCTGGAGCTGAACACGCTGGGCACCCCGGAAAGCCGGCAGCGTTATCGCGACCACCTGATCGCCTATTTCGAGCAGCATCGTGACGCCCTCGACGAGGAGGCGCAGCGCCGGCTCTATGACAACCCGATGCGCATCCTCGACAGCAAGCATCCCGATACCCGCGAGGTGGTCGCGCAGGCCCCCAGCCTGATGGATGATCTGGACGCTGAGTCGCGCGCCCATTTCGACGGCTTGTGCGCGCATCTGGATGCGCTGGGCATCACGTACGAGCACAACCCGCGGCTAGTGCGTGGGCTCGATTACTATACGCATACAGTATTCGAGTGGATCACCGAGGATCTCGGTGCCCAGGGTACGGTCTGCGCCGGCGGGCGCTACGACGGCCTGGTCGAACAGCTCGGTGGCCGTGGCACCCCGGCGATCGGGATGGCAATGGGCCTGGAGCGGCTGGTCGCGCTGCTGGAGGCGCGCGAAGACGCCCCGGCAGCGCCGGGTCCGGATGCCTACCTGATCGTCGGCGGCGACGAACTGGTCGGCCCGGCACTGCAACTGGCGGACCAGCTGCGTGGCGAATTGCCGGGGCTGCGCCTGGTCCAGCACTGTGGTGGCGGCAGCTTCAAGTCGCAGATGAAACGTGCCGATCGTCTGGGGGCGCAGTATGCCCTGGTGCTCGGTAGTGACGAGCATGCCGCGGGCACCGTCACGGTGAAGCCGTTAAGATCGCAGGGCGGCGAGCAGGTGGCCGTCGACCGTGCAGCCCTCGCCGACCATCTGCGCACGGCTCTGCAAGAGCGCTCGTAGTCAACGCAAGGATAGAGAACACGATGAGTTATCTCACCGACGAAGAAAAAGCCGAACGCATCAAGCAGTGGTGGGCGAACAACGGCATGGCGATTGTGGCCGGCCTGGTTCTCGGGGTCGGCGGCCTGTTCGGTTGGAACTGGTGGAGCGATCGCGAGGAATCGCGCGCCCAGGTGTCCTCCGAGATGTATCAGGCCCTGCAGGTCGCCGGTCAGACCGGCCAGACCGATCGCGCGCTGGAACTGGCCGATGCGGTGATCGAACAGGGACGGGGTACGCCCTACCGCGCGCTTGCCTGGGTCTACCGGGCCGATGTGGCGATCGCGCAGGACGACACCGATACCGCGATCGACGCGCTGCAGGCTGCGCGCGACGCGGCCCCCGATCGCGGCTATCGCGAGGTGCTGACGCTGCGTCTTGCGCGCCAGATGATCCTGGCCGAGCGCCTGGATGATGCCGAGGCGACCCTGGCGGACGTTCGCAGTGATGCCTTCACGGGGCTGAAGCGCGAGCTCGAAGGGGATCTGGCCCGCGCCCGTGGCGATCGCGAGCGGGCCCGCGAGCATTACGAGGCTGCACTGGATGCGGGGCACAGCCCCGAGTACCTGCGTCTGAAATATGAAGAACTTTCCGTTTAGAGGACCCGTCGCCTGATGTCTGTGCCTTCCCTTGCGAGTCCGGTCGTGCGCCTGCTGATTGCCAGCGCGCTGATCCTGTCCCTGAGCGCCTGCGGTCTGTGGTCGCGCGATACCACCGAGCCGCCGGCGGACCTGCCGGAGTTCGAGGCCGAAGCGCAGCCGGAGCGGCTGTGGTCGCGCTCGGTGGGCAGCGGTGGCGAGCGCTTCCTGTGGCAGATCTATCCCGGAATCACCGACGACCTGGTCGTGATGAGCGACGCCGCCGGGCGGGTTTCCGGTCTGAATCCCGACGGTGGCAGCCAGCGCTGGCAGGTGCGCCTGGATGATGCCCGGGTCTCCGCGGGGGTCGGCGTCGGTGACGGCCTCGCCGTGGTCGGCACGCTGGACGGCTACGCCATCGGCGTGGATCTGGATGGCGATGGCGAACGCTGGCGTGCTGCGCTCTCCAGCGAGGTGCTGGCAGTCTCGGATGTGTCCGGCGGCCTGGTCATCGTGCGTACCAACGACGGCCGCATCCATGCCCTGGACGCCGACTCCGGCGCCACCCAGTGGACCGCGCTGCGCACCACACCCTCGCTGAGCCTGCGCGGGGCCCAGCGCCCGCAGATCACCTCCGGCCGTGTGCTGGCCGGGTTCGACAACGGCCGCCTGCTGATGCTGGGGCTCAACCGCGGCAACGTGCTGTGGGAGACCACCCTGGGGGTCCCCACCGGGCGCACGGAGGTCGAGCGCATGGTGGACCTGGACGGGCATATCCCGATGTATCGCGGCGCTGCCATTGCGGCCACCTACCAGGGAAGGCTCGCGGCGCTGGATCTCAACTCCGGCGAGATCTTCTGGGTCCGTGATTTTTCTTCCTATCAAGGCGGGGATGTGGATACGCGTTCCGATGTCCTGGTCGTGACCGATGCCGAGAGCCACCTGTGGGGCCTGGAACCCCGCAGTGGTGGTGACCTGTGGCAGATGGATGGCCTGCGCCTGCGCGGTGTGACTGCGCCGGTGGTGGTCGGCCAGCACGCCATCGTCGGTGATTACGAGGGCTACCTGCACTGGGTCGACGTCGAGGACGGGCGCATTGTCGCCCGGCTGCGCGCCGGTTCCGGTTCCGTGGTTACGCGTCCCACCCTGGTGAACGGCACGCTGTATGTCGTCACCGACAACGGGCAGCTGACGGCCGTGAATCCCTCAATCCGGGGTGACGAGTGAGCCACAAGGTTTCAGGGCGCCGGGTTCTCCGCGCAGGGCGCAGCCGCAGATGATTCCGGTTATCGCCCTGATCGGTCGGCCGAATGTCGGCAAGTCCACGTTGTTCAATCAGCTCACGCGCTCGCGCGATGCCCTGGTGGCGGACGTCGCCGGACTGACGCGTGATCGCCAGTACGGCATTGGCAAGGTCGGCGACTTTCCCTATCTGGTCGTGGACACCGGCGGGCTCTCGGGCGAGGGCGCGCAGATGGACCGCGCGATGGCCGAACAGACCCAGCGCGCGGTGGCCGAAGCGGATCATGTGCTGTTCATGGTGGATGCTCGTGACGGCCTGACGCCGCAGGATCAGGCGATTGCCGATCAGCTGCGTGGCGCCGGGGTAAAGGCGCGGGTCGTGGTGAACAAGACCGATGGTCTGGATGCCGATTCCGTCAGTGCCGAGTTCTATGCGCTCGGGCTGGGGCAGGTGACCTCCATTGCCGCGGCACACGGGCGCGGCGTGCAGGGCCTGATGCAGGCGGTGCGCAAGGACGTGGCGGCCGCACGCCGTGCAGCCAGTGAAGATGCCGAAGACGACGAGGGCGCCAGTGACGGCCTCGACGAGGCGTCACAACAGGCGGCGCTGGATGACTGGCCGGGCATTCGCGTCGCGATCGTCGGACGCCCCAACGTCGGCAAGTCGACCCTGGTGAATCGTATCCTGGGCGACGAGCGCGTGGTGGCCACGGAAGTGGCCGGTACGACCCGCGACAGCATCTTTGTCCCGTTCGAGCGCGACGGTCAGGAGTACACCCTGATCGATACCGCCGGTGTACGCCGCCGGGGCCGGGTCCACGAGGTGATCGAGAAATTCAGCGTCATCAAGACGCTGCAGGCGATCGAGTCCGCCCACGTGGTGGTCCTGGTGGTGGACGCCCATGCCGGGCTGTCGGATCAGGATTCGCACCTGCTGGGGATGGTCATCGAGGCCGGGCGCTCGCTGGTGCTGGCCGTGAACAAGTGGGACGGCCTGGACGACCACGCGCGCGAGCGCATCCGCGACGAACTGGACCGGCGCCTGGGGTTTGTCGATTTTGCCCGCATGCGCCTGATCTCGGCCTTGCACGGCACCAATGTCGGGCACCTGCTGGACGACGTGTGCGAGGCCCACGCCAGTGCCTTCCGCAAGATCTCCACGCCGGAGCTCACGCGCCTGCTGGAGGCCGCGGTGGCGGAGCACGCGCCACCGATGATCAGCGGCCGGCGCATCAAGCTGCGCTACGCGCACCAGGGGGGGCAGAACCCGCCGGTGATCGTGATCCACGGCAATCAGACCGATGCGCTGGCCGGGAGCTACAAGCGTTACCTGGAAAACTTCTTCCGCAAGCAGCTCAAGCTGGTCGGGACACCGTTGCGGCTCGAATTCCGCTCCGGGCGCAACCCCTACGCGGGCCGGCGCAACAAGCTCACGCCGAGACAGCAGTACAAGCGCAAGCGTCTGATGCGGCACGTGCGCCGCTGATCGCGCCGGTGGTCCCGGGGCATCCCGCCAATCCGCTGCGTGACCCGGCGCTGTCCGGCTTCTCCGAGGTGGTGGAGCCGTTTCGGGTGATGGACATCCTGGCGCGGGCCCAGGCGGCCGAGCGCTCCGGGCGCGACATCATCCACCTGGAGGTCGGGGAGCCGGATTTTCCGACGCCGCCCCTGGTGATTGCGGCCGGGCGTGCCGCGTTGGCAGAAGGGGATACCCGCTACACCCCGGCGCACGGAACCCAGGCCTTGCGCGAGGCGATCGCCGCCGACTACCGGCGGCGTCACGGGGCCGCGGTCGATCCGGACCGCATCGTGATCACCGCGGGTGCCTCCGCAGCCATCCTGCTGGCGCTGGCGGCGGGGGTGAATCCGGGCGAGGAAGTCCTGCTGCCGGACCCGGGCTATGCCTGCAACCGCCAGTTCGTCGCCGCGCGTGGGGCGACCCCCGTGGGCCTGCCCGTCCAGGCAGAACATGCCTTCCAGCCGACCGCCGAGTCGATTGCCGCCGCGTGGGGCGCCAATACCCGGGCCGTGCTGCTGGGGTCGCCGGCGAACCCGACCGGGACCTGCCTGTCGCGTGATCGGCTGGCTGCGATCGTCGAGGTCGTGCGCGAGCGCGGAGGCCTGGTGATCATGGACGAGATCTACGCCCAGATCGTCTTCGATACCCCGGAGCCCAGTGCCGCGGCCGGCTTCCCGGATGTGGTGGTGATCAACTCGTTCTCCAAGTACTTCGCCATGACCGGGTGGCGTCTGGGCTGGATGGTGGTGCCGGAGACCTGGGTGGACCCGGTGCGGCGCCTGGCACAGAACCTGTTTGTGGCCCCGGCCAGCATGGCCCAGACGGCGGCGCTGGCGGCCTTTGCGCCCGAGACCGAGGCGTTGCTGCAATCGCGGGTGCGCGAGCTGAAACGCCGTCGGGACGTGCTGCTGGAGGCGCTGCCGGGGCTCGGGTTGGAGGTCCAGGCGCGGCCGGAGGGCGCGTTCTACATCTATGCCGACTGTACCGCCCACGGCCCGGACTCCGAGGCCCTTTGCGCACGCGTCCTGGACACGGCCGGTGTGGCCCTGACGCCGGGGACGGATTTCAGCCCCAGCAGGGGCCGGGACTACCTGCGTATCGCCTATACCCAGTCCGAGTCCCGCCTGCGCGAGGCCGTCGAGCGCCTGCGGGGCTTGCTGTGATCCCCCTGGCCGGGTCGCGCTATATCCAACCGGCCAGATTCAACAGGAGTGCACCCAGCCCGATCGGCGCCACATAGCGGAGCACGAAACGCCAGATCGTGAACGCGAAGGGGGCCAGGGCGAGTTCGTCGCGGGCCACACGGGTATGCACAATCCAGCCGGCAAATACCGCGATCAGCAGGCCCCCCAACGGGAGCAGCAGGTTGATGGCCACGTGTTCGATGGCGTGGTAGAGGGTCGGGATCTCGCGGCCCAGCAGGGTGATGTCCAGGCGTGTCCAGGCCGCGCCGCTGAACGAGAACACACTGGCCAGGCTCAGCAGCCAGACCGCGCCGCCACACACCAGGACCGCGAGCACGCGTGACGCATGCAGGCGCTCGTGAAACAGGTGCACGAAGGCCTGAACGTTGGTGATCATGGTGCTGAATGCGGCCAGGCTCAGGGTGGCGAAGAACAGGGTCGTCAGCAGGACGCCGGCGGGCACCGCCGCCAGTGCCAGCGGCAGGGTCTGAAACATCAGCCCGGGGCCTTCGGCCGGGTCGAGCCCGAAACCGAACACGATGGGGAAGATCGCCAGCCCCGCGATCAGGGCGACCGCAGTATCCGCCAGTGCCACGCCAATGGCAGTGCGGCCGATGGACGTGTGCTGCGGCAGGTAGGCGCCGAACATCATCAGCACCCCGGAGGCCAGCGTCATGGTGAAGAACGCATGGCCCACCGCGATCAATACACCGTGCGAGGTCAGCGCGGAGAAGTCAGGCCGCAACAGGAAATCCATCGCCTGGCGGACATCCCCAATCCACCAGGCGCTGGCCAGTGCGGTCAGCAGCAGGACCAGCAGCACCGGCATCAGCACATGCAGCCAGCGTTCCAGCCCCTGGCGCAGGCCCAGGGCGACGATGCCGAAGGCCAGGGTGACGGCGAGGGTGCTCCAGGCGAGCATCTCGGCGGGGGAGGCCGTCATGGCGGCGAACACTCCCGCCACCTGGTCGCCATCGGCGCCGACAAAGGCGCCGGTGGCGGCCTTGTGGACGTAGGAGAAGGCCCAGCCGGTGATCACCACGTAGAAGCTCATGATCAGGAAGGCGGAGAACAGACCCAGCCAGCCGACCAGCTGCCACAGGTCGTGGGCGCCGCTCTCGCGAGCCACTTCGCGGGCCGCGTAGCCAGGCGAGCGGCGGCCCCGGCGACCGATCATGACCTCCGCCATCATGATCGGAATGCCGATCAGGACGATGCAGCCGAGGTAGACCGCGAGAAAGGCGCCACCCCCGTTCTGCCCGAGGATGTACGGAAACTTCCACACATTCCCCAGCCCCACCGCCGAGGCCGTGGCTGCGAGGAAGAAGGCATAGCCGTGGCTCCAGCGCTGCGCAGTGGCAGTGATCGTCATCCGTCAGGTGATGACGTCGGGCTTCTCGCGGCGAGTCAGGCCGGGGATGTCGCCCAGGCGCGATGCAGCGTCAATAAGCGGTCCCAGCAGTTCCTGGGGGTCGGCATCGAGGTGTTCGGGATGGGTCTCGTGCTGCTCGATATACAGGCGCAGGGTGGCGCCCTCGGTGCCGGTGCCGGACAGGCGGAAGACGATGCGGGCACCGCTCTCGAACAGTACCCGCAGGCCCTGGTGCTCGGTCAGGCTGTTGTCCACCGGATCGCGATAGGCGAAGTCGTCCGCCTGGGCGACGCGCATGCCGGCCAGGGACTGGCCCGGCAGTACCGAGAGCTGCTCGCGGATGCGCGCCATCACCTGTTCGGCCCGCTCGCTCTCCACCGCTTCGTAGTCGTGGCGCGTGTAGTAGTGGCGGCCGTACTGGCGCCAGTGATCACGCACGATCTCCTCGACCGACTGGCGGCGTACGGCTAGCAGGTTCAGCCAGAACAGCACGGCCCACAGGCCGTCTTTCTCGCGTACGTGATCGGAACTGGTGCCAAAGCTCTCTTCGCCGCACAGGCGGATGCGCCCGTCGTCCAGCAGGTTGCCGAAGAATTTCCAGCCGGTGGGGGTCTCGAAGCAGGGGACGGCCAGCTTCTCGGCGACCACGTCCACGGCCTGGCTGGTGGGCATGCTGCGGGCCACGCCCTTCAGGCCGTCGGCGAACGCCGGGATGTGATGGGCGTTGGCGGCCATGATGGCGAGGCTGTCCGACGGCGTGACGAAGAACCGGCGCCCGAGGATCATGTTGCGGTCGCCGTCGCCGTCCGACGCGGCCCCGAAATCCGGGGCATCCCGACCGAACAGGGCCTCGCTCAGTTCACGCGTGTGGGACAGATTCGGGTCCGGGTGACGGCCGCCAAAGTCGGCCAGCGGTTCCGCGCGCAGGATGGTGTCGGCCGGGGCGCCGAGGCGGTTGATCAGGATCTCTTCGGCGTACGGGCCGGTGACCGCGTGCATGGAATCGAAGCGCATGCGGAAATGGTCGGATCGCAGCAGTTCGCCGATGCGGTCAAAGTCGAACAGCGTGGCCATGTAGTCGGCGTAGGTGCCCACGGGGTCGACGACCTCGATGTCCATGTCGCCCATCTGTACGGCGTGTAGATGATCGATGTCGACATGCTCTGCGCCGTTGGCGATGCGGTAATGGCTGATGCGGGTGCTCTGCTCGAAGATCGCGTCGGTCACCGAGTGCGGGGCCGGGCCACCGTTGGCGGTGTTGAGCTTGACGCCGAAATCCCCCTCCGGCCCGCCCGGGTTGTGGGAGGCGGACAGGATCAGGGCGCCCGTGGCCCCCCGCGACCGGATCAGGTACGAGGCGGCCGGCGTGGACAGCAGTCCGCCATACCCGATGGCGACCTTCTGTACGCCGTTGGCTGCGGCCATGCGCAGGATGACCTGGATCGCCTCGCGATTGTGGAAGCGCCCGTCGCCGCCGACCAGCAGTTCGCCGTTCTTCAGGTCCGGGCAGGCATCGAAGACGCTCTGGATGTAATTCTCCAGATAGTGCGGCTGGCGGAACTGCCGGACGCGCTTGCGCAGACCGGAGGTGCCGGGTTTCTGGTCGGGAAAGGGTTGGGTCGTGACGACACTTATGTCCATGGGTCGCTCATCCTTGTTGTCCGGGGAGACGCTGAGCAATGCGGACGCTCGCGCTCGAGTCGATACTGTGTGCTGACATGGCGTGGTGACTGGCGTGTAGTCGCTCGGCACAAGGGAGCCGTTCTGCGGGCAACGGGCCCGTTTTCATCCAGCACGGGCGGCCGAGTCCCGTTTTTCGATGCCTTGTGAGGATGGTGCCCCGTGTTCCGCAATCCTGTGTTGCGCCTTGATGAGGACAAGAATGGGCCGGTAGCACCACCACCGGACTGCGTGCCGGGCCGGGTCTCGGAGAACATGGACACCAACGCGTGCGAGTACAACATTGCTCGGCACCTCCCCTGTCGACGTTACCAAAAAGCCCTGGGGGTGTCCTGCTCTGGATGCGGACAATCGGTGTCCCGCGAAACGGTGCTGTTAGACTGCGCGACATGTTGCTGGAGCGTAAGACCCCGTCCCATTTGGAGCCCAGGCCCGAGAGCTTTGCGGCGCTGATGGAGATGTACGAGGAGAACTATCTCGCCCTGCGGCGTTTGTGCCCCGAGCTCGAGCGGCAGCCGTTGCGGTCGGTCTCGCGGGTGGAGGGTGCGCTGGATCTGTATCTGGAGGTGCTGGAGCGCACCCGCTACACGACCACGCTGCACCTGACCTACCGGTTCGACCACCAGGGCGAGCGTCGGCAACAGCCGGACATGCGCGTACGCATGTTCCATGATGCGCGGCAGGCGGAGGTGCTGGAACTGCACTGCCGCACGATGGGCGACGGTCGCGCGCCGGAGATGCTGACCGGTCACCCGGGCCTGGTCTGCCGCTGGAGGCATAACCGGTTCCTGTACAAGTGGCTGCGCTACTGCCTGCGCCAGGGACACCGCTTCCTGGCCGATGCGGCGCCTGAGGTGGTCGCGGCCGATTCGTAGGGACACGCAATGGAGTCGCAGCGTCTCCCGGGTTGCCGGAGAGGCTACTGGCAGGTAGTGGGTGCGGCGAAGAGGGCCTCGTTCTCCAGCAGGGTATGCAGTGGCGCCGGCTGGCCGAACAGGAAGCCCTGAATCATCGGGCACTCCAGGTCGCGCAGATAGTCGCGGTGGGCCTCGGTCTCGACCCCCTCGGCCACGATGTTCATCTGCAACCCGCGGGCCATGGAGATGATCGCGTTGACGATGCAGGCCTCGTCCTCGCGGCAGATCGTATGGGTAAAGCTGCGGTCGATCTTGAGCGTGTGAATCGGCAGCTTCTGCAGGTAGCTTAGCGACGAATAGCCGGTGCCGAAGTCATCCACCGCGATCTGCACGCCGGCGGCCCCTAGACGGTTCAGCTTGTGCACCGTGTCCGGGGTGTCGCTCATCAGCAGGTTCTCGGTGATCTCGACCTCCAGCAGGTCGGGCGGGAAGCCCGTCTCGCCCAGGATGCCGAGGAAATCCTCCACGAAGTCGTCACGCTCGACCAGCACGGGCGACAGGTTCACCGCCAGGCGCAGTTCCGGGTAGCCGTCGCGGCTGTGGCGCTGCATTTCGCGGATGGCGGTGCGCAGGGTCAGACGGTCGAGGTCCACAATCAGGCGGGTCTCCTCGGCGACCGGGATGAACTCGGCCGGGCCCAGCAGCCCGAGCGTGGGGTGATCCCAGCGGATCAGGGCCTCGACGCCCACCATATGCCCGGTTTCCGTATCCACCTGCGGCTGGTAGAGGATATGAAACTCGTCGCGCTCGAGTGCGCGGCGCATGTCCTGTTCCAGTTGCAGTCGCCGCGGCGGATGGCCGCCCATGTCCGGGCTGTACACGCGCACACCCGTCTTGCCACTGCTCTTCTCGCGGTACATTGCGATATCCGCATTCTTGATCAGGGCCTCGAGGTTGTCGCCGGCATCCGGGTAGATCGCGATGCCGATGCTGGCCCCGACGAACAGCTCCTGGTCGCCGATCTTGAACGGGGCCTGCAGGCTTTCCAGGATCTTGTCGGCTACCTGGATGGCGGCCTCGTTGCTGGCCAGTCCCGGGATCAGCAGCGTGAATTCGTCGCCGCCGAAGCGTGACAGCGTGTCGCCCTTGCGGGTGCAGGCTTGCAGCCGTTGCGCGACCTCCTGCAGCAGGCGGTCGCCCACGGTGTGACCGAGGGAATCGTTGATCACCTTGAAGCGGTTCAGATCGATGAACAGAACCGCCAGCTGGGTGCCCGAGCGGTGCGCATGCGAGATGGCCACATCCACCCGGTCGCGGAACAGGGCCCGGTTGGGCAGTCGGGTCAGGAGGTCGTGATAGGCCTGGAAGTTGATGAAGGCCTCGGATTCCTTGCGGTCGGTGATATCCCGTGCCGTGCCGTAGATCAGCGTTTCGCCGTTGTCCGTGTCGTCGCTGTTGCTGGACGGCCACACCGCGACCTCGAAGAAGCGGCGGCTGCGCGAAGGCGTGCCGGGCTGCAGGGCCAGTTCCACCGAGCGGATGTGGGGGTGCTGGCTGGCGGCCTGTTCGAAGAAGTATTCCGCCTTGTCGCGATCCTCGGGTTCGACGAGGTCGAACACCGAGCGGTCGATCAAGTCGCGGCGGGCATAGCCCAGTAACTCGTGTACACGTGAATTGACGAAACGGAAACGATGGTCGGCGCCGAGAACGAAGACAATATCCGGGGAGTTGTTGACGATCACCCGGTGCAGGCGCTCGGACTTCTCCAGGCGGGCCCGCATGGTCCGATTGGCGTCCTCCAGCGCCTTGTGGTGCAGGGCATTGCGGACGGTGGCCAGTAACTCGGCGGGTTCGTAGGGCTTTTTCAGATAGTCGTGGGCGCCCTCGCGCAGCGCCCCGGCGACATCCTCCACCGTGCTGTTGCCACTGACGACCACGGTGAGGGTCTCGAGCCCGGCGGCCTGCATGAAACGCAGCACGTCCAGTCCGTTGAGTTCCGGCATGGTGAGGTCGAGCAGCAGCAGGTCGTAGTGCTTTTCGCGCAGGGCCTCGATGGCCGCGCCACCCCCCGCGGCCGTCCGCACGGGGTAGCCCTGAATGGTCAGGAGTCCGCGCAGGCTCTCGAGCAGGCCGGGATCGTCATCGGCAATGAGGATTTTGACGGATTGCGGGTCGATCGGCGCGTCGCGTTCGGGCATCGGGGTCTCGTGGTCAGTAGCGAATCATGGTCGCGTCGTCCCTGATGCGCTCGCCAATCCCCGTGACGCGTGGGGCAGTGCGATCTCGAAGCGCGTCCCTGCGCTCCCGCTGGTGAATGAGAGTCCCGCACCGATCTCCTCGGTCAGGCGTTTGACGATGCTGAGCCCGAGCCCGGCATGGCCTGTGCCCTTGGTCGATGTCACAGGCGCGAATGCCGCGGCCTGGACCTCCGCAGGGAGCCCGGGCCCCTTGTCCTCTACCGACAGGGGCACAACCCTGCGGCCGTTCACGGTGGTTGGGGCACGGGTGGCGATGGTGATCTCCCCGCCGGATGCCTGGGCCTCGGCCGCGTTCTTCAGAAGATTGATGAGGATCTGCCGGAGGTGATCCGCGGGGGCCGACAGCGGTGGATCGGAGGGGGTCAGATCCAGGTGCAGGCGGACGCCTCGTGTGCGACAGAGTGAGCCGTCCACGATATCGGCGACCTGGCGGACCAGTGCATTCAGCGAGGCCGGTCCGGTCTCCTCGTTCCCGGCAGCCTGCGGATCGCGCAGGCGCAGCAGGATGCGCCCGACCCGGTCGATTTCCTCCTTGATCAGGCCCAGCTCGTGGCGCGCTTCGTGTTCTTCGCCGAGCTTGTGGTTCAGCACGCCCAGGTAGTTCTGGATGATGCTGAGCGGGTTTCCGGCCTCGTGCACCGTGTCGCGGATGCGCTGCTCGGCGGTGCCGTCCGGGGCATCCGCCGGCTCGGGTGTGGCGACCAGCGCCCGGGCGATCTCGCGTGCGAGGGAGCCGATAAAGTCCGAGCGGGCCTCCAGGGCCTGCGCCTGACTGCGGGCAAGGCCCAGGATCAGCACCCCGGCGGGTTCCTGGCCGTCGGCGAGCAGCGGAAAACTCCACAGGATTTCGGCTTCGCAGAGCCGGAACAGTTGCTGGTCGATCACGGGCAAGCCGGAGGCGTTCTCTTCCTCGTGGAGCTGAATCTCGCGATCCAGCAGCGTATCGGTCACCAGGCTGCGCCCGGGTAGCAGCGGCAGGGTGAAATCGGGGGTCTCGTCGTCCTCCACCCAGGCGGCGACGGACTGGTGATCCGGGTCGATCAGAAACAGCAGGCTGTGGTCTATGCCCAGCGTCAGGTACAGGGTGCGGCGCGCGGCGGTGCAACGCTCCTGCAGGTCGGCCGCCCTGGCCAGCTCGCCATTCATGCGTTCCAGCTCGGTCAGATCACGGACGCGGGCGGCCAGTGCGCGCTCCGCCGCGTGATCGGTCTCCTCCGGGTTTTGATCCGCCGTGGTCCGGGTCGGGCCCAGATCGATTTCCAGTGATCCGGCAATTCGCCGCACGTCCTCGGCCACGCGCCCGCGCAATTCGCGGGTCAATCCCTCGTTGAGGCCGAAAAGGGCATCCGCCGCGGCCAGGGCGATCTCGTTGCACCCGGCGGCGGAATCCTGTGCGCCGGAGCCCGGCAGACAGCCCATTGCATGCGACAGGTTGACCAGCTTGACCAGGTGATGGGCGTCGCGCACGCGCTCGGCCGGTTCCAGGTGGTAGCGCACGGCATCGGCCATGAATGGGCCCAGCCCCCAGGCCTCGAGGCATTCGCCGCCCAGTTCCCCGTAGTGTTGACTGTAGGTTGTGCGTTCGGTCTCGATCAGGTGGGGGTCGTCTTCGGCGGTCTGCAGGATGGGCCAGTAATGCCCCTCGTCACCGACCAGGCGGACCAGGCGCCCGATGTCGATCAGCAGCCCGGCGAGATAGGCCTCCTCGGGCCGCGGATAGCGGGTGAGGGTGGCGAGGACCTGTGCCAGGTTGGCGGTGGTCAGCGCCCGTTGCCAGATGGTGCGCAGGTAGTCGCGATGGCGTGGGCCGAACTCGCCGAACAACTGCTGGATCGACGCGGTCAGGGCCAGGCTGCGCACGGTATCCAGGCCCAGGCTGAACAGGGCGCGGTCAATGGTGCGGCAGGTGGAGCCGCGATAGTAGAAGGGCGAGTTGGCCGCCTGCAGCAGGCGGCTGGACATGCCCGCGTCCTGCATGATCGCCCGGGCCAGGGACTGGAAATCGGCCTCGTTGGCCTGGGTGGCGTCGAGCACCGGGATGAGCGCCTGGGGCAGGCTCGGTAGACCGTCCGTTGCCGTATTGACGCTCGTCATGCTGCTCCCCGGTCGCGTGCAGTCGGCCTGCCGCGCCTTTTGCCCTGTGTGCGTGTCCGGAACCGAAAGTCTGATGCAGTCTGCCGGATCACCACTGGTTCCTGACTATACTGAGTGGTATTGCCCCGCGCCACCGAATGGGGTAGACCGACCGTGAGTTCGCCGTCATTCTTTCCCCATGCCGATGAGTGCCATGCAGGAAGCCGCGATGTCCCGTCACAGCGCCTTGACGGATACCCGTTCCGGGGTCGCCACGCGCCCGCGGGTCCTCGTCGTGGCCAGCGGCAAGGGCGGGGTGGGCAAGTCCAGCATTGCGGTGAACCTGGGGATCACGCTGGCGCGGCGCGGGCGGCGGGTCGGCATCCTGGATGGGGATACCGGCCTCGCCAACGTGAACATCCTGCTGGGGTTGCGCCCGCAACAGGGCCTGGCGGAGGTCCTGGCGGGCGAATGTGGAATCCGCGATATCCTGCTGGAAGGGCCGCACGGCCTGAAGATCATCCCCGGCGCCAGTGGTATTCGCGAATATGCGGAGCTCTCCGGGGCGCATCAGCAGCGGCTGGTGGAGGAACTGGCGAACATCGAGGCGGATTTCGACGACCTGCTGCTGGATACCGCCGCGGGCATCGGTGATACCACGCTCGATTTCCTCGCGGCCGGGCACCAGGTCCTGCTGGTGCTGACGCCGGAACCGACCTCGCTGACCGATGCGTTCTCCCTGCTCAAGCTGGCGTTGCGGCGTCAGGCCCTGGACGTCCGCGTGATCGTGAACATGGTGGCGGATGTCGCCGAGGCCCGCAGCGTCTTCCAGCGGTTTTCCAATGCCGTCGAGAAATACCTGCATACCCGGGTCGAATTTCTCGGCTTCGTCCAGCGCGACGAAAGCCTCCGCTCGGCCGTCACACTGCAGCACCCGGTCGCCCTGTTCGCCGAGAATGACCCCTCGGCGCGTCCGTTCCAGCGCCTGGCGAATGCCCTGGAAGACAGCCTTCCGCATGAAGACGCGCCAGCATTCAGCCTTTTCTGGTGGCGTCGTCTGCAGCTGGAGAGTCCGGCTGCGCATACGCCGTTGGAGGATGCCCGTCCACAAGCCCCGGCGCTCGCTACGGAGCCGCCCCCGGTCGACCATGCTTCGGAAGCCTCGGACGGCTTGGGCAGCGAAGAGGGTGTGCTCGGGCGCTTGCGCGCGGCGTTCGACGTGGCCCTGGAGGCCTCCGAGCCCGAGGCCCTGGCGGTTGAATTGGACGCCATGCACGAAAAGTACCGGGCGCGAACGGGCTGCGCTGCGATCGATCTGATGGCACTGATGGACGCGCTACAGGCGGATCCGGAGGGCCATGCCGGGTTGCTGGGCCGTTTGCGTGCGCGGCTTGCGCCCGCGATGGACGAACCCAGGGACGTAGCGGCTCCGGCGACCGTGCAAGCCGAGGACGGTCGACGACCCGGGGCTGACCGTCCTCCGCCCGATTTCGGCTGGAAGGGTCGGGACGAGTCGGCCGTCAGGCCCGCTCGGGCGGGCTCCGCGTCTCGTGTGCAGGCAACCGCCTACGACGCAGCCCGTTTTGGTCCCCAGGAGGCGCTACTCGAGCGACTGCGTCAGGGGGGCGATGACGCGCCGACCCTTGCGGAGTTCCTGCGCCGGATGTGAGCGCCCGGTGCCTGGGTGCGGCCTACTTGGGCCCGAGCAGCAACCAGGCGATCAGACCGACCAGGGGAAGAAACAGCAGGATCAGGATCCACAGTACTTTCACTATGGGGGTCGCGGGGCTTTGTGCGGTCCGCACGATTGCCCAGATCACGATCAGCAGCCAGATCAGGCCCAGAATGCCGGTGACTTCAATGCCCATGTAATGCTCCTTGCGAGGCTTGGCCCGGAAAGGCCAAGCCTGTCGGTTGACGTCTCCCAAGCTGATAGCACGTGTACCGCCCCGGCGCCAATCCGAACGGTGAGGAAATGTGCCGGGCGCCGCAAACGACTACCCTGCGGCCCGATCATCAGCGAGCTTTCAGGAAGGAGAACCATGAAGATCTGGGTCGACGCGGATGCCTGCCCCGCGGTCATCAAGGAGATTTTGTTTCGTGCGGCGAAGCGGACGGGGGTTCCGGTCACGCTGGTGGCCAATCAGCCGATGCGCACGCCGCCGTCGAAGCTGATCGACTCGATCCAGGTCGGCGCCGGGTTCGACGTGGCCGACAACGAGATTGTCCGGCGCCTTGGCGCCGGGGACCTGGTCATCACCGCGGACATCCCGCTGGCCGCGGATGTGATCGAGAACGGTGGGCAGGCGCTGAATCCCCGGGGCGAGCTCTATACTCCCGACAACATCCGCGAGCGCCTCAGCATGCGCGACTTCATGGACACGCTGCGCTCCAGTGGGGTCGAGACCGGCGGCCCGGCGGCGCTGGGCCCGCGCGACCGCCAGGCCTTCGGCAATGCCCTGGATCGCTGGCTTGCTCAGAACGTGAAATAGCGTCCTCGGTCTCCCTGAGGACAACCTATTGAGAGATCACACCTAGATGCGTAGCTGGCGGATCAGTTTCAGGGTTTCGTTGGCGAGCTGTACCCAGTCATCATCCTGCGCGGTACTCCGGGATTCCTGCGCAACGGTGATTGGATGGTCCCGGCCGGGGCTGACAGTCCCTTGTCGATATTCCTTCGGCGAGGATGGGGCGTTGTTCCAGGTCCGCGGGGCCTGGCGATGGTGGCGTGAAGCGTTCACTGGTGGGTCCGTCCTTGATCGCGGGTGGGTGTGCGATTTACCTGCCGAGGGTAACGGCGGCGATGCCATCAGCTTGAGCGCGCACCTCCGAACGAAAGCGCTCGTGAAGTTCGACGGGGCCGACGTCGCGCGAATGCATCCGGGTTTCCTTAGGCCCGTCATTCAGGGGTGAATGGGCGTGACATGGCGCAGTTTCGGTAGGCTGGAGCCGGATAAGCGTCGGCAGTCGCCGCGAGTGCAACTGGGAGAGAAGATCGTGCTGAAAGGGATCAATGCCGTGTGGCTGGGGCTGGCCATGACCGCCGTGCTGGTGGCTTGCGGGGGCGAGCGCGTATCGCCAGTGACCCTGGAACAGCTGGCTGCATCCGCGCCGGCCTTCAATGGCGAACTGGTGGAAACCGAGGGTGTCGTGAATCGTTTTGATGATCCGGAACACTACTGGCTGGAAGACGATGACATCAACCGCGTGGCGGTCAAGCCCGGTTCGGCGGTGCGCGATCACCTGGGCGAGAACCTGCGGGTGGTGGGGCGCTTCTCCTACCACCCGGAAGAGGGCCGGCGGATCGAGATCGATGCGGCCGCGACCGCAGCCCTGCGGGCGTCTCCCTGAACTGCCAGCGCAGGGGGGCGATATCGGGAATTTTCAGAAGCAAAGGAGTCGTGATGACGGAATGGATTGACGTAGCCCCGGTGGGGACCATCCAGGATGGCGATCATCGCCTGGTGGAGACAGCGGATACCGAGGTGGCGATCTTTAACCTGGGTGGTGAATATTTTGCCGTGGAGAACCTCTGTACTCACGAGGATGTGCCCATCGCGGATGGTGAGATCGGCGCCGATGACTGCATCACGTGTCCGATGCACGAAGCCCAGTTCTGCCTGCGAACCGGCGAGGTGATGGCCGCGCCTGCCGAGGAACCACTGACCCGGTTCCCCGTGCGTGTCGAGGGCGAAATGGTTCAGGTGGGAAAGCAGCCGCTGGACGCTTAACGAGACGCGGATCGCGCGTTCGCGGTGGGGCCCCTGTTTTCCGAGACAAGGCGCAATGCGCAGCGCCGTAGTCACTCTCCGGCCAAGCGGCGCAACGCAGGATCGGGGAGCAGGGGGCGCCAACCCCTTGAGGGACCGGCCGCCCGTGCTTGGTGGCAATGGGCCCGCTGACCGCGTTGCGGCTCCCTTATGTAGCACGGCTACACTTCGCTCACCGCGCCTTGTCATCGAGAAAAATGGACTCGAGCGCGAACGCTCGAATTGATCCGCATCTCCTTAACGAGCTCCCTGTCCGACGCGGAAACTGTGACGGATGCCCCACTTTGGCCGCGCCTGTACACTATAGGCGGGCTCACGTGGAACTCACGCGAGCCACCACGCGGCAATACGAGGACACCTCACCATGGCAGGCAGGGAGCATACAGACAGAGAAGCACGGGCCGCGGTCTGGTCGGGTCTGTCCGGTTTGTCGGATGCCCAGCGCCAGCAATTGGTGCGCGGGATCGTCCCGCGGGTGACCGATCACCTTGAGCGCTGTCTGGAATCCGTCGCGCAGGAGTGGTTCGCTGGCGGTGACGAGGCCGACAGCGCGGAGTGGGCGAACCAGCTCCAAGGCTATCAGTATGTGCTGCGTCGCCAGTTCGAGGAGGCCCTGGAGCGTGACTTTGTCTCCACAACCTACCCACCCGAGTACGAATTCTCCGGTTCCAGCTACGCCGATGACAACTCCGGCCTGCAAATCCTGGACGATTACCAGTCCACCCGACGCTCCCTGCGTCACAAGCTCGAAGGGCTGGTCCGTGAGCAGAACCGCTACTCCTGGTTCGTATTCCTCCAGGCCGCGCGCGAGGATCACCGCTTCGAGCACCCCGGCTGGGCGCCGTGGTCGCCGCTGAACTGGTACGAGCGTCTGATCGAGTCGGCCGAGGAACAGTTCGGCCGGACGGATATGACGCTGGGCCTGATGCGAGCCTATGTGCGTTGTCTGGGCCAGACGGCCGCACCGACCCTGGCCTTCGTGGTCGAGACAGTCGAGGCCTGCGGGCTGGTCAGAGAGCCGGTGTCCGAGGCCCCGGAGGGCGACTTGCCCGGAACGTCGCGGCGTGCGAGCTGGGCCCAGGCCACCCGGGAAGGGGGCCCCGCCTCGGCGTCGGAACCGGCCGCGGCGGAGGGCGGCGCACCTGGGGTCAGGGGAGCAGGGGGCGTTGCGGTTGCCGGCGCTGTGATGCCGGCCGCGGATGCCGGCCCGGCGGACTGGTTGCAGTGGGCGGCGGCGGCCGGCTGGGTGCCATCTGGCCATGGAGCTGTGGTGGGCGGGGGCGGCGGCCCGGCGACCGGCGCCGCCGTGGTGGCCGAAGCGATGGCGGAACCGCCGATCGAGAGCGTCATCGAGGGTGTCCTGGCCGGCGTGTTCGCCGAGGTGTCGCGCCACCTCGATTGCCATGCGGCGTTTCGCGCGATGATGCTGGATTTGCAACCGCTACTGGTGCGCGCGGTCAGCCGTGACCTCGACTTCTTCCACGACCCCAGGCACCCGTTGCGCGAATGGGTCGGCAGTCTGATCAATACGGGCGTGCGGATCAGCCCCGAGGTCAGCGCGGAAGACTCGGAGGTGGTCAGCCGCTACCTTGATGCGATGCGCCAGAGTATCGAACACTTGGGGAACGTGATCGATGATCTGGATCGCCCGGCGGCGCAGGCGTTGCGGGAGAACTGGGACGCGGCCGTGGCCGCGGAGGACGAATACTGGCGGGCACAGGCCGCCGCGCGCGCGGCGCCGATGTGTCAGAAAGAACGCGCGGCCCGTGCCCGGCGCACCCTGACGGTCTGCGTGCTGGAGACCGGGGCCGAGCTTCCGGAGCGCTCCGCCGAGCAGATCGCCGAGGCCTGGGAAGACCTGCTGGCGGTGGACGAGGCGGCCGTGCAGGTGCTGGACGCCGAGGTGCAGGACGTGGTGCGGGCCATCTGCAACCAGGCGACCCCGCAGGAAGCGAATCCGCTGGTGCAGCGGATCGTGGTGACCGCACGCGAGTTTGGCGCTGACGAGGCGCGCGTCAAGGCGGTCGTGCAGCACCTGGGCCAGGCCCATCTGCAGCGCATCCGGGCCTCCGCTGACGAGCCGCGTTTCGATCCCCAGGCGCGAATCCAGGCGCGGCGTGCCGTGCGCCTCGAGGATGACGACCCCGACCTGTTGACCGATCTCGACGATCCCTGGGTCTTCGATGCCAGCCGGATCCGCACCGGCGAGTGGTTCGAGATGGTCGACAAGGCGACCGGGCAGTTTCACCGCATGGGCCTGGTCTGGCGCGGTGAGGCGACCCGCGGCTACCTGTTCCTGTCGCTGGATCTGGGCGCCAGCCGGCGCCACTCCCTGCAGGGTGTGGCCCAGGAGCTGCGCGAGGGCCGCATGCGCCCGCTCCCCGACGACAACCCGCTGGATGCCCTGCTCGCCTGACCGGCGCCTTTGCGCCAAAGGTCAAAGCCATCTCTGGCACCACGAAGGTACGAAGAGGGATCAAGGGTGGGGGCACCCGAGAGGGTCCGGAGACGGCGAGGGAATCGGGGTGAGAGCGTTGGTGCCGAGTGCCGTACGGGCTTTTCACGACGACGCGCCTGGTATCGGGCTTGAGGCACCCCGGATTATGGTGGAGGTAGGGTGCGTTGAGCCCTGCCAAACGCACCGTTCGGGGACTTTCGCGTCCATCTGGAGTGTCCCGACGTTAGGCCCGGGGCAGGCGCACTCGCAGGTGGGTCGCGCCGATGACCGCGGCCGGTACCAGCAGCAGATTCACTAGCGGGACCATTGCCAGCAGCGTGGTCCCGGCGCCGAAGCTCAGGGTCTCCAGCCGGTGGGCGCGCACGGTCTTGCGGACCTCGGCGAATGCCAGGCCGTCGTTGGCCAGCGGCGCCTCCAGGAACTCCACGGCCAGCACCCAGCTCCCGAACGTGAACCAGGCGATCGGAGCCAGCAGGTTCAGGCCGGGAATGATCGTGATCAGGAGTACGGGGATAAAAAGCAGGCCGTAGTAGCCGGCCTTGCGCAGCGCGGTTACGGTCGCGTGGCCCATCTCGCCAAGGAACGAGCGCGCCGGCTGGCGGGGCTCGTGGCCCAGTCCGCGCGCGGTGCGGTAGGCCAGCGGCCCGGAGAACGGGCTGGCGATGATTGCCGCCAGCGCGACGGCGGAGACCCCAAAGGCCACCAGCAACGCCAGTGCGAACAGGGGCCACAGTAGCCAGGCGAGCCAGTCCCAGCCGCCGGGCAGCCAGGCCGCCAGAAGGGCCTCGAAGCCGAGCCCGGCGGCCGTCGCGAGCCCGATTACGACCAGGATGTTGATGATCAACGGGCCGATCACCAGACCGCGCAGGCCCGGGTCGAATACGCGCGCGAGCCCGCGAAACGGCGCGAGGAAGGCGAGCAGCGGCGTCAGGCGGAGGGTGCCGGCGGGCACGGATGTGCCCTTAGCGGCGTACCCCAAAGATCGCGAGTACGAGGCCCACGACGGACATGATCCCGCCGGCGATCAGGTACATGCGCGTGTCGTCCGTATAGCGCCCCATGAACTCCTGGTGCAGTTCCTCGCCCAGGCTTTCCGTGGCGTTGTAGCCCATCACCAGCAGGATGATGCCGCCCACCAGCAGTGCAATGCCGAGAATTCGCGTCCAGTGCATGTCGTATCCCCTTGTTGTTGGGTGCCTCCCCCGAATGTAGCACCGATCCGCTCCCTCGGCGTCATGGCAGTGCACATCATGGGACGGGTTTTGTAGGAACGGCCTGCCCGTGCCTTGTTCTGGCAAACAGCGCCGTAGGATGCGACGAGCGCAGCGAATCGCATCCTACGTTTGTTGTCCGAGTCCGGCTTTGTCGGGGGCTTCGCGGCCAAGGCCGTTCCCACAAGATCCCCCTCATGGAATTGGTGGCCCCCAGCCGGCATCGCGATCGGCTTGCAGGCGAAGCCCCGACCAAAGCGGGCGATTGCCGAGCCTCTCGGCCTGGCCGGTCAACCCGTGAAACCCGGCTCCAGCCCCACGCCGATGCGCGCGAGTCGGGCGGCGCCGCTGGCGGCATCGTCGTCCTCGGCAGTGGTCACCGGCAAACCCAGAATCCGGCTGCGGATGCGTGTCCACACGGGGTTCTGGGCGCCGCCACCCAGGGACACGACACGCTCCACGCGCGGGGCGCCCAGCTCGGACAGGCGCTCATAGCCGTCGTGCTCCACCCGGGCAACCCCCTCGAACAGCCCCTGCAGGAAACGCACGTCGTCCTCGGGGCGGGGCGTGAG
Organism: Thioalkalivibrio sp. AKL6; assembly: GCF_000376905.1. Lineage (NCBI taxonomy): Bacteria > Pseudomonadati > Pseudomonadota > Gammaproteobacteria > Chromatiales > Ectothiorhodospiraceae > Thioalkalivibrio > Thioalkalivibrio sp. AKL6. Next base: position 50,289 of record NZ_AQXS01000011.1, on the reverse strand, counting down.
GCGGGGCTTCAGCTCGGGGTCGTTGACCGGGAAGCGCTCGCCGGGGCAGGGCAGGGGGAGATAGTCGAGCCCGCTGTCGGTCTCGGGGTCGATCGCGGCGCTCAGCCGCTCCAGGGCCGCATCGTCGAACTGCTGGCGCAGTACCGCGCCGCCGCTGTTGGAGGCCCCACCCACTAGCCAGCGCCCCAGCAGCCGGTGGCTGTAGATCCCGAGTTCCGGGGCGTAGATCGGTTCCGGGGCCAGCTGCTTGATCACCAGCGTGGAGCCCAGGCTGGTCACGCCGGTGGTGTCGTCGACCACACCGGAGGCGAGGAACCCGGCGATGCTGTCGGTGGTGCCGGCGACCACCCGGCAGGCCGGGTTCAGATGCAGCGATTCCGCCATTTCCGGGTCCAGCGGGCCCAGTACCGTCCCGGCCGGGACCACCTCCGGCAGCAGCGCCGCGTCACTGCCCAGGGTCTCCTGCAGCCAGTTCGGCCAGCCGCCCCACAGCGCGTCGTAGCCGAGCTTCAGGGCGTTGTTCTCGTCCATGCGGTCGAAGCGCCCGCGCAGACGTCCGGTAACCCAGTCGGCCTGGTGCAGGACGCGGCGCACGCCGGAGAGCCCCTCGTGGCGCCGCAGCCACAACAGCTTGGCCGCCGACGAGCTGGGGCTGTGCACGGCGGAGTCCGCGGGCGCGACCCCGGCCAGCACCGACAGCATGTCGGTGGCCCGGGCATCGTTGTACATCAGGGCCGGATGGGTCGGGCGTCCGTCGGCATCCAGGCGCAGCAGGGTGGCGGAGGTGCCGTCCACCGCGATGGCGGCGGGCGCGCCGTGCAGATGCGCGGCCGCTTCGCGCAGCAGCTCGCGCACGATGGCCCACCACAGCGCGGGGTTCTGTTCCGCCCGCTGCTCGTCGCCCCCGACCGACGCCGGCAGTGCCCGGTGCGCGCTGTGGATGCGCGCGCCCTCCGGGTCCAGCAGCGCCAGCCGGATCCCGGAGGTGCCGAGGTCAATGCCGATGGCGTGCATGGCGGGCTCGGTCAGCCGTTCATGTCCAGCGGGCTGCGCGTCGGCGCCGGCAGGTGCACCGGCTCCGGGGGCGTCCAGCCGGGCTTGCGATGTTCCGCAACCACCGTGGTATAGACGCCGCCACGCACGTTGAAATACGAGGTCAGGCGCATGTAGCGCGGGTCGGTCGCCGCCACCAGATCCGCCAGGATGCGGTTGGTGACCGCCTCGTGGAATGCGCCCTCATCGCGGTAGGACCACATGTAGTTCTTCAGCGACTTCAGCTCCACGCACTTGCCGTCGGCAACGTACTGGATATGAATCTCGGCGAAGTCCGGCTGCCCGGTGGCGGGGCACAGGCAGGTGAACTCCGGGACGCGGATATAGATCGCGAAATCGTTCTCCGGCGCCGGGTTGTCGAAGGTTTCCAGGGTCTTGCTCGGCTGGCTGGGCATGGGTTTGTCGCGTCCTCGGTCGTTCCTGTGGGAGCGGGCCTGCCCGCGAAGCCCCCGCCAAAGCGGGAGGCAAGGAAGGCTTGGCGTGCAGGCGCGCCGCAGGGTTTTGTATGGTTTCGTGAAGCGGTTCGTTTGTCGAACGGGTAGTGGGTCACGGTAAAGGTCGAAGCGTGTACCATTCTAACCCCGACTTTCCTGACCGCGGATAGCGCCGAACGTGCGACTCGCCCGAATCAAGCTGGCCGGCTTCAAGTCGTTCGTGGACCCGACCACACTCGTCCTCCCCGGCAACCGGGTGGGCGTGGTCGGGCCGAACGGCTGTGGCAAGTCCAATACCATCGACGCCGTGCGCTGGGTCATGGGCGAGTCCTCGGCCAAGCACCTGCGCGGGGACTCCAGCGAGGACGTCATCTTTAACGGCTCCTCCAGCCGCAAGCCGGTGGGGCAGGCCTCCATTGAGCTGGTGTTCGACAACTCTGACGGCCGTCTGGGCGGCGAGTACAGCGGCTACGGCGAGATCGCGGTCAAGCGCGCGCTGACCCGCGACGGCCAGTCCAAGTACTTCCTCAACGGCCAGCGCGCGCGCAAGCGCGACGTGGTCGACCTGTTCCTCGGCACCGGTCTGGGCCCGCGCAGCTACGCCATCATCGAGCAGGGCATGATCGCGCGACTGATCGAGGCGCGCCCCGAAGAGCTGCGCGTCTACCTGGAGGAGGCGGCCGGCATCTCCAAGTACAAGGAGCGCCGTCGCGAGACCGAGAACCGCGTGCGCCACACCCGCGAGAATCTGGAACGCCTGGACGACGTGCGCGACGAGGTGTCCAAGCAGGCCGAGCGCCTGAACCGCCAGGCCGCCACCGCGGAACGCTACCAGGCGCTGGCCGCCGAGCGCCGGCGCAAGCGCGCCGAGGCGATCCTGCTGCGCCTGCAGGCCCAGGAGCAGGAGACGGAGGCCAGCCGTGCCCGCCTGAACGACGCCGAGACGGCGTTGGCTGCGAGCCAGGCCGAGGCACAAAAGGCGCAGACCGGCACCGAGCAGGCACGCCAGGAGCGGGTCGAGCTGGAGGCGACCACCACCCAGGCACAAAGCGCCTATTACGACCGCGCCGCCGAGGTCTCGCGCCTGGAGCAGTCCATCCGCCATGCGGAGGACGAACTGGCGCGCGAACAAGCCGAACTGCGCCAGCTGGAAAACCGCATCGAGGCCGCCGCCAGCGAACACCAGTCGGTGGAGGCGCGCATCGCCCAGGCGGAACAGGAGAGCACGCAGCGTCAGGAGGCCGCCACGACCGCCGAGGCCGAGCGCGAACGCCTGGAGGCTGCCGCCGAAGGTGCCGAAACCGAATACCAGAGCGCACGCGAGGCGCTGACCGAATGGGAGCGCTCGCTCGCCGAGCCGCGCCAGAACGCCCAGCTCGCGCGCTCGCGCATGGACAATGCCGAGCATCTGCTCAAGCGCGTCGCCCAGCGCCGGGAACGCGTGGAGGCTGAACGCGCGGCGCTGCCACAGACCCACCCGGGCACCGAGGCCGACCGCCTGGACGCGGAACTCACCGGGCTGCGCGAGCGCTTGCAGGGGCTGCAGGGCGATCGCGACCAGCAGCAGGCCGCGCTGGCCGATCTCGAACAGGCCCAGCGCGAGGAGCAGGACACCCTGCATGCCACCGAACGCGAGGCCCGCGAGGTCGCCGGGCGCTTGGCCGGGCTGGAGCACTTCGCCGGCGAGGACGACCCGAAGGAGACCCGCGCCCGCCGCGAGGCCTGGGCGCGCGAGCACGGTCTGGACCTGTCGCGCCCGCTGGTGCAGCAGCTGGAGGTGGCCGAGGGCTGGGATACCGCGGTGGAGATGGTGCTGGGCAGCTGGTTGGAGGCCGCCGTCACCGATCAGCCGGAGACCGCGCAGGATCTCCCCGAAGCGATGCTGCGCCTGGTCGGCACGGGCCTGTCGCACACGCCGGAGGTGCCGGCGGGGAGCCTGGCCGGGCAGGTACAGGGCTCCCCGGTCGTCACGGGCTGGCTCGCCTTGGTGCATTGCGCGGAGGACGCCGACGCGGCGCGGGCACGCCTGGCCACGCTGGCGCCGGGCGAGAGCGTCATCACGCCGGACGGCACCTGGCTGGGCCCGGGCTGGGTCGCTCATCGCACGCTGGAGGGTGGGGCCAGCGGTGCGGTGGCCCGGGTCCGCCTGGCGCGCGAGCTGCAGGAACGCCAGGAGGAACTGAGCACGCAGGTGAGCCGGCTGCAGGCCGCGCTGGAAGAACGCAACGAGACCATCGCGGCCACCCGCGCCCGGCGCGAGGCGCTGGACGGGCAGATCCGCGAACAAAAGGCGCAAATCGACGACCGCGAGCGGCGCGTCCAGCGCCTGCGCGACCAGGCGCGGCAGCTGGAGCAACAGCAGGAACGCATCGACCGCGAGGCGGGCGAGCTGGACGAGGAGGCCGCGCGCGCCCGCGAGCAGTTCGCCGCCGCGGAGGCCGAACGCAACGAGGCCCTGACCCGCATCGAGACCCTGGAGGCCGACCGCGCCGCTCTGGAGGCGCGGGTCGAGGCCGCGCGCACGGCCCAGACCGGAGCCCGCGACGCGGTGCGCGCGGCGCGCGACGCGGCCAACCAGGCGCGCATGGCCGAGCAGGAGGCGCGCCATCGCCTGGAGCGCGAACAGAACGAACGCGGGCGACTGGAGCGCCAGCGCGAGGACGACGCCCAGCGCCGGGAGCGCCTGGCGCAGGGGCTCAGCGACCGCCAGGGCCCGCTGGAGCAGTGGCGCGCGGACCTGCAGACCGCGGCGGAACAGCGTCAGGCCGCCGAGGCCCGCCTGACCCAGGCGCGGGCGGACCTGGAGGCCTGCGACGCGCGGCTGCGCGAGCTGGCGAGCACCAGCACCGAGCTGGGCAACCGGGTCGAGGCGCAGCGTTCCACCTGCGAGGAGCTGCGCCTGGACCTGCGCGAACGCTCGGTGCAGATCGAACAGCTCAAGACCCAGTTCCAGGAATCCGGCTTCGCCGCCGAGGCCCTGGCGCCCGAGCTACCGGAGGACGCGACCGTCCCCGCCTGGGAACAGGCGATCGGTGAACTGGATCGCAAGATCGAGAAGCTCGGGCCGATCAACCTGGCGGCGATTGACGAGGCGCGCAGCCTGGAGGAGCGCTCGCGCTACCTGGAGGAGCAGCACGCGGACCTGATCGAGGCGCTGGAGACCCTGGAGGCGGCGATGCACCGCATCGATCGCGAGACCCGGGCCCTGTTCAAGCAGACCTTCGACCAGGTGAATGCCGGGCTCGGGCACAAGTTCCAGCGCCTGTTCGGGGGCGGCGAGGCGCGCCTGGAGATGACCGGCGATGACCTCCTGGATACCGGCGTCACCATCATGGCGCGCCCGCCGGGCAAGCGCCTGTCGACCATCCACCTGATGTCCGGCGGCGAGAAGGCGCTCACCGCCTCGGCCCTGGTGTTCGCGATCTTCGAGCTGAACCCTGCGCCCTTCTGCATGCTGGACGAGGTGGACGCCCCACTGGACGAGGCCAACGTCGGCCGCTTCTGTGACCTGCTGCGCGAGATGTCGGAGCAGATCCAGTTCATCTTCATTACTCACAACAAGGCAACGATGGCCATGGCGGAACAGCTGATCGGCGTTACCATGCACGAGCCGGGCGTGTCGCGCCTGGTTAGCGTGGATATCGACGAGGCTGTGGAACTGGCCGAGGCCTGACCGTCGGTACCGGGATCAACGAGGTTTTTTGTGGATTGGATGCGTATCAGCCTGGTCATTTTGGGGATTGTCCTGATCGCGGGGATCTGGGCCGCCCATCGTCTGCGCGCGCGGGCGCAGCAGCGCGATATGGAGGACGATGCCGCGGACTGGGGCGACGAGGCCGTACATATCCGTGCCAGTGACGAGCCGGGCGACAAGCGCTGGTACGAGCCGGCCGAGCCCGGGGACTCCGCTGAACCGGAGGCCGGCTGGGGCGATCCGCTCGATACCGGCCGCAGCGTTCGCACCGGCGGCGCGCGCGAACCCGCGTTCGACGAGCCGCGCATCCCCGGCGCGGCGCGCGAGGAGCGCCACGAGCCACACCTCGGCGTGACCGCCAATGACGACGAGCCGGATCTGGAATCGGACTACGGCCGGCGGGGTGAGCGCGCCCAGGACATCTACGGCGTGCTGGACAGCGACGACGAGCCCACGCCGCCCCCGCCGCACGGGGCATTCGAACCGTCGCCCGAGGATCGCCCGGCCCGTGCCCGGCGCAAGGGTTCGGCCAGCGCCCCGGTCGAGCGGGCCCGCGAGGCGTTCGGGGGGCTGGGTGCACGGCTGCGCTCCGGCATGGATCGCCTGCGTCCGGGCAAGCTCAAGCCAACGCGCGCCGATGACACCCTGGGCGAGCATCTGGATCCGGACCACGAGATGAACCCGGATCTGATCGAGCAACCGGCGCCGGATATGGACACGCTGGGCGAATACGTGTCCGAGCCGCGCGTGGTGGGGCGCAATCCGAGGGCCGACCGCCACCCGGCGGAGGAGAAGATCCTGGTGCTCCATGTGGTCGCGCCGCGCAACAAGCCGTTTACCGGCGTTGCCCTGGGTGCGGCGATGCAGCGCGCCGGAATGACCCCCGGCGAGATGGATATCTACCATTTCTTTGAACCGGAGACGGATGCCGGCGTGCCGCTGTTTTCCGCCGCCAACATGGTCCCGCCCGGCACCCTGCGCGAGGAAGACCTGGCGGACATGATGACGCCCGGTGTCACGCTGTTTACCCAGGTGCATCGTAGCGCCGAGCCACAGCGCGCCTTCGAGGCGTTGCTGGAGCATGCCCACGTGCTGGCGCGCGATCTCGGTGGCAGCATCCTGGATGCCCAGCAGTCCACCGCGACCAACCAGACGCTGGCCTACATGCGCGAGGACCTGAGCGACTGGCTGCGTCGCCACCGCCCGGATGTGCTGCGCCGGCGGAGTACGCGGTGAGCCGGTCGGGTTCGCCTGCCTCGCAGGCTGGCTCGACGGATTCTCCGAAGACGCGCATCGACGCGCTGCGCCGCCAGATCGAGCATCACAACTACCGCTACTACGTGCTCGATGACCCCGAGATCTCGGACGCCGAGTTCGACGCCCTGATGCGCGAGCTGGAGCAACTGGAGGCGGACCACCCGGAGTTTGTCACCCCCAATTCGCCCACCCAGCGCGTGGGCGCCACCCCGGCCGAGGGCTTTGCCACGGTCCGGCATCGCCTGCCAATGCTGTCGCTCGCCAACGGCTTCGAGGCGGACGCGATCCGCGACTTCGACCGCCGCGTGCGCGAGCGTCTGGCGAAACAGACTGGCGACCCTGCGCGCGGCGAGGGCGCCGTCACCTACATGGCCGAGCCCAAGCTGGACGGCCTCGCCATCAGCCTGATCTACGAGGATGGCCGCCTGGTGCAGGCCGCCACCCGCGGCGACGGCGAGACCGGCGAGGACGTAACCGCGAACGTGCGCACCGTGCGGCCGATCCCGCTGCATCTGGGCGACCGCTTCACCGACGATGCCCCGCGGGTGCTGGAGGTGCGTGGCGAGGTCTTCATGCGCCGGGCCGATTTCGAGCGCCTGAACGCCGGGCTGGAGGCCGACGGCCTGCGCGGGTTCATGAACCCGCGCAATGCCGCTGCCGGCAGCCTGCGCCAGCTGGACTCGAAGGTGACCGCGCGCCGCCCGCTCAGCTTCTTTGCCTACTCGGTGGGCTTCGTCGAGGGCGGGACGCTGCCGGACACCCAGTCCGGCACCCTGGACTGGCTGCAGCGCCTGGGCTTCCCGGCCTGCCCGGAGCGCGAGGTGCTGGAGGGCGTCGAGGCTTGCCTCGACTACTACGAGCGCCTGGCCGCCCGCCGCACGGGGCTGGATTACGAGATCGACGGGATCGTGTACAAGGTGGATGCCCTGGTCGATCAGCAGCAGCTCGGCTTCGTCTCGCGCGCGCCGCGCTGGGCCATCGCCCACAAGTTCCCGGCGGAGGAGCGCACCACCACGCTGCGCAATGTCGAGTTCCGTGTCGGCCGCACCGGCGCGCTCACCCCGGTGGCGCGCCTGGAGCCGGTGCTGGTGGGTGGGGTGATGGTCAGCAACGCCACGCTGCACAACATGGACGAGATCGCGCGCAAGGACGTGCGCATCGGCGACCGCGTGATCGTGCGCCGCGCCGGCGACGTGATCCCCGAGGTGGTCGGCCGCGCCGGCGGCGAGCGCCCCGCGGACACCCGCGCCATCGAGATGCCCGCGGCCTGCCCGGAGTGCGACTCGCACATCGAGCGCACCGAAGGCGAGGTCGTCGCCCGCTGTACTGGCGGGCTGGTATGCCCGGCGCAGCGGCGCGAGGCCCTCAAGCACTTCGTCTCGCGCCGCGCGCTGGACATCGAGGGCTTCGGCGAAAAGATCATCGAGCAGCTGGCCGACGGCGGCATCGTGCAAAGCCCGGCGGATCTGTTCGCCCTGGATGCCGAACGCCTGGAGGCGCTGGAACGGGTCGGCCCCAAGCTTGCAGAGAACCTGGTCAACGCGCTGGAACAGGCGCGCGAGACTACGCTGGCGCGCTTCATCTTCGCGCTGGGCATCCGCGAGGTGGGGGAGGTCACCGCCCGCAACCTGGCCGAATACTACGGCGACCTCGACACGCTGATGCAGGCGGATGCCGAGGCGCTGCAGGAAGTCCCGGATGTCGGCCCCATCGTCGCCGAGCACATCGCCAACTTCTTCGCCGAGCCGCACAACCTCCAGGTGATCCGCGCCCTGCGCGAGGCCGGTGTGCACTGGCCCGACCCGCCCGCGCGTCCGGAAGCGGAGGAGGGCGATACAGTCCCGCTGGCAGGCAATACCTATGTCCTCACGGGCAGCTTCGACACCATGACCCGCGACGAGGCCAAGGCCGCCCTCGAGGCCCGCGGCGCCAAGATCACCGGCTCCGTCTCCAAAAAGACCACCGCCGTCATCGCCGGCGCCGACCCCGGCTCCAAGGTCACCAAGGCCGAATCCCTCGACATCCCCATCCTCGGCCCCGACGACCTCGCCCAACTCCTCGGCTGAGGCAATTTGGGCTGTCGCAATTTCACTGTGGGAGCGGGCCTCGCCCGCGAAACGCCTGCCGGTGTCGGGCTTGGGCGGGAGGCATTCGCGGGCAAGGCCCGCTCCCACAAAGCTCGTTCTGCAAGTAAGTGCTTCAACAAGTCAGGGAGGTTGGAATGCCACGGAAGGCACGAACGCACCGTCTGCGCCTCGGCCGTTTCAGCGAGCCGGGGCGGGTCTATCTGATCACCGCGGTCTGTGCTGATCGGCAAGCCTGGTTTTCGCAATTCGACCAGGGTCGCTGCGTCGTTCATGCGTTGCGCGATCTGGAAGGCGCGGCGTCGACGCTCTGTTTCGTGGTCATGCCTGACCATGTGCACTGGCTGATGCAGTTGGAAGGGGGTGACCTCTCCAGTACCGTGCAAAAGCTCAAGAGTCTCACTACCCGCCGGATTGGGCGACTGCGGAGGTGCACATGTCGAGTGTGGCAGAGCGGCTTCCACGACCGCGCATTGCGCCGGGAAGAGGATCTCCAGGCGGTCGCCCGCTATGTGGTGGCGAACCCGCTGCGGGCAGGGCAGGTCGGCAATCTCGGTGATTACCCCCTGTGGGATGCGGCCTGGCTGGAGTAAGGGGCTGGATGGAGTTTGGCGGGGGCTTCGCGGCCAGGGCCGCTCCCACAGTGAATGAGGCAGGGAGCGGGGATGGAGTCTGCTAGCGGCAGCGGCCCTGTGGGAGCGGGCCTGCCCGCGAAGCCCCTGCCAGCATGGAATGATGACAACCCCTTCAGCGATGAGTGCATTTTTATCACGGTTTGCTTATGCTCCGCTCGCCGCGATGGAGAGCGGCAGCGCCCGGCACGTACACTTGCTGTAGTGTAATTCAGGCAATTTTTGTGGACGGGAGAGTCGGGCGAGACATGCCGGAACGGTGTTGCAAATCATGCTGAGCCGGAGCCTGGAAAGGCTGCTCAAGCTGCCGCGCTCGACAAAGCGCTGGCTGATGGTGCTGGCGGATGTGGCCATGCTGCCGTTGGCGCTGTGGTCGGGCTTCGCGATCCGCCTCGCGGAGCCGTTCCCGACAATCATGCAGGAGACCTGGTGGCTGTTCCCTCTGGTGGTGCTGGTGGGCATACCAGTGTTCGCAAAGCTGGGTTTGTACCGGGCGGTAATCCGCTTCATGGGGTCCCGCACGATCTGGGCGGTGGGGTCCGGTGTGGCGGTCCTCGCTCTTGTTTTGTGGGCCGCCGTTGCGATCGGTCGCGTGGACAGCTTTCCGCGTTCCGTGCCGATCAACTTCGCGATCGTGGCCTTTATCTATGTCGGCGGCAGCCGGTTCCTGGTGCGCACGTGGTATCGCTCGATCATCGAGGCGGCCTCGGGTGCCGAGCCGGTGGTGGTATTCGGGGCGGGCGAGGCCGGAGTGCAGCTCCTGTCGGGCCTCAAGGCGGGCGGCCGCTTCCGCGTGGTCGCCTTCGTGGACGAGGATCGGAGCCTGCAGGGGAGTTCGATCGACGGGATTCCCGTCCATAGTCCGGATCGTCTGGAGCGGTTTGTGTCGCGTTTTCGGGTCAAGCGGATGCTCCTGGCCATCCCGTCCGCGACGCGCCAGGAACGCCGGCGCATTCTGGAACAGCTGGAACCGCTTCCGGTGTACGTCCAGACGGTCCCGTCGATGGAGGCCGTGGTCTCCGGGCATGCGAGTTTGGAGCAGCTGGAGGACGTCGACATCGCCGATCTCCTCGGTCGTGATGCCGTACCGCCGGACCCGGAGCTACTCACCTGCAGTGTGCGCGACCGCATCGTGATGGTTACCGGGGCGGGCGGCTCCATCGGTTCGGAATTGTGTCGGCGCATCATTCGTCTCGAACCGGCGACGCTGATCCTGTTCGAGCGCAACGAGTTTGCGTTGTACAGCATCGAACGCGAGTTGCAGGAAACCGCGGCGCAACTGGACCGGTGCCCAGCCATTCACGCGGTACTGGGCTCCGTCACCAATGCGCGGCGCGTGGCCTCCGTGTTGGCGGAACACGGCGTACAAACGCTGTACCACGCCGCGGCCTACAAGCATGTTCCGATCGTCGAGGCCAACCTGATCGAGGGCGTGCGTAACAATGTCTTCGGTACCGCCGTGCTCGCGGAGGCAGCGCTCAATGCCGGCGTGGACCGCTTTATCCTGATCTCCACCGACAAGGCCGTGCGCCCCACCAACGTCATGGGCGCCACCAAGCGCCTGGCCGAGATGGTCCTGCAGGATCGCGCCCGCGCGCAGGGCGGGACCATCTTCAGCATGGTGCGCTTCGGCAACGTGCTGGGTTCGTCCGGCTCCGTGGTGCCGCTATTCCACCAGCAAATCCGCGATGGCGGCCCGGTCACGGTGACCCATCCGGAGATCACGCGCTACTTCATGTCCATCCCCGAGGCGACCGAACTGGTGATCCAGGCCGGTGCCATGGCCGAGGGCGGCGAAGTCTACGTGCTCGACATGGGCGAGCCGGTCCGCATCGTGGATCTGGCGCGCCGCATGATCCACCTGCATGGGCGCCAGGTGAAGGAAGACGGCGTGCCCGAAGATGGTGTGGAGATCGTATTCACCGGCCTGCGTCCGGGCGAGAAGCTCTACGAGGAGCTGCTGATCGGCGACAACGTCCAGGCCACAGGCCATCCGCGGATCATGCGCGCACGCGAGGACTGCGTATCGGCGAAGGACCTGCACGCAGCCCTCAATCAGCTGGACCAGGCCGACCGCGACATGGACACCGAGCGGGCCTGCCGAACCATCCGCGCTGTAGTACACGAGTACGCCCCGGCCAATCACCCACCGCAGGAACGCGTTGCGGGGTAAGGCGGGCGTTAACCTTTCGTGCCCCCGATCGCATCATTGTTCATGGCGCCCCAGTATCCTTGGGCGCTGGGCAAACGTGCCAGCGCCCTTGCGCCCCTGTAGGAGCCCGCGCCGGACTTTGGCAGGGGCTTCGCCGCCAAGGCGGCTCCTACGGGTGGCAGGCGCGCGGCCAATGATTTTGGCTACACCGATTGCAACAGGAAGGAATCCAGGAATGAAAATCGCAGTCGCCGGGACCGGCTATGTCGGGCTTTCCAACGCCGTCCTGCTCGCGCAGTACCATGAGGTCGTCGCGCTCGACGTGGTGCCGGAGAAGGTCGAGCAGATCAACCGCAAGCACTCCCCGATCATCGATGTCGAGATCCAGGACTTCCTGGAAAACCATGCGCTGAACCTCAAGGCCACGCTGGACAAGCAGGAGGCCTATGCGGACGCGGACTTCGTGATCATCGCCACGCCGACGGACTACGACCCGCAGACCAACTACTTCAACACCTCTACGGTGGAGTCGGTCATCCGCGACGTGCTGGAGATTAATCCGCACGCAGTGATGGTCATCAAGTCCACCGTGCCGGTCGGCTACACGCGCGAGATCAAGGCGCAGCTGGAGACCGACAACATCCTGTTCTCGCCGGAATTCTTGCGCGAGGGCCGCGCGCTGTACGACAACCTGCACCCCTCCCGGATCATCGTCGGCGAGCAGTCCGACCGCGCCGAGACCTTCGCCCGGCTGCTGGCGGAAGGCGCGATGGACGACGATATCCCCATGGTCTTCACGCACTCGACCGAGGCCGAGGCGATCAAGCTGTTCGCCAATACCTACCTGGCCATGCGCGTGGCGTATTTCAACGAGCTGGACAGCTACGCCGAAGCCAACGGCCTGGATACGCGCCAGATCATCGAGGGCGTGTGCCTGGACCCGCGCATCGGTAGCCACTACAACAATCCCTCTTTTGGCTTTGGCGGCTATTGCCTGCCGAAAGACACCAAGCAGTTGCTGGCCAACTACGACGAGGTCCCGAACAACATCATCAAGGCCATTGTTGACGCGAACCGCACGCGCAAGGACTTTGTTTCCGACGCGATCATCAAGCGTCAGCCAAAGGTCGTCGGCATCTACCGCCTGGTGATGAAGAGCGGTTCCGACAACTTCCGCGCCTCCGCCATCCAGGGCGTGATGAAGCGCATCAAGGCCAAGGGCATCGAGGTCGTCGTCTACGAGCCGGAGCTCCCCGACGACGAGTTCTACCGCTCCCGCGTCATCCGCGACCTGGACGAGTTCAAGCGCGTGTCCGACGTCATCGTCGCCAACCGCATCACCGACGACATCCGCGACCAGACCGACAAGATCTACACCCGCGACCTCTTCAATAACGACTGATAGTCCGCCTCCCACCGCCCACCTGTAGGAGCCCAGCCTCTGGACGAACAGGCCTGTCCGACGTCGCAATCGCCGAGAGGCTCGGTTCCTACAGGCCCAGAGCCACCGCAGCGAAGCGAAGAGCCGGGATCTCCAGCGGTAGCATCGTCCCGATGGGGCCGCCAGAATCCAGTCCCTCGCGTTGCCCTTTCTTGCGCGCGCGTCCCATTGCCACGCGACCGGCCCATATGCTCTACTTTCGCCCTTCGTTCACCCCGTGAACGCACAGTCAGTAGCTTCCCCCCGGGCGGGCCCGCGAAAATCCGGGTACACCGTCCCGGCGGTAGCGTGCCCAAACGCCGCCCACCGGCTCGATAACCTATTGATTGAAGAAGACCTTCACCTGGAAGTGCTCCGCCTGCTGGAGCGCGAACCGGACATGAGCCAGCGCCAGCTCGCGCGGGCGCTGGGCCTGTCGGTGGGCAAGACGCACTACGCGCTCAGGGCCGTGCTCGACCGCGGCTGGGTCAAGGCGCAGAACTTCCGCCGCTCGGATAACCGCTCCGCCTACCTGTACAAGCTCACGCCAAGCGGCCTGCAGGAAAAGGCCCGCCTGGCGTACGGCCTGCTGCAGCGAAAACGCGCCGAGCACGAAGCCCTGATGACCGAAATCGAACAACTCCGGGCCGAGCTCCGGGACGCGAGGCCCGAGGCCGTAGCCCCGGAGCCCCGCAATCCGTAGGAGCCGCCTTGGCGGCGAAGCCCCTGCCAGAGTCGGACGCGGGCAGGGGCATTCGCCTGCGAGCAGGCTTGTATGTTTAACCCCGGCAGGCCTAGAAAGGGTCTGTCGGGGTGGAGGGACGAAGCTGGCATCTGGCCTGTGGCACAGACGGTAGGAGAGTTCGTCCCACCCCTCACCTTAAACGCCGATAAGGAATCGATCGGCTCGGGACCGACGATAGATGGCAAGCCAGCGTTCGGTGAGGCCCCGACAGACAACTCCAAGCTAGCTCGGGAGGTGTAATGATGGCAACGCATCGGATCGGGGTCGATGTCGGCAAGGCCGAGTTGTGGATCAGTATCGACGGTGAAACCGCACAGCCGTGTCCCAACGAGCTCCCGGCGATCCGCCGGTGGGTCCGTGGCCTGGAGGGGCCGGCCGACTTCGCCCTGGAAGCCACCAACGACTATCACCTGGCCCTGGCGCTGGAGGCTCATCATCAGGGCCACCGGGTGTATCTGGTCAATGGCTATCGCCTCAATCGCTACCGCGAGAGCATCGGTGGCCGGGCCAAGACCGATGCCGGGGATGCTCGGCTTCTGGTGCGTTATCTGCAACGCGAACAGGACGAACTGCGCCCCTGGACACCGCCGCCCGAGGGCTACCGGACCCTGCAAAAGCTGCTGCGCCGGCGTGCCACGCTGGTGCGGGCACGGGTCATGCTGGAGCAGAGTCTGCGAGGCGTACCCGAACTGCAGTCCAACCTGAAGCAGCTGCTTCAGGAGATCGGTCGGCTGGATGCCGTCCTGCAGCGTGTGCTGCGCGAGACGGTCGGTCGCGCCGGCTGGTCGGATCACGCCCGACGCTGCCAGCAGATCGAGGGCGTCGGACCGCTCACCGCGGCAGGCCTGACCATGGCGTTCCAGCGGGGGGCCTTCCGCAGCGGTGATGCGTTCGTCGCCTTCCTGGGGCTGGATGTCCGCATACGCGACTCCGGCACGAAACGGGGGCAGCGCAAACTCACCAAACAGGGCGATCCAGAGTTGCGACGGCTGCTCTATCTGGCCGCGATGCAGGCCAAGTCGAAAGCCACCTGGAGCGACTACTACCAGCGCTGCCTGGACCGTGGCCTGGCGACGACCCAGGCCCTGAACGCCTTGGCTCGAAAGCTGGCCCGCGTCGCCTTCGCCCTGATGAAAAATCAGACCGATTACCAACCTAAGATCCCTTGTGGAGAGACATAGAATCTCCTACGGGGCGCGGCTCAGCGTCACGCCAACCGTCATCTGTGCGGACCACCCGTCCCCACCGTCATCCCGGCCGCGGCGAAGCGGAGAGCCGGGATCTTCAGCGGTTGGGGCACCGTCCGCGTTGGAGATCCCGGATAACCGCTTCGCGGTTTCCTGGATGACAAGCCTGAGGATTTCGCGGTTTCCGGGATGACGAACGGTAGGGGCATCGTGGGGACCCGAGGAGAGGGGGCATTGCGGGTGCCGTTGGGATCATGTCGGTGTGACACCTGCCGAACTTGGGCAGCCCCGCGCCGTGCTATACTTGTATAGCAATTTCTCGGAGGTATCCCCATGCTGGCTTTGCGTCTACCTGAAGATGTGGAAGAACGCCTGGCTGCCTTGGCCAAGGCCACAGGCCGTAGCAAGAGCTACTATGCGCGTGAGGCGATCGTTCAGCATCTGGAAGACCTTGAAGACATCTACCTGGCCGAACAACGCCTGATTGACCACCGCAAGGGAAGCGGCGAGACGGTCTCCATGGATGAAATGAGACGTCGACTTGAGCTGGACGATTGAGTTCGACAAACGCGTGGAAAAGGATTTCCGCGCGCTGGACAAGCAGGCCGCCAGGCGGATTCTGGAATACCTGAACGAGCGGATCGCGCCCCTTGACGACCCACGCAGGCCGGGTAAACCGCTTACTGGAGAACTGGGCGAATACTGGCGCTATCGCGTTGGTCCGTACCGTGTCATCGCGTCGATTGAGGATGAGCGGTTCCGGGTGCTGGTCATCCGCGTGGCTCATCGCAATACGGTCTATCGCCAGGGGAAGGTATAAGCCCCGCATAACCACGGATTCTGCCCTGTAAGAGCCCAGCCCTCTGGGCGATAGGGCCCAACCAATGCCCCAATCGCCGAGAAGCTCGGCTCCTACAGGTCCAGGGCCACCTTGCGTAGAACGGTTATGCCGGCCGAAGCGAAGGGAAGGGCCGGGATCCGGGGGTGCGGTCGCACAATGGGTTCGGGACGGCTATCATTGTCTTTATGGCAAAGATTGCCAATAAAGTTGGAGGTTTGTGAGGCTATGGCGACCATGAACGTATCGCTTCCCGACCCGATGAAGAACTGGGTCGAAAAGCAGGCCGAATCCGGTCGGTACAGCAACGTCAGCGATTACGTGCGCGATCTGATCCGTCACGACCAGGAGCGTGCCGAGAAGGTCGAGCGCATGCAGACGTTCGTCACGGAAGCGCTGGAGAGCGGTCCCGGCCAGCACAGTATGGAAGAGCTCCGCGAGCGGGCGGCGCGCCAATGTTCCGGTTCCTGACCTGGTAGGTAATGCCCTTTTACCTGAGTGAAAAGGCGGAGGAGGATGTCATCTCCATCTTCGTCCAGGGCGCAGCAGAGTTTGGTCTTGACCAAGCAGGGCGGTATCACGCAGCGCTGGAGCGCCATTCCGGTTCCTGGCGGAGAACCCGCTGGTGGCCCGCGAACGCGCCGAAATCGCTCCGCCTGTCCGTGTCCACCCGTTTCAGGCGCATATCGTCGTCTACATCCTCGACCCGGTTGGCGACGTCTATATTCTCCGGGTGCGCCACGCACACGAAGATTGGCTTCCCAACCCTTGAGGTTCGCCGCAAGCCGATACGAGCCAGCCAACGCCCCAATCGCCGAGAGGGCTCGGCTCCTACAGATTCGGAGCCAACGGAGCCAAATGGTCATCCCGGCCGCAGCGAAGCGAAGAGCCGGGATCGCCACCGGTTGGGCCGTCCGGACGCACGAGATCCCGAATAACCGCTCCGCAGTTTCCGGGATGACGGTGGGGTGGTGTGAGAAAATAAATCTGTCCCCGTTTCATGTCCCCCTGATAGCGGCGCACGCGCGGGCAACAGAATCCGTGCTAGTGACCAACAATGGGCGCGAGTTCGAGCGTGTGCCCGGGTTGCAGGTGCAAAACTGGGTGTCGGCACATTGACCGCGCGCCGGTATCCCCGCGCCGACACGCGGCAGCGTTAGTCCGCGGCCGGAGCGGCACGATTCGCCAGTTCGTTCCTCCTCAGCATAATGCTCCACCCGACAATAAATTTGTCCCCTTTACCCGTACCCCCACCCCGTCATCCCGGCCGTAGCGAAGCGAAGAGCCGGGATCTCCACCGGTGGGGGCCGCCCGGACGCACGAGATCCCGGATAACCGCGACGCGATTTCCGGCATGACAGGGTGAGAGGTGCGGTTGCCGGGAAGAAGCCTCCAAGCCCAGCCCCCTGGGCGATGGGCCCAACCAGCACCCCAATCGCCGAGAGGGCTCGGCTCCACAGTTAAAGGCCACCCGCACCGACGCCCTTCGCTACACGTCCTCCCGGCCATCGTCGCGGCGAGTGTGAACAATCAGTCTGTGTCGTTTTGCTCTCTTACACGCCCGTTCCGTTGCCACGCGACCGGCGCATATGCTCTACTTTCGCCCTTCGTTCACCCCGTGAACGCGCAGTCAGCAGCTTCCCCCAGGGCGGACCCGCAAGAAATCGAGGTGCACCGTCCCGGCGGTAGCGTGCCCAAACGCTGCCCGAGACCCATATAATCCATTGATTGAAGAAGATCTTCATCTGCAAGTGCTCCGCCTGCTGGAGCAGGAGCCGGACATGAGCCAGCGCCAACTGGCGCGCTCGCTGGGCCTGTCCGTAGGCAAGACGCACTACGCCCTCAAGGCTGTGCTCGACCGCGGCTGGGTCAAGGCGCAGAACTTCCGGCGTTCGGACAATCGCTCGGCCTACCTGTACAAGCTCACGCCAATCGGCCTGCAGGAAAAGGCCCGCTTGGCGTACGGCCTGCTCCAGCGCAAACGCGCCGAGCACCAAGCCCTGATGACCGAGATCGAACAGCTCCGCGGCGAACTCCAGGGCACCGAGCCAGCAAACGAGCCCCCGACGCCCTAGATGGTACGAAAAGGCGAGCTGAACGCACCCGCAGCTGGGCCCAGCCCCGCGTAGGAGCGGGCTCGCCCGCTAAGCCCCGGCCAAAGTCGGACATGCACCAGGCGGGTCGCATACGCGACGTCCGACCGCCACTCGCTCTTGGTCAGCCAGGCCGCAGCGAAGCGAAGAGCCGGGATCTCCGGCGGGTATTGAAAATGGCGTCACCTAACCAGCGAACAATGACTTGATCCGCGACATCCTGCACAGCCTGAAATGGAGCAGCCGCCTGGGCGCCAAGTTTTTCTGGGCGGCCCCGGCCGCGACCAGCGGGGTGGTGTTCTTCACCCTGGTGTCGCAGCTCTCCATGCTGCTGGCCTTCTTCCTCCCGCTGAAGGTTATCATCCTCCTAGGGTCGGACGGGATCCCGCGCTATTTCCCGCCGGCGTTCGAGCAGTTCGACCGCGATGCGCTGATCGTCTGGCTGAGCGCCGCCGCCGTCGCGTTCTACGGCCTATATCTTCTAGCCGAGCGGTTGATCACCTTCGGCGCGGAACGGGGTGCTCGGACACTGCTGGCCCGCAGCCGCAAGATGGTGCTGTTCGAAAATCAGGACGAAGAGGCTGCCCAGGCATACAAGCGCCACGCCGAGATTATGGCAGCGGGCGTTTTCGTTCTGCTCGCCATTGCAGTCCTGTACTGGTTGTATTCCAGCGTGGCTTGGCTGGTCAGTGGATATGTGGTTCTGGTTGCCGTGACCTTGCTGGCGGGTTGGGGCATCAGCGAACGCTGGAGAGCAGTGCTGGAGGAGAACCTGAATGGCTGGCTGAAGGTGGCTGCTGGCGTGGGGTTCATGCTCGCGTTTGCGTATCTCGTGATCGACTTCCTTTATCGCGATCCCCCGGGTCTGATCCCGGCGATCATTGCGCTTCTTCTGTCCCGCCAAGGTTTCAGTCGCTTGGAGAGCATGATCTCGGCCCTGGTCAAGCAACGCGCCCTGCGTGCCAAGCTCGATGCGTTGTTTTTCCACGGAACCGCGTTCAGGCCCGAACGGGACATGAACAAGGAGACCATATGGAACCTGTTGACGCCGGAGCAGCGGGCAAAGTGGGTGCCCGAAATCCTTGCTGAAATCTGTGGAGAGGGCGTCCCGACTCAGGTGGACGCTCATTGGCTGCAAACGGGCGTCCCCCATGTGGCCGTGTTGCGATGTGATATGCCCGACGGTGCGGGCCTCATTATCAAGCTGTATGAACGCCATCGCACCTCTCTGGCCATGCACGAATCGACGTTGCTGGCCGATGCGCCCCGCGGTCTGCCAAGCCTTCGGTGGTTGGGAGGAACTGATTTTCGCGGCTTCCGCTGCCATGTCCTCGAACTACCTGTGGGGATGCTAGACGGGCAGAGCGTCTCCGCTGGGGGCGTTCAGGAGCTCCGAAGCAGCCTGTTTCAGGTATCCCCTTCCCCGGCTCTGATTACACGCTACACCCGTTCGCGTCTCCTGCTCTGGCAGCGGCTGACTCATGAGATGCTGACAAGAATCAGAAGCGTGGAAGATGGCACTGCCGCAGTTCAAGCCGTCGACGCCTTGCGGGAACGACTGGAAAACTGGCGCAAACATCTCGCGCAGATGCCACTTGCGTTTGTCAGCCCGGATATCCGGCCCATGAACATTTTGTTGGCCAACGGCGACAAGCCTCGACTACTCCATTGGGGCCGATGGGCGCTCGAACCGGCTGGGGCGGGTTGGCCAACCAGTCCTAATGACCTGAAGGCTCTAGAAGAAGCATGTGAGAGAGCTGCCGCAGGGCGTGCTCCTGACGGGGCTGTCATTCCCGAGCAGGCAAAGTTGGCGGCTTTCAGTACCGAATTTGAACGCCTCTGGCAACAGCAGCAGTACACCCGGGCTCTCAAAAGCGTCCACCAAATCCTGGAGACGCTGGAGCGACTGGACGCCCCGATTGAGCGAGATGAAACTCGGGCATGACTTCTGCTCATTCTCCTTTGATGCCATCAGGTGAAGCGCTTCGCGCGACCGCGCCTTTGTGTTCGGTCATTGTGCCCGTGTATGACCACTGGACCCTGGTTCCGGGGCTGCTCGACAGCCTGGCCGTTCAGACTCTGCCGCAAGCGGACTTCGAAGTCATCTTGGTGGACAATGGCTCCACACACTTTTTTCCGCCCAGCACGCTTCCGAACAATGTTCACATTGTCCACGGCGAATCTCCCGGCTCGTATGCAGCGCGCAACGAGGGCGTGCGCCACGCCAAAGGAAAATGGCTCGTGTTTACCGATGCGGATTGTCGAGCATGCCCCAACTGGCTCGCTAGCATCCTGGAAAAGACAAAAGAGGCCGGCAAACCGGAACTGATTGCCGGGGGTATCCAGATGTACACTGCGTCATCTCAACCCAATGCATACGAGATCTACGATATGATCCGCGGCATACCCCAGGCGGCCTACGTTCGCCGGGGCTATGCCGCGACCGCAAACTTGATGGTGCCAAAAACCATTCTTGCAAAGCTCGGTGGCTTTGACGCCCACCGGTATTCGGGCGGCGACGCAGACCTGTGCAAACGGGCTCGCGCCCGTGGGTATGCCCTGCGCTACGCGCCCGACGCCATGGTGTATCACCCGGCCCGCCGCACGTGGGACGAACTGGCTACCAAGGCACGGCGGATCAAGGGAGGGCAATTGCGTTGCGGAGCACCGTGGACCCGATTTTACTGGGCCATTCGCACGCTCTTGCCTCCGTTTCCCCTCTATTACCGTTTTGCTACCTCGACGGGATATCCCGTTCGTTTTCGCGCTGTGGCCGTTGCCATCCAAACTCGTTTGTGGGGGCATGAGTTTCTAGAGATGGGGCGCCTTGTGTTAGCAGCGGGAGCGCGGGAGCGGCGCTAGGTGTGGAGTCTTACTCCGCTAACCTCGGACCTTCCGAAGCAGCCTATTGAGAGCGCTTAAAGTTTTGGTATCTAGTATTGAGTAAGAGCTGTAGCCCGCTTCAATATCGGTCCATATGATGGAATTATATCGTTACTGTGTTAATTAATTTGGAGAGAGTTCTACGTGTTTGAAAATGCATCCATTCTTGTCACGGGAGGGACTGGGTCGTTCGGCCATACCTTCATTCCCATGTTGCTTGAGCGCTATTCCCCGAAGCGTGTGATTATCTTCTCGCGCGACGAGATGAAGCAGTGGGAAATGGCCAAGAAGTTCGACGGCGATCCGCGCGTGCGCTTCTTTATCGGTGACGTGCGTGATCGCGAACGTGTCTACCGCGCGCTGGACGGAGTCGATTACGTGATCCACGCAGCCGCCTCCAAGATCGTCCCTACCGCCGAGTACAACCCTTTTGAGTGCGTAAAGACCAACGTCACCGGCGCCATGAACGTCATCGACGCCTGTATCGACAAGGGCGTAAAAAAGGTCGTGGCGCTGTCCACCGACAAGGCCAGCAGCCCGGTCAATCTCTATGGCGCCACCAAGCTAACCTCCGACAAGCTGTTTGTGGCGGGCAACCACTACGCGGGTCATCGCGACACGCGCTTCGCCGTAGTGCGCTATGGCAACGTCATGGGATCCCGCGGTTCGGTGATCCCATTTTTCATGTCCATTCGCGACCAGGGCGTACTCCCGATAACCGACGACCGCATGACGCGTTTTATGATCTCGCTGGAGCAGGGCGTGGAACTGGTCTGGCATGCATTCGAGGACATGGAAGGCGGGGAGGTGTATGTCAAGAAAATCCCCTCCATGAAAGTAACCGACCTGGCGCGAGTAGTCGCGCCGGAGGCGCGGCAGCAGATTGTCGGCATTCGTCCGGGTGAAAAGCTGCATGAAGAAATGATCGGCGCCGACGACGCCTATTACACCTACGAATATCCCGATCACTTCAAGATCCTACCGGCCATCAACGGCTGGGACCGGGACGCCAATCGCATCAAGGATGGCACGCGCGTGCCGGAAGGCTTTGTCTATGCCAGTGACACTAACACCGAGTGGATGAGCGAAAACCAACTCAGTGAATGGGTTGACGCCAACTGGGAAAAGATCGGGGCCATTTGATGATTCCCTACGGGCGACAGGACATTCGTCAGGAGGACGTGGACGCCGTCGTCGAGGTGCTGCGTTCGGACTTCCTCACCCAAGGGCCGGTGGTGCCGCGTTTCGAGCAGGCCGTGGCGGATCACGTTGGCGCCCGGCACGCGGTCGCGGCCAATAGCGCTACATCCGCGCTCCACATCGCTTGCTTGGCCCTCGATCTGGGCGAGAGTGACTGGCTCTGGACTTCGCCCATCACCTTCGTGGCCTCGGCCAATTGCGGTCTCTACTGCGGTGCGAAGGTGGATTTCGTTGATATCGACCCTAAGACGTACAACCTCTGCCCCGAGGCATTGGCTGCGAAGCTGAAGCAGGCCGAGGAGGAGAGGCGTCTGCCCAAGGTGCTGGTTGCCGTTCACCTTTGCGGCCAGCCCTGCGATATGGCGGCAATCCACGAACTGTCCCAGCGCTATGGTTTCCGCGTGATCGAGGACGCCTCGCACGCGATTGGCGGCCAGTACCGGGGAGAGCCCATCGGTAATGGCTCTTACAGTGATATCACCGTATTCAGCTTCCATCCGGTCAAGATCATCACGACCGGTGAGGGTGGCATGGCCGTCACCAATGACGATGAGCTTGCCCGGCGCATGTCCCTGTTGCGCAGTCATGGCATAACGCGAGACCCGGAATGCATGACCCACGAACCGGACGGCCCCTGGTACTACCAGCAGGTCGATCTGGGCTTCAACTACCGCATGACCGAGATGCAGGCGGCACTTGGGGTTTCGCAGATCGAGCGGCTGGATGCCTATGTCGTGCGGCGCAATGAATTGGCCGAGCGTTACGACCGCCTGCTCGCCGACCAGCCGGTCACCACGCCCTGGCAGCATCCGGACAGCTATTCGGGGCGCCATCTCTATGTGGTCCGGTTGCAAGTTGACGCGATTGCCCCATCTCACCGTGCCGTATTCGAATCACTCCGTGAACAGGGCATTGGGGTCAATCTGCACTATATTCCCGTCCATCTTCAGCCCTGTTATCGGCAGATGGGCTTTCGGCCGGGTGACTTCCCGGAAGCGGAGCGTTATTACGCCGAGGCCATCAGCCTGCCACTGTTCCCCCTGATGACCGAGGGACAGCAAGACGCGGTCGTCTCGGCCCTCGAGGAGGCGCTTGCCGGATGAGAGTGGCCATCATCCCCGCCCGAGGTGGCAGCAAGCGCATTCCCCGTAAGAACATTCGATCTTTTTGCGGCAAGCCGATGATCGCGTGGTCGATCGAGGCCGCCCGCGCCAGCGGCTGTTTCGATCGCGTGATCGTCTCCACGGATGACAGCGAGATCGCCGCCGTGGCTGAAGAACATGGCGCCGAGGTGCCCTTCCGGCGTCCGGCGGAATTGGCCGATGATCACACCGGCACGGTCCCTGTCATGGCTCACGCTATCGAATGGTTGCAGGAAAGTGGCGAGCGGTGCGAAGCCGTTTGTTGCCTGTACGCCACCGCGCCCTTCGTTCGGCCCGAAGATCTCCGCCGGGGACGAGACGTATTGGAAGCGGCGGATGCGGATTACGCCTTCTCCGTGACCAGTTACGCCTTCCCCATCCAGCGCGCATTACGGATCAACGAGGGCGGTCGCGTGGCGATGTTCCATCCCGAATACGCGAACACTCGTTCCCAGGATCTTGAGGAGGCCTGGCATGACGCGGGCCAGTTCTACTGGGGGCGTTCCGAGGCATGGTTGTCTGGCAAGCCGATCATGACGTCCGATGCCGTCCCCGTTCAGTTGCCGCGTGAGCGTGTGCAGGATATCGATACGCTCGAGGACTGGCGACGGGCCCAGTGGTTGTTCAAGGCCATGCAGGCTGAGGCTGGCGGGACCCAATGACGCGAACCGTTATCTTCCGGGCCGATGCCTCGGTGCAGATCGGCACCGGACATGTCATGCGTTGCCTTACACTGGCTGATGCGCTTCGAGAGCAGGGTCACGCCTGTCATTTCATCTGCCGAGGACACCCCGGCAACCTCATCGAGGCCATCAGGCAGCGTGAATTTCCCGTGCACACCTTGCCCGTTGCCGAAGAAGGAGGTGGTGCCGAAGATGGGAACAGCGAAATTGCCGCGGCCGAACCCGCCCATGCCCGCTGGCTTGGGGCGTCATGGGAGGTCGATGCCCGGCAGTCGCGGGCGATTATTCGGGAACTGGATCCGGCCTGGCTGGTGGTCGATCACTACGCGCTGGATGCCCGTTGGGAAGCCGCCGCCCGGTCCGAAGGTATGCAACTGCTGGTCATCGATGACCTTGCCGACCGTTCCCATGAAGCGGATCTCCTGCTCGATCAGAACCTAGGTCGCGAAAGCAGCGATTATTCCAGCCTTGTGCCGGAAAGCTGCCGGCGGCTGATCGGGCCTCGATACGCCTTGTTGCGCCCGGAGTTTGCTCGCTTGCGCGAGGACAGCCTGCGAAGACGCCACTCATCGCGCCTGAAACGGGTGCTGGTCACCATGGGTGGCGTGGACAAGGACAATGCCACCGGCAAGGTGCTCGATGCACTACGCGAGTGCCCCTTGGGCGATGAGGTCGAAATCGAGGTGGTGATGGGCAGCAACGCGCCTTGGCTTGAAGCGGTACGGGCACAGGCCGCGGGCATGCCTTGGCCGACCGGGGTGCGGGTCGATGTTCGAGACATGGCTAAGCGCATGGTCGATGCCGACCTCGCCATTGGCGCTGCGGGCAGCACGTCCTGGGAGCGCTGTTGTCTGGGACTACCTGCCATGATGGTGGTATTGGCCGAGAATCAGAAAAGTATCGCCGAAGCGTTAGCCAAGGTGGGTGCGTGTGTCTACCTGGGTGACGTCAAGAATGTGGATCAGTTTCCCGACTATTGGGGCAGACTGTCCGAGTCCAGGGCGCGGGAGGCCATGTCCAAGGCAAGTGCGGCGGTAACCGACGGGCAGGGAGTGGCAAGGTTGTGCCAACAGATGGGGAACAAGCCAAATGCACGAGAACTCTAGCGCTGTGTTGCGTCCTCTCGCGGCAGATGATCTGGAGATGGTTCGCGCCTGGCGCAACCATCCCGACGTTCGTCGATTCATGTATACCCAGCACACGGTGGAGCGCGACGAACACGAGGGTTGGTTCGAGGTCGCCGCATCCAATCCGGATAAGAATTTGCTCATTTTCGAGCGGGGTGGTGTCCCGAGTGGTTTCGTCAACGTGACCATCGCAGACCCGTCGGCCCGACGGGCCGAGTGGGGTTTCTATCTGGCGCCTAACGCGGAGAAAGGAAGCGGGTTTCTGCTGGGCCAGCTTGCCTTGGGTCACGTGTTCCGGGATCTGGGGCAACACAAGCTGTGTGGTGAAGCACTGGCCTACAACCACCGTTCAATTCGTTTCCACGAGCGCCTCGGGTTCCGACAGGAGGCCTGCCTGCGTGACCATCATTTTGATGGCAACCAGTTCCATGACGTTATTGGCTTCGGACTGCTAGCAACAGAGTGGCTCGAGGAAAAAGGAGATCAGACCCAATGAAGACACCGAGTATTGTCATCGATGGGCGCCGTATCGCTATCGACGAACCGCCGTACGTGATTGCCGAGCTGTCGGCAAACCACAACGGCAAGCTGGAGACGGCGCTCCGGATCATCGACGAGGCCAAGAAGGCGGGCGCCGATGCAATCAAGCTGCAGACCTACCGCCCGGATACCATCACGCTCGATTGCGACAGCGACGATTTCCGGATCCACGGTGGGTTGTGGGACGGGCGGACACTCTATGAGCTGTACGAAGAGGCCCACATGCCCTGGGAGTGGCACAAGCCGCTATTCGAACACGCCCGCAAGCTCGGTATCACCATATTCAGCTCACCGTTCGACGCCACGGCAGTGGAGCTGCTGGAGGACCTGGGAGCCCCCGCGTACAAGATCGCCTCCTTTGAAGCCGTGGACTTGCCCCTGATCGAATACGTCGCCCGCACAGGGAAACCCATGATCATTTCCACCGGCATGGCCGATGCCGAGGAGATACAGGAAGCCGTCGATGCCGCGCGAGGCGCCGGCTGCGACCAGTTGGCGATTCTGCATTGCGTTAGCGGTTATCCTGCACCGCCAGGGGACTATAACCTCAGGACGATACCCGACATGATCGACCGTTTCGGTCTGGTAACCGGCCTGTCCGACCACACGATAGACAACACCACAGCGATTACGAGTGTCGCCCTGGGTGCCTCCCTGATGGAAAAGCACTTCACTCTCGACCGTAGTGGCGGAGGGCCCGACGATAGCTTCTCCCTCGAACCCGAGGAACTAGCTGCCTTGTGCCGAGACGCCAAGACAGCATGGCAAGCTCTGGGAAAAGTCGATTATGGAAGGAAAGCTAGCGAACAAGGCAACGTAAAGTTTCGGCGTTCCTTGTATTTCGTGAAGGACCTGAAGGCGGGGGATGTCATTACGGAAGATGCGGTACGTAGTGTCCGGCCTGGATATGGGATGGAGCCTAAATACACTGCCGACATTATAGGGAAAACCGTGGTCACTGACGTTAAATCCAAGACCCCAATCAAAAAAAGTCTCATATCATAATGCCCCGTGCCCCCTTGCCGTCGTTTATAAAGTGGCGTCAGCCTGTGGCTATCGGTTTGTCTTTCTGCTTTAGGTAAACTGTTTTATGTATTTTCGCATTCAGCTCCTTGAAGGGGTCCGTTCATTTAGGCCTGTATATCAACGGTATCGCGGGTTTCTCTATCCGTTAGCACGTTTGGCTGTAAAAATTCCAAGTATAAAAAAACTCAGAGATGTTGCAATAAATGGGGATCAAGCGGAGTGCCTCCTGCATGAGCAGGACATAGAAAACGGACTTCAGGGCCAGGATGTTCATGAGGCTGTACCACGGCTTATTGGAAAAACGCCGCCGCGCCATCAAGCCGCCACTTTCGAATATGTAGTCTTATTTTATCGCGAAGCTGTCCAGTACGACGACCTGAAGATCGCCGCGGAGTATTTTTCCGATTGGCTAGATAAAAACTACCATCGTCTTCCAGGACGGCACTTCATTCATTACCTCGAAGTCCTGGCATTTTCTCTGCGAAGCCTCAATGGCCGCGTGCATGGTCCACTCCCAGTTGTCAACTTCAACCACATCCGTTCCGAAGCACAACATTGCCGAGCATATCTCACTTATATTTCCGCGTTGGCTGATAACCTGGAGTTTGCACGCGTAGAACGTCTCTTTGATTCCCCTCCGGGGGGAATCGATACTTTGTTTAGAGCAGTCAACGGGTTAGGGAAAAAACCTGTCCGTGTCGAGTTGGATGTTTCGCCCCGACTTAATGCACAACATTACGGCCTTGCTGCACTCAAAGCGCGCCTTCTTGATCTCGGCCTGGAAAGGTCCTTTGTCGGAATGATAGAGGCGACAGTTCTGTCGGACTCAGAAAAACTGATCGCCGCCGTGAACGAAGAGTTGAACTTGCGTCCGGTGGATAACTATCTTGGTCAGAACAGATTGCGCGTAAGTACGCTGTTTCCACCGGTCCTTGACCGGCTCATTGTAATCGGACGAACAGATGTTGGCCGTGAACTGCTCGAGCGAGTTAGGCCGAGCCTACGTGAATGGGCTATTGAAAACCTTGAAACGCGATTAGCAGTTCACGGCTTGGATAAAGAACGCGCGACCCGTTACCTTCAACGCAAGTCCACGCGTTCAGCGGTTGCGCGGAAAGAACTGATTTCCCATCGATGGAGTGGCGGGGATTTCACAGGGGCAAGAGAACTTGTGGAGGAGGCAGCCTCAAGAAATTCCCCCATCCGTAAGCGGGTAGCGGATCAACATGCCATAAACCAGCTACGTTTTCTCGAAGAGACCTCGTTCTTCCTAAAGCGTGTTTCCCAGCCCGCTCAACCGTCGGGCTACGTTCTGATGGCATCCTTGGGTTGCCTAAATACGCTAGCAATGGTCACGCCTGCATTATTGGAGTTAAAAAGACGTGGGTTTGTCACGGGATCCCTAATGAAAGGGATTTTGGATCAGGATCCGCCAAGCACGGCGCATCGCAAGATAAAAAGCCTATTTAATTGTATAGAGTCTAGAAAAGAAGACGGTGATGTGGTTCTGGATTGGGAAATAGATTGGGATAATTGCGTCGTTGCGGCTGAGGGTGTAAACGTCTACCAAGGAATTTACGAAAGTCTGAGCGTTACTTATAGGCGCGCAAGTATCTCAATCGACGAGGAGCCCTTTGCTTCTACTTTCGACAAAATATTGCGTCAATGCGACTTCATGATCCGCGTTTGTAAACGTATCGAAAGCGCGGCAGAAAGTGTGACCGAGCCGGTCGTCCTTCTCGGGAGTAACGCCCATATCGCCCCTTTTTCAGTATTCCGAGACTTCGTTCTGCGGCGTTGCCATCCGAACCTTCGCTTCGTGGTCGCTAATGTGGCTTACGAAAACTACTACTCAAACCTTGGTAGCAAAGAGTCGGGTTCGATGGCAGTGGTAGATATGTCGCTCTATCCTACGTGTCGAGCGCCATTCCTAGCCCTTCCTCAACGATTTGAGAAGTGGTACGAAGAAAACAGGGATAGCGCGGAGGTGGCCGAAAGATTTTCCGAATTGGTACGAAAAAATAGAAACGGCCGAACGGGTGAGATCGCAGCGGCGCCCATCATAACGCGGCTGGAGGAAGCGCGGCGCGAAGGGCGGC
Source organism: Thioalkalivibrio sp. AKL6 (assembly GCF_000376905.1). NCBI lineage: Bacteria > Pseudomonadati > Pseudomonadota > Gammaproteobacteria > Chromatiales > Ectothiorhodospiraceae > Thioalkalivibrio > Thioalkalivibrio sp. AKL6. The sequence goes on along the minus strand of NZ_AQXS01000011.1, from coordinate 22,000 downwards.
GCATCGCCTGCTGTTTCGGAAAAATACTCTGCGATTTGGCAGTACCGTATGATGGTGGCCCAGCCCACCGTGACATGAGGGATTGGCTACATCATTCGGTCGAAGTCGCTCGTGAAAATCCGGATCTTCTGCTGTTGATTAAGCCTCACCCTCACGAGTTGCGCCCTGAGATAGCGCTGGAACTTACCGAAAAACTAGAGGATATTGTGCCGGAGGATATTCCGGAAAATGTGGTCTTTCTCGATCATTCGCAGTTCAATACGATTGATTTGGTTCCATATCTAGATCTTGCGGCTCTTTGGAATGGCACGGCATGTTTGGAATTGACCGGCTTGGGAGTGCCCGTGGTGATGTGCAGTCATTTTGGGCGTCATGACTATCCGGTGCGCCTAAATTACCCGAAAGATCGTGATGATTATGAATGTCGGCTTGCCACAGCAGAATTTCGGGAACCTGGGGTTGACCTGAGGAAAAAGGCGATGGCTCTGCTTCATTACATGGGCACGCACGACGTGGCTATCCCGAATCGTTATGCGCGTCGCCCTGTCAGCAATGACGGTATTGGGGCGCCCGTTTGGTACACGGATCGAATGGAGGAGTTTCTCAGGTCAGGAGACCCTCACATGTCCTTGGCTGCGGATAGGATCATAGAAGGGGTTGAAGGGACCGATGGCTCGGTTTAATCGAGTGTTCGGTGAGGTCGGGGTGTTTGATGCCTGGCCTCGGCGGCTTGGCGTAAATATTTACTTCGCCTGAAAAGGTTCGCAAGTGGAACGAACCTAAGCCGCTGTTTTTGTCAAGCTTAAGGAGCGTGTCCTGTTGCAGGCTGGCTGAAAACGAGCCGGCCGGTCTGCGTTGGATCCCGCGGTGAGGCAAAGCGCTACGGGCCGCGAGCTTATTTTAGGCACCCGTCGTCGGGCAAGGTGCAGTTATCCCGGGTAGGGGGGGCATTGCCCGTGTCGCTGACAGCTCTGCGAGACTGGGACGTGGGCCTAAAAATATACTTCACATGTGTTTCGCAAAGGTTTTTTATGTTCTCGAGGCTGCGCTCTTGCAACAAAGCGATAAGGCGAAAGCTCAAGAAGGGCAGCACAGCAGCCTTCGGTCCAGCCTTGGATTTCAACGACCGTGCCTTGGACGTCAAGCTACTGGGAAGCTATTTGTCCGAAGGCGTCTCGGCGAACTTTCGTTACCAAATTTTTTGGCACCTCTTCCGTCTGAAAAATTTTGCGACTGCTGCGCGAGTGGGTGCCGGGATCGATCCCCGCAGACTGGAGCTCAGAGAGCAACTTTTTATTGTGCAGGCACTAATAAGTGGTTCACAAGGTGTTAATGCGGATCGTGTTCTGGAAAGGGTGATATCGGATCATGCGGTTAAGGAGCTGACTCCCACTGAAAAAGTGGCGCTTATCGACAGAATTGTAGCGTCTGGTCTTCCGCGTGAACAGAAGATCGAGATTCTGAAGTCGTTTTATTCGTGCAGATGCCCCGCGCATGGCTTTAAAGATGACGAATATGTGAAGTTCTCGATTTATCGGACCTTGGCTGATGCGCATGAAATCGTTTTGCTGGAAGACTATCTCGATCTAACCGGTCTCGAACGAAGATCGCCGAGCTTTTTGTTTAGGGTTTTCGCCCATCTTAGGTCTGAGGGTAATGTTCGACAACTCAGCGAGTTCGCGCGCACCTGCTCACGCGAGAAGGTTGTGCGAGATCTTGATTGGTTCAGGCTCGCGATGAAGTATTTCCCGGAGTTTTTGGTTGAGAACCGGGTTGGCGTCGCCGAATTGCGTTTCAAGTGGCGAGATGACTTAAATATTCTCAGACGTGCGCATGAATGCGGGAGCATGGGTGAGTTTTTTCGAGAAGTGACGCGCCAATGTTCTGAGCACCATCAAGGCGCGTTTGATAATAAATCAATATACGAGAAGGACGCGTTTCTGTATGTCCTTATTGGTTTGGATTTGTTGGATGATGCGAATGCGCTCATAAGTAGTGCCGCGCTGCCCAATACGGTGCTAAGTGCACAGGTTGTTTCGGGGTTTGATCGACTTTTGGATGACGATTATCAATCGGCATATTATCTTTTCGCGAATGTTTTAAAGGAAAATCCGGCGAATACCCATGCGGCCCTTGGGTTGCGGTTTTGCTTGCCCCGGAATGGGCAATCGGTTAGCGAAATGGCTCGCATTCGTGGGGAGATTGGTTTTGGTGCGGCTGGTTATGGTCGGCCTGGGCCTTCCCGCGCGAAAGGTAACTCTGTTTCGGAGTCGGTTATTTGCGATCTGATGGCCGGGGAGTATCAGAAGGGCTATTTTCAAAAACGTCATCAACCGCATTGGAAACTATTGAAGCGGAAATTGGGCGCTAGGTTTCTTAACTATGACCCGCTGCCTGAAGGTGGTTCCCTGTTTGTGATCGCTGATGATGGTGTGGGTGACGAAGTTCGGGCCGCACAGTTCTACGGGTTGTTGGAGAAACGCTATGATCGTGTGTCTGCAACTTGTGACCCCCGACTTTTAAATATCTTTCAAAGGGCGTTCCCGTCGATACAGTTCGTTCCAGTGCCTCGAGCTCGGAGCGGCGTGGTGAATAGTGTAAATAAAGGCGAGAGGATGTCCGGGCTAGGGTTGAAGCTGCATAATTACTTGACGAGGGAGGTTTTTGAATCGTTTGATCGTTTTGATCACGTGACCTTTGGACAGAATCTGTTCTTTAATCATTTCATCGGTAATCTTGGTCGCCCGGAAACGGGTGGGTATCTCGAGCGATTTGGGCGGGAGTCAACACGTCCGCACCTTCCCGAGGCCAAGTTTAAAGTTGGCCTCCTTTGGCGAAGTCATTTGGCTAGCGGAGGGCGCCGTTTTATGTATTTGGCCATCGAAGAGCTTTCTTCGATTTTTGATGTGGATGGTGTCGAGTTTTGGTCGTTGCAACATGAGATCACAGGCGAAGAGGCAGAGTGTTGTCGGTCTCATGGAGTTCGCCTAATTGAAGACGTAAACTTATTTAATGATTTTGACGGTTTGTCGGAGCGGATTAAAGATTTGGACGTAGTGATCGGGATCAGTTCACTCCCGGTCGAGTTGGCGGCTGCTTTAGGTGTTCCTGTATGGTTGCTTGGGTATTCGCCGGAGAATTATTACCTCCGGACCAAGGGGGGGCGGTCTGAAGTGGATCATCTGACGCTGAATTCGAGGATAATTGCTCCATCGTGGATCGATTTCACCGCCCCCAGGCGTGACTGTGTTTATTTGACGGTTAGCGAGGCGAGGGCACGTCTCGAACATCTCATGCATGGATCGGGCCATCAACCTGCCGGGCTTAATTAGTGTTTAAGTCGCACTTATATATGTTCCGATCGCCGCTAAAAACCGCGTTTCAAATGATGTCCTTGATGGGCACGTTTGGGTTGTTAAAACTGTTTCGTCTCACTCGTTCCGCTGTTGTTGGTCTTTCGCAGATCTTTGAGGTTATCAACAGGGGCGAGTTTTCCGATTACCAGATTAGGGATCTGAAAACTAGACACGGAATGACTTTTGAGAAATTGAGTCGAAAGAGTATGCGTGCCCGGTTGGTTGAGAAGGTTTTAAACACCAGCCCCGGCTCGTATCAGCATTCCGTTGGTCAAGTGTTGTATTTTGGAGGTTCGTGGAACAACGAGCGGGAGTTTTACTTTTTCTCGGATGTAGTTGCCGATGGGGCCCCTCTTTTCTTGTATTCTCGGGAAAATAATCTCGCATTTTTTGAACGGGCTCCGTTAACTACTAGTCCGGTGCTCGAAGGGCTCAAGAAGATTTTGCTTCTCGCCACGGTGGCCTTTTCCTATAGGCTTGAGGCAAATGCGGGCACGGTCACCCATTTGGTCCTGTTCTTGAAAACCTTTGTTCGGATGCTGATGTACTTCGAGCAGGACGTGAACCGGCTTCCCCGGCTGGCGGTTGTTGCCAACGACCACTCGGTTACTGCCGTGGCGTTTTTTTCCGTCATGCAGTTTTTTCGTGTGCCAACCGTGTACCTGCAGCATGCCGAAGTTAGCCATGCCTTCCCGGCTCTGAGATTTGATCACAATATTCTTCGGAATATTCATTCTCTGGATGTTTATCGTTCAATCGGAAAAATTCGTGGGAAAGTTTATGTAATTCCCCGTGACCCTAAACTCGTTGATTACGCTGCTCTTGATCAAGAGATTGATGAGCCGGTTCTTGTTGGGGTATACCTGACGTCGATTGTTGATCGGCATGGCGTGCGGGAAACGGTCCAGGCGCTCAGGTCCAATCCTTCTGTTGGTGGGATTTTCATCAAACCTCATCCGAGAACTGGAATAGATAACCTACCGAAGTTGTCGGGCGTTGATGTGGTTGACGAGGTGCCTGACACCCCGCACGTTGCTGTGGTGGGTAACTCGTCAATCGTCGTCGAGATTCTCCGTTCGGGAAACCGGGTTTATAACCTTTTCAGACTTGATGAGGTGGATAAAGATTATTACGGATTTGTTGGTAATCGTTTGGTTCCCGAGGTTTCACTGACTGATATTCGGGGGCGATTCTGGTTGGGTGCTTATATGGGTCCAGGTTGGAGGGAGTCGATAGAGTATTATGCTCCGTCGCCAGGCCCGGACATTGAGAAAGAGATTTCCAGGTTAAAGAATGACATTGCGAGATATGTGGCGTAGGTTGCCCTTGCCACGGGCGGCCAAAAGGTTAGTCGTGTTGACACTCCTCTCGATTTGGCGGGTGATCGCCCCAACGAAGGCGCGCAAGTACGTTGGCAGGAAGGGTGTGTATCTGTTCATGCCGATCAATGGCGTGGGGCTTGGGCACTTGAATCGGTGTCTCTCCGTTGCCTCGGCCTTGAAGAAGCAGGAGCCGGAAGCAGAGATCGTATTTCTGACGACGAGTATCGCTCTGCCCATCGTGCATCGGTTCGGATTTTCGTGTCACCACGTGACGCCCGCAGCGCTGGCGGGCGCAGACGTGGGTCCTTACGAATGGAACCGACTGTTTGCGAACACGATCGAGGAGGTGATGTCGATCTATCGTCCCGGCAAACTGATCTTTGACGGCAGCTACCCGTACACGGGATTGCAGAAGGTCATTGCGTCCTACAAGGGAAAAATGTCCTTCTGTTGGATCAAGCGTGGGTTGTACAAGAGTTCAGTGGATACCGACCGGCTCGCAGAGCAGCTACGGTTATTCGATAGTGTGGTCTCCCCTGGTGAGATATCTGGCACCGACAGGGCAGGACCTCAATCGGGTCGAGCTCTGGAGGACGGTCGTTTGCATGACGTCAATCCGATCTACCTGCTGGAGCCGGCAGAAATACTCACCCGATCAGAAGCGCGGGAAGCACTGGCGCTCGATCCCAAAAGAAAGGTTGCATTCGTGCAGCTCGGTGCTGGGAACATCAACGACATCGAGGATTTGCAGAAAACGGTGGTGGAGGTGTTGCAAGAGTCCGGGTTTGAGGTTGTCGTTGCCAAATCGCCAATCTCGCTTGGGGAGTCTTCGGGCGGAACGGGGGCAGACCGGGAGATTGTCGACTTTCCTACCAGCCGATTCATGAATGCCTTCGACCTCGCCGTGGTGGCCGGCGGGTATAACTCGGTTTGCGAGTCGGTTGTCTATGACGTACCCACGATTTTCGTGCCCAATTTGTCGACGGGCTCGGACGATCAGTTGAAACGCGTTGAATCCGTAGCGAAAGCCGGGCGCTTCGAGGTGATTGCCGAATTTGGCAGGGATAAGTTCTCGGGACTTGTCGAGCGTTTGACCGGTGAGGAGCTGAGGAAGCGGGAAGAACGGGAGGGGTTTCACTTCGAGAATGGTGCCAAAGAGGCGGCGCGGATCATCAGCAGTCGGTGAACGACGGCTGCGAAGCATTGTGTCGGGTCGGAGCCCATTTTCATTTATTCTGCGGGGTTTTCCGGCGCGACTGGGTGCTGGACACATGCTTACGGTCACGATAGGGGCTACGGTATGGACGGACTTCTAGCTGAGGGTCTTGTCGCTCTAGGGCGATGGGGTCTGGGACCCGCTTAACGGGACTGGGTAGACGGCGGCTGCAGTTGATGCTGCCTTTTCGGGCGGCCGCCGTCGCGCTGTCTATGAGAAGATAACTGGATTTGTGACCGAGCACGGACGCGGCCTGAGGCGTGTGCTTCCGATTCAGCTAGCAAAAAAATTGACATGGATGAGAGGAAGCGCAGGGGATGGACATGACGAAAGACCGCGTCGCAGTAATCGGCCTGGGTTACGTGGGGCTGCCGCTGGCGGTGGCCTTTGGGGCGAACCGGCCGGTGGTGGGGTTCGACGTGAATGCGGCTCGGGTGGCTGCGCTGCGCGCGGGGCATGACGACACCCTGGAGGTGACGGACGCGGAGCTCGCGGCGGCGGTGCAATTGAGGGTGACGGACGATACGGCGGCGCTGGGGGAGTGCAACGTGTTTATCGTTACCGTGCCTACGCCGATCGATAGCCACCGGCGACCGGACTTGGGTCCGCTGCTGACGGCCAGCCGCACGGTGGGGCAGGCGCTGTCGCGGGGGGATCTGGTGGTATACGAGTCCACCGTGTATCCCGGGGCGACGGAGGAGGACTGCGTGCCGGTGCTGGAGAAGGTCTCCGGGCTGCGCTTCAACGAGGACTTTTTTGTCGGCTACAGCCCAGAGCGCATCAATCCTGGGGATCGCGAGCATCGGCTGAGCTCCATCGTCAAGGTGACCGCCGGTTCCACGCCGGAGGCGGCGGAGCGCGTGGACGCGCTCTATCGCGAGGTGGTGACAGCGGGCACTCACAGGGCCAGCAGCATCCGCGTGGCGGAGGCGGCCAAGGTGATCGAGAATACCCAACGCGATGTGAACATTGCGCTGATCAACGAGTTGGCCGTGTTGTTCAATCGGTTGGGAATCGATACCGAGGAAGTGCTACAGGCCGCCGGGTCCAAGTGGAACTTTCTTCCGTTTCGGCCGGGGCTGGTGGGGGGGCACTGCATCGGGGTGGATCCGTATTATCTGACGCACAAGGCGCAGCAGGTCGGACATCATCCGGAGATCATCTTGGCCGGACGTCGTCTGAACGACGGCATGGGCGCGTATGTGGCCGGCGAGCTGCTCAAGGCGATGATGCACAAAGGCACGCGCGTGCAGGGCGGGCGCGTGCTGGTGATGGGGCTGACGTTCAAGGAGAACACCCCGGATCTGCGCAACAGTCGGGCGGTGGACGTGGTGCGGGAGCTGGAGAGCTACGGGCTGGCGGTGGATGCGTTTGACCCCTGGGTGAACCCGGCTGACGCCGAGCACGAGCTGGACGTGGCCCCCGTGGCGCAGCCGGAAGCCGGTGCCTACGACGCGATCGTGCTGGCGGTGGCCCACCGCGAGTTCCGCGACCTGGGCGAGCAGGGCATACGCGCGTTCGGCCGCGATCCGCATGTGCTGTACGATTTGAAGTACCTGCTTCCTCGAGGTGCAGCCGATGCGAGGCTCTAGTTGTCAGGTCTCCTTGGTCATATCTGCGTTTTAGGAACGAATCCTGGCGTTCATGCTGTCAGGCCTTGAGGGTTCCCACTGGGGTGCGGTGGCCCAGCCTTCCGGCCGATGTGATGGTTGTACAGACGCTGGTAGGCCCGATGCGCTTTGCCCAAGAGGTGGCCTGAGTCGAAGTCCTGGGTACCCAGCAGGTCGGCGGTGTCCGTTGAAGCGTTCGACCCTGCCGTTGGTCTGCGACCGCTAGGGACGGATCAGGCGGTGCTCGATCTCGTACTTGGCACACAGTGGCTCGAAGTCGTGATGCTCCGTTGGCTCGCGCTCTCCGGTCGCTGCAAAGCGGCTGGTGAACTCCCTGCCGTTGTCGGTCACGAGGTGGGTCACATGGAACGGGGCTTTCTGTAACAGCCTCTTCGGGGAAAGTGGTCGAATGACAGCGGACACGCCAGTTAAGCCACACTATCGGCAAGTGGAGGTGACGATGAGCAAACGGAGGCGAGCCCGGTACAGCGAGGGGTTCAAGGCCAACGCCCTTGCGATGGTGGAGAGCCGAGGGTGCGGCTGCACGGAGGTGGTGTGACGGCTCGGTATCAACCGGAGCATGTTAGGCCGGTGGCAACGTGTTCCTCTGCGTGGTGCTCAACCTGTTCAGCAATGTGAGGGGTGGGATGGTCGATGCATCACCTTCAGGGTCTGAAGTTTTCAGTCCTTATCTAGAACGCCCGCAGAAACGGGCTAGCGCGCGTCGCCTTGGCAGCAGAGGGAATGGGGCAGCCGTATTTTGAAAAGCACGGAACTGAATTGGTGAGCGACGAGAACGAGAGGGTCGCGGCGCGAATATCAGTGGTGACGCCGCTGTACAACGCGGCGGATCGGGTCGAGGAAGGCGTGCGTTCGGTGCAGGCACAGAGCCTGTTGGACTGGGAGCTGCTGGTGGTGGACGACGCTTCCACGGATGACTCGGTGGCTCGGGTGGAGGCGCTTGCGGCCGATGATACGCGGATTCGGGTGTTGCGCCTGGAACGCAATGCCGGGCCGGCGGTGGCGCGGAATGCGGGTATTCGCGAGGCGCGGGGGCGGTATATCGCGTTTCTGGACAGTGACGATGCCTGGGCGCCGGAGAAGCTGGCGCGGCAGGTGGCGCTGATGGAGCGCGGCGCGGTGTTCAGCTTTACGGCGATGGAGCGGTTCGATGAGCAGGGTAATCGGTTGGCTGTGGCCGGGGTGCCAGAGCGGGTCGGGTACGAGGAACTGCTGAAGACGAACTACATTGGCTGCTCCACGGCCATGTACGACACCCGGTTTTTCGGCAAGGTGGAGATGCCGCTGATCGATCGGCGACAAGACTATGGGCTTTGGCTTCGGCTGCTGAAACGGGTGGAGTTTGCGTACGGGCTGAATGAGCCGTTGGTGCGGTATACGGTTCGGTCGGGTTCGGTTTCTTCCAACAAGCTAACGACGGCGGGGTACACCTGGCGGGTGTATCGGGAGCTGGAGGGTTTGTCGCGGGTGCGGTCGGCGTATTGCCTGGCCCATCAGACGGGGCGTGCTGCTGTGCGAAACCATCTGCCGCGGGCGGCGCGGCGGCTGGGGTGGCTGCATCCGGTCGGTGGGTGATCTTGGGCGTGGGTGTGGTTAGGGGCGCTATGGCGCGGGGGCGGTTTCGTCTGGCGAGCTGAGAGCGTGACCAGGTGGCTTTCGGAGTTTGGCAGGGGCTTCGCGGGCGAGCCCGCGCCAACGGTGCCTTGTGTTTCGCATGAGGGGTGTGCGTTGACGGTGATGTGGGGGTGTTGATGGGCCGGGTGCTGGTGACGGGGGCGTCCGGTTTTGTCGGGAAGGGTCTGGTCGGTCGTCTCGCGGATGATGATTCGGGCTGGATGCCGGTGGCTGGAGTTCGGCGGTGTAGTGGCTTGTTTGGCGAGGAATGGGCGTTGGGGCCCCTGGAGACATTCAGAGCGGAGGTCGGCTTGCCCGGGGGCCTGGATGCGGTGGTGCACCTGGCAGCGCGGGCGCATGTGCTGGATGAGCCGGAGGCGGATCCGCTGGAGGCGTTCAGGCGGGTGAATGTGGAAGGGACATTGCGGTTGGCGCGGCAAGCGGCGGACTCTGGGGTCCGCCGCTTTTTGTTTGTGAGCTCGGTGGGGGTGAATGGGAACGCCTCGGAACGGCCGTTTACGGAGCGCGATGTGCCGGCGCCGCAGGAGCCATATGCGGTCTCCAAGTACGAAGCGGAACAGGGGCTTTGGAAACTGGCGGCGGAGACAGGAATGGAGGTGGTGGTGATCCGGCCGCCGTTGGTTTATGGCGCGGGGGCGCCAGGGAATTTCGGCAGCTTGCTGCGCTGGGTGCACAAGGGTGTGCCGTTGCCGCTGGGTGCGGTGACGCAGAATCGGCGCAGTCTGGTGGCGCTGGATAACCTGGTGGATTTGATTGTGACGTGTCTGGACCATCCGGCTGCGGCGGGGGAGACCTTCCTGGTGGCGGATGGGGAGGATGTGTCCACGGCCGGGTTGTTGCGCAAGGTGGGGGATGCGCTGGAGCGGCCGGCGCGGTTGGTGCCGGTGCCGGTGTCGGTATTGCGGGCCGGGGCGGCGGTGCTAGGCAAGCGGGAGATGGCGCGGCGGTTGTTGGGGTCGTTGCAGGTGGATGCTTCGAAGGCGCGGGAGGTGCTGGGGTGGGTGCCGCCGGTTTCGCTGGATGAGGGGTTGAGGCGGGCTGTTGGGCCGTTGCGGCGGTAGGGTTGGTGGTGTGTTCTGGCTTTGGCGGGGGCTTCGCCGCCGAGGCGGCTCCTACGGGGGGCTGCTCGTGCGCATCGATGGTTGCACCTGGTTGAAGGGTGACGCGTTAGAGGCGCTCGTTGACTGTGCGTGCAAAGGTCCGGAAGTCGTCGAGGTGGCGTGAGCACACGGCGTGAACGATCTCCCAGTTGATGCGCTCGTAGTTATGGACTGCGATGTTGCGAAAGCCGACGGCCTTCTTGAGCCGGTCGGCCAGGCTCGCTTCAATGATGCCGCCTTCCGCGAGACGGTCGAACGTCTCGCCCATGGTGTCCGGAGGGGGTAGTTCGAGCGCGGTCACGAGATGGGCTCCAATGTCGACACATTGTTGCACCGCACGGGACAGGTTCAGGGCGATGATGTCCTGTGTGTCCGGATCTTGCTGGAGTTGGTTGCACCAAAACGGGGACAGATTTATTTTCCGCTGCACGGATGCGGCGGTCGGGACGAGTGACCAGGGAGGGAAGGCATGCCAAGGATGGCGCGAGTGGGGGTGCCGCATGTGCCGCACCATGTGGTGCAGCGGGGACATAACCGGCAGGTGGTGTTTGCCGGGCCCGAGGATTATGAGCGGTACCTGGAGGATCTGCGGGAGCTAAGTAGTGCGCTGGAGATTCGGGTGTATGCGTACTGCCTGATGACCAACCATGTTCACCTGAGCAAAACGGGGACAGATTTATTTTCCGCTGCACGGATGCGGCGGTCGGGACGAGTGACCAGGGAGGGAAGGCATGCCAAGGATGGCGCGAGTGGTGTTGCCGCATATGCCGCACCATGTGGTGCAGCGGGGACATAACCGGCAGGTGGTGTTTGCCGGGGCCGAGGATTACGAGCGGTACCTGGAGGATCTGCGGGAGCTAAGTAGTGCGCTGGAGATTCGGGTGTATGCGTATTGCCTGATGACCAACCATGTTCACCTGTTGCTGGGGCCGGGCGAAGAGGTGGCCGCGATGGGCCGTCTGATGAAGGCGCTGGCGGCGCGTGCCACGCGGTATCGGAATCGGCTGGAGGGCCGCTCCGGTACGTTGTGGGAGGGGCGCTACAAGTCCAGCCCGGTGCAGACGGAGACTTATCTGCTCGCCTGCACGCGCTACATCGAGCTGAACCCGGTGCGGGCGCGCATGGTGCCAGCGGCCGGTGACTACGCCTGGTCCAGCTACCGCCAGCGCATGGGCGAGGAGGACTGCTGGATCGATCCGGATCCGGCGTACCTGGCCCTGGCAGACCACGAGGCCAAGCGGCGAGCTCGATACGCCCGGTTCGTGGAACGGGGCGTGCCGGAGCAGGAGCTGAAGCTGATGCGCGAGGCCCTCCAGCGCGGCCAGCTCACCGGCAACCCGCGCTTCGTGGACGAGGTGGAGCAGATCATCGGTGTACGCGTCGAGCGCCGCCGTCCCGGCCGCCCGTCATCACGCCGGGGGTGAGAAAATAAATGTGTCCCTGGTTTCTGTTGTATCCAGTGCTATTCTAGGTACTGAAATCCGTACTGGAGCGGCTGATGGAAACCGTTATCTCGGCGCAGGAAATCAAGCGACGTGGCATCAGTGCAGTCGATCAGGCGTTGAAAAAAGGGCCGGTGCACGTCATCCAGCGTAATCGACCACGCTACGTGATCTTGAGCGAAGAAGCCTTCCAGCAGTTGACGGCCGGTGTGGAGGCCCGCACGCGGCTGTGGAGCCGGCTGTTGGAAGAAGATTCGGCTGCCTCCACGCCGCGAAGTCGCTCGGAACTGGATCGTGAACTCCAAGCGGAGCGCGAAGGCTGGAATGATTGATGCTGGCGTTTCTCGACGCCAGTGCCGTCATCTACCTGCTGGAGGGTGACGCACTCACCCGGGAGGCCGTTCGTCAGGTACTCCGGGGGCTGGAGCGTGAAGCGGGCGAACCGCCTGTGCTGGTGGTCTCTGCCTTGAGTCGTCTGGAATGCCGGGTGCGGCCGCTACGGGACTCGAATGCTCGAGCGCTGGAACGGCTGGATGCGTTTTTCGAGGATCCAGGCCTGTCGGTCGTCGCGCTGGAGACGGCCGTCCTGGACAAGGCGACGGAACTGCGCGCCCATCACGGACTGCGCACGCCCGATGCCATCCAGGCGGCGAGCCTGCTCACGGTCGATCAAAAAGGGGCCTTCGTGACGGGGGATGGCGACTTCGAGAAGATCCCTGGCCTTCGTGTTGAGCGGATTCCACCCTGATGTAGCTGAACGGGAAAATAAATCTGTCCCCAATTTGCCCCAATTTGCCCGTTTGTCTCCTGTTCCCCGCGCGTATATGCTTATGGCATATCCTTTTCGAGGTGGGCCAAGCCATGAAACGACGCATCGCGAGCCTGTTCCGGAATGGTCGCAGCCAGGCCGTTCGGCTGCCGAAGGGTTTTACCTTTGATGCCGACGAGGTGGTGATCGAAAAGAGTGGCGACGCCTTGATCCTGCGCGCCAAACCCCGGTCCTGGGATGATTATTTTCGGGGTCCCGGCGAGACCCTTCCCGAAGACTTCCCCGATTCGATCGAGGATCACGTGGCGCAGGACCGCGAGGCATTGTGAGCCGTGCGCTACATGCTGGACACGAACATCTGCATCTACATCATGAAGCGCCGCCCACCCGAGGTGCATGAGCGGCTGCGTCATGTTCCGGTGGGCGATGTGGGGCTGTCCGCCGTGGTGGTGGCCGAACTGCGGTACGGGGTGCGGCGCTCGCATTACCGCGAACGCAGCGAGGCCGCACTGGAACGCTTTCTGGCGTTCACGAAGGTCCGCGACTGGCCGGAAGAAGCCGCCGAGCATTATGCCGACATCCGCGCGGAACTCGAACGCGCTGGCACGCCAATCGGCTCCAACGATCTGCTTATCGCGGCGCATGCCCGCGCCACCAACGCCGTCCTCGTTACCAACAATGGGCGGGAGTTCGATCGCGTGCCGGGATTGCAGGTGGAAAACTGGGTGTCGGCACACTGACGGGGAAGGAGCCGCTCATTCCGAAAAATGCATCTGTCCCCGTTCGTGGTCGTTTTTCTATGTAAAGTGTTATCCGAATTTACAATCTGCATAAATGGCGGTAGGGTGCGCGCATGATACCGCGCACTGCCGAAACACTGGTCCGGGAGCTGTTGAGCGGCTTTCCCATCGTCACGGTCACGGGGCCGCGCCAGTCCGGCAAGACGACGCTGGCACGCGCGGTCATGACGGACCGCCCGTATCGTTCCCTGGAAGATCCGGATGTGCGTGCGCTGGCGCTGGATGATCCGCGCGGGTTTCTGTCGCAGTGCCCCGATGGGGCGGTGCTGGACGAGGTTCAGCGGGCGCCCGAATTGTTCTCCTATCTGCAGACCTATGTGGACAGCGACGGTCGCATGGGTCGGTTTCTGCTCACGGGGTCGCAACAGTTCGGGTTGATGTCGGGGATTTCGCAGTCTCTGGCCGGGCGTTCGGCGTTTGTGGAGCTGCTGCCCTTGAGTCATGCCGAGTTGGTGGGGGCCGGGCAGGCACCATCGGCTCTGGATGCGATGATGTTTACCGGTGGTTACCCGGCATTGTATGACCGCCCGGTTTCTCCCCGTCAGTGGTTTCCGGCGTATGTGACGGCGTACGTGGAGCGGGATGTGCGCCAGTTGCTGCAGGTGCAGGATCTGGACGCCTTTCAGCGTTTCGTTCGACTGTGTGCCGGGCGCAGTGGTCAGGTTCTGAACCTCTCATCCCTTGCGGCCGATTGCGGTATTACCCACAACACGGCCAAGGCATGGATCTCGGTGCTGGAGGCCAGCTATGTGCTGTTTCTTCTGCGGCCGCATCACGCGAATTTCAACAAGCGGCTGATCAAGTCGCCGAAGCTGTATTTCCACGACACCGGGTTGTTGTGCTGGTTGCTTGGGGTTCAGACGCCGGAACAGCTTGTGGTGCATCCGTTGCGCGGGCAGGTGTTCGAGACGTACGTGATTTCGGAGTTGCGCAAGGCCTTTCTCAATCGCGGCGAGCCGCCGCTTTTCCACTTCTGGCGGGACAGCAATGGCAATGAGGTCGACCTGCTGATCGAGTGGGCGGGTGGCCTGGTGCCGGTGGAGATCAAGTCTGGGCAGACATTGAACCGGGATTTCTTCACCGGGCTGGAGCGCTGGACCGTGCTGGCCGGTGACATGGCCCGTTCTCCGACGTTGATTTACGGGGGCGAGGGCGAGCACCAGCGGAAGGATGTGCGGGTCCTGGGCTGGGAAAGGGTTGGCGAGGTTGTGTAGTGGATAAAGGTGGATATAGGGGGCTGTCCCCTTTTGTTCATGGACGGGAAATCGATATGTCCGATTCGGCCACGCCGCTGGTTTCTGTGGTGATGCCGTTGCACAACGCGGCGGATCGGGTTGAGGCGGGCGTGCGTTCGGTGCTGGGGCAGTCGCTGGCGGCCTGGGAGCTGCTGGTGGTGGACGATGCTTCCACCGATGACTCGGTGGTGCGGGTGGAAGCGCTGGCGGCGGGTGATGCGCGGGTTCGGGTGTTGCGTCTGGAGCGCAATGCCGGGCCGGCCGTAGCACGGAATGCGGGCATTCGGGAGGCGCGGGGGCGGTATATCGCGTTTCTGGATAGTGACGACGCCTGGGCGCCGGAGAAGCTGGCGCGGCAGGTCGCGTTGATGGAGCAGGGCGCGGTGTTCAGCTTTACGGCGATGGAGCGTTTCGACGAGCAGGGTAACCGGCTGGCTGTGGCGGGTGTACCGGAGCGAGTCGGGTACGAGGAACTGCTGAAGACGAACTACATCGGTTGCTCCACGGCCATGTACGACACCCGGTTTTTCGGCAAAGTGGAGATGCCGCTGATTGACCGTCGGCAGGATTACGGGTTGTGGCTGCGTCTGTTGAAGCAGGTGGAGTTTGCGTACGGGCTGAATGAGCCGTTGGCGCGGTATACGGTTCGGTCGGGGTCGGTTTCGTCCAACAAGCTGACGACGGCGGGATACACCTGGCGGGTGTATCGGGAGCTGGAGGGTCTGTCGCGGGTGCGGTCGGCGTATTGTCTGGCCCATCAGACGGGACGGGCTGCTGTGCGGAATCAGCTTCCGCGGGTGGCGCGGCGGTTGGGGTGGTTGCATCCGGTGGGTGGGTGATTGAGGCCGGGGTGTTGTTCAGGCGGCTATCGCCCAGGGGGCTGGGTTCCTACACCGTGCGGTTGCCCCGGATCTGTAGGAGCCGAGCCTCTCGGCGATGGGGCGTTGGACGGGGCCTGATCGCCCAGGGGCTGGGCTCCTACGGTGGGCGTTCCGGCGTTTGGTGGCAGCTTGCGGGGCTGGAGGAGTGAATGCGGCGTGTGTTGGTGACGGGAGCTTCGGGGTTTGTGGGCAGGGGCGTCATGGCGCGGTTGGCCGGGAACGGTTCGGGCTGGGTGCCGGTGGCTGGAGTTCGGGAGCGTCGTGGCCTGTTTGGAGAGGAATGGGCGTTGGGGCCCCTGGAGGCGTTCGGGGGGGAGGTCGGCTTGCCCGGGGGGCTGGAGGCGGTGGTGCACCTGGCGGCGCGGGCGCATGTGCTGGATGAGCCCGAGGCGGATCCGATGGAGGCGTTCAGGCGGGTGAATGTGGAAGGGACATTGCGATTGGCGCGACAAGCGGCGGACTCCGGGGTCCGCCGCTTTTTGTTTGTGAGTTCGGTGGGGGTGAACGGGAACGTGTCCCGGCGGCCGTTTACGGAGCGGGATGCGCCGGTGCCGCAGGAGCCGTATGCGGTTTCCAAGTACGAGGCAGAGGTGGGGCTTTGGGACCTAGCGGCAAAGTCAGGGATGGAGGTTGTGGTGATTCGGCCGCCGCTGGTGTACGGGCCAGGGGCGCCGGGGAACTTCGGCAGCCTGTTGCGGTGGGTGGACAAGGGTGTTCCGTTGCCGCTGGGTGCGGTCACAGAGAATCGGCGCAGTCTGGTGGCGCTGGATAATCTGGTGGATCTGATGGTGACGTGTCTGGAGCATCCTGCCGCGGCGGGGGAAACCTTCCTGGTGGCGGATGGGGAGGACGTGTCCACGGCCGGGTTGTTGCGCAAGGTGGGCGATGCGCTGGAGCGGCCGGCGCGGTTGGTGCCGGTGCCGGTTTGGATGTTGCGGGCCGGGGCGTCGGCGCTGGGCAAGGGGGAGATGGCGCGGCGGTTGCTGGGCTCGTTGCAGGTGGATGCTTCGAAGGCGCGGGAGGTGCTTGCGTGGACGCCGCCGGTTTCGCTGGATGAGGGGTTGCGGCGGGCGGTGGGGCCGTTGCGTCGTTAGGATTGGTGGTTTTCGGGCTTTGGCGGGGGCTTCGCGGCCAAGGCCGCTCCTACGGGGGGTAGCCTTGGGTGTAGGAGGCCAGCCCTCTGGCCGATGGGGCCTGTCCAACATCCAATCGGCCAGGGGGCTGGCCTCCTACAGGGGCGCGAGATCGGAGAATGTAGCGACGCCGAGGAATTCTGCTGATGCCAGGAGTGCCTGATCGAGGGTTAGTAAAGGGGCCTCGCACGCCTCGGCGCACGCCAGGTGCAGGGCGTCCAGCGTCCTCAGGCTTGTGCGGCGCGTGAGCAGCCAGTGCATGGCTCGGTCAAAGGTACTTGGGTCCAGCGAAACGAGGCGAAAACGCCCCTCACGAACGTCTTCGTGAAAGGCCGACTCGATCCGGTTGGCCTGGGGCTCGTCCAATTCGCCCATGTGGACCCACCGGGCCAGTGCCGAAGCAAACTCGACACGCACCAGCTCACTGATGACGGGCGGCTGGCGCTGCGCGAGCAAGAGCTGTTCGATGGTGTCACTGGCGGGTTCGCTGCGGTAAAACGGCAGGACTGCACTGGTGTCTGCGTAGAACATCAGTAGCGTTCGGTATCCCGCAGGGTGCGAACCGTATCGACGGACGCCTCCCGCATGGGCGGCACGCTCTGCCGCAAGTCTGCACGGGAACGAAACCCCGGGGGCTCCCCTGCGGGCCGCACGACGCGCGCGACGGGCCGCCCCCGGCGCAGGATGCAGACTTCCTCGCCTCGCTCCACCTCGTTGAGGATGCTGGAGAGCTGTTCTCGGGCGTCGCGGACGTTGAACTCTTTCATGTTGCTCCAGGATCCAATGTGTACACATAAGCTGTACACAAAATACGCTTCTAGGCAAGCCACGAGAAGCCGGCTCGCCGCGAAGTGCCTGCGCGCGTCGGTATACGGTCAGGAGGCTTCGCGGCCGGTTGGGCACATGCCGACGGGGATGAGGCTACCGTTGGGGGTGCCCATGGCGATCGCCGCGTCGCTCCTCGCGATGACGTGAGGGGGTCTGGAGCCGCCCGTCAAGGGGGAGAGGGTTGGTGGTTTTTGGGCTTTGGCGGGGGCTTCGCCGCCGAGGCGGCTCCTACGCGGGGTGGCATGTGGCTGCAGTGGCTCTGGGCCTGTCGGAGACGAGCCTCCCGGCGATGGGGGCTTTGGCGCGGGGGCTTCGCCGCCGAGGCGGCTCCTACGGGGGCATGGGACTATGCATCTACAGTGATTCTGGGCCGTGTAGGAGCCGAGCCCTCTCGGCGATTGGGGCGTTGGTTGAGCCCTTATCGCCCAGGGGCTGGGCTCCTACAGGTTGGTCAGGTTGGTATAGAGGGGAGGCGTTTTGATACGGGTTCTGGATGTAGTGTTGTCGGTTTTGGGGCTGGTGGTGGCGGCGCCGGTGTTGCTGGTGTTGTGGGTGCTGGGCTGGATGGAGTCGCGGTCGCCGGTGTTTCGGCAGGAGCGCGTGGGGCGCTATCAGCGGCCGTTTGTGCTGGTGAAATTTCGCACGATGCGGCCGGATACGGCGTCGGTGGCGACGCATCTGGCCGAGGTCTCTTCGATAACGCCACTGGGGCGCTTTCTGCGCAAGACGAAGCTGGATGAGCTGCCGCAGTTGTGGAATGTCCTGAAGGGCGAGATGAGCCTGGTGGGGCCGCGTCCCTGTCTGGTGAGTCAGGTGGAGTTGATCGCGGCGCGCGAGGCACGCGGGGTGTTTGCGGTGCGCCCCGGCATCACCGGGCTGGCGCAGGTGAACGGGATCGATATGTCGGACCCCGAGAGGCTGGCCGAGGTGGATGCGAAGATGATTGGGTCACTGACGCTGGCGGGCTATTTCCGGTATTTGGTTTTGACGGTGACGGGGAAGGGTTCCGGGGATCGGGTACGGGGTTAGGTTCCGTGGTGCTTTGGTGGTTTTCGGGCTTTGGCGGGGGCTTCGCGGCCGAGGCGGCTCCTACGGGGATCTGAGTCAGGCCATCATTCTGGAAACCGTGTTGCGGGTATCCGGGATCGGGGCGCTGAGGTGCGGCACGGTCGGCGCGTAATGCCGGCGCGGGAGACCCCGGCTCTCCGGTGCGCTGCGGACGGGATGACGAGGTGGGGCGGCGCTGCGGCCGGGATGGCGGGGGCGGTGGCGCTGCGGCCGGGTGATGGGATGGCCTTTGGGATAGCCCTTGGAGATCGCCGCGTCGCTTGGCTCCTCGCGTTGACGGGGTGGTTTGGGGCTTTTCCGGCTTTGGCGGGGGCTTCGCCGCCGAGGCGGCTCCTACGGGGGGCGGATCGTGCAAATCGATGGTTGTACCCGGTCGAAGGGGGGGCGCGTCAGAGGCGTTCGTTGACTGTGCGTGCAAAGGTCCGGAAGTCGTCGAGGTGGCGCGAGCACACGGCGTGGACGATCCCCCAGTTGATACGCTCGTAGTTGTGGACAGCGATGTTGCGAAACCCGACGGCCTTCTTGAGCCGGTCGGCCAGGCTCGCTTCAATGATGCCGCCTTCCGCGAGACGGTCGAATGTCTCGCCCATGGTGTCCGGAGGGGGTAGTTCGAGCGCGGTCACGAGATGGGCTCCAATGTCGACACATTGTTGCACCGCACGGGACAGGTTCAGGGCAATGATGTCCTGTGTGTCCGGGTCTTGCTGGAGTTCGTTGGGGGTGTCCGGGCAACGTTGCGCGACCCGCTGGACGCAATAGCGCAGCGTTTCGAGCTTTTGTTCGATTACCCGGCGATCCACGCTTGTCTCCGTTCGGCCAGAATGCGGTCGCGGTAGGGGGAAAAATCGGCCTGGTCGAGCAAGTGGCGTGTGAGGACGCGCGCGTGGGCCTCGTCTTGTCCGATCAGGCGGATGCCGCGTGTGACGATCTCGCCCAGTAAGGGTTCGCCGGCCTGGGTGAGGTCCACGAGGTCCACGGGACGCCCGGTGGTGGAGGCAATTTCTTCGATGAGCGCGATGCGCGTGGTGGCTGGAAGCGGCGCTCCCGCGCTGACGGCGAGGTCGACATCGCTATGTGGATGCATTTTTCCGCTCGCCAGGGACCCGAACAGAATGGCTAGCTCCAGCTCGTGATGGTGTCGCAACACTGCACGAATGCGATCGATTTCGGTGCGATGGCTCATGCATCCCAGTCTAGAGAGATGTCTTTGAATGTGCACGTTCGCATTCATGGGCGATTGGCGTCTCCTTAGTAGATGCGACACTGGGGCGGAGAGGATTTTGTTGTTGGCCGTTATCCCGGAAACTGCGGAGCGGTTATACGGGATCTTTGGCGTGGGTGGTGACTCTGCCGTTTGGTGTGGTCCCGACGTGGGAGATCCCGGCTCTTCGCTGCGCTACGGCCGGGATGACGGGGTGGGGCGGCGCTGCAGCCGGGATGACGGGGTGGGGCGGCGCTACGGCTAGGATGACGGTGTGGGGTGGTGCTGCGGCCGGGATGACGGCAAGGGGTTACCGCGGAGACGGCCTGCTCCGTCGCCCCGCAGGATTAACCTCCCGGGTCATCCCGGAAACGGCGAAGCCGTTATCCGGGATCTCCACCGTCCAGCGATAGCACAGTGGCTGTGGAATCCCATCCGTGCGCGATGCCGGCTCTTCGCTGCGCTGCGGCCGGGGTGACGTTGTAGTGGTGGCGCTGCGGCCGCCGATGATGGATCGGCTGCGGGGGTTGGCTTTGGAGATCGCTTCGTCGCTTTGCTCCTCGCGATGACGGGTTGTAGTGGGGTGTGGTCGGGATGGCCGGGAGGGGCTTGCGGGTCAGGTGAACCAGTCGGTGAGTGGGAGACTGGGGACCCGTTGGAACTCGGCCACGTTGTGGGTGACGAGGCTCGCGTTGTGGGCCAGGGCGGTGGCGGCGATCAGTGTGTCCATGGGGCCGATGGGTGTGCCCTGTTGCTCGAGGTGGGCGCGTATGCGGGCGGCATGGCTGGCGGTGGGTCGGTCAAACGGGAGGACGGTGACGACATCGAGTAGCTCGGCCAGCTGCTTTTGGCGTTTTTCGGGCTCGCTGGACTTGGCGATGCCGGTTTCGAGCTCGTACACCACAATGGCGGGAACGAGGACGTCGGAGGGTGCTGTGGCCAGCAGGTTTTCGGCGACCTTGCCCTGACCCTTGAAGAAATAGATCAGGGTGTTGGTGTCCAGGGCGTATTTCACAGCGCTTCGCGGGGGCTGTCCGGGGGCGTGTCGCGCAGTTCCTCGACCGTGGGGAAGTCATTCCATTGACCGGCCAGGGTGCGGACGGAGTGGGGCCACTCGGTTCGGGTGTTTTCTTCTACCAGCCGTGCGACGAAGCGGCTGACGGGGATGCCGGCCGATTGAGCTGCGCGCTTGAGGCGCTGTTCGTGGTCATTGTCGAGGTAGATGGTGATTTGGCCCATACGTTCCTCCTGCTAAGCATATAAGTGGGATTATATGTTCGAGTGTGTCGCCTGGCCAATCGTTCCGTGAATACGGGATGTACCGGGAATGCCCTTGCTGGGGCTTCGAGCACCCTAAGCTGCTGGCTTACGGTCCTGCTGTCATCCCGGCTCTTCGCTGCGCTGCGGCCGGGATGACGATTTGGGGCGGCGCTGCGGCCGGGATGACGGGGTGGTTGGTGGTTTTCTGGCTTTGGCGGGGGCTTCGCCGCCGAGGCGGCTCCTACGGGAGTGGCGTTTGGCATAGGTGGCCAGCCGCTGGCTGATGGGGTATGGGTTAGCGTGGTGATCGCCCAGGGAGCTGGGCGCCTACATGTAGGAATAGATGTGAGAGTGTTTTGATACGGGTTCTGGATGTGGTGTTGTCGGTGTTGGGGCTGGTGGTGGCGGCGCCGGTGTTGCTGGTGTTGTGGGTGCTGGGCTGGATGGAGTCGCGTTCGCCGTTGTTTCGGCAGGAGCGGGTGGGGCGCTATCAGCGACCTTTTGTGCTGGTGAAGTTCCGCACGATGCGACCGGATACGGCATCGGTGGCGACGCATCTGGCCGAGGCCTCGGCGGTGACGCCCCTGGGGCGCTTTCTGCGGAAGACAAAGCTGGATGAGCTGCCGCAGTTGTGGAATGTGCTGAAGGGCGAGATGAGCCTGGTGGGGCCGCGGCCGGGGCTGTTCAACCAGGAAGAGCTGCTGCAGGAGAGGGCGGCGCGCGGCGTGCTGGATGCGCGGCCGGGGATTACCGGGCTGGCACAGATTCGCGGGATCGATATGTCCACGCCGCGCGAGCTGGCCGAGGTGGACCGGCAGATGCTGGATGCCCTGACGGTCCGGGCGTACTTCCGGTATCTGGTGCTGACGGTGCTGGGGCGCGGATCGGGGGACCGGGTTCGGCCGTAGTTCGGTTTGCGGGTTTCCGCACTACCTCACAGCCAGGTCCCATGCGTCGTCATCCCGGAAACCGCGTGGCGGTTATCCGGGATCTCTGGCGTGGGTGGTTGTACTGGCGTTTGGTGTTGGTCCGGCGTGGGAGATCCCGGCTCTTCGCTGCGCTACGGCCGGGATGACGAGGTGGGGTGGTGCTGCGGCCGGGATGACGTTGTAGTGGTGGCGCT